>NZ_LR134287.1:746981-1493963 GCF_900636515.1 Neisseria animalis
GAGCAGGCGGCAAGTGCAATCAGGGAAACCGTCATACAGACGGCCTGTGCGGAATGTTTGAGAAAAAGGGCTGGTGTTTTCATAGGCCGTAAGGATAACAAATCTTACCGCCGTGCTGCACCCGAAATCCGCCTCCCTTACTTTTTTTTACCCCTGCAAACGCTTACCCGATTTCACATTAAAAGGTATTGAAAGCATAGGCGGCAGGCTTTATGTTAGTATGCCTGAACATGATAAAGATAAAGAAAGGTTCTGAATGCAATTTCTCGGTATCGGTTTTTTGGTGCTGCTGTTTTTGGAAATCATGTCGATTGTCTGGGTGGCAGACTGGATTGGCGGCGGTGCGACTTTGCTGCTGATGGTGGTGAGTTTTGTCAGCGGGGTATTGATGTTGCGCCATACCGGATTGTCGGGCGTGCTGTTGGCCGGCGCGGCGGTACGGAGCGGGCAGGATATTTCCCTGTATCAGATGCTGTGGCCGATACGTTATGCGCTGGCGGCGTTGATGCTGATGAGTCCGGGTTTTATTTCCGGTGTGTTCGCGCTGCTGTTGCTGCTGCCGATTAAGGGCAGACCGGTGGCTCAAGCGGGGCGGAATGCGGGGTTTCAACAGCATAATCCGTTTGCCCGGCAGCAGAAGGGCGATAACGGGGGCGATGATGTCATCGAAGGGGAATATACCGTTACCCGCCATGAGCCTTCTGCCAAACAGCAGGATTATATCGAGCACAAACGCGATTGAGAAAGCAAGTGTCAGGCCGTCTGCAAAATAAATAATTTTACAGACGGCTTGTTTATTTGCGGCCGGTCAATGCTATACTTACAAATTGTTAACCTTTTGATACCGTCCTGCAATCATACGGAAACGAGCATAAGATGAGCAGAATCCAGCAGACCTTTCAGACCCTGAACGGGGCAAAAGCCCTGATTCCCTATATTACCGTAGGCGATCCCGATACGCAGACTACGTTGGCATTGATGCACAGCTTGGTTGAAAACGGCGCGGATATTTTGGAATTGGGCGTACCGTTTTCCGACCCGATGGCAGACGGCCCGACCATTCAGCGGGCGGCTGAACGCGCTTTGGCAAACGGCGTATCGCTGGCAGATGTGTTGGAAGTGGTAAGGCAGTTCCGCCAAAGCAACGATACGACGCCTGTGGTGCTGATGGGCTATCTCAATCCGGTGCACAAAATGGGCTATGCGCGGTTTGCACAAGCAGCCGCCGAGGCCGGTGTGGACGGCGTGCTGACTGTTGATTCTCCGGTAGAGACCATCGCGCCGCTGCAAAGTGAGCTGCAGGCAAACGGCCTCGACTGTATTTTCCTGATTGCGCCGACCACCACCGAAGAGCGTATCCGCACCATCGCGGAGATGGCAGGCGGATTTGTGTATTACGTTTCCCTGCGCGGGGTAACGGGTGCGGCCAGTTTGGATACCGAAGAGGTTTCGCGTAAAATAGAGTTGTTACGCAAATATATTTCCATTCCGATCGGTGTCGGTTTCGGTATTCATGATGCACAAAGCGCGCGCAAAATTGGTGCGGTTGCCGATGCCGTCATCGTGGGCAGCCGTATCGTCAAGACCATTGAAGACAACGCCGGCAACGAGGCCGGTGCGGTTGGCGCGTTGGTTGGTGAATTGAAAGCTGCCATCCGCTGAATATTTTGGGTGCGCCGGCAGTTGCCGCCGCGTGCCGTCTGAAAAAACGGCTTCGGTTGCTGCCGGAGTCTTATCGAAGGAGTTTCCATGAGCTGGTTAGATAAAATCCTGCCGCCGAAAATCAAACGTGATGATAAAAGCGAATCCAGCGTACCCGAAGGTTTGTGGCACAAATGCCCGTCCTGCTCGGCAACCGTTTACTCAACCGAATTGAAACAAAACAATTCCGTTTGCCCGAAATGTGATTACCACAATCCGCTTTCCGCCCGCGAACGCCTGAACCTGCTGTTGGATGCGGAAGGCCGCGAAGAAATCGGCGCGCAAGTGAAGCCGACTGATCCGCTGAAATTTAAAGACAGCAAAAAATATCCCGACCGCTTGACGGCTGCCCGCAAACAAACGGGGGAAGATGATGCGCTGGTGGTCATGAAAGGGACGATGGGCGGTTTGCCGGTAGTGGTGGCTGCGTTTGAATTCCGCTTTATCGGCGGTTCTATGGGATCGGTAGTGGGCGAGCGTTTCGTACAAGGCGTACGCCGCGCAGCAGCGGATAATTGCTCCTTTATCTGCGTTTCCGCATCAGGCGGCGCGCGTATGCAGGAAGGCGTAAATTCTTTGATGCAGATGACCAAAACCAGCGCGGCATTGCATCTTTTATCGGAAAAACGTCTGCCGTTTGTATCGGTGTTAACCGATCCGACCATGGGCGGTGTATCCGCCAGCTTTGCTTTCTTGGGTGATGTGGTGCTTGCCGAACCGAATGCCTTAATCGGCTTTGCAGGGCCGCGCGTGATTGAGCAAACCGTGCGGGAAACGCTGCCCGAAGGTTTCCAACGTGCGGAATTTCTGCTGGAAAAAGGCGCAATCGACCAAATCGTCGATCGCCGCGTGATGAAGCAGCGCATTGTCGATTTGATTACGCTGTTGGGACGTAGGGAAAAAACCAACGTCGCTTAAGATATTATTGATTGCAAAAGGCCGTCTGTAAATGCAGACGGCCTTTTTAGTCATTTTATAGTCATTTAAAATAAGAATGATACAGCGTTGCTTTGCCTTGCCGTACTATGTGTACTGTCTGCGGCTTCGCTGCCTTGTCTCATTCTTATTTTATTCGACTATACATGGGTTTCACGCAGAGCAGAAAGATACCGTGCTGCCTAAATTTTGTTCAAAGAGGAGTTTTGAGCAGGCTGCTGAAGCGGTCGAGCCGCGCCCCATATTGTGCGTACAGTCTGCCGTTGTGCAGCCTTGCCTTATGCTGAGTGATTTAACGATATATTGTTTCGCTCTCAAATCATAAAATCCAAGCCGGTAAAGTCGATATTTTGATTCATGTCGGCAGACGGAACTTTATTGGAACGTCCGACCGGTTTGGCGGGAACGCCGACAACGGTAATCGATGACGGCACATCGCTGACCACTACGCTGCCTGCGCCGACTTTGGCGTTTTCTCCGATGCGGATGTTGCCCAAAATCGAAGCGTTTGCGCCAATCATCACGCCGTCTGAAACTTTCGGATGACGGTCGCCGCTTTCTTTGCCCGAGCCGCCGAGGGTTACGCCGTGGAGAATCGAAATGTTGTTGCCCAACACGGCTGTTTCGCCGACGACGAAGCCGGTGGCGTGGTCAAGCATGATGCCGTGGCCGAATCGGGCGGCGGGGTGGATGTCGGTGCCGAATACTTCCGACATGCGGTTTTGCAGGAAATATGCCAGCGTTTGGCGGCCGTTTTGATACAGCCAGTGGTTGATGCGGTGTGCCTGAATCGCATGGAAACCTTTGAAATACAAAAGCGGCAGCGAGTATTCGTCGCAGGCGGGGTCGCGTTCGTATACGGCTTTTAAGTCGGATTCGACGCAGCCGATGATGTGGCTGTCTTCCGAAAGTGCCAGCAGATACATTTCATACAGAATCCTTGCGTCCATAATCGGGCTGGAAAGTTTGCTGGACAGGTGGTAGGCAAGTACTGAAGCCAGCGAGCCGTGGCGCAGTACGGTTTGGTGCAGGAAACTCGCCAAAATCGGTTCTGCGGCGGCAGCGGCTTCGGTTTCTTCGCGAATGGTTTGCCACAAATCGAAATCTGCGGTGTTGAGGTGGTCTTTTTTGATGTTTTGCATAATAAAGGCCGTCTGTAAAATGGAAAAAAGCGCGTGTGCGGACTTGTGCCTGTACGCTTGCGTATATCTTACCGTTTATCGCGGTTTTGGCATAGTGCGGAAAATGCTGTTTTTAGAACGGTTTGGCAGTTGGAAAAGGAAAGGTTGCTACCGTTTGGGCTTGAAATTTTTGCAGACGGCCTTATATGTCGTGAAATGATGTTATGACTGCTGTTTTTCCATTAAAGGATGCCGATATGAACGAACAAACCCAAACTGTCGAAGAAGAAAAAGTAGCTGCCGCAGAAGAAACGGAAGCAGTGGAGGCTGCGGAAGTTGCAGGTGGTCAGGAAGCAGAAGAAGGGCAGGTTGTGGAAAAACCTTCTTATGAGGACTTGGAAGCGCGTATTGCCGAGTTGGAAGGCCAAGTCAAAGACGAGCAGCTGCGCGGCTTGGCCAACGAGCAAAACCTGCGCCGCCGCCACCAGCAGGAAATCGCCGACACCCATAAGTTTGCCGGACAAAAATTCGCCGCCGAAATGCTGCCGGTGAAAGACTATCTGGAAATGGCGCTGCTGGATCAGAGCGGTAATTTCGACGCGCTGAAAATGGGCGTGCAGATGACTTTGAACGAGCTGCAAAAAGCATTCGATGCCACCCAAATCAAAGAAATCAACCCGCAGGCAGGCGACAAGCTCGATCCGCACCAACACCAGGCGATGCAGACCGTGGTCAGCGAGCAGGAGCCGAATACCATCGTCAGCGTGATGAAGAAAGGCTATACCCTGTCAGACCGCGTATTGCGTCCGGCAATGGTGGTGGTGGCGAAAAAAGAAGATTGAAAGCACCGCCTGATGATGTTTGTCAGGCATAAAATTTTCAGACGGCCTTATCCCCCATCTCATTAGGAAACCGTGTTGCCGGGTCGTCATTCCGATGGCAAAGACTGTGGGCCTCAAAACAAGCCGTCTGAAAAAATAATTTCAGACGGCCTGTGGATAAGTAAATCAAGCATTTGAATATAAAATTAAAAATATCTGAAAAATTTTAGATTCCGATACTTGAAAAGCGGAAAAACCGCCTTATTTACAGACCAACGGGGCGTAATCCCCAGCCGAATCATTTATTAAGTATTAAAATTTTTAGGAGCTATAAATACATGGCAAAAGTAATCGGTATCGACTTGGGTACAACCAACTCATGCGTGGCCATTTCTGAAAACGGCCAAACCAAAGTAATCGAAAACGCCGAAGGCGCGCGCACCACGCCTTCCGTGGTCGCCTATCTCGACGGCAACGAAATCCTGGTCGGCGCACCGGCCAAACGCCAAGCCGTCACCAATGCAAAAAACACCATTTATGCCGCCAAACGCCTGATCGGTCATAAATTCGAAGATAAAGAAGTGCAGCGCGACATCGAAACCATGCCGTTTGAAATCATCAAATCGGGCAACGGTGATGCATGGGTGAAAGCGCAAGGCAAAGAGCTGTCGCCGCCGCAAATTTCCGCCGAAGTGCTGCGTAAAATGAAAGAAGCGGCAGAAGCCTATCTGGGCGAAAAAGTAACCGAAGCGGTAGTGACCGTTCCGGCCTACTTCAACGACAGCCAACGCCAAGCCACCAAAGATGCCGGCCGCATTGCCGGTTTGGACGTAAAACGCATCATCAACGAGCCGACTGCCGCCGCATTGGCATTCGGTATGGACAAAGGCGACAATAAAGACCGTAAAGTGGCGGTTTACGATTTGGGCGGCGGTACTTTCGACATTTCCATCATCGAAATCGCCAACCTCGACGGTGACAAACAGTTTGAAGTATTGGCGACCAACGGCGATACCTTCTTGGGCGGCGAAGACTTCGACCAACGCATCATCGACCACATCATCGCCGAGTTCAAAAAAGAGCAGGGCATCGACCTGAAAGGCGATGCGATGGCGATGCAGCGCGTGAAAGAAGCAGCCGAAAAAGCCAAAATCGAATTGTCGAGCGGCCAGCAAACCGAAATCAACCTGCCGTTTATCACCATGGACGCAACCGGCCCGAAACACTTGGTATTGAAGCTGACCCGTGCCAAATTCGAAAGCCTGGTGGAAGATTTGATCCAACGCTCTATCGAGCCTTGCCGTACCGCGTTGAAAGATGCCGGTTTGAGCACAAGCGATATTGACGATGTGATTTTGGTGGGCGGCCAAACCCGTATGCCGAAAGTGCAGGAAGCCGTTAAAGATTTCTTCGGCAAAGAGCCGCGCAAAGACGTGAACCCCGACGAAGCCGTGGCAGTCGGTGCCGCGATTCAAGGCGAAGTATTGGGCGGCGGCCGCAGCGATGTGCTGCTGCTGGACGTAACCCCGCTGTCGCTGGGTATCGAAACCATGGGCGGCGTGATGACCAAGCTGATTCAGAAGAACACCACCATCCCGACCAAAGCGTCGCAAGTGTTCTCCACCGCCGAAGACAACCAAAGTGCCGTAACCATCCATGTGCTGCAAGGCGAACGCGAACGCGCTTCCGCCAACAAATCGCTGGGTCAGTTCAACTTGGGCGACATCGCACCTGCACCGCGCGGTATGCCGCAAATCGAAGTAACCTTCGACATTGATGCCAACGGTATCCTGCACGTTTCTGCCAAAGACAAAGGCACCGGCAAGGCCGCCAACATCACCATCCAAGGCTCTTCCGGCCTGAGCGAAGAGGAAATCGAGCGCATGGTGAAAGACGCGGAAGCCAATGCGGAAGAAGATAAAAAACTGACCGAGCTGGTGGCTTCGCGCAACCAAGCCGAAGCATTGATTCACTCGGTGAAAAAATCTCTGGCCGACTACGGCGACAAACTCGACGCAGCCGAAAAAGAGAAAATCGAGGCCGCATTGAAAGATGCCGAAGAAGCCGTGAAAGGCGAAGACAAAGCCGACATTGATGCCAAAGCCGAAGCCTTGGGTGCAGCCAGCCAAAAACTGGGCGAAATGGTGTACGCGCAAGCGCAAGCCGAAGCCCAAGCCCAGGCGGGCGAAGGCGCACAAGCCGAATCTTCTTCTGCCAAGAAAGACGATGACGTAGTGGATGCCGATTTTGAAGAAGTGAAAGACGACAAAAAATAATTGAGGCCGTCTGAAAAAAGCGCGAATCGTAAGGTTCGCGCTTTTTTTGTTTTGATTAACATTCAATATGATATAGTCATTTAAAATAAGAATGATACAGCGTTGCTTTGCCTTGCCGTACTATGTGTACTGTCTGCGGCTTCGCTGCCTTGTCTCATTCTTATTTTATTCGACTATAATGAGAGTAATCCGGTATCGGATCGGGTAGTGTGATGGCGCTTGGATTATCGTGAAGCGGCACAGGCATAAGGCAGCGGGTTGCAGACGGCATGGCTGCGTTTTGCTTGAAGAAGGATTTCATCAAGCTGTTGAAGCAGTAAGTCTGCCGAACCGTATTGCCTGTACCGGCTGATTGCTTTGATTTTAATGGAAACAAGTATTTAGAAGTAGTGGAAAGATATTGAGGCGTTTTATGCCGTCTGTATTTTTGCCGTTTTAATTCAGCAAAACCGTTTGATTTGCAGACGGCATTTCTGTGGTTTCATCTGCCGGTAAGGAGGGTTTGGCAGCTTCATCATCTTCGTCTTCCTCTCCGGTAGGCGGTGTTTCCAGAAGTTCGGGCAACACCAGTTCACCAAGCTCGGTGAGCGGAGGCAATTCTTCCAAACTGTCTAAACGCAAATCGCTGAGAAATGCGGCAGTTGTTGCCCATAATGCGGGTCGACCGATGGCGTCTCTATGGCCGATGACTTCAATCCAGCCGCGGTCTTGCAAGGTTTGCATGACGTTTTGGGAAACGGATACGCCGCGTATGCCTTCGATGTCGCTGCGCGTTACCGGCTGCTGGTAGGCAATAATTGCCAGTGTTTCCATCACCGCGCGCGAATAGCGGGGTGCACGTTGTTCCTGCAGGCTGCCGAGCCGTTCGAAGGCGGCTTGGGCGATTTGGAAACGCCAACCTTCATGGGTATGCACCAAATCTAAGGCGCGGTTTTGCCAGCGCAGTTTGAGTTGGGTCAGCACATCGATGAGTTTGTCTTGCGACAGCGGCGGCACGCACAATTCGCGCATGGCTTTCTCGGAAAGCGGTTCGATTTGGGTAAGCAGAGCGGCTTCAATCAGCGCGTCGGGAGGGAGTTTGTCGTTCATGATAAAAAGCAAGGATTTGCAGACGGCCTGAAGGCGGATAGGCCGTCTGCAAAATAGGTTTCGGTATGGGTTTTAGAAGAACGGACAGCGTAAAGTATCGGTTTGCTGTTTTATAGTCATTTAAAATAAGAATGATACAGCGTTGCTTTGCCTTGCCGTACTATGTGTACTGTCTGCGGCTTCGCTGCCTTGTCTCATTCTTATTTTATTCGACTATATGTTCTTTCTCGCAGTTCGGGCGGTTTGCCGGGAAACATTGCTGTTTCGGGCATTGGTGCAGGCGGGTCCGAATGGGAATGTACGATTATTCGCCGTCTGCCGGTGTTTTCCCTTTGCGTTCGGCTTTTCGGGCTTCGCGCAGTGCCTTCAACTCGGCTTCGCGTTTGCGGGCGGTTTTCAGCCAGCTTTCCCATTGGCTCGGGGTTTCGAGGGTAATTTTGCCGATTTGTCCGGCACGGAAGTCGGTCAGGATATTTTCGGCGGCTTTTTGGTAATTGACTCTGCCGCCGGGGAGGATTGCGCCGCGTTTTTTGGCAATCCATTCCAGCCAGTCGGTGTCGAGCCAATGGCTGGACGGGTCTTTGTCGGCTTGGTAACGCTCCTGCAACAGCGGCAGATAGTGGCGGCGCAGGTAGTCGAGCAGCTCGAGTGAGACTTCTTCTTCGTCTAAGGCGTTGCGTCCGACTGCACCGCTGGCGGCAAGGTTGTAGCCGCTTTCTTCCACGATAATTTTCGGCCAAAGCATACCGGGGGTGTCGTACAGCCAGAAATCATCGGCGAGAAATAGGCGCTGTTCGGCTTTGGTAATGCCCGGTTCGTTGCCGGTTTTGGCGGATTTTTTGCCAATCATGCCGTTAATCAGGGTGGATTTGCCGACGTTGGGAATGCCGCAGATTAATACGCGCAGGGGTTTGTCGATGCCGCCGCGGTTGGGCATCATGGCACGGCAGGTTTGGGTAATTTTGCCATGCGCGCCTTTTTCGGAAGAGTCCAGCGCAATGGCGCGGGTGTCCGGCATATTGTTGTAATATTCCAGCCAAGCGGCGGTGCGCCCGTTGTCTGCCAAATCCTGCTTATTCAGGATTTTGAGCTTGGGTTTGCCTTTGGAAAGCTGGGCCAGCAGGGGGTTTTCGCTGGAGGCGGGCAGGCGTGCATCCAGCATTTCGATGACCATGTCTACACTTTTGATACGGTCGGCGATGGCTTTTTTTGCCTTGTTCATGTGGCCGGGAAACCATTGGATTGCCATATTTCGTGCCTTTCTTGCGAATATGCCGTCTGCAAAATGAAGCCAATCAGCGTCCGGTAAGGTTTTGTGCTTGGCGGTGGAGGACTAAAAGCTGGTATGTGTTTTTCAGACGTTGCGCCAGTCTTTCGACGACATAGACGGAGCGGTGCTGGCCGCCGGTACAGCCGATGGCGATGGTAACGTAGCTGCGGCTTTCCTGCTGCATACGCGGCAGCCAGCGGCTGATGAAACCGTCGATGTCGTTGACCATTTCCTGAGCAAGGGGCTGGTTGTCTAGATAATCCTGAATCGGTTTGTCCATGCCGTTGTAGGGGCGCAGTTCGGTATCATAGTAAGGGTTGGGCAGGCTTCGCATATCGAATATGAAGTCGGCGTTGTTGGGCGTGCCGTATTTGAAACCGAATGACTCCAGAATAACCAACAGCCCCTGCCGCTCGGTTTTCAGCCATTGCTGTACGGCATAGCGCAACTGTTGGGCGTTCATTTTCGAGGTATCGATGCAATAGGCCAAGTCGCGCAGGGGAGAGAGCCAGCCGCGTTCTTTTTGCAGGCTTTCAATCAGGGAAAGGTTGTGGTCGGAAAGCGGGTGGCTGCGGCGGGTTTCGGAAAAACGGCGCACCAGTACGCTTTCTTCGGCTTCAACAAACAGTATGTCGACTTGATGGCCTTCCGAGCGCAGGTAGTTGATTTGCTCTTGAGCCTGACTGATGTCGATGCGGGAGCGGATATCGACACTTACGCCGAGTTTGGTTTCATCTCCTCGGTCGATATGGTGGAGCACCAGCGAGGGCAGCAGCTCCATAGGCAGGTTGTCAACGCAGTAGTAGCCTAAGTCTTCAAGCTGCTTGAGTGCGACGGATTTGCCTGAACCGGATAAACCGCTAATCAATACTATCTTCATGGTGTTGTTCGTTTTCTTTCAGCAGCGTTTGGTGGCGTTCGAGAAATTCTTTGGTACTGTCTTTGCCGCGCAGTTGCAGGATATAGTTGCGGACGGCGGCTTCTACCATGACGGCGAGGTTGCGTCCGACGGCAACGGGCAGGGTTACCGAACGGATATTGACGTTGAGTATGGATTCGGTTTCGGTACGGATACTCAGACGGTCAAGCTGTTTCATATAGTCATCGTCCGCCGCAACCAGATTGATGATGAGTTGCAGCACTTTTTTCGGACGGATGGAGGGTTCGCCAAAAATATGGCGGATATTCAGTACGCCCAAACCGCGTACTTCCAAAAAGTCGCGCAGCATAGGCGGGCAGCGGCCTTCCAATGTTTCGGGGCCGGTGCGGAACAGTTCGACCGCATCATCGGCAATCAGGCTGTGTCCGCGTGAAATCAGTTCGAGTGCCAGTTCGCTTTTGCCCAAGCCGGATTGTCCGGTAATCAGTACGCCGATTTCGAAAACATCTAAAAATACGCCGTGGCGCATCGTGGAGACGGCAAGGGTACGTTGCAGATAAATCCGCAATACGTCCATCAGGTGCGGACTTTCGACTTTGGAAGTCAGCAGCGGAATGCCGCGCGTATGGCAGAAATCGCGCAGTTTGGGCGATACGGGCAGACCGTTTGCCACGATGACCAGCGACATCGGAATATCGAACAGTTCGGCAAAGTCAAACGGCAGACCGCCGGATTCCAGACGGATAAGGTATTCTGCTTCTGCCGCGCCGATAACCTGAACCTGATTGGGGTGGATAAAATTCAAATGGCCGACCAGCGCCAAAACGGGCTTGTCGGCCTCCACACCGATACGGTTGTCGGCACCGGAATTGCCTGCTGCCCAAGCAAGCTGTAATTTATGGAGATTGTCTTGGTAGAGCTGGCGGACGGAAATGCTCGGCATGGTTATTCTTCAGTCAGCAAACGGTAAACATCTTCGGTTGTTGCCGCAGCAGCCAATGCTTCGCGCACGCTTTTTTGCGAAAACTTGCCGGCCAGTTTGGATAATACTTCCAAATGCTCTCCGGTGGCGTTTTCAGGCACAAGCAAGATGAAAACCAGCGATACCGGTTTGCCATCGGGAGCGTCAAACTCTATAGGCTCGTGCAGGCGGATGAATGCGCCGACTGCTTTTTCGACGCAGGCATGACGACCGTGGGGAATGGCTACACCTTGCCCCAAGCCGGTTGTCCCCAGTTTTTCGCGGGCAAACAGGCAGTCGAATACATCGGAGCGCGGCAGCCCGGCTTGGTTTTCCAGCAGCAGGCCGGCTTGTTCGAACAGACGTTTTTTGCTGGTGATGTCCAAGTCCAACATAATATGGGACAAGGGGAGAATATCGCCGATCAGGCTCATAAAAATCTCTTTAAGCAGTAGCAAAACAAGGGGGAATTGTACCGAGTGTCGGCAAAATTCTCAATGGCAAAACGGCATTTTGTATGGGGAAAACTTACGCAGTTTAGCATTTTTACAATATTTTTTAACAGCTTGCAAACAGTAAGGCCGTCTGCAAAATGCACGATTTGCAGACGGCCTTTTGCGGGCTGCCGACTATGCACCTGCCGCTTATGCGCCTGCCAGCAGGTAATGCCCCGCCAAGCCGAGAAACCATGCCATGCCGATACGGTTGTTGCCGAGAAAGGTTTGGAAGCAGACCGAACGGTTGCGGGTTGAGGCGGTCAAGTATTGCCCGTATTGCCACCAAACGGTTACCGGCAGCATCAGCCAATAAATCCATGAAGCACCGATTTGCCAGCCCAATACGACCATCAGCAACGTGAAGCCTGCATGACACAGCATCACGGCGGTCAAGTCGTATCTGCCGAATGTGATGGCGGAAGTTTTGATACCGATTTTCAAATCATCTTCTTTGTCGGCCATGGCGTAAACCGTATCGAATGCAAGCGTCCACAGCAGATTGGCGGCAAAAACCAGCCATGCGATACCGGGTACGGTTTCGGTAATGGCGGCAAACGCCATCGGAATGCCGAATGAAAAAGCCAGCCCCAGATAAAATTGCGGAATCGGAAAAAAGCGTTTGGTAAACGGATAAGTCATGGCCAAAAACAGCGCAGGCAGACTCATCAGCCACGTCAGGTGGTTTAATGGCAACAGGCACAGCGCGGCAAGCAGGCACAGCGCGGCGGTAAGCAGCAGGGCTTCTTTAGTGCTGACGGTACCGCGCGCAAACGGACGGTTTTGCGTGCGCTCGACCGCACCGTCAAACTCCCGGTCTGCATAATCGTTGATGACACAGCCGGCACTCCGCATCAGAAATACGCCGGCAGTAAAGGCGATAAAAACGGTATGGCCGGGATAGCCTTCGGCTGCAATCCACATCGCCCAATAAGTCGGCCACAATAAAAGCAGTGTACCGATGGGCTTGTCGGCGCGCATGAGTTGCAGGTAAACGATGAGCTTTTCGGCAACGGCAGGCGGCAGATGTTTCAATAAAAGAGAGGAAATATTCATGTTGTGGCGGTGTTGCAGATGTTCGGGTGGCTTATGCCGTCTGTGAATACGGAGACGGATTATCGGTGAGATAAGGGTTCAGCGCGGGCAGGAAGCATTCGGCAAGCCACAATGTTTCCTGATTCCAAAGAAAACGGGAACGGCGAACCAGAGCTTCGGTTTGGTTTTCGACGGGCAGGCGGGCAAACTCGAAAGGCGAGCGCGTCAAAGGCAAAGAACCGTCAAACAGCTTTTCACCCAGCGGACGGTTGCCGCAATCCAGAATGCTGCGCCAGTTTGCCGAATCCGCCGAACATTGGCTGCGAGCCAAGACGACGGGTTCGCCATGCAGACAAAGTGCCACATCGCGGACAAACAGAGCGTGGTTTGCAGACGGCAGACCAAGCGGCAGGCAGGGGCTGTTTTCAGGAGCACCGAGATAAAGCAGCCGCACGGAAAAAGTCGAATCGATTGCACGCAAAGCCGCGGTCAGCGAATTGGCCAGCATCAGCGGCGGCGTTCCTTCGGGCGGCCGGGTTTGCCAAGTTTGAACAAAATCCATATGAAACGGCACCTTAAACAGGACAAATGCCGTCTGCAAAATACCGATATGCCGAATCAAGCGGTTTATGCGGAATGTGCAGACGGCCTTTGATGTTTACAATTCAATGCCTTTTAATTTGGCAACCGTATTGATGTCTTTGTCGCCGCGGCCTGAGAGATTCACCAAAATCACTTGGTCTTTAGCCATTTTCGGCGCATTTTCCACCGCCCAAGCCAGCGCGTGCGAGCTTTCCAAAGCGGGAATAATGCCCTCGAAGCGGCAGAGCAAGTCGAAAGCCTCCAAGGCTTTATCGTCATTGGCGGCGGTGTATTCGACACGGCCGATGTCGTGCAGATGGCTGTGTTCCGGGCCGATGCCGGGATAGTCCAAACCGGCGGATACGGAATGCGTACCGAGCACTTGTCCGTTGTCGTCCTGCATCAGATAGCTGCGGAAACCGTGCAGCACACCGACAGGTGCGCCCGAAGTAATCGGCGCGGCATGGTCGGGCGTGTGCACACCCAAACCGCCCGCTTCCACGCCAACCAAGCGTACACCGGATTCTTCGATATAAGGGTGGAACAGGCCGATGGCGTTGGAGCCGCCGCCCACGCAGGCCACGGCAACATCCGGTTGTCTGCCGATGGCTTCGAGCATCTGTTCTTTGGCTTCGTTGCCGATGACGCATTGGAAATCGCGTACCATCTCGGGATAAGGGGCGGGGCCGGCAGCAGTACCGATGATGTAAAACGTGTCATCGACCTTCGCCACCCATTCGCGCATGGCTTCGTTCATCGCATCTTTCAGCGTACGGCTGCCGCTTTCCACGCCGACCACTTCCGCACCCAAGAGCTTCATGCGGAACACATTGGGCATTTGGCGTTGGATGTCGTCGGCACCCATATACACGCGGCAGTTCATGCCGAAACGGGCGGCTACTGTTGCGCTGGCTACGCCGTGCTGCCCCGCACCGGTTTCCGCAATCACGTTTTTCTTGCCCATGCGCTTGGCCAGCAAGGCCTGACCGATGGTGTTGTTGACCTTGTGCGCGCCGGTGTGGTTCAAATCTTCGCGTTTCAACCAAATCTGCGCGCCGCCCAAATGCTCGCTCAAGCGTTCGGCATGGTACACCGGGCTGGGGCGGCCGACATAATGCTTCAAGTCGCGGCGGAACTCTGCCCAAAATTCAGGATCGTTTTTGGCGGCTTCGTAGGCTTCGGCCAGCTCTTTCAAGGCCGGAATCAGGGTTTCGGAAACGTACAGTCCGCCATGTTCGCCGAAAAATCCTTGTGAATCGGGTGCTTGGTAGTTTTTCATCTTTTGTCCTTTGCGGACGGCGCGTACAAGTATAGTCATTTAAAATAAGAATGATACAGCGTTGCTTTGCCTTGCCGTACTATGTGTACTGTCTGCAGCTTCGCTGCCTTGTCTCATTCTTATTTTATTCGACTATAGAAAGGCCGTCTGAAAATATCGGAAACGGGTTGGGTTTGATATATTGATAAACCGAATGTCAGCGATTATAGGGTTTTATCGGGTGTTTGGGCAAACATTCCGCCATAAAAAAGCCGTCTGCAAAAAGCCGTATCTGTTGCCGGAGGGGCAGGGGCTTTTTTGCAGACGGCATATTCGGCGGTTTTATTTAGGCTTCGTCTGCCTTGTAGCCATGTACCGCGAAGAATACGATGTACACATAGCAGATGGCGGAAACGACAAACGACACCATCAGGCCGTATGTATCGGCCGCCCAACCTTGGATAACCGGTACGACCGCGCCGCCGACAATCGCCGTGCAGATAACGCCGGAAGCGGTGCTGGTAAATTTACCCAAACCTTTGGTAGACAACGAGAAAATCGTCGGGAACATGATGGAGTTGAAAAAGCCGATGGCAAGCAGCGACCACATGGCAATATCGGTATCGGTGGCCAAAATCGCAACCAGCAGCAGGGCAACCGCAACCGTAGCATTGAATGCCAGATATTTGTTGGGGGCGATTTTCGACATCACGGCAGAGCCGAGAAAGCGTCCGACCATTGCGCCGCCCCAATAGAACGACAGCAGTTTCGCGCCCGAAGCATGATCGAGACCTTTTAATTCTTCCATAACGTTGACCAGCAGGGAGCCGATGGACACTTCCGCGCCGACATAACAGAAAATGCCCGCCGCCCCCAATACCAGATGTTTGTACTGCCACACGCTGGTTTTGCCGTCGTGGTTGTGTTCGGTTTCCGCCTGTGCGATTTTGCGCGCATCGGGCAGCTTAATCATCTTGACGGCAACGGCGAGAATAATCAG
The DNA here is from genome assembly GCF_900636515.1 of Neisseria animalis. Lineage (NCBI taxonomy): Bacteria > Pseudomonadati > Pseudomonadota > Betaproteobacteria > Neisseriales > Neisseriaceae > Neisseria > Neisseria animalis. The sequence continues at coordinate 762,406 of NZ_LR134287.1, forward strand.
CAGTCCGGCCAAGCCTAAATAAGGAATTTGGACGGAAGAAATCTGCTCGGCTTTGCTGGCGGTTTGGGTAGCATCGGCCAAAATCAGAAACGCGCCGATTTGCGGTGCGATGGTTGTACCCAAAGAGTTGAAGGCCTGCACCAGAGTCAGGGTGGCGGATTCTTTGCCGGGTTTGGAAAGCAGGGTAACATAAGGGTTGCCGGCCACTTGCAGCAGGGTAACGCCGGAAGCCAGAATAAACAGTGCACCCAAGAAAATGGCGTAAGAATGGCTGCCGGCGGCGGGGTAAAACAAAATACAGCCGATGGCGGTCAGCAGAAAGCCGCCGATAACGCCGTTTTTATAGCCGATTTTTTCCACCAGGTGCCCCATGGGGATCGACATGATGGCGTAAGCGGTAAAGAAACAGAACTGAATCAGCATGGCCTGAACATAAGTCAGGTCGAAAATGGCTTTCAGATGGGGGATAAGAATGTCGTTCATGCAGGTGATGAAACCCATCATGAAAAACAGAGAGGTCAGCACCACCAGCGCGGGGCTGTGGTTTTGCTGTGGATTAGAGGGGGACATAATATGCCTTTCGTATCACAAATACACTGCGCCTAATTTACATGAGCGCAAAACAGTTGGCATGATACGGATATTTGCTGTTTTTGCAAGATATATAGTCATTTAAAATAAGAATGATACGGCGTTGCTTTGCCTTGCCGTACTATGTGTACTGTCTGCGGCTTCGCTGCCTTGTCTCATTCTTATTTTATTCGACTATAAAATTACAAACCGAATCGCTATTTACGCCGGAATGCCGCCGAAGGTTTTGATGGTTCGGCAACAGGCGCGACGGCGGAAAAGGCCGTCTGCAATTTTCAAACAAATCTTTGATACAGCGCAAAAATCTGCTTTGCCGTGTACGGGTGGGGAATGCAGGAATTTGCAGACGGCTTTACATTAAAAATTGCGAGACGCAGTAAATCAGCAGGCCGACCAAACCGCCGACCAGCGTGCCGTTGATGCGGATATACTGCAAATCCCGTCCGACGCCCAGCTCCAGCTTTTCGGCCATTTGCCCGCTGTCCCAGCTTTTGACTTTGTCGGCCACGAATTGTGCGGCCTGATTTTTGTAACGGGCAACCAAACCGCGAACCAGCAGCGATAAGCGTACATCGGCGCGGCGCATAAATTGCGGGTGGGCGGCGGCTTGGGCAAGCATATGTTCGAGCAGTTTTTCCAGTTGGGCGGCGCAGAGCGAATGCTGTTTTGCGGTATCTTCTGCCGCCCAGTTTTGGACGTTGCGCCAGAAGTCTGCCAAGCCGTTGTGCAGCGCGGGGGATTCGGCGATTTGCTGTTTGAAGGTTTCCAAGCGTTTGTGCCAGAGTTTTGATGTGGACAAACGCTCAATCAATAAATCGTATTGCGTGTCGAAGTGCCGCTGCAGGGCATTGTCGCGGCCGTCGGCGGTGTGTGCCAGATAGCCGTCTGCCCAAGACAGGGCTTTTTCGGCTGCCCAATCGTCCACTTTTTCGACCAAAGAAGTTTTCATGGCAGCTTTGAATTTATCCCAAGTAGTGGGTGCGTCGCTTTCGATTTTTGCTGCCCACTCACGCAAGTGCTGCTCCAACATGGCGCGGGTTTCGGGGTGGTTCAGCAGGCGGCGGAGCTGTTTGATGAGCTTGTGGAGCAGGATATGGTGGAAACCGTGTTCTTTTAAAATTTTCAGGCCGTCTGCAAGCGCACGACCGATTTTTTCCCCGCTGTATTGCCGGGACAGCAGCATACTGCCGAAACGTGCCGTTTGCTCAGGCTTGGCGGTGTTCAGCAGCAACGGAATCTGACGGGTCAGCCACGGCAGCCACAAACGGCGCAACGGCGGCTCTGCCAAGCGGTGCAGCAGTTTTTCAGACGGCCTCATTTGGTAGATTCGCACGGCAATCGCTTTGCCTTGCAGGAAATTGTGTTCGATAAACCGCGCCAGCTCGTCGGCAATCCGTACCTGATTGCGCGGCAGAATGGCGGTGTGCGGAATCGGTAAGCCCAAAGGCCGTCTGAATAATGCGGTAACGGCAAACCAGTCTGCCAGTGCGCCCACCATCGCGGCTTCGGCAAAGGCTTTAACATAAGCCAGCCAAGCATATTGCCGTACCAACAGCGCAGATACGACAAATAATACAACCGCAGCCAGCAGCAGGCAGTTTGCCTGCCGTCTGGCGGTTTTCAAACGCAGACGTGCCTGACGGGTGCGGGCTTCGGCAGATAAAGTTTGCATGGTTTTTTAGGCGGAAAGAAACAAAAATCAGGGAGTATGCTCCCAATACATTTTTGGAAGAATAGGGCAGTATTATATAACGCAATGGCATGGTATGGCGCGGCAAGGCAAAATGCAGACGGCAGGAAAATGCCATTTGCACAACGGCTGCTGAAAATTTGAGCGGTTTTTAAAAGTCGAGCAGACATAGGGGTTTGGGCAGCTTATCCACAGGCCGTCCACACGGCAGCCAACACGGATTGTGTGTAACCTCCGTACAATCCGCCTGACGGCTTGACAGGTTGGTATTTTTGTAAGATAATCTCGCGATTATTTTTGCGGCTTGAGCTATTCGGGCTGTTGTTTCCGGCAGAGTGCCGGCTTGTTAGGAGGTGGTGTTCACATCACGGCGCGTATCCCGCCATGCCGTACCGGCAACCCAGCGATACAGAAAACCGATTTTTTATTGCCGTCTGCAAGCGACATGAATTTATCAGACGGCAGCAATCCAAGATTATTTGAAGGAAATAAAATGCCTGCAATCCGTGTAAAAGAGAATGAACCATTTGAAGTTGCCATGCGCCGTTTCAAACGCGCTGTAGAAAAAACCGGTCTGCTGACCGAGCTGCGCGCCCGCGAAGCTTACGAAAAACCGACTACCGAGCGCAAGCGTAAAAAAGCTGCTGCGGCCAAACGTCTGCAAAAACGTCTGCGCAGCCAACAGCTCCCTCCAAAAATGTACTAATCACGGCGCTGCCTTGATTAAACAGGACACCGCAAGGCAGAATGCCCTGCGGTGTTTTGCATTGACGAACGATTGGAAAAAACATGACTTTGAAACAACGCTTGAGCGATGACATGAAGGCTGCGATGCGCGCCAAAGACAGCCTCTCCCTTTCTACTATCCGCCTGATTAACGCGGCCGTCAAACAATATGAAGTTGATGAGCGTGCGGAGGCGGACGATGCCAAAATTACGGCGATTCTGACCAAAATGGTCAAGCAGCGCAAAGATTCCGCTAAAATTTACACCGATGCGGGGCGTAACGATTTGGCGGACAAGGAAAATGCGGAAATCGAAGTGCTCAACCGCTATCTGCCGAAAATGATGTCTGAAGAGGAAATCAAACAGGCGGTTGTGGCGGCGGTTGCAGAAACCGGAGCGGCCGGTATGGCGGATATGGGCAAGGTAATGGGTGTGTTGAAAACCCGACTGGCCGGTAAAGCTGATATGGGCGAAGTCAACAAGGTATTGAAAGCTGCTTTGAGCTAAAAACCGCTTGATGGTTGAGGCGGTAAAAGCCGTCTGTATATTTCGGGGCATACGTTGTGCCGTGAAATATGCAGACGGCTTTTGGTTTGTGTAACGGTAAGGCGGAAGCGGTTGCAGGTTTCGGGATATGCGTTGTGTTGTGGAGTATACAGACGGCATAATCGCGGAAAATGCTTTATTTTTCAGGCAAGCGGAAGCGTAAAATCTGTTCTGATTGCCCGAGCAGGCAAAAAATGCCGTCTGCAAAACGGCATTTTTAATGTTATGACCGGATAGTGCGGATGGACGGGTTTGCTGCAACAGCTTGGTCAAGTCTGTTCTTGGAGCAACATGCCGCAATGCTTATTTTATAGTCATTTAAAATAAGAATGATACAGCGTTGCTTTGCCTTGCCGTACTATGTGTACTGTCTGCGGCTTCGCTGCCTTGTCTCATTCTTATTTTATTCGACTATAAATGACGGTATTGTGAATACGGAGACATTTTGCTTGGCAAAGCGGCGGTTTGGAAGCTGCTGGAAGGCGGGAAGATGTTGAAACATTTAGGGGTTTCAAAGTGTTGATGTTTGGCTGCCGCGTTCCGATACCGTTTGGGAACGGTTTTTTACGGAAAGGCCGTCTGCATTTTGTTGCCCGCCCGTTTCGTTGGAAAACGAAAGAGGGCGGGTAGGTTTTGCGGTGTGATGACGGTTATGGCTGTTCTGTTTCGCCGTTGCGGTAGGCTTGGGCGTAGTTGACGTAATTTTCCGCAGACTGTTTCAGAAAGGCAAGTTCGCCGTCTGTAAGGGGACGGGCTTGTTTGACCGGTGAACCGATATACAGATAGCCGCTTTCTAGCCGCTTGCGGGGCGGTACGAGGCTACCGGCTCCAATCACGACATCATCTTCAATAACCGCATCGTCTAATACGATGCTGCCCATGCCGATGAGTACGCGGTTGCCGATGGTGCAGCCGTGTAAAACGGCTTTGTGCCCGACGGTAACGTCTTCGCCTATGATTAGCGGCGAGCCTTCGGGCTGTCCTTCCCGACTTTGGGTAACGTGCAAGACGCTGCCGTCTTGTACGTTGCTGCGGGCGCCGATTTGAATGCGGTGGATGTCGCCGCGGATAACGGTCATCGGCCAAACGGATACGGATTCTGCAAGCTCGACTTGGCCGATAACGACGGCGCTGTGGTCAACCCATGCGCTTGGGTGGATATTGGGACGGTGGTGTTGGAAAGGGCGGATGTTCGACATGGTTTCTCCTCGGTTGTGTTGCGGTGTTCATGCTGTTTGCTGACTATATATAGTCATTTAAAATAAGAATGATACAGCGTTGCTTTGCCTTGCCGTACTATGTGTACTGTCTGCGGCTTCGCTGCCTTGTCTCATTCTTATTTTATTCGACTATACCAAAAGAAAGCCGTCTGTAAAACAGACGGCGGTGGCAGAGTGGTTGCGTACAACATGATACAGCGTTGTCGAGCCTTGTTCAAAGAGAAGGCGCGGCCAAGCTGTTGTAGCAGCAAATTCGCCGCTTTGTACGGCTTATCCGTATCAGTTGCGGCATTGCTGCTTGGTTTCATGTTGCGCTATCCGACCATAAAATCGGCAAGCTGCCGTTTTGCAGACGGCATATTTCGGTTTTCGGGTAATCAGAGCAGGTTTTGCTCTTCCAGTTTGCCTAAGAAATAAGGCATTTGCTTGCGCCACAGCGGCCAATCGTGCGCCATGTCGTGCCCCCAGTAATCAAACCAGCCTTCTATGCTTTTGCCGGCGAAGGCTTCCTGCAGGCGGCGTGTGTCGGCTACGTGTTGCTCTTCCCATGCGCCCTGACCGACGGCGATGATGAAGTGGTTGCGGCGGTAGTGTTCCAGAAACCAAGCATCTTGCTGCCCCCATAAAAAATCGATGGCGGAATTGGTATAAACCTCCGGGTCGCCGTAAAATTCGCCGCTGAAAAAACGGGCATCGTACACGCCGCTCAGTGCGATGGCGGTATCGAACAAATCGGGGTGGCGCAGGGCAAAGTTGACGGTATGGAATGCGCCCATGCTGCAACCGGTTGCCATCATCGCTCCACTCCATTGTGATTCATGCCGGATCAGTGGAACCAATTCGTTGACGATGTATCGGTCGTAGGCGTTGTGTGCCATGGCCATATCATGTCCCGATTTGTAATCGGCAAGCCACGATTCTTTGTCGATGGAGTCGGGTGTGTAAAACTTGAGCAGCCCGCGTTCGATAAACGAGCGGCAGGCATCGATTACGCCGAAATTGCCGTATTCGTTTTGATTGCCGCCGGAGGAGGGGAAGACAATCACGGGCTTGCCGGCATGACCGTAAACATTGAAGTACATCTCGCGACCGAGTTCTCCGCTCCAATGGCTGCGTTGTTCAAAGTGCATGATGTATCCTTTTCAATGTTTTTGTTGGGCAAAGCGCACAATTTCGCGCATTTGTTCGATGGTTTCGGTGCGCGCCAAGATGCCTTCCTCGCCCATGATTTTGGCGAATACGCCGGGTACGTTTTGTACGCTGATGATGTTTGCTGCGTATTTGCCGCAAATTTCTTCAATGCTGTGCGCGTAGTTTTTATTGGCTTTACGCGAAATGTACACGACGTTCCACGGGTGGGTAATGTCAGCGGTAAAGGTGTTGTTTTTAACGATATGGGCATATTCGTCGAATATGTCGAAATCATTGGCGTAGTTCCACATATCGATGGTCAGGCCGCCGGGCGGACGACAGTTGATTTCCAGCGGCAGCAGTTCTCCGCTGGCTTTGACGCGGAAAAATTCAAAGTGGAAGAAGCGTTCTTTGACGTTGAAAGCGTCCACGCATTTTTGCCCCAATGCAACCAGTTTGGGTGAAATATCGCGCGGAACGTAGTAAAACATATCCCTGTCGTTTTCTACGGTATCCAAAACGGCTTCGGAATACTCCAAACCGGCATAGAAAACAATTTTACCGTTTTTGTCGGCAAGGCCGTCGAAGGTGATGATGTCGCCGTCGATAAACTCTTCCATGATGTATTCGGTATGCGGGTTTTTATAGCCGAAAAAGGCCTCCAACTCTGATGCCGAGCGGATTTTGTAGGTGTCGCTGGCGCCTACACCGGAATTGGGCTTGATGATGACGGGAAATTTCAGCTTGGCCGCCAGTTTGCGCGCGTCTTCATCACCATTGAATACGCGGCCTTGTGCGACTTTTAAGCCGATACTGCGGAATACTTCTTTCATTTGCGCTTTGGTTTTAATCGAAAGCATATCGGCATTTTTGTAGCCGGGTACGTTGAAATCGGTACGCAGCGCGGCATCCAGCTCCAGCCAATATTCATTATGCGATTCGATCCGGTCGATACGCCCGTATTTGTGCGCGAAAAAGGCAACGGCGCGGTAGACTTGATCGTAATCTTCCATATTGTCTACACGGTAGTATTCGGTAAGCGAGCGGCGCAGGTTTTCGCTTAGGGATTCATAAGGTGCGTCGGCGATGCCTAAGGTTCGGAAACCGTTTTCGTGCAGGCGCACGGCAAAGGTTTCAAAATTGGTGGGAAAGTGGGGGGAAATCATGACAAAGTTGAGTGGTTCGGACATGATGGGTTCTCTGTTGTGAAGTATTGGGGCGGATTTGCCGTTTGTATGCCGTATATTAGGCGGTTAAATGAAGCGGTATGCCGTCTGCAAAAGCAGGTTTTTGTTTGAGACCATGCCGTCTGAGATTTGCAGACGGCATGATGAATCGTAATAATTTGTTGCAGGCAGCCTGCTGTTATCGGATAAACCAAAGCGCACCGCTTGGCAGTGCGCTTTGGCAGAAGGCATGATTTAGAACTTGCCGCCGGATTGGTTTACCATGTAATCCACGGCTGCTTTGACTTCGTCATCGCTCAGGCTCATGTTGCCGCCGCGTGCCGGCATAGAGTTGAAACCTTCGATGGCGTGTTTGTGCAGGGTTTCTTTGCCTTTTTTGATGCGGTCGGCCCATTCGTCTTTATGGGTTACGCGGGGAATGCCCGGAATGGCGGAGTTTGCACCGTGGCAAACCATGCAGCTTGCATCGAATACGGCCTTGCCGTCAACGGCAGCGGCTGCGCTCGGAGATTCTTCTGCAGCGGCAGGAGCAGCGGTTTCACCTTCTGCAGGAGCGGCATCGGAAGAAGCGGTATCGGCCGGAGTAGCACCTGCATCAGGATCGGGGAAGTTGCCGCCGGCGCTGTTGGCCAGATAAGTTACAACGCGTTTCAGTTCCAAATCGGTCAAATCGGCAGCACCGCCTTTGGCCGGCATGGTGTTGAAGCCGTTCAAAGCATGGTCAAACAAGGTATCGAAACCTTGGGCAATGCGGGAAGCCCAGTCTGCTTTGTTTTCAAATCTGGGTGCGTTCGGAACAATGCTGTCTGCAGCGTGGCATTGGATACAGACTTTGTTGAAAATTTGTTCGCCGGTACGTTCGCCGACCGGTGTGCCGTCGCCCAACTGCAACTGGCCGCTAGGCTGGATACGGGTTTGGGTAGCGGATTCTGTGGTTTCGGCAACATCGCTGAAAGAGCTGCTGCCGGCCAGTTTAATCAGGAAAAAAACGACTGCGAGCAAGATTACGACACCGCTCACGAGTGTGAACAATGCGGAACCTTGGGCTTTGCGGTTACTGAGTTGTTTCATTTGGTAGGCCTCGCCGTTAGGTTAGGTTGTGCTTGGATTTGGTATATGGGTATGTTAAACGCAATTAACAATATTTTGCTGGATTATACTGAATTTGCAAGCGTATTCCAATCGTTGGACCGGAATTTATATGAAAAAACTTGACCTGTGCCAAGGTTTTAATATTAAGGGCTTGTAATCATTAAGCTATTAAGTTTTATGCTTGTGCCGCGTATTGCGGATTTGCTGCAACGGTAAGATAAGTTTTGCCAAAAAGCCAAAAATACGTTAATCTTACACCTTGCAGCACCCATAGCTCAGTTGGAAGAGTGTCAGTTTCCGAAGCTGGAGGTCACAGGTTCGATCCCTGTTGGGTGCGCCAGCCATTATAGAGAAGCCGTCTGAAAAGAGTGAATTTTCAGACGGCTTTTTGATTTACTTCAAATTATTTCAAAACTTCGGCAAAAGCGTTGGCCACATATTCGATGTTGGCAGGGTTCAAGCCTGCTACGCACATTCTGCCGGAATCCAGCAGGTAGATACCGAACTCGTCGCGCAGGCGGTGTACTTGTCCTACCGTTAATCCGGTGTAGCTGAACATACCGCGTTGTTTGATGAAATAGTCGAAATTTTTTCCCGGCACTTTTTCAGTCAGCACTTCATACAGGCGGCGGCGCATGGCGCGGATGCGGTCGCGCATGGCGTATACTTCGCTGTGCCACAAGGACAACAGATCCGGCGTGTTCATCACTTCGGCGGCCACATACGCGCCGTGGGCGGGCGGGCTGGAATAAATGCGGCGCACGGTGAATTTGAACTGGCCGAACACGATATCCGCTTCTTCACGGTTCGGGCATACCGCGCTCAGTCCGCCGACGCGCTCGCCGTAAAGTGACAGGTTTTTCGAGAAAGAGTTGCTGACAAACAGCGGCAACCCCATTTGCGCGGCTTTGCGGATGGCGTATGCGTCCTGATCCAAATCTTCGCCGAAGCCTTGATAGGCAATGTCCATAAACGGAATCAGCTTGCGTTTGCTGATGATTTCCAAAACCGTATCCCATTGCCCGGGCGACAAATCCACGCCGGTCGGATTTTGGCAGCAAGGGTGCAGTACCAATACGCTGTTTTCCGGAAGCGTATCGAAAAATGCCGTCATTTCATCAAATTTCACGCCGACTGTGGCCGGATCGTAATACGGATAAGTGCCGACTTCAAAGCCTGCACCTTCGAAAATGCCTTTGTGGTTGTCCCAAGTCGGGTCGCTGACATAGGCTTTGGCAGCGGGAAACCAGCGGTGTAAGAAGTCTGCGCCGACTTTCAACGCGCCGGAGCCGCCCAGGGTTTGAATGGTGGCGATGCGCTTTTCCTGCAGTACCGGATGTTCCGCACCGAAGAGCAGGGTTTGCACCGCGCTGCGGTAGGCAGCCAAGCCTTCCATCGGCAGGTAGGGGCAGGGGCGCGGCTCGGCGGCGAGCGTGCTTTCGGCTTGGCGAACGGAATTTAAAACCGGCATTTTGCCTTCGTCGTCAAAATAAATGCCGATGCCGAGATTGACTTTTTCGGCGCGGCTGTCGTTGTTGTAAACCTCGACCAAACTCAAAATCGGGTCGCCTGCGTAAAATTCGACGTGCTGGTACATGGCTGCTCCTTAAGGATAGGGTGGAATGGGAAGATTGTGGCATAAAGGCAGATTGTTGACAATTAAAAGGCCGTCTGTATATGCAGACGGCCTTTGTATCGGGTTTATTTGTTTTTCATCATGTAGAAAGACAGCGCGCCCTCGGGAGTTCCGGCATTGATAACATCTTTGTAGACAAAGCCGCGGCTGATGAGTTTTTTCTCACGCCAAGAGTTACCCTGTACGCCGATGATGATGGGAATAACAATCGAAGTAAGAAGGAAGAAAATCGATGAAATGATGATTAAGACATCGTTGTCGCCGGCCTCCAGCATTGCGCTCAACAGCAGGTTGATGATTTGCAAAACCAGCAAACCGATGGCAACCGCCCATAATTTTTTCACCAGTGCCCAAATCAAACCAAAGAAAAATCCGGGCCAAGACCAGCCGATTTTAACGGCTTCAATCTTTTTTGTGGCTTCGTTTTCATAGATTTTATATTGCTTCATAAAGGTAATAGTTTCTTTCTGCGGATAATTAATGAATGAAATTTCAGGGAAACGAATAATCAGAATATCGCGGAGTTTACTTCCTTTTGAGGGAGCGAACAAGTATTGATGCCGTTTGGTTATTTGAATGTGTGGCATCAGGCCGTCTGAAATTTACAGACGGCCTGTTATATAATGGAGGCCGTTAAGCAAGCAGGAGAATGCAATGAGTTCAGGCATCTGGCAGGCCGGCCGTTTTCAAATCGGCTTGGAACGTCCGCAGATTATGGGCATCGTCAACATTACCCCCGATTCGTTTTCCGACGGCGGAACGTATTCGCAAAATATACAGACGGCCTTGCAGCACGCCGAGCAGTTGCTGAAAGACGGTGCGGATATTTTGGATATCGGCGGCGAATCGACGCGGCCGGGCGCGGCTTATGTATCGCCTGAAGAAGAGTGGGTGAGGGTGCGGCCGATACTGGCGGAAGTGGCCAAATGGGGCGTGCCCGTCAGCTTGGATACGCGCCGTACCGAAGTGATGGCCAAGGCTTTGGAATCGGGCGGTGCGGACATTATCAACGACGTGGCCGCACTGACCGATGTTGGTGCGGTGGAACTGCTGGCGCGGCAAAACGATACGGGAATCTGCCTGATGCACATGCAGGGTATGCCCGAAACCATGCAGGATAATCCGCATTATCAGGATGTGGTCGGCGAAGTGGCGCATTTTTTAAACGGACGTGCGGCGGTATGCGCGGCGGCGGGCATTGCTTCGGAGCGGCTTGTACTCGATCCCGGTTTCGGTTTCGGCAAAACGCTGCAACACAATATCGCGCTGATGCGGCATTTGCCCGAATTGATGGAGGCAACGGGGCTGCCGCTGCTTATTGGTGTGTCGCGCAAGCGCATGATCGGCGAGTTGACGGGCGAGCAAAATGCCGCCGAACGCGTGTACGGCAGCGTGGCCGCCGCGTTGGCCTCGGTTGCGCGCGGCGCGCAGATTATCCGTGTGCACGATGTCAAAGCCACGGCAGATGCGCTGAAGGTTTGGCAGGCCTTGGGTGTGTTCGAGGCCGTCTGAAAAACGCTATTCGGATATTTTGTTCGGGATAAGAGGGGCGGAGAAGAGCTTCAGACGGCATTCCTTGAGATTTATAGTCTTTTAAAATAAGAATAATACTGCTTTGCTTTGTCGTACTATCTGTACTGTCTGCGGCTTCGCTGCCTTGTCTCATTCTCATTTTATTCGACTATAATATTCATTATTAAATTCCAATAAAAAACCGCCGTCAGGCGGATAGAAAAAAGGCCGTCTGTTGTCAGACGGCCTGTTGATAATCTTTAGCGTTCTTGCTGATTCTCCTCCAGATGATAGCGTATAATCTGTACAGCAACAATTCCGAAGAAAAAAAGCCACATGGCGGCGGAAGCCCACCAGCCAAACGCCGCGCCAAACACAAAAGAGAGTGTCCCATAGAAAACAAGAAACCATAAAAATGACAAAAACTGCATGGGAATTATCCTTTATTTGTGTCGGGTAAAATGTTACTCCCCGCTGCCTATCCGGTCAATTTCCAAGCCAATGTGGAAAAGCCCCGTTTCAGGCTCATAATTTTGCAAAATCAAGCGGTGTTTCTGCACCGCCTTATCCAATACGGTCTCAGCAGTTGCCGGCGCACGGCAACCCGCACGTTCTGCTGCATAACAATCAATCTGCACAGTGTCTTTGTCTGCTTCAGGGGTTGCTGTATATGGAGATTTATAGTCATGTAATGTAGCCATGTATAGTCGAATAAAATAAGAATGAGACAAGGCAGCGAAGCCGCAGACAGTACACATAGTACGGCAAGGCAAAGCAACGCTGTATCATTCTTATTTTAAATGACTATAACGCGGAATGATACGGCAGGTTGTGTCTTGTTCGCAAAAAAGGCTTGATTAAGCTGCCGAATCAGTAAGGCAGTCCGCCGACTTTTGTTATCCGCATTGTCTGCGGCTTGCTGCTTTGTTCCGTTCTGTATCCGTTGAATGTAAAAAAACAGCCGAAGATGATTCGGCTGTTTTTCTATATTTGGCGGAAGCGGTGAGATTCGAACTCACGGAGGGCTATCAACCCTCGACGGTTTTCAAGACCGTTGCATTAAACCGCTCTGCCACGCTTCCGGTTATGCGGGTTTGCATAAAAATAAGGTTTCAAGAATTGGCGGAAGCGGTGAGATTCGAACTCACGGAGGGCTATCAACCCTCGACGGTTTTCAAGACCGTTGCATTAAACCGCTCTGCCACGCTTCCGTTTCTTGAAAGGGGTATAGTAATCAAATTTGGCTGTTTTGCCAAGCTAAATTTGGCGGGAAATATTTAGCTTTTTGTTTTTATTTGGATTGTTCTTTACGCATGAAAACCCATTCGTGTTCACTGGAAGCGGCGGGATTGAAGGCATAGCCTTCGTAATCGAAGTTTTGCAAATCTTGGGGGCGGGTAATGTTGTGCTCGGCCGCATAGCGTACCATCAGGCCGCGTGCGCGTTTGGCATAGAAGCTGATGACTTTGTAAGTGCCGTTTTTCTCGTCTTTGAAGACGGGGGTAATCAGTTGCGCCTTCAGTTTTTTGGTGTTGACGGATTTGAAGTATTCTTGGGAGGCGAGATTAATCAGTGTGTCGCTGTTTGCTTGTGCAAGCGTGTCGTTGAGCAGGTCGGTAATGCGGTTGCCCCAAAATTCGTAAAGGTTTTTGCCGCGCGAGTTGGCAAATGCGGTGCCCATTTCGAGACGGTAGGGCTGCATCAGATCGAGCGGACGGAGCAGTCCGTACAGGCCGGACAGCAGGCGGACGTGGTTTTGCAGATATTGGATTTGGGTGGGATTGAGGGAGGGTGCGTCTATGCCTTCGTAAACGTCGCCGTTGAACATATATACTGCCTGCTTGGCGTTTTCGGGGGTAAACGGGGTGTGCCATGAGGCGTTGCGCTCGGCATTGAGCAGGGCGATTTTATCGGAAACATGCATCAATTCGGCAATTTGCTGGGGGGCAAGGCGGCGCAGTTCGCTCATTAAAATAGAGGCTTCGTCCAGCAAATCAGGTTGGGTAAAGTCGCTGACGGGGGCGGTATCTTTTTCGTTGAGGTTTTTGGCGGGGGATAAAACAAAAAACATGGTTGGCTCTTTTGTCTGGTTGCTAAGGTGGGCGTTATCGGACGATAGGGGTGTATTGTAACTATTTTCGGCAGGTTGCGGAAAGTAGGGAGGGAATATGGCCGTCTGCAAAATGCGGCGGGCAATTTGCAGACGGTCTGCGCGGTATTTTATGAAGGTTCTGCCATTTGCAGTGCTTGCTGAATATCGACCGATACGATGCGCGATACGCCTTTTTCCTGCATGGTTACGCCGATGAGCTGCTCGGCCATTTCCATGGTCAGCCGGTTGTGGGAAATGTAGAGGAACTGTGTTTGCGTACTCATTTCTTTGACCAGATTGCAGAAACGCTGGGTGTTGGCATCGTCGAGCGGCGCATCAACTTCGTCTAAAAGACAGAAAGGAGCAGGGTTGAGGCTGAACAGGGCGAAGACCAAACTCATGGCGGTCAGGGCTTTTTCCCCGCCGCTCAAAAGATGGATGGTGCTGTTTTTCTTACCGGGCGGACGCGCCATGATGGATACGCCGGCGGTCAGCAAATCGTCGCCTATCATTTTCAGGGTGGCTTCTCCGCCGCCGAACAGGGTCGGGAAGAAGGTTTGTACTTTTCCGTTGACCGCATCGAAGGTTTCTTTGAAGCGTGCTTTGGTTTTGCCGTCGATTTGCTCGATGGCTTCTTCCAGTAAGTCGATGGCTGCCTGTACGTCTTCGCTTTGGCTGCGGTAATAGCTGTCGCGCTCACGGGCTTCTTCCAATTCTTGCAGGGCAGCAAGGTTGACGGCGCCGAGTGCTTGAATTTGCGCGGCAAGACTGCCGATTTGCGTGTTCAGAATATGCAGACGGCCTGTTTCGGCGGCAAGGCTTTCCAAGGCTTCCAAATCGGCTTCGCGCTCCATCAGGTTTTGGTGGAAACGTTTGGCGTTAATCAAGGCTTCCTGCTGCTGGAGCAGGGCGGTTTGGGTGGCGGCTTGGAGCTGCGGCAGCTTGGCTTGCAGGGTCTGCTGGGCGGCATAGCGCTCCCGCCCTTGCGCTTGGGTTTGGTTCAACTGTTCCTGCAAGGCAAGATATTGTTCGTCCAGATTGTGTACGGCTTCGCCCAATTCTTCCAATTTGATGTGCTGTTCGTCGTCTTGCATTTCGGTTTCGTATGCAAGGGCCAACTCCTGCTGGCGTTCCTGCAAATCTGCTGCTTGCTCTTCGAGACGGCTGATTTGCTGCCGGAGGTTTTGTTTTTGCTGCTGGAGTTTGTGAACGGCTACTTCTGCCAAACCGTATCGGCGGTTGGTTTCAAGCAGGGCGAGTTGCGCCTGCTTCAGACGGTTTTGCTGCGCTTGGCGGTCGGCAGAGAGGGTGTGTTGCTGCTGTTCCAACTCTGCTGCGGCTTCGGTAAGAGTGGCGATGTCGTCTCCGATGCCGTCTGCAGAATGGTTGAGAAGCTGTATTTCTTCGGCCAGTTGTGCCAGCTCTTGCGTGATGTGTTCGCGGCGGATTTGCCCTTGGTTGGTACGCAGCAGCAATTCGGCGGCGCGTTGTTGTGCCTGCCGGCATTGTTCGGCATGTTGTTTTTGCTGCTGTTGCAGGTTTTTGTAGTGTGCCTCGGCGGTTTCAAGGGCTGCGCGGGTTTGATCGCGGGTGTGTCCGGCGGCGGCAAATCGTGGCTCGAGGGCGGCCAGTTCGGCGGTAAGGCTGTCCAAACGGGCTTTTTGTGCAATCAGGTTTTCCTGCGCGGATTCGGCATAGAGTGAAACGCTGACTTTATCGACTTGGTGGCCTTCGGGGGTCAGCCAGATTTGGTTGCCGCTTAAGTCGGATTGGTGCGCCAGTGCGTAAGACAGGTCGGGGGCGCACAATACGCCGTCCAGCCAATGGTGTAAGGCTGTTTGAAAAGGCGGCTCTGCTTGGATTTGGTTAAGCAGGGCTTGCGCGGGCAGGGATTTTTTCAGGCCTCCGCTAAGGGTGTTTTTCAGCCAGACGGCATGACTTTTCGGCATGGGGTCGGGTAGGGAAAAGTCTGCGGATACGGCACGGGTATGCAGGCGTTCGGCAAGGACGACGCTCAGGGCGTGCTGCCACGGGGCGGGTGCGGTAATGTGTTGCCATAATTGTGGCGCATCGGTATTGCCGGTTGCCTGCCAGAAGTCTTCCGACGGGCGGTTGTCGGATAAAATCCGGCTTAAGGCCTGCTGCTGCGCGGTAAGGGTGATGTGTTGCTGTTGCAGGGTTTGGTATTGCTCGGAGGCCGTCTGTATATTCAGACGGCTTTGTTCGAGCTGTGCTTCGGCGGTAAGGATTTGTTCTTCGTAATGTTCTTGTTGGTTTTGCAGGATTTCCGCCTGCTCTTGCGCTGCGGTAGTTTCGGCTTCGTCGGGCAGGTTCAGTGCTTGGTTTTCTTCTTGTAGACGGCCTTGGCGTGCCTGTTGCTGCTGCAGACTGTGGCGGATGTGGGAAAGTTGTTGCTGTTTTAATGCCAATTCGCGTTTGATGCGGGCGGTTTCGTCCTGCTGGCTTTGAAAAGCGGAGGCGGCGGTGTTTTGTGCGGCTTCCAATTCGGGCAGACGTTCTTCGTGTTCGGCAACCTGCATGGCCAGCTCGGCCAGTTCGGTTTGTTTTTCTTCTATTTGCAGGTCGGTTTCTTCGATTTGACCGCAAATTTGCTGCTGCTCTTGATGAATGCGCTGAAGTTGCGCCTGCGCGGTTTGGCGGTCGCGTTCGATGCGTTGGCTCAGGTTGCGGCGGTGGCGCATTTGTTCTTCCAAACGGGCAATCTGTTCGCGCAATACGCCGCGGCGGTTGCCTAGGTCGTGTACGCTTTGCTGTTGCTGCTGCTCGGTTGCCTGCAGGGTGTGGACGGCTTCTGCCAGCTCCTGTATTTGTGCGGCGGTTTCGTCTTGCTGTGCCTGCAGGGATTGGTGTTGCGCCGTGGCTTTGTCTGCCGATGCGAGAGACTGCTGCCATTGGACGTAGTCTGCCAAGTCCTGCTGTTGGTTGAGCTGTGCGGTCAGGGTTTTGTAGCGTTCGGCGGTTTCTGCCTGTTTTTCCAGTTTTTCGACTTGGCGCGCCAGTTCGCTTTGCAAATCGCTCAAACGCTGCAAATGTTCGCGTGTGTCTTTCAGACGGCTTTCGGTTTCTTTGCGGCGTTCTTTGTATTTCGATACGCCGGCCGCTTCTTCGATATAGGCGCGCAGTTCTTCGGGGCGTGCTTCGATAATGCGCGAAATCATGCCTTGTTCGATGACGGCGTAGCCGCGTGCGCCGACGCCTGTTCCTAAAAATAAATCGGTGATGTCGCGGCGGCGGACGACTTGGTTGTTGATGAAATAAGTGGATTCGCCTTGTCGGGTAAGTTGGCGTTTGATGCTGACTTCGGCGTATTGTCCCCATGCGCCCTGCAGGGTGTGGTCGCTGTTGTCGAATACTAATTCTACCGATGCGCGCGGTGCGGGACGGCGGGTGGCGGCTCCGTTGAAAATCACGTCTTGCATACTTTCGCCGCGTAATTGTTTGGCAGAGGCTTCACCCAATACCCAGCGTACGGCATCGATGACGTTGGATTTGCCGCAACCGTTGGGGCCGATAACGGCTACCAATTGACCTGGAACGTGAATGGTGGTGGGGTCGGTAAAGGATTTGAAGCCGGAAAGTTTGATGTGGGTGAGGCGCATGGTGTGAAAACGGTGCTGGACAAAAGATGTGTATTTTAACGGAATTTATGCGGTTTGCAGTGATTTTGTGGGGAGTGTCATCCGGATTGGGATAACTACAAACGGCAGAAGCTATCCGTGCGGCAGTGTTGAATGAGAAAGATATAGTCGAATAAAATAAGAATGAGACGAGGCAGCGAAGCCGCAGACAGTACACATAGTACGGCAAGGCAAAGCAACGCTGTATCATTTTTATTTTAAATGACTATATATCGGTTTGCAGTGGGATACGGGGTGGGCAAAGAGTAAAAGGCCGTCTGCAAAACGGATTTTTCTATTTTGCAGACGGCTTTGGGATTATCGGTTTGCTTTGCGGCGGACGGTTATGCTTTCGCCGCCCAGCCCCCAGTTGTCCATTGGGACTTCGTCGATAACGACTACGGTGGTTTCGGGGTTTTTGTTTAAGACTTTTGACAGCAAGTCGGTAACGCCGTGAATCAGTTCGGCTTTTTGTTCGGCAGTCGGTGCTTCACTGTCGCCGGTTACTTTGATGTTGACGTAGGGCATGAATGCTCCTTTGGAGTATCCGTATGGTGGTTGAGGCCGTCTGCAAAACCATACCGGAGAATATTGATTTTGCAGACGGTTTTAGGGCAGATGGGGCGTTATTGGATTTCTAATTTCGTTGCACCGCCCATATAAGGCTGCAGCGCGGCCGGAATATTGATGCTGCCGTCTGCATTTTGGTGGTTTTCCAAGACCGCCACCAAAGTACGGCCGACTGCCAAGCCGGAGCCGTTGAGCGTGTGCACCAAACGGTTTTTGCCGTTTTCGTCTTTGAAACGTGCTTTCATGCGGCGTGCTTGGAAGTCTTCGCAGTTGGAGCAGCTGGAAATCTCGCGGTAAGTGTTTTGCGCGGGTACCCACACTTCCAAATCGTAAGTTTTGGTTGCGCCAAAGCCCATGTCGCCCGTACACAGGGTAATCACGCGATAAGGCAGCTCCAAGGCTTTCAAGATATTCTCGGCATGGCCGACCATTTCTTCCAAAGCTTCATAAGACTTTTCGGGATGGGCAATCTGCACCATTTCCACTTTGTCAAACTGGTGCTGGCGGATCAGGCCGCGCACGTCTTTGCCGTATGCCCCCGCTTCGGAGCGGAAACACGGCGAATGGGCGGTCATTTTCAGCGGCAAATCGGCTTCGGCAACGATGCTGTCGGCTACGGTGTTGGTCAGTGTAACTTCCGCCGTCGGAATCAGGTATTGGGTTTTCTTGCTCTCGTCGCCGCCACGGGTTACATGGAACAAATCTTCGGCAAACTTCGGCAGCTGCCCCGTTCCCTGTAAGGTTAAATCATCTACGATGTAGGGGGTGTAGTGTTCGGTATAACCGTGTTTCAGCGTATGCGTATCGAGCATAAATTGCGCCAATGCGCGGTGCAGGCGGGCGATTTGGCCTTTCATCACGGTAAAACGTGCGCCGGAGAGTTTCGCACCGCCTTCAAAATCCAAGCCCAGCGGCTCGCCCAAATCAACGTGGTCTTTGATTTCAAAATCAAATTCGCGCGGTGTGCCGACTTTGCGGACTTCTACGTTTTCGGTTTCATCTTTACCTTGCGGCACGCTCTCGTGCGGCAGGTTGGGAATGGTCAGCAGCCAAGCGTCCAGCTCTTTTTGCACGGCATCCAAATCGGCGGCGGCCTGCTCCAGATCTGCTTTGATTTGCGCGACCTGATTCATTGCTTCCTGCGCTTCGTCGTGTTTGCCTTGGCCTTTTAGCGCGCCGATTTGCTTGGAAATGCTGTTGCGCGCGGCTTGCAGTTCTTCGGTTTTGACCTGAACGGCTTTGCGTTGTTCTTCCAGAGCGTTAAAACGGGCGGTATCAAAATCGTAACCGCGTTGCGCCAAGCGTTCGGCAACTTCGGCGGTATGGCTGCGGAGCTGTTGGATGTCTAACATTTTGAGTCTTTCGCAATCAATAGTTTGAATGGCGTTATTGTAAACCAATTTGCAGGGAATTTCATGGCAAAGGCCGTCTGAAAAAGGGAATTTTGCAGACGGCCTTGAGCGGGCGGGTAATACGGATATGGTTATTTTGTTGGTTGGATAGGTCGTTGCTGCGTGTTGTTCATTGTTTGAAGATTGGGGAGTAAACCGGAAACAGTAAGTCTGCACGCGTATTTCCTATACCGTTTTCTGCGGCTGTGTGGTATCAGGCAAACGGAACGGCATTGTCAGGCAATCATGTGAAGGGCGCATTTCATCATTTTCATTACCCAAGCAATCAATGCAAAAAAGGCTTCTGCCGAAACAGAAGCCTTTTTCTAAAACTGGCACGCCCACGGGGAATCGAACCCCGGTTACCGCCGTGAAAGGGCGATGTCCTAACCGCTAGACGATGGGCGCGGAAACTTGATTTTTATTGGCGCACCCGGAGCGATTCGAACGCCCGACCCTCTGGTTCGTAGCCAGATACTCTATCCAACTGAGCTACGGGTGCATCCTCATCACTTCGCGTTTGCGCTGTGAATCAAGAAACCGAATAATATAGAAATGCAGGCGGCCTGTCTAGTGTTTTGTTGGAAAATATGGGAATTATTTTATAAACATATGAAACCATTAAAAATAAATTTTAAGGTTTAACGCAGCATTCCCAAGCCCGATAAATCTTGTGCCATTTTTGCGGCTTTGTTGTCGGTCATGCCGCCGACAAAATCCAAGATTTTCATATAGGCCTGATACGGGGTATCGGTTTCGACAATCGGATCGTCGTTTTTCAGCAGCTCCAAAGCTAAAGTTTGCCGGAGGTCGGTTTTTTTATCGACCAGCATCGCATGGGCGGCGGGGACAAGCAAATCCAGCAGCATGCCCAAGCAGGGGAAGGTGGCGATTTCGGTAATCAGTTTGGTGTGGTGGCGGAAAATCCGCGTACGCGCCAGCTCCTTGGCTTTTTCCAATGTGTTTTGCACTTCGGGGCTGCACAGAGCCAGCAAGTCTTTGCCTTGAAACTGCCCGTTCAGCAGGTCTTGCTGGTGCATCATAAAGGTTTGTGCCACATCTTCGATGGCTCTGCCGATGGCAATGCCGCGCAACATGGCGCAACGCTGGCGGCTGGATTGCGCGTGCCATGTGCTTTCTGTAAAGGTCAGTTCGGACAGTATGCTTTCGACTTCGGTATCGCTGAGCAAGTCCAATTCTACGGCATCTTCCAAATCCAACAGCGCATAGCAGATGTCGTCTGCCGCTTCCATCAGGTAGGAAAGCGGGTGGCGGCTCCAATGGGCATTACCTGATTCAATCAAGCCCAATTCGTCTGCCACCCGTTTGATAAAGGGCAATTCGGTTTGGTAAATATTGAATTTTTTCCTGCCGTTCGGGTGCAGGGTGGTCCACGGATATTTCAGCAGCGTTCCGATGGTTGCAGCGGTGAGCCGCATACCGCCTTTGTTGCGGTACATTTCCAAGCTGGCCAGAATCCGCAAGCTGTGGGCGTTGCCTTCGTAGGTTTGTACATCGCTGCGTTCGGCTTCGCTCAGTCCTTGCAAATAGCGGCTGTGTTCGGGGCGGCGGAACCAGTCGCGCAGTGCATCTTCTCCAGTATGTCCGAACGGAGGATTGCCCAAATCATGCGCCAGACACGCCACTTGAACCACCGCGCCGATGTCGCTCGGGGTATTGCCCTGAGGCAGGAAGCCGCCTGCCTGCAACATCACGCCGACACGGTTGCCCAAGCTGCGGCCGACGCTGGCCACTTCTACGCTGTGGGTCAGGCGGTTGTGGGTCAAATCGTGTTCGGCCAGCGGGTGTACCTGTGTTTTGCGCCCCAGCCGCCTGAACGCGCCGGAGAAAACGACACGGTCGTAGTCGATGTGGAAATCGGTACGCAATGCGTCTGCACCTTCTTGCGAAGAAGGGGTAACGGTTGGCGTGATTTCGCCGTCTTTAACACGGAAGCGGGTAGTGGAAAGCAGGTTTTTCCAATTCATGCGTTCGGGGGCGGACATGGTTTTCCTTTTTGTACAGAAATGCCGTCTGCAAGATTAGCGGTAACGGCGCAGAAAAGCAAATCATCGGGCGGTTTGTTTATGACGATGATTGAGTATGGCAACTGCAAAGCGGGAAGGGTATCGGCAAAGAAAAAGAAGTAGAGCGGAAATATCGGGTACGCCTGCCGACGGGCGAGGTCGAAGACCGGCAGAAAGAAGCAACCCGCCGGGTTAAGGCGGGTTGTTCGAGAGGGGTTTGATTTATTTGCCTGTAATAATGATGTAGAGACTGTAAAACAATCCAACGATGCCGCCCAGAATATAAGCACTTAACCAAAAAGCTCCAACAGCCAATAAGAGTACAATAATCAGAGCCATACCGAGTACCTAGTTAAGAATATTTCCATTAAGAATACATTATGTCCGCCGAGTCAGCAATAGTGATCAAGGCTTCCGCCGTGGTCGCTGCGGCTCAATCCGCACGGTGTGTATCGAGTGGCTCAACGAGCGCCTTGCCTCCAAGTATTTGGCAAATGGAAACAGCCGCCATGCAAACTGCCCAACAGTTTTGCAAGAAAAATGTTCGGTTTCGGGTTGGGTAATGTGGGTTGAGGTCTTTGCAAAAACAGGAAGAGAAGCAAAACTGATTGTAGGGGCGGGTTTTACACACGCCCGAAAATTGAATATCTTGAAAGTTACCACTTCAAAAAGCTCAAGCAAGTGGTGGGGGTAAAACCCGCCCTTACAAGCCCTTGTCATGAATGTTGCAAAGGTTTCGGGCAGCCTGTTTTGCGGTACAAACAATTCAAAGGCCGTCTGCAAATCTACGGATAGATTTGCAGACGGCCTTATTGATGTCAATTATTTGAATATTGATTATTTGCCGCGCATCTGCTCGAAAAACTCATCGTTGTTTTTCGAATCTTTAAGCTTGCCGACCAAAAATTCCGTTGCTTCGATTTCGTCCATCGGATGCAGGAATTTACGCAACAGCCACATACGCTGGAGCTGGTCGTTCGGTACCAGCAGCTCTTCCCGGCGCGTACCGGATTTGTTGATACTTATGGCGGGGAACAGGCGTTTTTCCGCCATGCGGCGGTCGAGGTGCAATTCCATATTGCCCGTACCTTTAAATTCCTCGTAAATCACATCGTCCATACGGCTGCCGGTTTCCACCAAAGCAGTGGCGATAATGGTCAGCGAGCCGCCTTCCTCTACATTGCGTGCGGCACCGAAGAAGCGTTTGGGGCGGTGGAGCGCGTTGGCATCGACACCGCCGGTGAGGATTTTGCCCGAAGTCGGTACGACCGTATTATAGGCGCGTGCCAAGCGGGTAATCGAATCGAGCAGAATCACCACGTCTTTTTTGTGTTCCACCATGCGCTTGGCTTTTTCCAACACCATTTCCGCCACTTGGACATGCCGCGTTGCCGGTTCGTCGAAGGTGGAAGACACGACTTCGCCGCGCACGGAGCGGCTCATCTCGGTCACTTCTTCCGGGCGTTCGTCAATCAGCAAAACAATCAGTTCGACTTCGGGATAGTTGCCGGTAATCGCATGGGCAATGTTTTGCAGCATGACGGTTTTACCGGTTTTCGGCGGCGCAACCAACAGAGCGCGCTGCCCCTTGCCGATGGGAGAAACCAAGTCGATGGCGCGGCCGGTAATGTTTTCCTCGGCCTTAATATCACGCTCGAGTTTGAGTTGCTTGGTAGGGAAAAGCGGCGTGAGGTTTTCAAAAAGGATTTTATGCTTGCAAACTTCCGGATTGTCGCCGTTGATGCTGTCCAAACGCACCAGAGCGAAATAGCGTTCGTTATCTTTCGGTACGCGTACGCTGCCTTCGATGGTGTCGCCCGTATGCAGGTTGAAACGGCGGATTTGGCTGGGCGACACATAAATATCGTCCGGGCCGGCCAAATAGGACGTATCGGCACTGCGCAAAAAGCCGAAACCGTCGGGCAGGATTTCCAGCGTGCCGGAGCAGGTGAAACCCTCCCCCTGCTTCATCATCTGGCGCACAATGGCAAAAACGAGGTCTTGTTTGCGGAGACGGTTGGCATTTTCAATGCCGTGTTCTTCCGCCATCTCCAGCAATTTGGAAATGTGTTGGGTCTGTAATTCGGAAACGTGCATAATTTATTGGAAATATTGGGGAAACGGCGACAAAGGCCGTCTGAAAAAGACAGGGATAAAAGCCGGAAACGGCGGAGAAGCTATCTTTGGAAGCGGTAATTTTACGGCAACGGCAACGGCGGTGTCAATGGGAAACGGGTTGCGGGGGAGATTGGGAAAAGGTCGGCAGGGCCGGTATTGCTGTGTTGGAATCAACGGAGGAATGGGGGCGGGATATTGCGTGATGTCGGAAAAAGCCGTCTGCAAAATGTGATTTTGCAGACGGCCTTTGTTTGGGAAAGTTGAGTTTGGATTAAACGTTAGTTATCCCCGCTGTTGTTTTGGATTTTGATGTATTCCAAAACAAGGGTTTTGATTACGGCTTGCGTAGATGGCGGAAGTTGGAGCATTAAAAGCTCAATTGGTAAATCTTCAGGAGTAAAGTGAGTATTGTGTTGCTGTTTTTCCAACTCTTCCGCCAAGCGAAAAATTTGTGAAACAGGACATTCAAATGCTTCGGATAGGTATTGAAGAATGGCAGGGCTGTAGCCTTGGTTGCCATTTTCCAAATTTGAAATATTACTTTTCGATGTATGAGAAAAATCGGCTAATTGCTGTTGTGTCCAGCCTTTTTTCTTCCGTAAGAAACGGATTGCTTGACTAATATCCATGTGATGATATTAATGAAGCTTAAATATATCTAATATTGTATTACAAAACATATTGACTTAAAAATATTTTTATACGATACTAATACAGTAATACTGAACTTTTATTTGTTTTGGGGATATTAATGAAAAAACTTATTGGTGCTGGTGTGCTAAGTATGGCGGTTTTACTTTCTGGCTGCTCGGCTTCTTTGCCAAGCTGTAGTTCTTCAGATGCTAAGCAATTAATTAAACAGTTGGTTAATCAGGGGAATGCGAAATTATTGTTGGGTGATTTTGTTGAAGTGCGTGATATTGACGAAGAAGCATATAACAGAGATTCTGAAATCAGGGTGTGTAGCGCAATGCTGGTAACAACTAAGACAACAGAGGCAATCAGTTACTCGATTAAATGGCAAAATAAAGATAATGGTATGTTTTATCTGGAAATTAATTAAATTAAGAGGGGGTTGAAAAGATGAAAGGTCAGATTTTAGATTTTTCTGTACAGTCGAACAGTGGTGTAATTACTGCGGAAGATGGTAAACGTTATACGTTTAATGGGAGCGAATGGAAAGAACAGGGTGTGCCGGGTAAAGGTATCAGGGTTGACTTTGATGTTGATGAAAACGGAAATGCTATAGGAGTGTATAAGGCATTGGGCGTAATAAAGCAGCCAAAAGCAGCTTCCCAATCTTTACAGAAGGTAACCGAGGCTCTCGATGACAAGAGTATCGGAGAAATGTCGGTTATAGAAAGTTTTTTGTACAGTCTGACGAAGCGGTATGCTGATTTTTCGGGGCGCTCTACTAAAAAAGAATTTTGGATATTCCAGCTCATATATTTTGTCATATATTTAATAATATCATTATTAATAATGATTTCGTATAATATTTCAGAAGGTTTGGGAAATATTATGAATATCATATGCACTATTGTAGTGTTGGGATTCATCATTCCCACGCTTGCCGTTAGTATCCGCCGTTTGCACGATATTAATAAGTCTGGTTGGATGTACTTGCTTGTTCTTATTCCCCTAATTGGGTGGATTTGGTTGATTATTTTATATTGTAAGGACAGTTATCCGGAAGATAATCAATGGGGTGCGGTGCAGAGTTGAAATAAATCCGATTAATGTGGATAAAAACAAGCGTTGTATTTAAAGAAACCATAAAAAGCCGTCTGCAAAATGTGATTTGCAGACGGCTTTTTTGCAGATGGCCTTTTACCGTTACGCCAATGCTGTGATTTTCCGCAGCAGTTCTTGCAAGGCTTGTCCGCGGTGGCTGATGGTGTTTTTGGTTTCGGGGTCGAGTTCGGCGGCGGTGCAGCCGTGTTCGGGCAGATAGAAATGCGGGTCGTAGCCGAAGCCGTGTTCTCCGGCGGCTTCGTTTTGCCATTGTCCGTGCCAGATGCCTTCGGCGATGACGGGCTGCGGGTCGTGTTCGTGGCGGACGAATACGAGTACGCAGACGTAATAGCAGCTTTTGTCGTTTTTATCTGCCAAGTCGGCGGAAAGTTTGGCGTTGTTGGCGGTGTCGGATTTGGGATTGCTGCCGGCATAGCGGGCGGACAATACACCGGGTGCGCCGCCTAGGGCGTTGGTGCAGATGCCGGAGTCGTCGGCCAATGCGGGCAGGCCGCTGTGTTTGGCGGCGTGGCGGGCTTTGGCGAGCGCGTTTTCGACAAAGGTGAAATACGGTTCGGGGCATTCGGGGGTGTCGAATTGGGATTGCGGCAGGACTTCGATGTTTTGTTCGGCAAACAGGCGGGAAAATTCGCGCAGTTTGCCGGCATTGCCGCTGGCTAAGACGATTTTGTCAAACATGGCTGTCTCCTTGTTGTTTTTGCGTCATGGCGTGCAAACGTGCTTTGTGGCGGATATAGAGCGCGAGGCTGGTGATTTGGCCGAACACGGTGGCAATGGCAAACAGGAAGGCGGCTACGGCAAATTGTTTGCTGCCGATGCTGAGCAGATAGCTGCCGAGTAAAACCAATGCCATGAACGCTAGGGTAAACAAGGCGATACAAAGTAAGTAGGTCTTTCGGATATTCATGATCAATCAGGAAACGGGTTTGCAGTAATGGCGGGTATGCCGTCTGTAAAATGGCCGGGGTGATGGCATATGCATTGCGGCAGCATTATCGGCTTTGCGGTAGGGTTTGCGTGATATGCAGACGGCCTTGGTGTGGGAAAACGGCTTCCGAATGTGTCGGAAGCCGCTTGGTTTGTTGTGTACGGTTCTCGAACCGACGCATAGTCCGGCAGCGGGATACTCAAATATACGGCAGGTATTTGTGTACCCCGATTGCCTTGATGGGTGCTTAACGCAGCTCGGAATGCAGACGGCCAATCAGGGTGGCGGCATCGCGCCCTTTGTAGCTGCTGCCGTCTTTGTTCAACAGGCTGACGCGTGTTGTGCCGTTTTGCAGCGGCTCGACATAAACAATCATTTCGGGCTGCTTGGCGGGTGCGGCGGCTTTTTTGTCGCTGCCGAACCAGCGGCTGAACAAGCCGGGTTTTTGATTGGTAACGGCTTCGCCTTCAGCGGGAGCGTGTTGTACCAAGAAGGCATGACGTTCGGTATTTTGGCCGATTACGGTCAGGCCGATACGGTCGAGTGCCAGCGCGGTGCGGCGCCAGTTGCGCTCGTAGCTGCCGCTCAGTACCAGTGTGTTGCCGTCGATTTTCGCCAAGTCGCCTGCTGTGGCGCGTTTTTGCGGGGTTACGCTTTTGCCCAGCGCGTCTTCAGCTTGTTGCGCGTCCACGCCCAAGTATTGCATGAAGCGGGCAAGGAAAGCGGCTTCCAAGTTGGGATCGTTGGGGCGCGGCTGCCACATGGTGGTGTCTTTGTTTTTGTCGCCGTAAACTTCTTCCATGCCTTTGTGGGCGAAGAAGATGTCGGTGGTGTTGTTTTTGCCGTTTTCAACGCGGATGATGAATTTGTCCCGCTCTCCGGTGGAGTATATGCCGCCCAAGCCGACTTTTTCAAACAGGCGGCGCAAGGTGTCTTGCGGGATTTTGGCGCGGTTTTCTGCCCATTCGGTTTCCATTTGTCCGATGGCAGGTTCTTCAGATTTGATGTCGAAGCCGTTTTCCTGCCAGAAAACTTTCAGAAGCGGCCAAATTTCGGCAGGAGATTTGCCTTCTACAACCAGCCAGCGCTGGCTGCCGTCGCGCTCAAGCGTTACGCCTTTTACGGCTTGCAGTACGGCTTGGTCTGCCGGCTGCTGTACTGCCGGGGTGCGGTTGCGGCGGTTGTCCAAGTCGGTGGCGCGTACCGAGCCGCTGCCTGCGGGCAGTTGGTAGCGGTTGCCTTGGTCGGGGTTGGTGAGGTCGGGCGGTACTTCGAGATTGACGACTTTACGGGTTTGGGTTTGGTAATCCAATTTGGGTTGTGCCTGTTTGCTGTTGGAGCAGGCTGCCAGACTCATGATGGCAACGGCCAATACTGCCGGTTTGATGTAGGTCATCTTGTTTTCCTGTAAATGAAAATCCGAATGCCGTCTGCATAATGGCGTGTATTTACAGACGGCTTGTCTGTTTGGTCTGCACTGCTGCAGTATGCCGTGTATTTACAGACGGCATACGGGTAGACGGCGGGCTGTTTAAATTTGCCCTGCCTGTTGCAGTGCGGCACGGACTTTGGCTTGTCCTGCTTCGGTCAGTTCTACCAGCGGCAGGCGGACATGTGCTTCGCATTTGCCTTGTACGGCTGCACCCCATTTCGGCGCGGCCGGGCTGGGTTCGCAGAACATGACGTTGTAAATCGGTACCAGTTGTTCGTTCAGGCGGCGTGCTTCGGCGATGTTGCCTTGCAGGGCGGCACGGCACATATCGGCAAACAGTTTCGGCGCAACATTGGCGGCAACGGTAATCACGCCTTTGCCGCCGCAAAGGATAAAGGGCAGGCCGGTCGGGTCGTCGCCGGAGAGAACGGTAAAGTCTGCGGGGGCGGCGTTAATCAGTTCGATGGCGCGCGCTACATCGCCGCTGGCTTCTTTCACGCCGACGATGTTGGGGATTTGTGCCAAACGCAAGATGGTTTCGTTGGTCATGTTGACAACGGTGCGTCCGGGTACGTTGTAGATAATCATCGGAATGGAGGACGCCTCGGCAATGGCTTTGAAATGGCGGTAAATGCCTTCTTGCGAGGGTTTGTTGTAATAAGGTACGACCGACAGGGTGTAATCCGCTCCTGCCTGCTCGGCGGCGCGGGAAAGTTCGATGGCTTCGGCGGTATTGTTGGCACCGGTACCGGCAATCACGGGTACGCGTTTGGCAACGTGTTTGACGGTTTCTCGGATAACGGTCATGTGCTCGTCCATTGAGAGCGTCGCGCTTTCGCCGGTTGTGCCGACGGCGACGATGGCGTCCGTACCGTTTTCGATGTGCCAATCGATCAGATTACGCAGTTGTTCGAAGTTTACGCTGCCGTCTTGATTCATCGGGGTAATCAGGGCAACCAGGCTACCTTGTAACATAATGAAACCTTTTTGTGTTTGCGGTCGGTAATAATGCTCGGATTGTAGCTTACTTTGTTGTGCGTGTGAAACACCCGAACGGGATATGGGGGCGGAAAGTTTGGCGGAAGTTGTATGTATGGGTTTTAAAATTTAATGAAAATAGTATGTTATGTTGGAATATGGTGTCAATGCGTGTGGAGTTTAAATAATGTTAAAGCTGTGTGAATAGGTGGTTGCACAGGCTTTTTTCTGCTTTGCAGACGGCCTTTGTACGGCTATAATGCCCTCTGCAGAAACAGGGGTGCTGCCCGCAGATGAGTGGGCGGCTGAGAATCACCCTTTGCACCCGATACGGATAATACCGGCGTGGGGAGTTTCGAGGCGGAAGTTTGTGCGGCCTGTTTCTGTATGGAAACAGGCTTTTATTATGCCTGAACGGTTTGTCTGCTTTATTGAAAGAAAGTTTTTATGTCTCAAGCATCGTTTGCTTCGCGTTTTGGACCGGGCATTATCATGGCTTCTTCTTGTGTCGGCGGCTCTCATATCATTGCTTCTACTCAGGCCGGGGCGTATTACGGGTATCAGTTGGCTTTGTTTATTGTGGCGGTCAATCTGCTGAAGTATCCGTTTTTCCGCATTGCTTTCGATTACAGCAGCCTGAACCGCAAAACGCTGTTGCAGGGTTATGCGGAGCAAGGCCGTCTGCATCTTTATTTGTTTTTGGTGTTCAACTTATTTGCTACGGTGGTCAATATTGCGGGTGGTACATTGCTTTCGGCGGTGTTGCTGGCGATGTTGCTGCCGTTTCCGGTGTCGCTGGATATTTTGAATATTGCGGTTTTGGCCAGCTTTTTGATTTTGCTGTTCAGCCGCCAGTATCAGGCTTTGGACAGGATTTCTAAAGCGGTGATGATGGGTTTGACGGCGGTTACGGTACTGGCCTTGGCGATGGCGTTCGGTAAGGGTTCGCCGCCTCCGGTGGCGGATTTTGCCGAAGTATCGCCGTGGACGCTGGCCGCTGTGCCGTTTTTTGCCGCGCTGATGGGGTGGATGCCTGCGCCCATGGAATTGAGTGTCGCCAGTTCGATGTGGGTGGTGGAGAAAAACCGGTTGGATCCGGATTACCGCCCGCGCCGTATGATTGATTTCAACACCAGCTATGTGCTGACGATAGTGTTGGCATTGATGTTTATGGCTCTGGGTGCGTTGGTGCAGTACGGACAGGCGGTCGAGCCGTTGAGCGGCGGCCGCTTTATCGGTAGGTTTGTCGATATGTATGCACACAGTATCGGCGAATGGATGCGGCTGCCGATGGCGGCGGTTGCGCTTGCCTGTATTTACGGTACGACGATTGTGGCGGTTGACGGTTATTCGCGCTGCAATATGCAGACGGTGGAACTGCTGCTGGGTCGGGGGCAGGAAGCGGAGCAAAATGAATCAAGGCTGCGTATTTGGCTGGCGGGGGCTTGTTTGGCGGCTTTTGTGCTGATTCAGTTTTTCAGCAGCGCCATCGGCAAGATGATTCCGTTTGCGATGACGGCTTCGTTTTTGTCCGCGCCGGTATTTGCTGCGCTGAACCTGCGTTTGGCGGCGCAATATGAAGGAAAACCTTTCTGGCTGATGCCGCTGGCGTGGCTGGGGCTGGTGTCGCTGGTGCTGACGGCGGCGGCTTATTTGATATGGCTGTAAACAAGCAGTAAAGGCCGTCTGCAAATTGTCAATATCCGCCATATTCTATACAATGCCGCCCTTAAAAAATTTCTCGTTTGGTAATTTAAAGGTGGTCGGATTATGGCTGAAATGATGGAAAAACGGGCGGATGCGCCCGATTTGGTTTACGGTTTGGAAGACAAGCCTCCGTTTATGAACGCGCTGTTGAGCGCGGTAACGCATTTGCTGGCGATTTTTGTGCCGATGATTACGCCCGCGCTGATTGTCGGCGGTGCATTGAACCTGCCGGTGGAGATGACGGCTTATCTGGTATCGATGGCGATGGTCGCTTCCGGTATCGGCACTTATTTGCAGGTCAACCGCTTCGGTCCGGTCGGTTCTGGCATGTTGTCTATCCAGTCGGTGAATTTTTCGTTTGTAACCGTGATGATTGCACTGGGTACGGGCATGAAAGAAGGCGGCATGGACGAAAACGCAATGATTTCCACGCTCTTGGGGGTATCGTTTGTCGGTGCGTTTTTGGTGTGTTTTTCCGCATGGCTTCTGCCTTACCTGAAAAAAGTGATTACGCCGACGGTCAGCGGCGTGGTGGTGATGCTGATTGGTTTGAGCCTGATTCATGTGGGCATTACCGATTTCGGCGGCGGTTTCGGCGCAAAAGCAGACGGCACGTTCGGCTCGATGGAAAATTTGGGGCTGGCTTCTCTGGTGCTGATTATCGTATTGCTGTTCAACTGCATGAAAAACCCGCTGCTGCGGATGAGCGGTATTGCCGTGGGCCTGATTGCCGGCTATATCGCGGCGTTGTTTTTGGGCAAAGTGGATTTTTCCGCGCTGCAAAACCTGCCGCTGATTACCGTACCCGTGCCGTTCAAATACGGTTTCGCGTTTGACTGGCACGCGTTTATCGTGGCGGGGGCGATTTTCCTGCTGAGCGTATTTGAAGCCGTGGGCGATCTGACGGCAACGGCGATGGTGTCCGACCGTCCGATAGAAGGCGGGGAATATACAAGCCGCTTGAAAGGCGGCGTGATGGCGGACGGTTTGGTATCGGTTATCGCCACCGCGCTCGGTTCGCTGCCGCTGACGACGTTTGCACAAAACAACGGTGTCATTCAAATGACGGGCGTGGCATCGCGCCATGTGGGCAAATATATCGCCGCGATTTTGGTATTGCTGGGCTTGTTTCCCGTTATCGGACGTGCGTTCACAACCATTCCCAGCCCGGTATTGGGCGGCGCGATGGTGCTGATGTTCGGTCTGATTACCATTGCGGGCGTGCGGATTTTGGTGAGCAACGGCATCCGCCGCCGCGAAGCCGTGATTGCCGCGACATCGGTCGGCTTGGGTTTGGGCGTGGCGTTCGAGCCGGAAGTGTTTAAAAACCTGCCGGTGTTGTTTCAAAACTCCATTTCTGCCGGCGGAATGATGGCAGTAATATTGAACTTGGTGTTGCCGGAGGATAAAACCGAAGTTGCGGTTCGTGTGGATACCGATGGTTTGGAACACTGATTTTCTGCCGTTTGAAGTTTGATTGAAAAAGGCCGTCTGCAAATTTGCAGACGGCCTTTTTGATGTTTTTATTGATTTATCATTTGTAAATTAAATCATATCTATAAAATATAACTATAATAACACAGCAATAGATTAAAACATAAAAATACTACATTTAGTATTTTTGTGTTTTAATTGCCACCAAATATAGTATTTGAAGTTGAAAAAATGTCCGAGTTGAAATTTACGGTTGAGCAGATTGTTTGGCAGGAAGTACCGGGGGAAGTGTCGCTGGCATTTCTGTTTTCAGGCTGCCCGCTGCGATGCGAAGGCTGCCACAGTGCCGATACTTGGAAAGCGGACATCGGCACGGAATTGACCGCCGATTATCTGCAAGGCCGTCTGAAACGCTATCGGGGCCTGATCAGCTGTGTGCTGTTTATGGGCGGCGAGTGGCAGCCCGAGGCTTTGAAAAAGCGTTTGGACGAAGTGAGGGCGGCGGGATTGAAAACGTGTTTGTACACCGGTTTGGAGCGGAGCGAGCTGGAGTCGGTTTCAGACGGCCTGATTCCCCGCTTGGATTATGTGAAGACGGGGCGTTGGCATGCCGCACTCGGCGGTTTGGACAATCCGGCAAGCAACCAGCGGTTTGTCAATCTGCATACGGGTGAGGTGTTGAACCGTTTGTTTATCAGGCAGGTTCCGGCTGCCGCTGCGGGCGGTACGGCAAAGTAGGATTTGCAGACGGCCTGATGTTCTTTAAGGCCGTCTGAAAGCCTTATCCGCCGGGCGTTCAGGCTTGCGGCGGGATAGTTTTACAGTGTAAAGCGCGCGGCAGCGTTTGCAGACGGCCCGGGCTTCTTTTTCAGACAATCTTTTTTCACGACAATCTTTCAGGAGGATTCGACATGATTCGGCTGCATCCCGAACAGTTAAACGGCAAACTCGACTTTATGCGCGACTATATCGCGGCCGCCAACGCCGCCGACGGCTCGAAAATGGACGCCAACGCCAATGTGACGCAGAAAAACATCGCCACGATGGAAGCGGAAATCATGAAAGACTTTTTCGTGCAGATTAACCGCGCCCAAGTGTCGCGCAAGATTGCCGAACTTTTTGACGAAGCGGTTGCGGCCGAATATATCCGCCAGATTGAGGCGCATGAGATTTATGTGCATGACGAAACCAGCCTGAAACCCTATTGCGTATCGGTTACGTTGTATCCGTTTTTGCTCGAAGGCTTGGGCGGACTGGGCGGCGAGTCGAAAGCCCCGCAGCATCTGGCATCGTTTTGCGGGTCGTTTGTCAATCTGGTTTTTGCCATCAGCGCGCAGTTTGCCGGAGCGGTGGCGACGGTGGAATTTCTCACTTATTTCGATTATTTCGCCCGCAAAGACTACGGCGGCGACTACCTGAACACCCATGCGGCGGACATTGCCAACCATATGCAGCAGGTGGTATACAGCATCAACCAGCCTGCCGCCGCACGCGGCTATCAGAGCGTATTTTGGAATATTTCGGTTTATGACCGCCAT
Organism: Neisseria animalis; assembly: GCF_900636515.1. Lineage (NCBI taxonomy): Bacteria > Pseudomonadati > Pseudomonadota > Betaproteobacteria > Neisseriales > Neisseriaceae > Neisseria > Neisseria animalis. The sequence goes on from NZ_LR134287.1 coordinate 795,345, forward strand.
TATTTCGAGGCCATGTTCGGCGATTTTGTGTTTCCCGATTTCAGCAAACCCGATTGGGAAAGCGTTGAGGCTTTGCAGCGTTTTTTCCTGAAATGGTTCAACCAAGAGCGCACCAAAGCGGTGTTGACTTTTCCGGTGGTCACAGCAGCCATGCTGACTGAAGACGGCAAGTGCAAAGATACGGAATTTGCCGACAGGATGGCTCAGGAATTGGCCGAAGGCAATTCGTTTTTCGTTTATTTGTCGGACAACCCCGATTCACTCGCGTCCTGCTGCCGTCTGCGCAACGCCATCGAAGACCGCACGTTTTCCTATACATTGGGCGCGGGCGGGGTGGCGACCGGCTCGATTAATGTGATTACCGTCAACATGAACCGGCTGGAGCAGGACGGCCGCAACTTGGCGGAAGAAGTGGCAAAAATCCACAAATACCAATATGCCTACCGCAAATTGATGGAAGAATATCAGGCTGCCGGTATGCTGCCGGTGTACGATGCCGGATTCATTTCGCTCGACAAACAATTCCTCACCATCGGCATCAACGGCATGGCCGAAGCAGCCGAGTTCCACGGCATCAAAGCCGGTTACAACGAAGAGTATGTAGCGTTCGTGCAAGGCCGTCTGAAAACCATTTTCGAGGCCAACCAAGCCGCAAGCCGTCATTACGGCGTGAAGTTCAACACCGAATTCGTGCCGGCCGAAAACCTGGGCGTGAAAAACGCCAAATGGGACAAAGCCGACGGCTATCAGGTTCCCCGCGACTGCTACAACTCTTACTTTTATGTGGTGGAAGACGAAACCACCAACGCACTCGACAAATTCCTGCTGCACGGCAAAGAGCTGGTCGATTGGCTCGACGGCGGCTCGGCACTGCACCTGAATCTTGACGAAGCCATGTCGCAGCAGGGCTACCGCTCGCTGCTGGACATCGCCGCCACGACGGGCTGCAATTATTTCTGCGTCAACGTACGCATCACCATCTGCAACGAATGCGGCCATATTGACAAACGCACTTTGCAGGCGTGCAGCGGTTGCGGTTCGCACAATATCGACTACGGTACGCGGGTTATCGGCTATCTCAAGCGCGTATCCGCATTCAGCAGCGGCCGCCGCAAAGAACACGCCCTGCGGCATTACCACCGGCAGGCAGCCTGATTGTTCGGGGAAAGCCGTTAAGATTTGATAGGGTGGGAAGCTCGATTGTGTGAAGCTCCACAAATGCCGTCTGAATTTGCAGACGGCATTTCTGCATTTTGGTTACAATAATGGCCGGAAAAACATCATTGGATACGCCTGCAAACGGTGTATTCTTCATCTCAACAGGAAAGGCGGAAAGCATGGAATTTCATACCATCAACGGCGATTTGCGAATGAGCCGTTTGGTACACGGCTATTGGCGCGCGCACGAATGGGGTTTGGACGCGCAGGGTTATTTGCGACTGATTGAAGAAGTGCTGGCAAGCGGTATCGATACCTTCGACCATGCCGCCTGCTACGGCGGTTTTGTCAATGAAGGGCAGTTTGGCGCGGCGTTGAAGCTGGATAAAAGTTTGCGCCGCCGCATGACTATTGTCAGCAAATGCGGCATTTCATTCCCGAACGCTGCATTGCCGGAAATGAAGAGCAAACATTATGACAACAGCGCCGCGCATATTATTTGGTCGGCGGAGCGTTCGGTGCGGGAATTGGGTTGCGAATACCTTGATTTATTGCTGTTGCACCGCCCGTCGCCTTTCTTAAATCCCGAAGAAGTCGCCGCCGCTTTCGATAATCTGAATGAACGCGGTTTGGTGCGGTATTTCGGCGTGTCGAATTATACGGCGCAAAAATTGAGTATGCTGCAATCGTATGTCAAGCAGCCGTTGGCAACCAACCAGATTGAAATTTCACCGCTGCACATCGAGCCGTTTGCAGACGGCAGTGTGGACTATCTGTTGGAAAAACGCATGAAACCGATGGCATGGTCTCCGCTGGCGGGCGGCAAGCTGTTTGCCGCGGACGACGAACGCAGCCGCCGCGTGGCCTCAGCTTTGCTGGAAGCGGGCGAAGCGCATGGGGAAACCCGTTTGGACACGCTGGCGTATGCTTGGTTGCTTAATCACTCATCAGGAATTATGCCGATTGTCGGTTCGGGGAAAATCGAACGTATCCGCAACGCGGCCGATGCTTTGGGTATCCGTTTCGATGACGAAGCATGGATTAAGGTTTATGCCGCCGCATTGGGGCATAACGTGCCTTAACGGGAAAACAGCCATATCGCTTGTCTTGTTTCAAATGATGAGGCAACTATGATATAGTCATTTAAAATAAGAATGATACGGCGTTGCTTTGCCTTGCCGTACTATGTGTACTGTCTGCGGCTTCGCTGCCTTGTCTCATTCTTATTTTATTCGACTATAAAAAGGCCGTCTGCAAATTCGATTTGCAGACGGCCTTTGGCGTTGGGCGCAGTAAGTGTGGTATTACATCACTTCCAGCGTTTCAATACCCAGCAAATCCAAGCCTTGTTTCATGATTGCTCCGGTGAGTTTCGCCAACTGCAAACGGGTGTCGCGCACCCGGCCTTCGGCTTTCAGAATCGGGCAGGCTTCGTAGAAACGGGAGAACAGGGCGGCCACTTGGTAGAGGTAGTTGGCCAGATAGTGCGGATAGGCGGTATCGGCGACGCTGTTCAACACGTCTTCAAATTTCAGCAATTCGACGGCAAGCTGTTTTTCCAGCGGTTCGGTCAGGGTTAAGGCCGTCTGCATATCCCATTCTCCTGCTTTGCGGAAGACGGATTGCACGCGGGTGTAAGCGTATTGCAGGTAGGGGGCGGTGTTGCCTTCGAAGCTCAGCATCGCGTCCCAATCGAACACATAATCGCTGGTGCGGTTTTTGCTCAAGTCGGCGTATTTGACCGCGCCGATGCCGACGGTTTGGCCGATTTTTGCCGCTTCTTCGGTGTTTAAGTCAGGGTTTTTGCCGCTGACCAGTGCGGTAGCACGTTCAACCGCTTCATCAAGCAAATCCGCCAGTTTCACGGTATCGCCCGAGCGGGTTTTGAACGGTTTTCCGTCTTTACCCATCATGGTGCCGAAGCCGATAAACTGCGCTTCTACGTTTTCCGGCAGATAGCCCGCTTTGCGCGAAGTGGTGAAGAGCTGCTCGAAATGCAGGGCTTGGCGGTGATCGACTACATAGAGCAGGCGGTTGCCGTTCAGACGGCCTGCACGGTAGCGGACGCAGGCCAAATCGGTTGAGGCATACAAAAAGCCGCCGCCTTTTTTCTGCACGATAAACGCCGCCGGTTCGCCTTCTTTGTTTTTAAATTCTTCCAAAAACACCACTTTCGCGCCGTCGTCTTCCACCGCCAAGCCTTTGGCGGCCAAATCATCTACCACCGGCTGCAAATCGTCGTTGTATTGCGATTCGCCCGCCACGTCTTCGGGCGTGAGTTTCAAACCCAGCGTGTCGTAAACGGCTTGGGCGTGGCTGAGGGAGATTTCGACAAACTGCTTCCACAGTGACAACACGGTTTCATCACCGCCTTGCAGTTTCACCACATATTCGCGCGCGGTGTCGGCAAATGCCGGATCTTCATCGAAGCGCACTTTGGCATTGCGGTAAAACTGTTCCAAATCGGCCAATTCAAACGCGGCGTTGTCTTTCTGCTGCTCGACCATATACGCCACCAGCATGCCGAACTGCGTGCCCCAGTCGCCGACGTGGTTTTGGCGGATAACGCGGTTGCCCATAAATTCGAGCACGCGTGAAATGCTGTCGCCGATGATGCTGGAGCGCAAGTGGCCGACGTGCATTTCTTTGGCCAGATTCGGCGAAGAATAGTCGATGACCACGGTTTTTTTATCGGCGGTTTCCGCCACGCCCAAGCGCGGGTCGCTTAAGGCCGTCTGAATATGCTGCGCCAAAAATCCGGGCTTCAGGCGCAGGTTGATAAAGCCGGGGCCGGCCACTTCGGCAGATTCGATAACGGCGTTTCCGACCAGCGCATCGGCAACTTTCTGCGCCAATTCGCGCGGATTTTGCTTGGCCTGTTTCGCCGCCCCCATCACGCCGTTGATTTGGAAGTCGCCGAATTCGGCATTCTTGGCAGGCTGCAAAACCACAGGCGCACCCGCGATACCGGCCTGCTCGAACGCCGCTTCGGCCTCACGGGTTACGGTTTGGTGTAAATTCATGATGTCATTCTCAAAATTCGTCAGGGCGGTATTTTAAAAGAAAACGGAGTTTCTGCGAAGCTAAAACGGAGTTTCTGCGAAGCTAAAACGGAGTTTCTGCGAAGCTAAAACGGAGTTTCTGCGAAGCTAAAACGGAGTTTCTGCAAGGTTAAAACAGAGTTTCTGTGAAGCAGGACAAAGTTTTGGCGGTAAAAGCCGTCTGCAAAATCAAGGTAACGGTTTTGCAGACGGCCTGCCTGCGGATTATTCCGTTGCAAGCAAGGGCTGTTGGCGAATAATGGCGCGGATAACGGTTCGGTTGGGGTGCAGGGCTTGGCGGAGTGTCGGCGACAGCGGTTGCGGCAAACCGAGCATTTCGGCAACTAAAGAAGCGGAGCAGATGGGGGCGGTTGTCAGGCCGCGTGTGCCGTGGGCGGTGTTGAGATAGGCGTTGGGCAGGTAGGGGCAGGGCGTAAGGATACGGTAGTTTTTGTCTAAGGCGAGTTTGGCATAAGCCTGCTGCATGGCGGAAATGTTGCCGACTGCGCCCACCATGGGCAGATGGTCGGGGCTGTCGCAACGCAGGGCGGCATGGCCGGAAGCAGGCAGGTGCATATTCATGCCGTCTGTATATTCGGCAAGCAGGTCGTACGCCAGCAGCGGATGCAGACGGTGCAGCATACGGCGGTTTTCCATTTCATCGGTTTCCTGCCAACGCTCATCGTTGTTGTTGATGCCGAATGTTGCGCCGTAGCAGTGCAGGTTTTGCCAAGCAGGGCTGATGTAGCTTTCTCCGGAAACGGCGCATTTGAGTTGTGCGGATAAGGTACCGGCGCGGGCAAGGCCGGTTTGGCCGCGGATTTGGCGGTACGGCAGGGCGGCAACATCGGTTTCGGCCGCATAGGGGCTGTGTGCCCCCATGCAGTACACGATGTGACTGCCCTCGAATGTGTCTTGCGGGGTATGTGCGAACCAGCGGTTTTGCCGGTACTCCGAACGGCAGAGCGGAGAATGTTCGCGAACGGTGATGAGGGGGTGGTCGAGCAGGGCGCGTATCAGGCCGGGCGGGTTGAGCCATACGCCTTGCGGCCAATACATGCCGTCTGCAAAAAAGTCCAAACCGCTGATGGTTTGTATTTCGGACGATGTAACGCGGCGGTAGAGGTGCCGGTGGTGGGTATGCAGGGTCAATGCCTGATGGCGTTTGCGTTCGGCTTCGTTGTAATCGAGGTGGACAACGCCGCTGCCGCCCCAGCAGTCTGCTTCGGGGAGCAGGGTTTCCAGCAGACGGCGGGTGTAGCCGTAGCCGGCCAGCAGCAGTTCGGTTTGCTCGGTCGGATTGGGCGAGATTTTGGCATAAAGCAGCCCTTGCCGGTTGCCCGAACCGCCTTGTGCGATACGGCCGCGTTCCAATACGGTAACGGGTATGCCTTGTTCTGCCAGCAGCCGTGCGGTGGACGCACCGGCAATACCTGCGCCGATAACCAATACGCTGTCGGGCGGTGTGTGATTTGCAGACGGCATAAACCACGGTTTGGGCGCGGGGGAGGCGGTTTGCGGCAATGCTTCGGTTTGCCAAATCAGCGGGGCGTTACCGAAATAATCGGGCAATCTGTCGGCGCAGACGGGCGGGGCAATCCACAAATGGACATCGGGCAGAAGGTGCTCGACAACATTCATGCCGTTGAATTGCAGACATTGTGTGGCTTTTTGCAGACGGCTTTGCCACTCGGCAGCAGAAGCAGACGGCAATTTTTGAGAAGTATATGCCGTGGTTTCTTCTTCCGTGAATGCAAATTCAGGGATTTTATTGTCAGGCAAACAAATAATCAGGTACAGCGGTTTGGTGTGTGCGGCGGTTGCGCGTTGCAATGCGGAAAGAGAGGGCGGAGTACGCCAAGCAAGGTAGGTTGCCATGATGATGCCGTCTGAAAAATACGCTGTTTGCTAAAACCAGCGGTATTGCGGTTTGATGATGTCTTGCAAGTCATGCCAGTAAACGGTCAATTCGATTGCTCCTGCCGCCCACGGGCCGACTTCGTAAGGGCTGTAATGAAATGTCAGCCCGTCGGCGGTAGTGGTGAAGTTGGTCAGCGGGGCTTCGGCTGCAAAAAAGGTTTTGTGGTCGCGTAGGGCTGCATCGCATTCGCTTTCATTCGTACAGCCGGAATGTTCGCGGATATAGTTGTCGTATGCGTTTTGCAGCAACCCGTTCAAGCGGGGGCGCGTACCGCTTCGGAGTAAATCGTCGAGGGTAATGAGTTTGCTGCTGTCTGCATCCAGCATGAAATAGCGGATGGTGTAATGATTGTGCGCACCGCCGGTATAGCTGTCGGCAAAGTTGCGGAAATAGGCAATATTGCCGCGCTGGTAAAGCAATGCGGTATCGTCATAAAAATAAAGGTTGTCGATATGGCTGCCGGCTTTGCGGTATTCGCGCAATTCGTTGAAAGTTTCCGCAAAAGCCGTGCGGTATTGCTTTTGCCGGTCTTGGTCGGAGAGGATAAGTTCGGCGTCTGCCTGCAATGCAGCGTATTTAATGGTTTCGTCAACCGATTCAGAACCTGTTTTCGGCAGGGTAATGCGTATTTCCGCACATACGTTGTCTTTCAGACATTTTTTCTGTGCATGGAAAGTGTAGCTGTCGGTGGACAGCAGCGGTGTTTGGGCGGCTGCGGCGGCAGGCAGGGCAAGCAGGAAGAAAGCGGTTTTTTTCATGATTCCGACCTTTGGGAAATGGAATTTTGCAGACGGCATATCGCGCATCTTGGGGCGTTGGGATTTAAAAAACGTATTCTTGCAATAGTTTATAACAATAGTTTATCAGTTTGTATTCTTTACTAAACCAGCCTTTGGCAGTACCGTATTTACCAAAATTTTCATCATGGTTTTTATGCAAACGCAGGCCAAATCGGTTGAGGCATACAAAAAGCCGCCGCCTTTTTTCTGCACGATAAACGCCGCCGGTTCGCCTTCTTTGTTTTTAAATTCTTCCAAAAACACCACTTTCGCGCCGTCGTCTTCCACCGCCAAGCCTTTGGCGGCCAAATCATCTACCACCGGCTGCAAATCGTCGTTGTATTGCGATTCGCCCGCCACGTCTTCGGGCGTGAGTTTCAAACCCAGCGTGTCGTAAACGGCTTGGGCGTGGCTGAGGGAGATTTCGACAAACTGCTTCCACAGTGACAACACGGTTTCATCACCGCCTTGCAGTTTCACCACATATTCGCGCGCGGTGTCGGCAAATGCCGGATCTTCATCGAAGCGCACTTTGGCATTGCGGTAAAACTGTTCCAAATCGGCCAATTCAAACGCGGCGTTGTCTTTCTGCTGCTCGACCATATACGCCACCAGCATGCCGAACTGCGTGCCCCAGTCGCCGACGTGGTTTTGGCGGATAACGCGGTTGCCCATAAATTCGAGCACGCGTGAAATGCTGTCGCCGATGATGCTGGAGCGCAAGTGGCCGACGTGCATTTCTTTGGCCAGATTCGGCGAAGAATAGTCGATGACCACGGTTTTTTTATCGGCGGTTTCCGCCACGCCCAAGCGCGGGTCGCTTAAGGCCGTCTGAATATGCTGCGCCAAAAATCCGGGCTTCAGGCGCAGGTTGATAAAGCCGGGGCCGGCCACTTCGGCAGATTCGATAACGGCGTTTCCGACCAGCGCATCGGCAACTTTCTGCGCCAATTCGCGCGGATTTTGCTTGGCCTGTTTCGCCGCCCCCATCACGCCGTTGATTTGGAAGTCGCCGAATTCGGCATTCTTGGCAGGCTGCAAAACCACAGGCGCACCCGCGATACCGGCCTGCTCGAACGCCGCTTCGGCCTCACGGGTTACGGTTTGGTGTAAATTCATGATGTCATTCTCAAAATTCGTCAGGGCGGTATTTTAAAAGAAAACGGAGTTTCTGCGAAGCTAAAACGGAGTTTCTGCGAAGCTAAAACGGAGTTTCTGCGAAGCTAAAACGGAGTTTCTGCGAAGCTAAAACGGAGTTTCTGCGAAGCTAAAACGGAGTTTCTGCAAGGTTAAAACAGAGTTTCTGTGAAGCAGGACAAAGTTTTGGCGGTAAAAGCCGTCTGCAAAATCAAGGTAACGGTTTTGCAGACGGCCTGCCTGCGGATTATTCCGTTGCAAGCAAGGGCTGTTGGCGAATAATGGCGCGGATAACGGTTCGGTTGGGGTGCAGGGCTTGGCGGAGTGTCGGCGACAGCGGTTGCGGCAAACCGAGCATTTCGGCAACTAAAGAAGCGGAGCAGATGGGGGCGGTTGTCAGGCCGCGTGTGCCGTGGGCGGTGTTGAGATAGGCGTTGGGCAGGTAGGGGCAGGGCGTAAGGATACGGTAGTTTTTGTCTAAGGCGAGTTTGGCATAAGCCTGCTGCATGGCGGAAATGTTGCCGACTGCGCCCACCATGGGCAGATGGTCGGGGCTGTCGCAACGCAGGGCGGCATGGCCGGAAGCAGGCAGGTGCATATTCATGCCGTCTGTATATTCGGCAAGCAGGTCGTACGCCAGCAGCGGATGCAGACGGTGCAGCATACGGCGGTTTTCCATTTCATCGGTTTCCTGCCAACGCTCATCGTTGTTGTTGATGCCGAATGTTGCGCCGTAGCAGTGCAGGTTTTGCCAAGCAGGGCTGATGTAGCTTTCTCCGGAAACGGCGCATTTGAGTTGTGCGGATAAGGTACCGGCGCGGGCAAGGCCGGTTTGGCCGCGGATTTGGCGGTACGGCAGGGCGGCAACATCGGTTTCGGCCGCATAGGGGCTGTGTGCCCCCATGCAGTACACGATGTGACTGCCCTCGAATGTGTCTTGCGGGGTATGTGCGAACCAGCGGTTTTGCCGGTACTCCGAACGGCAGAGCGGAGAATGTTCGCGAACGGTGATGAGGGGGTGGTCGAGCAGGGCGCGTATCAGGCCGGGCGGGTTGAGCCATACGCCTTGCGGCCAATACATGCCGTCTGCAAAAAAGTCCAAACCGCTGATGGTTTGTATTTCGGACGATGTAACGCGGCGGTAGAGGTGCCGGTGGTGGGTATGCAGGGTCAATGCCTGATGGCGTTTGCGTTCGGCTTCGTTGTAATCGAGGTGGACAACGCCGCTGCCGCCCCAGCAGTCTGCTTCGGGGAGCAGGGTTTCCAGCAGACGGCGGGTGTAGCCGTAGCCGGCCAGCAGCAGTTCGGTTTGCTCGGTCGGATTGGGCGAGATTTTGGCATAAAGCAGCCCTTGCCGGTTGCCCGAACCGCCTTGTGCGATACGGCCGCGTTCCAATACGGTAACGGGTATGCCTTGTTCTGCCAGCAGCCGTGCGGTGGACGCACCGGCAATACCTGCGCCGATAACCAATACGCTGTCGGGCGGTGTGTGATTTGCAGACGGCATAAACCACGGTTTGGGCGCGGGGGAGGCGGTTTGCGGCAATGCTTCGGTTTGCCAAATCAGCGGGGCGTTACCGAAATAATCGGGCAATCTGTCGGCGCAGACGGGCGGGGCAATCCACAAATGGACATCGGGCAGAAGGTGCTCGACAACATTCATGCCGTTGAATTGCAGACATTGTGTGGCTTTTTGCAGACGGCTTTGCCACTCGGCAGCAGAAGCAGACGGCAATTTTTGAGAAGTATATGCCGTGGTTTCTTCTTCCGTGAATGCAAATTCAGGGATTTTATTGTCAGGCAAACAAATAATCAGGTACAGCGGTTTGGTGTGTGCGGCGGTTGCGCGTTGCAATGCGGAAAGAGAGGGCGGAGTACGCCAAGCAAGGTAGGTTGCCATGATGATGCCGTCTGAAAAATACGCTGTTTGCTAAAACCAGCGGTATTGCGGTTTGATGATGTCTTGCAAGTCATGCCAGTAAACGGTCAATTCGATTGCTCCTGCCGCCCACGGGCCGACTTCGTAAGGGCTGTAATGAAATGTCAGCCCGTCGGCGGTAGTGGTGAAGTTGGTCAGCGGGGCTTCGGCTGCAAAAAAGGTTTTGTGGTCGCGTAGGGCTGCATCGCATTCGCTTTCATTCGTACAGCCGGAATGTTCGCGGATATAGTTGTCGTATGCGTTTTGCAGCAACCCGTTCAAGCGGGGGCGCGTACCGCTTCGGAGTAAATCGTCGAGGGTAATGAGTTTGCTGCTGTCTGCATCCAGCATGAAATAGCGGATGGTGTAATGATTGTGCGCACCGCCGGTATAGCTGTCGGCAAAGTTGCGGAAATAGGCAATATTGCCGCGCTGGTAAAGCAATGCGGTATCGTCATAAAAATAAAGGTTGTCGATATGGCTGCCGGCTTTGCGGTATTCGCGCAATTCGTTGAAAGTTTCCGCAAAAGCCGTGCGGTATTGCTTTTGCCGGTCTTGGTCGGAGAGGATAAGTTCGGCGTCTGCCTGCAATGCAGCGTATTTAATGGTTTCGTCAACCGATTCAGAACCTGTTTTCGGCAGGGTAATGCGTATTTCCGCACATACGTTGTCTTTCAGACATTTTTTCTGTGCATGGAAAGTGTAGCTGTCGGTGGACAGCAGCGGTGTTTGGGCGGCTGCGGCGGCAGGCAGGGCAAGCAGGAAGAAAGCGGTTTTTTTCATGATTCCGACCTTTGGGAAATGGAATTTTGCAGACGGCATATCGCGCATCTTGGGGCGTTGGGATTTAAAAAACGTATTCTTGCAATAGTTTATAACAATAGTTTATCAGTTTGTATTCTTTACTAAACCAGCCTTTGGCAGTACCGTATTTACCAAAATTTTCATCATGGTTTTTATGCAAACGCAGGCCAAATCGGTTGAGGCATACAAAAAGCCGCCGCCTTTTTTCTGCACGATAAACGCCGCCGGTTCGCCTTCTTTGTTTTTAAATTCTTCCAAAAACACCACTTTCGCGCCGTCGTCTTCCACCGCCAAGCCTTTGGCGGCCAAATCATCTACCACCGGCTGCAAATCGTCGTTGTATTGCGATTCGCCCGCCACGTCTTCGGGCGTGAGTTTCAAACCCAGCGTGTCGTAAACGGCTTGGGCGTGGCTGAGGGAGATTTCGACAAACTGCTTCCACAGTGACAACACGGTTTCATCACCGCCTTGCAGTTTCACCACATATTCGCGCGCGGTGTCGGCAAATGCCGGATCTTCATCGAAGCGCACTTTGGCATTGCGGTAAAACTGTTCCAAATCGGCCAATTCAAACGCGGCGTTGTCTTTCTGCTGCTCGACCATATACGCCACCAGCATGCCGAACTGCGTGCCCCAGTCGCCGACGTGGTTTTGGCGGATAACGCGGTTGCCCATAAATTCGAGCACGCGTGAAATGCTGTCGCCGATGATGCTGGAGCGCAAGTGGCCGACGTGCATTTCTTTGGCCAGATTCGGCGAAGAATAGTCGATGACCACGGTTTTTTTATCGGCGGTTTCCGCCACGCCCAAGCGCGGGTCGCTTAAGGCCGTCTGAATATGCTGCGCCAAAAATCCGGGCTTCAGGCGCAGGTTGATAAAGCCGGGGCCGGCCACTTCGGCAGATTCGATAACGGCGTTTCCGACCAGCGCATCGGCAACTTTCTGCGCCAATTCGCGCGGATTTTGCTTGGCCTGTTTCGCCGCCCCCATCACGCCGTTGATTTGGAAGTCGCCGAATTCGGCATTCTTGGCAGGCTGCAAAACCACAGGCGCACCCGCGATACCGGCCTGCTCGAACGCCGCTTCGGCCTCACGGGTTACGGTTTGGTGTAAATTCATGATGTCATTCTCAAAATTCGTCAGGGCGGTATTTTAAAAGAAAACGGAGTTTCTGCGAAGCTAAAACGGAGTTTCTGCGAAGCTAAAACGGAGTTTCTGCGAAGCTAAAACGGAGTTTCTGCGAAGCTAAAACGGAGTTTCTGCAAGGTTAAAACAGAGTTTCTGTGAAGCAGGACAAAGTTTTGGCGGTAAAAGCCGTCTGCAAAATCAAGGTAACGGTTTTGCAGACGGCCTGCCTGCGGATTATTCCGTTGCAAGCAAGGGCTGTTGGCGAATAATGGCGCGGATAACGGTTCGGTTGGGGTGCAGGGCTTGGCGGAGTGTCGGCGACAGCGGTTGCGGCAAACCGAGCATTTCGGCAACTAAAGAAGCGGAGCAGATGGGGGCGGTTGTCAGGCCGCGTGTGCCGTGGGCGGTGTTGAGATAGGCGTTGGGCAGGTAGGGGCAGGGCGTAAGGATACGGTAGTTTTTGTCTAAGGCGAGTTTGGCATAAGCCTGCTGCATGGCGGAAATGTTGCCGACTGCGCCCACCATGGGCAGATGGTCGGGGCTGTCGCAACGCAGGGCGGCATGGCCGGAAGCAGGCAGGTGCATATTCATGCCGTCTGTATATTCGGCAAGCAGGTCGTACGCCAGCAGCGGATGCAGACGGTGCAGCATACGGCGGTTTTCCATTTCATCGGTTTCCTGCCAACGCTCATCGTTGTTGTTGATGCCGAATGTTGCGCCGTAGCAGTGCAGGTTTTGCCAAGCAGGGCTGATGTAGCTTTCTCCGGAAACGGCGCATTTGAGTTGTGCGGATAAGGTACCGGCGCGGGCAAGGCCGGTTTGGCCGCGGATTTGGCGGTACGGCAGGGCGGCAACATCGGTTTCGGCCGCATAGGGGCTGTGTGCCCCCATGCAGTACACGATGTGACTGCCCTCGAATGTGTCTTGCGGGGTATGTGCGAACCAGCGGTTTTGCCGGTACTCCGAACGGCAGAGCGGAGAATGTTCGCGAACGGTGATGAGGGGGTGGTCGAGCAGGGCGCGTATCAGGCCGGGCGGGTTGAGCCATACGCCTTGCGGCCAATACATGCCGTCTGCAAAAAAGTCCAAACCGCTGATGGTTTGTATTTCGGACGATGTAACGCGGCGGTAGAGGTGCCGGTGGTGGGTATGCAGGGTCAATGCCTGATGGCGTTTGCGTTCGGCTTCGTTGTAATCGAGGTGGACAACGCCGCTGCCGCCCCAGCAGTCTGCTTCGGGGAGCAGGGTTTCCAGCAGACGGCGGGTGTAGCCGTAGCCGGCCAGCAGCAGTTCGGTTTGCTCGGTCGGATTGGGCGAGATTTTGGCATAAAGCAGCCCTTGCCGGTTGCCCGAACCGCCTTGTGCGATACGGCCGCGTTCCAATACGGTAACGGGTATGCCTTGTTCTGCCAGCAGCCGTGCGGTGGACGCACCGGCAATACCTGCGCCGATAACCAATACGCTGTCGGGCGGTGTGTGATTTGCAGACGGCATAAACCACGGTTTGGGCGCGGGGGAGGCGGTTTGCGGCAATGCTTCGGTTTGCCAAATCAGCGGGGCGTTACCGAAATAATCGGGCAATCTGTCGGCGCAGACGGGCGGGGCAATCCACAAATGGACATCGGGCAGAAGGTGCTCGACAACATTCATGCCGTTGAATTGCAGACATTGTGTGGCTTTTTGCAGACGGCTTTGCCACTCGGCAGCAGAAGCAGACGGCAATTTTTGAGAAGTATATGCCGTGGTTTCTTCTTCCGTGAATGCAAATTCAGGGATTTTATTGTCAGGCAAACAAATAATCAGGTACAGCGGTTTGGTGTGTGCGGCGGTTGCGCGTTGCAATGCGGAAAGAGAGGGCGGAGTACGCCAAGCAAGGTAGGTTGCCATGATGATGCCGTCTGAAAAATACGCTGTTTGCTAAAACCAGCGGTATTGCGGTTTGATGATGTCTTGCAAGTCATGCCAGTAAACGGTCAATTCGATTGCTCCTGCCGCCCACGGGCCGACTTCGTAAGGGCTGTAATGAAATGTCAGCCCGTCGGCGGTAGTGGTGAAGTTGGTCAGCGGGGCTTCGGCTGCAAAAAAGGTTTTGTGGTCGCGTAGGGCTGCATCGCATTCGCTTTCATTCGTACAGCCGGAATGTTCGCGGATATAGTTGTCGTATGCGTTTTGCAGCAACCCGTTCAAGCGGGGGCGCGTACCGCTTCGGAGTAAATCGTCGAGGGTAATGAGTTTGCTGCTGTCTGCATCCAGCATGAAATAGCGGATGGTGTAATGATTGTGCGCACCGCCGGTATAGCTGTCGGCAAAGTTGCGGAAATAGGCAATATTGCCGCGCTGGTAAAGCAATGCGGTATCGTCATAAAAATAAAGGTTGTCGATATGGCTGCCGGCTTTGCGGTATTCGCGCAATTCGTTGAAAGTTTCCGCAAAAGCCGTGCGGTATTGCTTTTGCCGGTCTTGGTCGGAGAGGATAAGTTCGGCGTCTGCCTGCAATGCAGCGTATTTAATGGTTTCGTCAACCGATTCAGAACCTGTTTTCGGCAGGGTAATGCGTATTTCCGCACATACGTTGTCTTTCAGACATTTTTTCTGTGCATGGAAAGTGTAGCTGTCGGTGGACAGCAGCGGTGTTTGGGCGGCTGCGGCGGCAGGCAGGGCAAGCAGGAAGAAAGCGGTTTTTTTCATGATTCCGACCTTTGGGAAATGGAATTTTGCAGACGGCATATCGCGCATCTTGGGGCGTTGGGATTTAAAAAACGTATTCTTGCAATAGTTTATAACAATAGTTTATCAGTTTGTATTCTTTACTAAACCAGCCTTTGGCAGTACCGTATTTACCAAAATTTTCATCATGGTTTTTATGCAAATTATCCAAATAAAAATAATGCTTTTGAGAGGAACGATTCTGACAATCTTGCTGTTCGGCAAACTTAAAAAATTGATGATGGAACAATTTTTGCAATATTCGGCGTTCAGGAAAAATCAAACAAATCCCCCTGCGCCGCTTCGCCGGTAACGCGCACGTCGGTTTCTCCGTCGGCAAAGGTGATGTGCAGTTTCTGCCCCTGTTTCAACGCCGCCGCGCTGCGGACGACTTGCCCGCGCGTATTTTTCACCACCGAAAAGCCGCGTTCCAAAATATGCTGCGGCGACACCGCTTCCAAAAGGGCGGCCTGCTTTTCCAAGGCTTGGCGGCGTTGTTGCAGCAGCAGGGCAAACGATTGCGGCAAGGCCGTCTGAAACTTCGCCACTTCGCGCCTTGCCGTGGCGGTATCCGGCCTGCCGTGTTGCAGCGACTGTTTCGCCCGTTCAAACTGCTGTGTGCGGAAACGCTGGTTTTGCAGCATGGCAAAACGCAGGTTTTGCGCCAGCGTATTCAAATAAGCGCGTTCGTCGCCGAGCTTTTGGCGCGGATGGCGGATTTGCCGCGCCAGCCAGTCTACGCGCTGGCTGGCATCGTAATAACGCTGTTGGAGCACGTCTTTCAGACGGCCTTGCAGCAGGGCGAGCTTCGCCAGCGTTTCCAAACGGTTGGGGCTGACGAGTTCCGCCGCACCGGTGGGTGTGGGGGCGCGCACATCGGCGGCGAAGTCCGACAGCGTAAAGTCTGTTTCGTGCCCCACGCCGCTGACCACGGGAACCGTACAGGCTTCGATGGCGCGGACGACCGCTTCTTCGTTAAACGCCCACAAATCCTCGATGCTGCCCCCGCCGCGGCACACAATCAGCACATCCGTTTCCGCCCGCGCCGAGGCCGTCCGAACCGCTTGGGCAATCTGCAATTCGCTGCCCGCACCCTGTACCGCAGTCGGATAAACCACCACCGGAATTTCCGGTGCGCGCCGTTTGAGCGTCGTGACCACATCGCGCAAGGCCGCCGCCGCCAAACTGGTAACGATGCCGATGGCGCGGGGACGTTCGGGCAGAGGTTTTTTCCGCGCCGCATCAAATACGCCCTCGGCCTGCAATTTCGTTTTCAGCCGCTCATAAGCTTCGTAAAGCCGTCCCAAACCCATCAGCCGCACTTCGTTTACCGTAATCTGAAATTCGCCCCGCGCCTCGTAAATGCTGATTTTGCCCGATACCTCGATGTGGCCGCCCTCTTTCAGGGGCGCGGCCAAACGCGCGGCCGTACCTTTAAACATGGCGCAGCGTACTTGGGCACGGCTGTCTTTGAGCGAGAAATAATAATGCCCGCTGGAGGCGCGGGTTAAATTCGATACCTCGCCCGCAATCCACAGGCCGGAGAGGTGGTCTTCCAGCAGGTTTTTGGCGAGTGCGTTGAGTTCGGAAACGGAAAGGGCGGTCGGGGCGAAAAGTTCGGACATAAGGGATGGCGGCGGAGATAAAGAATGGGCGGATTATAAAGGTTTTCAGACGGCCTTTGTAGCCGTGCGGCTTTGATGATATATTCATCACGGTTACGATAAAAATAAATGGGGAACGCATGAAACATATTTTGATTGATTTTGAAAACGTCCGACCAAAAGCGGAGCAGTTGAACGGGCTTGATGGTGAAAACTGCCATATTTGGCTTTTTTTAGGAAAGTTGCAGCAGAAAACTTTATCAGTAGAGTTGTGTGAGGCTTTATGCCGTTTCGGGAAAAACGTGCATTTTGTGCGCGTTGCCAAAACCGGTAAAAATGCGTTGGACTTTTATTTGGCATATTATTTGGGCAAAATTACCGAGCAAGACCGTGAAGCATTGATTTGTATCCTGTCGTGTGACGGCGGGTTTGATGTTTTGGTGGAGCATTTGGCCGATGCGAAACTTTGCAGGGGAATCGTTCGCCTGTCGGAATTGTCGGAAGCGGTACAAAGTGAAGCGGTTTTATTGGAAAAGCAGGAAGTGGTGCAAGATAATAATGATGTGGAAATATCAGTGCCTGTCCCTTTGCATCAATCGCCGACTTTTATCAACCAATGTGCGAAGAAAGCGGTCAGCTTATTGATTCAGCCTGATACATTCCGCCCGAGGGTCATGAAAAATCTGCAAACCGGGTTATCCAAGCTGTTTGAGGAAGAATTTGTAACATTTGATGACAATCAAAAGCAGGAAGCAGTAGATCTGATTATTAAGAGAATGACAGATAAAGAATTGATTTCTTTGGAGAGCGGTACGAATCTTGTTTGCTATCATTTGGACAGCGATAGTATTTTAAAGCGTTTGGTTGGGAAGTTGGCCGCAGCCAAACCCAAAACCGTACCTGCTGCAAAAAATGTATTGCGTTCGCAGGCGCAGATTTTTTGTGTGGAAATTGAAGAGGCAACAATAGACGATATATTGAAATTTTGCCTGACCAAGAAGATTTTGAGGATAAAAGGCGCAAAAATCGAATATCCCCCCTTTTCCTTTGGAAATCAGAGCACAACCTCCTGCGGTCATTGCGGCTCAAGAGGATGATATGCAAATCATGCAGAAGGTTTCCGCATATTTTAAAAAATTCGCTAAGAACAAACCTTCCAGCCGCAGTGCATTACGCAATTCATTTCAATCGGTTTTAAAGTTATCAGACAAGAAAATTGAAAAGTTGATTAACCGTTTGGTTCATGAGAAAAAAATCAGTATCAGCAATACCGGAAAAATCAGTTATTTAAAAATATAAGGCCGTCTGCAAAAATGCCCAAACTCCACCAAATCATCGAACATCATTGGCAACGCCCGAATCCGCTGCTGTCGTTTTTCCTCAAGCCGTTTTCATGGGTGTTTGCGCGGATTGCCGCCAAGCGGCGGGCGGATTTTTTATCAGGCCGTCTGAAAAGCGAGAAGCTGCCCGTGCCGGTGGTGGTTGTCGGCAATATCCATGCGGGCGGCGCGGGCAAAACGCCGGTGGTGTCGTCGCTGGTGTCGGGTTTGCAGCGGCGCGGCGTGAAAGTGGGCATCATCAGCCGCGGTTACGGGCGCAAGGATAAAGCGGTTCATGTGTTGGGCGCGCAATCAACAGCGGCGCAGGCAGGCGACGAGCCGCTGCTGCTCTACCGCCAAACCGCCGCGCCGACGGCGGTGGGCAGCCGCCGCGCGGAGGCGGGCAGGGCATTGCTGGCGGCTTATCCCGATTTGGATATGATTGTCGCCGACGACGGTTTGCAGCATTATGCCTTGCAGCGTGATGTGGAAATTGCGGTATTCCCCGCTGCGGATACGGCGCGGCAGGATTTGGATTTGATGCCAAACGGCGGCCTGCGCGAGCCTTTGGGCCGTTTGAACAGCGTGGACGCGGTGGTGGTGGGCGGCGGCAGGGCGGCGGCGGATTTCAGGCCGTCTGAACATTTGTTTCACAGCCGTGTTGAAGCGGGGCAGATATACCGTTTCAACGATAAAAGCGAAACCGCCGATTTAGGCCGTCTGAAAAACAGCAGCTTTGCCGCCGTGGCCGGGATTGCCAAGCCCGAGCGTTTTTTCAACAGCCTGCGCGACATGGGGCTGAATCCCGCGCAAACCGTCGCGCTGCCCGACCACGCCGATTTCTCTCCTGCCGATCTGCCGCAGGCCGGGGCGGTAATCATCACCGAAAAAGACGCGGTGAAGCTTTCGCCCTCCGCAGCAACGGAAAATGTGTGGGTACTGCCCATTTGTGCGATAATCGAACCTGATTTGGCGGACTTTGTTTTAGGGGCTGCCGGCATTTCGCCACGCGGCAATATTGGGGCGTAAAAGCGCGCCTGCTGCGTTGGAAATGCCCGCAAGGTGTCCGGCTTTGCGGTACTTTCAGCTTTGCAGGTCCGCAAGCTGCCCGCTTTGCAGCCTTGCATTTGCGCCAAATTTATTCCGCAGGCGGATGGGCGGCACCTTGGGCCGTCTGCAAACCAACCGGCAGGGTGTGGCGCAAACCGCGCACGTGCTTTTTTATTTTGATATTTTTTGATATTTTGAATTCGGCAAACGCGCGTACCCTCCGCCCCCTAATCCAAGCCTGCCGCCCCGAATATCAGGCCGTCTGAAACGGCCGACCAACCAACGGAACCAACCCATATGGAAAAAAAATTTTTAGACATCCTGGTCTGCCCCGTTACCAAAGGCAAACTCGAATACCGTCAGGACAAGCAGGAGTTGTGGAGCCGCCAAGCCAAGCTGGCGTATCCGATTCGTGACGGCATTCCCTATATGCTGGAAAACGAAGCGCGCGAATTGAGCGAAGAGGAGTTGCACGCATGACCGAATTTGTCGTTTTGATTCCGGCGAGGCTGTCGTCTTCGCGCCTGCCGGGCAAGGCTTTGGCCGACATCTGCGGCAAACCGATGGTGGTGCGCGTGGCAGAGCAGGCCGCCAAAAGCAACGCGGTGCGCGTGGTGGTGGCGACCGACCATGCCGATATTCAGACGGCCTGCGCGGCGCACGGCGTGGAAGTGGTCATGACTTCCGAAAAACACGAAAGCGGCAGCACCCGTTTGGCCGAAGCAGCCGCCCTGTTGAAGCTGCCACAGCACCAAATCGTGGTGAATGTACAGGGCGACGAGCCTTTAATCGAGCCGGAACTGATTAACCGCACCGCCGAAGTATTGGTGGAAAACAATGTGCAGATGGCAACCGCCGCGCACGAGCTGCACGATTTCGACGAGTTTATGAATCCGAACGTGGTCAAAGTCGTACTCGATAAAAACCGCAACGCGCTCTATTTCAGCCGCGCCCCGATTGCCTATCCGCGCGACAGCATGCTCCGCGGCGAGAAAAAGCTGCCCGAAACCGTGCCGCTGCGCCATATCGGTATTTACGCCTACCGTGCCGGATTTTTGCAACGCTACGCCGAAATGAGCGTGTCGCCGCTGGAAACCACCGAATCTCTGGAGCAGTTGCGCGTGTTGTGGCACGGCTTCCCGATTGCGGTGGAAATAACCGGCAAAGCCCCGGCCGCCGGTGTGGATACGCAGGAAGATTTGGACCGCGTGCGGGCAGCGTTTCAGGCCGTCTGAAACAGGCCGGCAGTACGCAAAACGGCAGGGCGGATTTTCCGTGCGGCAGGCCGTCCGGACAGCGGCAGACTTTTCAGACGGCCTGTAAAGTATTATGATAAATAATGTAAAGTTTTTAACACTTCATCCATCGTTTAAGGAACACCTATGAAAGTATTACTGTTGGGCGCACCCGGCGCAGGCAAAGGCACTCAGGCGCAATTCATTACCGCCGCGTTCGGTATTCCGCAGATTTCCACAGGCGACATGCTGCGTGCGGCGATTAAAGCCGGTACGCCGCTGGGTTTGGAAGCGAAAAAAATTATTGACGAAGGCGGCTTGGTGCGCGACGACATCATCATCGGTATGGTCAAAGAACGCATCGCCCAAGACGACTGCAAAAACGGCTTTCTGTTTGACGGTTTCCCGCGCACGCTGGCGCAAGCCGAAGCGATGGTGGAGGCAGGTGTGGATTTGGATGCCGTGGTTGAAATCGATGTGCCCGACAGCGTGATTGTCGACCGCATGAGCGGCCGCCGCGTGCACTTGGCTTCCGGCCGTACCTACCATATTGCCTACAATCCGCCGAAAGTGGAAGGCAAAGACGACGTAACCGGCGAAGATTTGATCCAGCGCGACGACGACAAAGAAGAAACCGTGAAAAAACGCTTGGACGTGTACCACGGGCAAACCGAAGTCTTGGTCGGTTTTTACAGCAAACTGACCGGCGAACACGCGCCGAAATACATCAAAGTGGACGGCACGCAAGCCGTTGAGGCCGTGAAGGCGGAAGTGTTGGGCGCATTGGGCAAATAATTCCGTATCGCCATATTGGTTTTGAAATGAAAAGGCCGTCTGCAAATTTGATTTTGCAGACGGCCTTTTATGCGGATGGCTTATACGGTTTGTTGTGTGAATATAGTCTTTTAAAATAAGAATGATACGGCGTTGCTTTGCCTTGTCGTACTATCTGTACTGTCTGCGGCTTCGCTGCCTTGTCTCATTCTCATTTTATTCGACTATAAAAAGTGCCGTATGCCATGTTTGTACGATGACATACGGCAGTGCTTTTTATTTTATTTGTTCAACTTTTGGTAAACACCGGATACGTCATCTTCTCCGAATCCGCCGGCAACGGCTTCGCGGTAGCTTTGTGCAACGGTTTCCAGCGCCGGGAGGGTGCAGCCGGCTGCTGCCATTTCCGCGCAGGCGAGGTTTAAGTCTTTGCTGGCGTGTTTCAGCATAAAGGCTGCCGGAAAGCGTTCTTCTGCCCAAAGTGATTTTTTGGTTTGGAACATGGGCGAATCCATGGCGGAACCGCCTACGGCTTCGATGATGGCATCGGTATCGATTTCGAAACGGCGTGCCATCAGCATAGCCTCGCTGTATGCTTCGCCAAAGATGCCCAGCAGGGAATTGAGCACCAGTTTTGCGCCGGAACCTTTTCCTACGCCGCCGAAGTGGAAGGTTTTTTTGCCCAAGTAGGAAAATACTTGTTGCAGCGGTTCGAGAATGTCTGCTTCGCCGCCGAACAAAATCAGCAGTGTGCCATTGGTGGCCGGGGCAACCGATCCGGATACCGGCGCTTCGGCAAAGCGTCCGCCTGCTGCTTCAACCAGTTGTTTGACGGCCAAGTTTTCAGACGGTGCGATGGTGCTCATGTTGATGATGGTTTTGCCCGGCAGCAGTTTTTGGGTGTCGCCATCTAAAATGTCGAGCACGGCGGCATAGTCGGAAACCATCAGGAAAATAACGTCATGATGTTGCAGCAGCGCGGCAATGCTCGGATAGGATGTTGCGCCTTTGGCTTCCAGCGTTTGGGTTTTGTCGGGAGAGCGGTTGTAAATGCCGACGGTAATGCCGTTGTCCAGCAGTCTCGATACCATCGGTACGCCCATTTGCCCGATGCCGATCCAGCCGATTGAAGTGGTTTGGTTTTGCATGGGAAAGTTCCTCCTTGTATGGGTTTTGTTATTGAAACATAAACGCAATAAATGTGCAAAAGCCGTCTGCAATTTGCAGACGGCTTTTGGGGGCTAGTCGGTCAACGTGCCTTTGGTTGAGGGCATTTTTCCTGCCATGCGATCGTCAAATTCCACTGCCATACGCAGGGCGCGGCCGAAGGCTTTGAAAACGGTTTCTGCCTGATGGTGGGCATTGTAGCCGCGCAGGTTGTCGATATGCAGCGTCATCATGCTGTGGTTGACCAAGCCGTGGAAAAATTCGCTGAACAAATCAACATCGAAGCGGCCGATCATGGCGCGGGTAAATTCGATGTTGTACGTCAAACCGGGGCGGCCGGACAAATCCAAGACGACACGGCTTAAGGCTTCGTCCAGCGGTACATAAGAATGGCCGTAGCGGCGGATGCCGGCTTTGCTGCCCAACGCTTGTTTGAGCGCCTGACCGAGTGTGATGCCGATGTCTTCAACGGTATGGTGGTCGTCGATGTGCAAATCGCCTTTGCAGGTGATGTCCAAATCGATTAAGCCGTGGCGGGCGATTTGGTCGAGCATATGTTCCAAAAACGGTACGCCGGTATCGAAGCGTGCTTTGCCGGTTCCGTCGAGATTGAGGGAAATGCTGATTTGGGTTTCGCTGGTGTTGCGGGTAACGTGTGCAAAGCGGCCTTCGGTGGCAATGGTGAAGTCTGTTGCGCTGCCGTGTTCGGACATTATGTTTTCGGAAGCAGGGTGTTTGTTGTCTTCTGCTGCCATGCGGGCTGCTGCTTTTTCTGCGTCTTTGCTGTGGTCGCGGTCGAGCCAGCCTTTGCGTTTGCCCATGCCTTGTTCCAGTTTCAGAGCAAGACTGGGACGGATGCCTCGGGCTTTTTCGTCTTCGCCTTGGGTTTCCAGACGGCGTTTGAGTTGCGAAAGCGAGGCTCCGTTTTCATAGCCGCATTTGCGTGCCAGTTTGGTCAGGCTGCCGGCTTCTTCGATCAGCAGGAGCAGGTTGGTGAGGTGAAGTTGTGTTTTGTTCATCGGACAGTCTCTTTTAAAGGTAATGCAATGGGAAATTCAGCGGTACAGTTTGCGGATAACCGATAATACGGCATCGTTTTGTTCGGGCGAGCCGATGGTCAGCCGCAGGCATTGCGATAGGAGCGGGTGTGCGCCGTGCAGTTTTTTAATCAGGATTTTTTCGGCTTTAAGCGCATCGTACAGGGCTTGTGCATCGGGTACGCGTACGGTAATGAAGTTTGCTTCGCTGGGAAAGGCTTGCAAACCGCCGATGTGCGAAAGTTCGGTAAAAACACGTTCGCGCTCGGCTTTGAGTGCGGCAACGGTCTGTTGGATAACTTCCGCGTGTTTCATGGCGAATTTGGCGGTGGCGAGGCTGAGCTGGTTCATGTTGTAAGGGGGAAGGATTTTTGCCAATTCGTTCATGACAACCGGGCTGCCGCAAGCATAACCGAGACGGATACCGGCAAAGCCGATTTTGCTGACGGTACGCATGATGACCAGATTGTCCGGCTTTCCGGCTTGTGAGAGGAAGCTGTCATGGCTGAACGCTCCGTATGCTTCATCGACAACCACGATACCGTTGGCAGCGCGGATCACCGCTTCAACTTCCTCGCGGCGGAAACATACGCCGGTCGGGTTGTTGGGATAGGTAATAAAAATCAAAGAAGGGTTGTGCTGCTCGATGGCGGCCAATACTGCGGGCAGATTGAGCGTGAAATCTTCGTTCAGCGGAACGCCGACATAATTCATGCCGTACAGTGCGGCGTTGTGTTTGTACATCACAAAGCTCGGTTCGACCGCCAGCATGGTGGCGCCGGGTTTGGCAACCAGCATGGTCAGAAATTGAATCAGTTCGTCAGATCCGTTGCCCAAGGCAATTTGTGCGGACTCGGGAATGCCGAACACTTGACGCAAGGCCGTCTGCAAACCGCTGGTTGCAGGATTGGGATAAAGGTTGATGGCGGATTGGGCCAATAATTCCTTCCATTCGTCCAATAATGTTTCCGAGGCCGCAAAAGGGTGGTAAGGGCTTTCCATTGCATCCAGTTTGATAAAACCTTCCGGCAGGTCTGCAACATGATAAGCAGTCATTGCCTGAATGTCGTCGCGGATAACATTGAGAGGGGAAGTCATGGATTGGTCCTTGTGTCGGTTTCGGGTATTTTATAGTCGAATAAAATAAGAATGAGACAAGGCAGCGAAGCCGCAGACAGTACACATAGTACGGCAAGGCAAAGCAACGCTGTATCATTCTTATTTTAAATGACTATATCTATGCCGGCCATCAATAATTGTGCGGCATAGATAATTTTAGAAAATACTGCATGAGAAATTTATTGTGTGGAATATAACATAAAATATTTATTTAATCATTAAAATCACAGGTATTTATTGATTTTGCAGACGGCCTTTATAGGGAATGGAGGGACTGTTTGCCTAAAAATGAAAAGAAATATGTACGGCATTAAAAAATACTGTTTTTAAAAATAATGTAATGATTGGGAAGTATTGTCGGAGCAAGCGGATTTGCCCGAAAATTGAGGGATAAACAAATTCTCCGAAGATTTTACAGACGGCATATCGCTTAAAAGATTTGATTCAATTTATCCGGAATGAGGTGTTGGAACGGTTGAAGGGTATTCGACGGCGGCGCTGGGTTTGACGAGTGTGGTTGTTCCGATTTGGTCTGATACGGTGTTGCCGTATCTGGTTGTATAACCTGTCCTGTTTTTAGTTTGCTGTTTTGTTTTTACTTGATTGAAATTTCTGTAAAAATTTATCATAAGAGTTAGAATGGAATGAACAGATTGCCGGTTTTCAACATCGGGCGTTTTTTATATGCTTGCATCTTTTTGGCACTTGTTCGGTAAAACGGCGCAAAACCATGCAAGCAGTTTTGCCGAAAAGGGCAGTTATTGATAAAATGCACCATCGTTGCGGCTGCCGTCTGCGAATCAGGGCAGGCAGCCGTCTGAAAATATACAAGGTATGTTATGAACAAACAAACACAATATGGTAAAGGTCTGTCCGGTTTCTTGTCCGGTCTGCTGCTGGCAACGGCGGTAATTGTCGGTATTTTGTTCTTTTTGAATAAAAACAACCAGTCGGCATTTAAAGATGAAGTAGGCAATAATAAACGCGAACAGGCGCCGGAAATTTTGAAGCCTCAGGAAACCGCTAAGGCGAAGGCTGAAGCGGAAGAGCGTGCGCGCTTGGAAAAAGAAGAGGCAGAGGCCAAAGCAAAAGCGGAAGCCGAAGCGAAGGCAAAGGCTGAGGCAGAAGCCAAAGCGAAAGCAGAGGAAGAGGAAGAAGCCCGCCGTCAGGAAGAAGAGCGTAAACAAGCCGAAGAAGAGGCGAAAGCGCGTTCTGAAGCCGAGCAGAAAAAAGCCCGCGCCCAAGCCGAGCGTGAAGCAGCAAAAGCAGCTGAGGCAAAACGCCAAGCCGAGTTGAAAGCCGAACTGGCGCGCAAGCGTGCGGAGAAAGCCAAAGCGGAGCAGGCGGCCAAGAAAAAAGCTGCCGACAGCTTGAGCGATAAACAGAAAGCCCGTGCCGAGCGCAAGCTGGCAGAGAAAAAAGCGGCAGAAAAGAAAGCAGCAGAGCGCAAAGCCGCCGCAGCCAAAGCCAAAAAAGATGCGGCACAAAAAAATGCGAAACCAACCCCCGAGCAGATTTTGAACAGCGGTAGCATTGAAAAAGCCCGTAAAGCCGCGAGTGAAGAAGCGAAAAAAGCCGCGACCAAGCCGTCTGAAAGCAAAAAAGCCGAGAGTGCATCCGGCAAAAAAGTCTTGGTGCAGATGGGTTCTTTTGCCGACCGTAGCAGCGCAGACGCGCAGCGTGCCAAACTGGCTATGTTGGGCGTACAATCCCGAGTGGTAAGCGGTACGGCAAACGGTAAAACGGTTTACCGCGTGCAAAGTACGGCCATGGCGCAAAGTGCCGCCAAGCGCATACAGCAGACTTTGCAGAAAAACGGCATCAGCAGCTTTACCCGTTCTGCGGAGTAATCTTACAGATGGGCTTGAAGAAAATGTCTGGCGTGCTGGCAGCGGTTTTTCTGCTGCCGGCCACTGCTTTTGCGGCAACGGAAGGTGTGGATTACATTGTTTGGGATAATCCGATAAAGCAGGAGCGGGCGGATAAGGTTGAAGTATTGGAGTTTTTCGGCTATTTCTGCGTGCATTGTTATGAGCTGGATCCCGTTTTGTTGAAGCACAGCCAAACATTTGAACCTTATGCGTATTTGCGTACCGAACACGTTGTCTGGCAGCCTGAAATGTTCGGCTTGGCGCGGGTGGCTGCGGCGGTTAACCGTTCCAGTTTGAAATATCAGGCAAATCCGGCAGTATTTGATGCGGTGTACAAACAGCGTATTGACTTGGGTGATGAAGCAACATTCATACGCTGGGCAGGAGAACAGCGTGGTTTCGACAGTAAAAAGCTGTTGGCCGCATATAAAAATCCTGCCAACCTTGCTCAGGCCAAAAGAATGCAGCGTTTGACCGAACAGTATTATATCGCTCAAACGCCGTTGGTATTGGTGGGCGGTAAGTATCAGGTTAAATTTCCCAATGGCTACCGGCAGGGAATGAAAACGATTGATGAATTGATTCAAAAAGTACGCCGCGAGCGCGGTATCAAATAAAATTATGTGTAAAGCAGGGCGGTCGGGCTGACCGCCTTAGTTTTTGAAAAAGCAGCTTGAGCCATTATGGTTATCCGGAATAGGAATAATGCGGCATTGCTGCGCTTTGTCTTATTCTGTGCAGCTTGCTTATATCCGCTTAGGAAACGAATGGAGCTGATGTTTTATTTTTATTGTGCGGTTTCGGCTTGATGTATTGAAAGAAATTTATGGATATTGTATTGCTCTTTAAAGCCCTGATTTTGGGGATTGTGGAAGGATTGACTGAGTTTCTGCCGATTTCCAGTACCGGACACTTGATTGTGTTCGGCGACTTGCTGGACTTTCACAGCAACGGTAAAGTGTTTGAAATTGCCATTCAACTTGGTGCGGTATTGGCGGTTATTTTTGAATATCGCGAACGCTTTACCAAAATTCTGACCGGTATCGGGCGGGACCGCAGCGCCAACCGCTTTGTATTGAATTTGGCCGTTGCGTTTATTCCGGCTGCGGTGGTGGGTTTGCTGTTCAGTAAACAGATTAAAGAATATTTGTTTAATCCGGTGAGTGTTGCCGCTATGCTGGTATTGGGCGGTTTCTTTATTTTATGGGTAGAAAAGCGGCAAAGCGGCAAAACCCCGAAGGTCGGCAATGTGGACGATATGCGCCCGCGTGATGCGCTGGTGGTGGGTTGCGCCCAGATTTTTGCGCTGATACCGGGTACTTCGCGTTCGGGCAGTACGATTATGGGCGGTATGCTGTGGGGGCTGGAACGTAAGGTCGCAACTGAATTTTCGTTTTTCCTTGCCGTGCCGATGATGGTTGCCGCCACAGGCTACGACGTATTGCGACATTACAAACTCTTTACCCTGCAAGACATCGGCTTGATTGCGGTTGGTTTTGTAGCCGCTTTCTTTGCGGGTTTGCTGGCGGTTAAAGCCTTGCTGAAATTTGTTGCCACGAAAAACTATGTACCGTTTGCCTATTACCGTATCCTGTTTGGCGGCTTGATTTTGCTGACATGGGCGATGGGCTGGGTGGATTGGGCGGAATAGGCCGTCTGCAAAATAGAGATTTCGGCAAGTTATTCTGCAAAGAATCCTATCAATATTCAAAGCCGGAGTGATGCGGGAAGCGGTATTATCCTATCGGCCGGTTTAGCGGGAGCTACCGTTTTGAGCAATATATAGTCGAATAAAATAAGAATGAGACAAGGCAGCGAAGCCGCAGACAGTACACATAGTACGGCAAGGCAAAGCAACGCTGTATCATTCTTATTTTAAATGACTATAAAACCATGTAACACAGAATGATGCGGCGTTGAGGTATCTTGTTCAAAGAGAGGGCTTGACCAAGCTGCCGAAGCAGCTAATCTTCTGATTGGTATTATCGTATTGTCGCGGTTTCGCTGCCTTGTCTCGCGCCGTATCATTCGACAATAAAAGCCGTCTGTAAAACAGAATAAATGCTGTTTTGCAGACGGCTTTTTATATTACAGACGGCTTTGATGCCGGAAAAGTATCTTGGTTATTGAATGACTTCATCAAACTTTAATTGCTTGTCGCGGCGGGTCAGCGTTGCCGAGCCTGCGCGGATATGCCAGCGCGTATCGAAGTTTCCATATTCCGCCCCGTGTGTCCATGCATGAAGCAATTTCAGGCTTTCTACCGCATTGCCTTGGTGAAGCTCTACAATCATCGGGCTGTGGCTGTTGAGATATACTGCAGTAATCTTTTGGCCGTTGGCCGCAATATAATCGGCAGACTGTATTTGCGCTTCAGCCACTACCGGAATGGGAACTGATGGGCGGACGGCTTTATACGAGCCGCAGCCGGTAAGCACAAGTAAGCAAACAGCGGCAGGTTTGAACATATCCGGGCAGAAAATCAGTAATGATGGTGCGGCAGTTCGCCATCTAAATGATAATGTGCGCCACAGTAGGGACATTCCGCATCGCCATGCGATTGAATCGGTAAAAACACACGAGGGTGCCCGTTCCATGTTTCATGCTGCGGACCGGAGCAATGCAGCGGTAAATCGTCGGGCGTAATGGTAATAACGGGGTTGTCGGAAGCCATCAAAAACCTTTCAGAAAACTTTTGCAGACGGCAAAGGCCGTCTGCAAAACAGTATAAACTGCTGTTAAGCAGATAGCAATCATCAGAAAACAGGTTTATTCATACCCGTTCGGATTGCTGCTTACCCAACGCCAAGAGTCCGCCATCATTTCAGGCAGTCCGCGTGTTGCGCGCCAGCCGATTTCGGCAAATGTATGCGATGGGTCGGCAAAGCAGGTGGCGATGTCGCCTTCCCGGCGCGGTTTGATTTGATAAGGTATCTGCAAGCCTGAAGCCGCTTCAAATGCACGCACCATCTCCAGCACCGAATAGCCTTGACCTGTACCGAGATTAAAGATGTGTACGCCCGATTGGTTGGCGCGCGACTGCATGGCTTTTAGGTGGCCGTCTGCCAAATCCACCACATGAATATAATCGCGCACGCCTGTGCCGTCTTTGGTGTCATAATCATCGCCGAATACCGACAGATAAGGCAGCTTGCCCGAAGCGACTTGGCAAATATAAGGCAAAAGATTATTCGGAATGCCGTTTGGATATTCGCCAATCAAGCCGCTTTCGTGTGCACCGACAGGATTGAAATAGCGCAGCAATACCACGCTCCAGCGCGGATCGGATTTTTGAATGTCCGCCAGCATTCGCTCGGTCATATACTTGGACGTGCCGTAAGGATTGGTCGTACCGCCGACAGGCATATCTTCGGTAATCGGCGTACGCGCAGGGTTGCCGTACACCGTGGCGGACGAGCTAAATACGATATTAAACACGCCTGC
Organism: Neisseria animalis; assembly: GCF_900636515.1. Lineage (NCBI taxonomy): Bacteria > Pseudomonadati > Pseudomonadota > Betaproteobacteria > Neisseriales > Neisseriaceae > Neisseria > Neisseria animalis. Next base: position 824,557 of record NZ_LR134287.1, read on the forward strand.
CGCCGCCATTTCTTCTGCCTGCACCAAGCTGCCGCCAACATTATTATCATAATAGCGAATCGGCTGCTGCACGCTTTCGCCCACCGCTTTCAAGCCAGCAAAGTGCATGACCGTCTCAATCTCATGCCCGGCAAAAATCTTTCTCAGTAAGGCGCGATCGCGAATATCGCCTTGATAAAAAGGAATGTCTTTACCAACAATCTGCTGTAAACGCGGCAAAATATTCGCGCTGGAATTGCAAAGATTGTCCAAAATTACGACATCGAAGCCTGCATCAATCAAAGAAATGGCAGTATGCGAACCGATAAAGCCCGTACCGCCAGTGATTAGGATTTTCTTCATGTTGTTTTACCGTTGTGTTTGAGTTTAAAAAGGCATTTTAAAAGTAGTGTTATTTGTTATGGGTAAGTATTGCTTGTAACTGCTCTTTGCTTGGCAAAACAGTTTGATAGCGACTGGCAAAGATTTGGTTGTTATCTTCCGGCAGAGTAAATTCCACCACAGCTTCACTTTTATCTTGGCATAATACAATGCCGATGGTTTTATTTTCATCAGACAGCCGCATTTTGCGGTCGTAATAATTGACGTACATTTGCATTTGCCCCAAATCCTGATGCTTCAGGCGACCTAATTTCAAATCTATCAATACAAAGCAGCGCAATACGCGGTTGTAAAACACCAAATCCACATAAAAATGCTGTTCGTCAAAACTTATTCGTTGCTGGCGTGATACAAATGTAAAACCAGTACCCAGCTCCAATAAGAACTGTTCCAGCTTATCAATCAGTCCCTGCTCCAAGTCATTTTCCGAATAACTTGACTGCTCAGGCAAACCAATAAATTCCAAAATATAAGGGTCTTTGATCAAATCCTTGGGTTTTTCCAAACGCTGTCCGTGCAAAGCTAAATCCAATACTCCCTGTTTATCCCTACTTAATGCCAAGCGAGTAAATAGGGCAGAGTCGTATTGACGGTTCAGTTCACGCAAACTCCACTTGTTTTTTGCCGCTTCAATCTCATAAAAGCTGCGTTCAAGCGGGTCAGAAATCCGCATAAGTTTGATGTAATGCGACCAACTGAGCGGAAATTCAAGGGCAGGCGTATGCTTTTCAGAATTCGTCAACAGTGTTGACGAATTCTGCTGGGAATAGGTTTTGTAAAAGAACCGCATTCTATCCAGATTTTCAACGGAAAACCCTTTTCCAAATTCTGCAGTCAGTCTTTGCGAAAGCTGCTTAAGCAATCCTTTACCGTATTCTGCGCGTTTGTTGCCATTCTGCTCTTCTTCCACAATCATCTTGCCGATTTCAAAATACGTCAGCACCATTGTTTGATTGACTTGGGATGCGATGCGTTCGCGAGCTTGGGCAAGTAATTCGGCAACCCGCTCCGACAATAATGCAGCAGTTTGATTGGTTAGGGTGTTCATATCGGTCTTTATTATATTGGTTTAAATGTAAACGGATATATCAATAAACCAAAATTTTAATCAATATCCCGCACAAATGCCGTCTGAAAAACAGATACTTGTTATTTCAGCTGCCATTGGCATAATTGAGTAATTTTATCATATTTGCCATTCAAATTAACAGGCGGACTGTTATGGTTTTGTTTTATTCTTTCACCTATTCACAACAACCCCTTGTATTTTTAATAACTTGCATTTAGTATAAGTAGATATTTTATAAAGCTATTTACAATAAAGCGATTTACAGTATGATGACCGATCAGCTCATTCCTACACACCCTACACAGACCCAAACTGTCAACATCAATGGTTTTGATATTAAATTTATCCATAAGCCTTGCCGTAAAGACACAGCACACTTGGTTGTCCTGCTGAACGGCTATCGACACGGCGGCTGGGAATATGCCAATTCCATCAATTTTTTCAAATGCAGCGTACTGATGATTGCTGATGTGTTTAAAAACGGGCAGTCTTGCTATTTAGGTGCACAAGGAACATTTGAGTTTAGCGATGCGGTTGCCGCCCTGATTCACAAAACCTTAAAAAGTCTGATGCTGACAGCAGACGACTGCACGCTTATCGGGCCGTCAAAAGGCGGTTTTGCGGCATTGTATATGGGATTGAAATACAATTTTAAAAACATAGTCGCCCCGGCGTTTGTCGGGCACATCGGTTCGTGGATGGTGCGTTACACGCCAAGCATTGCCGATCACGTGATGGGTGTGGGTTACGATGGCAAAGTTGTAGAAAAATACGACCGCTTGCTGCTTGATTTGATAAAGCAAGACGATAATCCCGATAAAAACATCTATGTGTTTTTATCCAAAGCGGATAATTTTTATTTAGAACTCGGGCAGCGTGAAGTAACGCAAGCTCTGGCAGAAAAATACCGTAACTTCAACGCCCTGTATGCCGATACCGATCTGGTTTTCCAGCACGACCAAGTAACGCCGTATTTTCTGCAAGAGACTCTGTCTATTACCAGCCTGCTCACGCAGGGCATCACCACACGTTTAAACAAGCATTTGACAGACGATATTCTGCAGCCGTCTGTGATTGTGCCGAATGAACGCACTAAGGCGGTTTTTGCTGCCAAACGCAGCCGTTACCAAGACAAGCCGAACGCAATAGGGAAACTTGAAAAAATTCATACAGAACAAGGCGTGATGTTTGTTGAAGGATTGCTGTATCTTCAAGGCTACGATTCGCCCAATTACCACCATCTTTCCAAACATCTCAAACTCAAATCCGTATCCAGCAAATCCAACCAAGAATACGAATTTGCTCTCGGAAGTGTGCCAAAACACCCTATCAGCCGCGAAATTTTTTCCGATATGTATTTTGATTACACCGCGGCAGGCACGGCAACGATGGGTCTAAAAGGCATCGATTTAAAAAACATCGCACAAGGACGCTATGAGATATTGGTGTCTGCCCCCCCCCAGTGCGGAGCCGGAATACCGCAACTACATCGCCCCAAAACTTAATTCCGAATTGGAACAGCACGACAGTGACGGATATTACAACTACCGCTTAAACAAACAAAAAGACAGCTTGTTTTTAACCAAGCAGCCCATCATTTGCGAACAAAAAGACGCACAGTTCCATTTTTCTTTGAAAAACACTTGGGTAAAAGACCACCTGTTTCATATAGAAGGCGAATTTTTGGTGAAAGGTGCGGATTTTAGTGAATTTTATGTCAGCAAATATTATTGCGTTTTGCGTCATTGTGAGAGCGGCAAACAATACGCCGTTGCACTTGGTCAAATCAAACAGGAAAATCTGGGCGAAACCATCGGCAATTTCAATGGTGGCTATCAGGCGTGCTATTACGCCAGTATGAACCTAAAAGGCATAGATACCGCAGGTTTTGAACACGGCAAGTACGAGATGTTTGTTTCCTTGGCATATCAAAGCGAAGTTTTCTCACACCAAATTCCGCAGTTGCTCGCCATCAATGAGCAAGGTTGTTATTTTGACAAACTTTAATTTTCAGACGGCAATTTTGCAGTCGGATTTAAATCGGCTTAATAAAAGAGTTTAAAAATGAATAAAGGCGGACAAGTTCCTCCTTTGATTAAACATCTTGTATAAAAACTAAAAAAGACCGTCTGCAAAGCAATATTTGCAGACGGCTTTTATCAAGCATTACATAAAATCTTGATATTTATCAGTTAAGTATTGCAAGATGGAATTATTGACTTTTTTACCTTGTTGATACAAGTCTGTTTTTCTAAAAGTATTATTCCAAACGTGCATTGCATACATATTGTCAGCCAAAGTACTCTCATCAAAATTCTGGTCTAGCAGCATTCTTCTGGTTTGAATGGCATTTAATCCATAAAAATTGTAGTAAGGTTTAGCAAATTTATCCAAACCAAAGTACATCAAGGCTTTGGTTAATCCTGTCGGACCACTGGCTTCACCCCAAAGCGTATGCTCACGCCCCAAACCTTTTTGAATGCGAGCCTGTTTGCGTTCAATGTCTTGAGCGGTATCCCAAGGCAGAATCTGATTTGGATTTTGACTCATAAACTCCATCAACTCCACCAAATGGTTGTGAGAAGGGAATTTTAACACCGCATTGGCAACCGCGTGACCTTCATAGCCAAATACATAATCTTCAGTAAAATCAAACGGTTTTAAGCAGATTTCGTCCATATCTACCCAATATCCGCTTTTTAATGCAATCATTTTCCATCTAAACCAGTCTGAAAAATGAGCGGGAGAACCGTGCGAATAGAAAATGTCTTTTTCAGGCAGAATTTCATTGCCGTCTTTGACGATTACGCCTTTAGGAATGTTTTTCAAATCCTGATAGCAGTAGAGATGAACTTCGTGTCCGTGATACAGATAAGAAGCCAAGCAAAGCTGTTGGACGATGCCCAAATCTTTTCCAATCCATAAAGATTGAATGGTATCTTTCACAACAGGTTTGGCTGCTGTATCGGTTTGTTTTTGCTGCAAATAATCAAACCAAGAAGAAAATCTAAGTACATCTAGCTCTTCCAGTTTTGAGCGACTTGATACAAACAAATCTTTAGCTTCTTCGTTCAGATTTTGAGAGAGTTTCTCGTGAATCAGAATGTTTAGCGGTTTGTTATTATCCGTACGGCTGTTTCTTAGTGCCGCAGTTACCGTATTTTCAGACTGAATCCATTTTTCTCTATACAAATCCCAATACTTGATGGTTGCTTCATTATCGTTCAAGCATTGGCTGATTTTCGCCAACTGTGCCAATGAAGAATATGGCGACTGGACGCTTGGGTTTGGCAGTTTTTGCTGATGATAAGCCAATACGTCTTCATAAAGACCAAGACTTTGTTTGAGATAAATAACGTGGTGTTCGTTATTTTTATTTTTGCCGAATTTATTGTAATAGTTTTCATAATAAGGATAAGCTGTATCAAAATCAAAGTTTTGGCACATTGTAACCGCCAAATATCGGTGTGCTAATTCCAATTCCGGAAATTGCTCCACAAACTGCTCGGCATATTTGATGGCTCTGTCAATCTGATTATCGCCTTTTAAGCTGGTAATCAGCAAAGCGTAGGATACCGGCAGATTCGGGAATGCTTTGAATAATTTTTCTGCATATTCTGCTGCCAATTTCCAATCTTGCTCGTATTGGTATACGTGAACCAATCCTTCCAAGCCGCGATGGTCTTCAGGGGAAAGTTTTTGCCACAAATGAAATTCATTTCGTGCTTCGGTGTAGTGAGATAAGTTTTTATAAGCGTGTCCTGCCCACCAGTAACTGTGGTACAAATCAGGGAAAAATTCTCGGAACTTGTAAGAACGTGAGATAACTTCTTCCCAACGCCCCTGCTGCTGGGCTACATTTACCATACCTTCCCAACCGTGATGAAGCTGAGGCAATCGCTCTTGCATCAATTTAAATTGTTCTTCAGCTTTATCATATTGGTTGAGATTTTTGTAAGCCTGACCAGCCCACCAATACCCCTGCCACATATCGGGTTGCAGCTGCTGCAACTGCAGAGAGTATAGAACTACCCCCCCCCAGTTTCTATTTTGGTTGGCAAGCTCTGCAGCACGTTTCACTTCCTGCAAAGACATTGAAGTAGGTGAAAAAGCAGCTGTCTGCATCTCTTGCTCGGTTTCCACCAATACACAAACCGAACGACTTTCTACCTTGAGTTGTTTATTTAATTTGGCGGTGAAAATCTTGTTGCCGTATGCCAGTGAAACATACAAATCATATACACCAAATTCAAACTGCTGGGTTTCAATGCCTTTTAAGCCAAGCGTGGCAAAATAGCTTGCATTATAGCCGTCTGCAGATTTGCCGATTTTTGCACCGAGATGGCTTTTGCGGATTTGACCCAGTTCAAAAACGTATTGCTTTTTGGTAATGTGTTTTTGGGCAATCAGGTAGTATTTTCCCTGCTTGAAATTGCTCAGCGGTGCATCAGGGACGATAAATTCTCCCTCAAGATGGAAAACTGTTCCTTGTACCCACGAGTTTTCTACGCTGATGTGGCTGCCTGCCGGCACATCAATGCCGAAAATGTCTTTTTTCGCCAGATAGACTTTATCACTTTCGGCAAACAGGCGGTATTCACAAAACTCATCTGCCGAATGCTTATCCAAATCCCGCTCTGCCATCACCAAGCTGACATAGTTGCGGATATTACTGTCGGACGATACCGAAATTTGGATTTCGTACAGCCCGTCTTCCAAAAAGCCGACATCAATACCTTTAAAACCTGTCGTTGCCGTACCTGCAGCAGTGTAGTTGTAGGTTTTTCCGTTGTGGGTTTGATTTGCCAGCTCGGGTTTTGGTACTGTACCCAATCCAAATTCCACTTCATCATCGTTGAGCAGGTTTTTGAATTTGATGTGCTTGTGCAGATAGCGGTAATTTGGTGCGTCATAGCCTTGCAAATAAGCAAGCCCTTCAATGAAAAATGTTGTGTTGTGAATCCAGATTTTTTCAATATGGTTCACTGGAATGTTGTTTGTGGTATTCACGAATTAAACCCCTAATATATTTGATGGATAATGTTTAAAAGCTATTCTATGGATTAGATTGCCGGTTAAATCCGCTGCTTTTGTTTTTGTTCATCTTGGAATATTTGCGACAAGATGTCAGCGGTGTACATAAATTTCTCTTTATCACCTTCGCACAATGCGTCCAAACACGCTCGATTCAGGCTTGCCGGTACAAGGCGGTGATAGATGTAGTGATAATGTTTTTGGATAAATTCTTTTGCGGTTTCGTAAATTTCGTCTTTTTCCGCTTGTGAATAAAAAACAAACTCACGCAGATAAATCAGTAAGTCGTGATTCATATAAAAAGCAATTTGGTATGCTTTGCGAATCTCTGGAATATACCGCCATAGATTGTTAATGGCGATCATTCGCCCTTGGAAGTTGGCAACTGATTTGGAAGTGGTGATACTGGTTTCGCTTCCATACACCAACCACACATAAACACGTTCGTCAATCAAGCCGATGCGTTCGAGTTTGGAATACAGTTTGGCGGTAAACAACTTGTCTTCGTATAAGCCTGTCTCAAAATAAATGTCGTGTTTTTTTAAGGCTTCTACACGGTACAGTTTGTTGGTAGACAAGGTGTCATCAAACTGAGACAGACGGTTTTCAAGCGTGCTGATTCGCTTGGTACGGTACAAACTTCTGAACCATTCACTTTCTATACCTGTTTCGGCATTTTTACGCACGGTTACGCCCGATACGCAATCTAAATCGTGTGTCAACGCATAATCCATTAGGCTGGATAGTGCGTTTGGATAAATCAGGTCGTCTGAATCCAAGAAAAAAATATATTCACCCAAGGCGTTTTCAATACCGAAGTTGCGGGTTAGTCCCAGCCCTTCGTTATCTTTATAAAAATAGCGAAAACGCGAATCATTAAATGATTTGACGATGTCTTCTACCCTAACTTCGTGTCCATCGTCCACTACCATCACATCAAGATTGCGATAAACAGATGCTTGGATTGATTTGAGTGTTGCAGGCAGCGTTTCGCGTGAATTATAACAAGGTACCAAAATAGAAATGGTCGGCAAATCACGGCTGCTTTTGTAAAATAAGTTGCGTAAAATTTTCATTGCAAAGCCTCCTTACAGCTCGTCTAATTCGCCAATCAGTTTATCCCACTCGGCAAACACGCTTTGATTGGAGAAACGATCAAACATTGCTTTGACATTTGTCTGCTCAATATGGCTGACTTGTTTGACGGCGGCAATAACCCCTTGGTAATCACCATAAGGCAAGAGATAGCCTGTTTGCCCGTCTATTACCAAATCTTTGGCTGCGGTAAATGAATCAAACACGATAACAGGCTTGCCACAGGCATAAGCCTCAAGCAACACCAATGGGAAGCCTTCGGATTTGCTCATTAAAAGCAAGGAATCGTTGCGGCTGAAGATTTTTTGTTTGTCGCTTTCAAAGCCGTGTACCAGCAAAATATCTTCCAAGCCGTTGTCGGCAACTGCCTGCACAAAGTCGGATTTCAAAGCACCATCGCCGTAGATATTGACTGTAATATTTTCCTTGGCGGCTTTGATGGCATTGCCCAAATCAATGAGTGCAAAGATATTTTTATCTGCGTCCAAACGACTGATAACAGCAGTATGCAAAGGTTTGCTTGGAGCAATCGGCGTATAGTCTGCATCAATGGAGTTGTGCATAAAGCCGAGTTTCGGTTGAATATCTTCGTTTAAATGCGGGCGGAGCAATTCCACTGCTGATTTTGTCAAAAGCAAGAGTTTGCGGTAATTGTAGAGTTTGCCTTCGTTCAGCCAACTCAAATGCGGCCCGTACATTTCTCGGGAAATCATATCTTTGACATCACCATGGAACATCAGCACCGACTTGGCATTTTCCAAATATCTTTGGAAATGCATATGAGCGGAGAACTGCAAGGAAATGACAATGCCGTCTGTATTTTTGAGAATGTGCGTACACGCACCGTTCAGATACTGACTGGAGATGGCAAAGTCAATATACGGGCTTTCCAAAACGTGCAGCTCGGAGTTGGCTTCAGCAAACTCTTTAATCGCTAAGACAAAAATACGCGAATTGTAAGTTTGCTTGTAGTATTTCGCCATATTTTTCAAGAAGCTGTGTACGCCGCCAATTTGGTTGAGATCATTTACCAAGAAAATGATGTCTTTGCCGCGGCGGATTTCCGGTATAAAACCGATGCCGTCTGCAATGCGTTTGGTGGCATTGCCGTCTTCTTGCGGATAGAAGGTGCTGATGATTTTGCTGTTGTCGGCATTGATGGTTTGCCAGTTGATTTGATACAACTCTTCTTCGCTGCGTATGATTTGTTCAGACGGCAAATAATCAGCAAAATCAAAATACACGCCGCGTTTTTGCATATATTCGGCGTAATCGTATTGGAACAGTACAATCGGCTTATTCAATAATGCAAAATCCAGCACCAATGATGAGTAATCACTGATGAGAATATCGGCGATTTTCATCAAGTCTGCCATATCGGACGATGATGTGCAGTCAATTACGTTGTCATGGTGCTGATCGAGATGATTGAGATAGTGCAGTTTGGTGATGAGCATATAATCATCACCCAAATCAGCAAGCAACCTGCCCGCATCAAAAGGTAAAGGCATTGCCCCAGCTTGACGGAATGTCGGTGCATATAGGACGATTTTTTTACCGCTTGGAATACCGAGTGTGTGTTTGAGATATGCCAAATCAATGTATTCAGGCGTATTAAATTTGCTGTTTTGACGCTCAATTTGCCGCCAATCCAATGCCAGCAACGCATTTTCAGTGGTGGCGGTGTATTGACGGCGTTTGATGATACGCAGCTCTTGCTGGCGGGCAGGGTGAGCTTTGGCAAATTCAGCGTGATCGTGGATAAACAGTGCCACAGGGCGGTTGTATTGGTCAAATTGATACATCAGCGGGTTGTAATCGCTGATAAGAATGTCCGCGAGAAGCAAAGCATCATTTTTACCGATGTTTTTGGTGTAATATACGCGGTTTTGCGTTTGCTGTGGGGCGTGCAGATGAGCGGCGGGCAAAAGCACAACAAGGCAATATTCTTCGCCCAATACTTCCAGTAGTTTTTGGGTATCAAAAGTTACTTCAAAAGGCTTGTCGGCACGGTATTCTGGTGCATACAAAGCGATTTTTTTGTCGTGCGGCAGTCCGATGGTTTGGTATAACTCGCTCAAACGCTGCTGATTGCTGCGGCTATCAAGCAGTTTGTCAATTTTGGCAGAACCGACCTGCAAAACTTCACCCTCATAACGCATTGCCTTACGCAAAAATGTCTGCGTATAAAAGTCAGACATCGATACCATACTGTCATAAGCCAAGCCGTAACGAATCGCCCCTGTCAAATGCTTGATGTCTAAATCCACAAACATTTTTTTGTAGGGAATACCGTGCCATACCGACACCCATTTGGTTGTATCGGTAATGCGGTAGCCGTAGTTCATCGAGCCTGCATCGATCACATAATCAGCGGTGAGTTTTAAATACTCGCCATAAGACGTGCCGTTTTTCACTAAAGTATGCGATGGCTTGTACACCACATCTTCATCGAGCTGACGCAAAATGACGTACACATCAAATTCATTTTGGTAATACGCAATAAAAGGCTCAATATCTGCCATCACCCGGTGGTTGTAATCAGACGGAAGCAGCAATAGTTTTTTCTTGAGACTGATGTTAAGCGATTGCTGAAAACCGCCCTGCAACACTCGAGGTACAGCTACGGTCGGTTTGCCCGCCGCATTCAATTCATAGGAAGAAAATCCAAGCTGTTTGTTGCATTGTGCCAGTTGGATTTGCCATTGGGTGTTGTAAGGTGCAAGTTCGAGTGCTCTGGAAATATAAAAATGTGCTTCGTGAAGACTTTTTAATTTCAAATGACATACGCCCAGTTTAAAGGCGATTTGCGGATTATTTGGTGCTGCTTGATGAGCTGTTTTAAAGGCGTTTAATGCGGCACCCCAATGTTTCTTTTTATATAACGACAACCCGTTGCGGTAAGCTGCGGGTGCAATCATATAATTGAATGAGTTTTTCAGGAGTTTCATTCTTGTTTTCCTAGATGTTTTCACCAAGCGATTTCAATATGCCGATGTAGCGGTTTTGACGGTTGCTTGATGTCAAAGACAATGTTTTTTTATATAAGTAAATGATAAATTCTTTTTGAGACAATATCTCAACATTCGGCGTATCCATCGCACTGTCAAACTCTATTTTGGGTGTTTGCCAGTCTGCTCCGTAATTTTCTGTCAAATAGCGGTGATAATCTTTCGGGATTAAATAGGTGTTGCCTAAAAACGCTCGCTCGGCAAGCTCGAAAGGGCTGTTGTGCCAGCGTGTTTTACCGCCTGCGTGCCAATAGTCGTCAGGCTCACGGTAATGGATAAAAATATCAATGGTAATGCCGCTGACGTGGCGAACCACCAAAATATCAGGGCTGTAAATCGGCAGCACATAAAAGCAGCCGCTACGCCGAACCACACTTGCCAAATCCTGCACACCATAGTCGTCCCACACGCCCACATCAATGTCTTTGTCGTGTCCGAGCAGCTTGCCTTCACGGATGCAGCCGAGCAGTGTGCCGCTGATAAGAAAAAACTCGATACCGCTGCCATCTAGGCAGTTTTTGAGTGCGGACAAGGCGATTGCGGCTTTTTCATCTGTGTATTGCTTGGAAGCGGTTGGTTTTGCGATATTTTTTACCTGCATACTCAAGCGGTATTGCCTACGCCATAAGTCCAATGCGAAATCGGTATTGCCTGCGCGGATTGCGGCATTTGACAAATGACTGGCAAGGTCGAAAGGCAGAAGAACGGTTAAATACTCAGGAAAATACTTTTCAAATAACACACAATACCGCTCAAAATCAGACGGCATTTCCACCAAATTGGATAAATGCTGCCACGTTTTGCCACGTTTTGAATATGTCAGCAAGCCTTCAAGCAGCGACCACGCCAAAGTCTTATCGCCTTGTATGGCGTGTATTTCTGCCAACAGATAAATGGCTTCTATGTGATTTGGATTCGCCGCTAAAAACCGGCTCAAGTTACTTTTCGCTTGTTCAAATTCTCCAAGCAAAAACTCGCTTTTTGCCAAATAAAAATGTCCGAGCGAATCGGATTTTTTGATGAGTTTTTTGGCTGCCGTCTGCAAATCCGTATGTTTGGCAGACGTTAATGCCTCTTGAGCTTTATGAATATAAAAATACGAAAATACGCCCCTTTGTTCTTTCGTATTGCTGATGCTGCGTTTGATTTGCAGCCAGCTTTGAACGAAAGGCGTATTTTGATATTTTTTTACAAAAGGAAATTGCGACAATTTCATCATCGGGTTTATTTGCCGGAAAGCGTTTCCTTGATTTGTGTAGTGGAAATGCCTTCTGTTCGGGGTAGATAGACGACTTCGCAGTACTCTTTTAGAAAGTCAAACTTGCCTTCCCAGTCATCACCAATGACAAAAACGTCAATGCGGTGTTCTTTGACATCTTCAATTTTTTGCTCCCAAGAAGTCTCAGGAATGACCAAATCTACAAAACGCACCGCTTCAACAATGCAGGCACGTTCTTCATAAGGATAGGTGCAAACCTTGCCTTTGCCTAAATTAAATTCATCAGTAGAAACCGCGACCGTCAGGTGATCGCCCAATGCTTTGGCACGCTTTAACAGGTTGATATGGCCGTGATGGAGTAAATCGAAAGTGCCGTAAGTGAGGACTTTTTTCATAATGTATTTTCCAATACTGCATAGAGAAACTATAGTTATTTTAATGTGAATGAAATAGTGGTTACAAAAAAATAATGTTGGATTATAATCCTATCTCCTTCGTGGTTTAAGTGGATTTACTTAGTTTTATGGAAAGCAAACGATTATTAAGAGGAATATTGGGAGGGGTGGTGTGCTGTGTATTGTCATCGTGCGCTTATATACCTTCCTCAGGCCCCAGTGCGAAAAAAGTATCGGCTTTATCCCAGCAGCAGCCGAGTGCGGAAGTTCCTGAAGTCGAGTTGATTGATGTTGATGAAGGCGTGGCCCGTAGTCTTTACCAGCAGCAAGCCGGCCAGTCGTTTGCCCATTGGGGTGAGGGCTATGCTTCGTACGGTACGATTGATGCCGGCGACATGCTGGATATTACGATTTGGGAAGCACCGCCTGCCGTATTGTTCGGCGGAGCCTTGTCTTCGGTAGGTTCGGGTAGTGCACAGCAGACCAAGCTGCCGGAACAGATGGTAACTTCACGCGGTACGGTTTCCATACCGTTTGTCGGCGATGTCCGTGTGGTGGGGAAAACGCCGGTTCAGGTTCAAAATTTCATCAAAGGCCGTCTGCAAAAGATGGCAAACCAGCCGCAGGTGATGGTACGTTTGGTGCAGAATAATGCGGCTACGGTATCGGTTATCCGTGCGGGCAACAGCGTCCGTATGCCGTTGACAACGGCTGGCGAACGAGTATTGGACGCGGTGGCGGCGGTCGGTGGTTCTACGGCGAATGTGCAGGATACGAACGTACAACTGACGCGTGGCAATGATGTGAAAACGGTTGCCTTGGAAGACTTGGTTGCCAATCCGCGCCAGAATATTCTGTTACGCAAAGGGGATATTGTTACCATGATAACAAATCCGTACAGTTTTACTTCTATCGGTGCGGTAGGGCGCAGCCAGCAAATCGGTTTTTCGGTAAAAGGTTTGTCGCTGGCGGAAGCGGTCGGACGCATGGGCGGTTTGCAGGATAGGCGTTCGGATGCGCGCGGTGTGTTTGTATTCCGCTATACGCCTTTGTTTGAGCTGCCGTCTGTAAATCAGGAAAAATGGAGGGAAAAAGGCTATTCGGTTGAGGCGGAAATTCCGGTGGTTTACCGTTTGAATATGGCTGATGCAAATTCTCTGTTTTGGATGCAGCGTTTTCCTGTGAAGAATAAAGATGTGCTGTATGTATCGAATGCGCCTCTGGCTGAAGTTCAGAAATTCTTGTCGTTTGTGTTCTCGCCGGTGGTCAGCGGTGTGAACAGTATTGATAATATTGCTAATTAATTGAATGGGGAAAGACGGTATGTCTGAACAGCTTCCTGTGGTTGCGGCGGTGGAAAATACCGAGCCTGCCAAACCGAAGAAAACCAAAAAAAGTCTGTTGCGTAAAATTACGCCGCTGATGTGGGCAACGGTCATTGTGCCGACTTTGGTTTCTACTGTTTATTTCGGTTTCATTGCTTCCGAACGGTTTACTTCTCAGTCGAGCTTTGTGGTACGTTCTCCGAAAGGCCAGTCTTCCTTAAACGGATTGGGGGCTATTTTGCAGGGAACGGGCTTTTCCCGGGCTCAGGACGATATTTATACGGTTCAGGAGTATATGCAGTCGCGTTCGGCTTTGGAGTCTTTGCGCGCGCTGATGCCTGTGCGCGAATTTTATGAAACCAAAGGCGATATTTTCAGCCGTTTCAACGGCTTCGGCTTGAGCGGGGAAGATGAGGCATTTTACCAATACTATCGAGGTAAAGTGTCTGTACGCTTGGACTCGGTATCGGGTATTTCCAGCTTGAAGGTGATGGCATTTGATGCGGAAGAGGCGCAGAAAATCAATGCTGCACTGCTCAAACAAGGCGAGAAGCTGATTAACCAACTGAATGCCCGTGCGCGGCAGGATACTATCCGCTATGCCGAAGAAGCGGTGGCGGTGGCGGAGGAGCAGGTAAAAAAAGCCTCGCAAAATCTGACCGACTACCGTATTTCCAACGGCGTGTTTGATTTGAAAGCGCAATCGGAAGTTCAGATGAGTTTGGTGTCCAAGCTGCAGGACGAGTTAATCGTGATTCAGACGCAGCTAGATCAGGTTCGCGCGGTTACTCCGGAAAATCCTCAAATTCCGGGCTTGGTGGCGCGGGAAAAAAGTCTGCGTAAGGAAATTTCACAGCAATTAAGGGCAATTTCGGGCGGTAGCGAGGGTTCGCTGACCCGTCAGGCTGCGGATTACCAGCGTGTGTTTTTGGAAAATGAATTGGCTGAAAAACAGCTTGCAGCAGCCATGACTTCTTTGGAAGGCGCCAAAGCGGAAGCAGACCGCCAGCAGCTTTATTTGGAAGTGATTTCCCTGCCGAGCAAGCCGGATTTGGCTCTTGAGCCTAAACGTGTGTATAACATTGTGGCGACACTGATTATCGGCTTGATGGTGTACGGTATTGTCAGCTTGCTGGCCGCCAGCATCCGTGAGCATAAGAATTAATGAAAGTACTGCATAAAACATCGTTTTGGGAATCGCTGATGATTCAGAAAAGAGTCATCGGCGCTTTGCTGATGCGCGAAATCATTACGCGTTACGGGCGGAACAATATCGGTTTTTTGTGGCTGTTTGTCGAGCCGCTGCTGATGACGCTGTTTATTGTGCTGATGTGGAAATTTTTCCGGGCAGACAGGGTATCGGATTTAAATATCGTGGCCTTTACGATTACCGGTTATCCAATGATGATGATGTGGCGCAATGCTTCTAATCGCGCCATCGGTTCGATTTCGTCAAATATCAGCTTGCTGTATCACCGTAATGTACGGGTATTGGATACGATTTTTGCACGTATGCTTTTGGAAATTGCCGGTGCTACGGTTGCTCAAATTGTGTTGATGGGTATTTTAATTGCTGTCCGATGGATTGAAATGCCGGCCGATGTCTTCTATATGCTGTTGGCTTGGCTGTTGATGTCGGTATTTGCGGTCGGTTTGGGGCTAATTATTTGTTCTGTTGCCGTTAAGGTTGAATTTTTTGGGAAACTTTGGGGAACTTTGAGCTTTGTGATGATGCCGCTTTCGGGTGTCTTCTTCTTTGTCCACAGTTTGCCACAGCAGGTTCAGGAATATGCGCTGATGATTCCGATGGTGCATGGGACGGAAATGTTCCGTGCGGGATATTTTGGAGAAAATGCGGTTACTTATGAAAACCCGTGGTATCTGATACTGTGTAATCTGGTATTGCTGCTGATGGGTTTGGCAATGGTCAGCAAGTTCAGCAAGGGAGTAGAGCCGCAATGATTTCTGTGGAGCATGTTTATAAGCAGTATCAAACCCGCAGCGGTATGCGTACGGTATTGGATGATATTAATTTCAAGCTGGAAAAGGGCGAGAAAATTGGTATTCTGGGACGCAACGGCGCGGGCAAATCCACACTTATCCGTTTAATCAGCGGGGTTGAGCCTCCTACTTCCGGAGAAATCAAGCGTACGATGAGTATTTCTTGGCCGCTGGCTTTTTCGGGGGCGTTTCAGGGAAGTCTGACGGGTATGGACAACCTGCGCTTTATCTGCCGTATTTATAATGTGGATATGGATTATGTGAAAAACTTTACCGAAGAGTTTTCCGAATTGGGCCAATATCTTTATGAGCCGGTAAAGCGGTATTCTTCGGGAATGAAAGCGCGTTTGGCATTTGCTTTGTCGCTGGCGGTCGAGTTTGATTGCTATTTGATTGACGAGGTTATCGCGGTAGGGGATTCGCGCTTTGCGGATAAATGTAAATACGAGTTATTTGAAAAGCGGAAAGACCGATCGATTATCTTGGTTTCACACAGCGTGAGCGCGATGAAGCAGTATTGTGATAATGCGATGGTTTTGGAAAACGGGCATTTGAGCCGTTTTGAAAACATGAACGAGGCTTATCGGTATTACAATTCTCTGGTATGACATCATTGCAATGCCGTCTGCATTTTGATAGAGAAAAGCCCTTATCCTATAAAATGCAGACGGCATTTTTGTTGTATGGTCATTTAAAATAAGAATGATACGGCGTTGCTTTGCCTTGCCGTACTATGTGTACTGTCTGCGGCTTTGCTGCCTTGTCTCATTCTTATTTTATTCGACTATATAACGGAAGGAAACGGAATGAAACTCAAGTTGGCTTCCATTCGGAGCTTTGAATACCGCAACAAAATGTAAGGTGGCTTGCACGTTATCCCGTGTTTTTAAGAAGTAGTTGTGCAAGAGCTGTGGGTAAGTGGTGTGAGTTGTTGAATAGAAAAAGAAAAGTTAAGTTGCTTAATTTTTTGTCAATTTGTTTTGGCGAAGTACGGCTATCCCGATAAAATCGTAATGATTTGTGTAATGTTTGTGGATAACTTGTTTTTCACTTTGAAAGTAAAGCAAAAAATAATTTTGTTTAAAAAATAGGCAAAGGCCGTCTGCAAATCCTGTATTCAAGGTAATTCAAGGCATACAGAAGCCGGCGTGCTGTATTATAATCATGTCTTTTTGTTTTCCAGCATTTATATTATGGTCACCTATCAGCAGCAACTCAATCATAAGATTGAATATCTTCGGGATTTGTTTCAGGATTTGGATATTCCGGCGATTCAAGTATTTGAATCGCCGGAGAAACACTATCGTATGCGTGCTGAATTTCGCGTATGGCATGAAGGCGATGAAATTTTTTATGCCATGTTTGAGCGTGGGCAAAAGGCCAGCGGCGCGAGTTTGGTACGTTGCGACCAATTTGAAGCTGCGGATAAGGCGATTAATGCTCTGATGCCGCGCTTGATTGATGCGGTCAATTCCGATGAGCGATTGAAAACACGTTGGTATGCGGTAGAGTTTTTATCCACACTCAGCGGTGAAATGCTGGTTACGATGATTTATCATAAGAAATTAGATGATGAATGGGTGGAGGCTGCACGGGCATTACAAGATAAGTTAGGCATTTTCATTATCGGCAGAAGTCGCGGGCAGAAGGTGGTTTTGGCTCAAGATTTTGTGACTGAAACGCTGAATGTCGGCGGACGGGATTTCAAGTATCGGCAGATTGAGGGCGGGTTTACCCAGCCGAATGCCAAAGTATGCGAAAAAATGTTGGCTTGGGCATGCGGGGCGGCAGACGGTTTGGGCGGAGATATGCTGGAGTTATACTGCGGAAACGGCAATTTTACATTACCGTTGGCGCAGAAGTTTGACAAAGTCTTGGCAACCGAAGTGTCCAAAACATCTGTAAACGCTGCGCTGTGGAATATTGAAGCAAACGGCAACCGGAACATCAAAATCGCACGCTTGTCGGCGGAGGAGTTTACAGAGGCTTATACGCAGCAGCGGGCATTCCGCCGCCTTCAAGAGCAGGGGATAGGGCTGGAAGATTATCGGTTTTCCACGATTTTTGTCGATCCGCCGCGGGCCGGTGTAGATGTGGAAACATTAAAATTAGTGGCTGGCTTCGATAATGTGATTTATGTTTCCTGCAATCCTGAAACATTGAAAGAAAATTTAGCGGTATTGTCGCAAACCCATCGGATTGAGCGTATGGCATTGTTTGATCAGTTTCCGTTTACCCATCACATTGAAAGCGGTGTGTTGTTGAAACGTAAGGGTTAATCAGGCAGTTCGCCGCCGCCGGAGAAATTTGGCGGCAGATAAAGGCAGTAAAAGGCCGTCTGCAAAAAGCCGGGAGAAATACAGAAATTTCGAAACGACTTTTTTGCAGACGGCCTTTGTGTGATTGCCTTGGAGCGGGATTAGTTGCTCAACACGTCAACCCCTTTGGGCGGTGTGAACTTAAAGCTGCTGCGCGACAACTTAGGTTTGGTATTCAAATTATTGAAATTAATGGTGGTTTCGTTGCCAAAGCTGTCTTTCAACTGCATGGCGGCAAGGGTATCGCCTTTGAAACCGATACGGATATATTGGTAGCCCGCATTGTTTTTCTTGGGCGTTGCTAAAACGTAATCTACGCCGCTTGCGCTGCCGTCTTCTTTCAGCGTGTAGCTGCTGTCAAGAGCGGTTTTGTTGGAAAGGATCGCGGCAGGGCTGTCGCCGATGGCTTGGTTTTGTGATGATTTGGTCACTTGGGCTAAATCGACATCATACAGCCAGATGGTTTTGCCGTCGCCGACGATGGTTTGTTTGTAAGGTTTGGTGTATTCCCATTTGAATAAACCCGGACGCAGTATTTGGAATGTGCCGTGGGTGGTTTGGGTTTTCTTTTTGCTTTTGACGGTTTGGCTGAAGCTGCCGCTGATGCCGTCTGCATCATTGTTGAATTTTTTTAATGCGTCCACCGCACCGGCTTGGGCAAAGCCGATGGCTGCAGAAAGGCCGGCTGCGGTAACGAATTTGATTAAAGCGGTAGATTTCATATTTGGTTTTCCTTGTTAGGGTATAACACCGACGGGGATAGTATTAGGGATTATGGCACGCTACGCAAGGGTGTTCGGGCGCATTTAATTTTTGTAAATAAAATCGCTTGATCATAACTTAATGAAGTAACATTGTTTTTTTGAAAATTAGGTCTGATATTTTCACAAGAATTTAATCTGCGTGGTATGGCGGGAGTGCTCAAAATGCGACAGGGCGGAAAAGCAGAAGCGGTACACATCATATGGGACGGCAGACTTGCTGTTTCAACAGTTTGGTCAGGTTCAAGACGCAGCAATGCCGTATGGTTGGCGTGAAACAGCTCATTTGCAGACGGCATGACGATGCGAGAGAAGGCGTATGGGCTTCGGAAAATGAAAATTCCGCATTTCTGTAAAAGAAAGTGCGGAAGATTGAATCAGTTTGCGGACATTGCCAGCAGTTCGGCCGCATGGTTGCGTGTGGTTTCGGTAATGATTTCACCTCCGAGCATACGGGCAACTTCTTCTATTCTCTGTTGATGATCCAAAATGGTAATTTCGCTGACGGTTTGTTCGCCTTCGCTGTGTTTGCGTACTTGCCAATGGTGTTCGCCGCAAGAGGCAACTTGTGGAAGGTGGGTAACGGCAAGTACTTGGTGTTTTTTGCCGAGCGCACGCAGCGCTTTGCCGACCATTTCCGCCACGCCGCCGCCAATGCCGGTATCTACTTCGTCAAAAATCAAAGTAGGAACATGGGTGTATTGGCTGGTCACCACTTGGATAGACAGGCTGATACGCGCCAATTCTCCGCCGGAGGCTACTTTGTTCAGCGGACGGGAAGGAGAGCCTTTGTTGGCGGCGACTTGGAATTGCACTTGTTCCAAGCCGTGCATGGTAGGGGAAGAAGGCAGTAACACAATATCAAAACGTGCGCCTTTCATCGCCAAATGCTGCATATGTTCTGTGGTTTCCGCGCTTAAGCGGGCAGCCGCCTGATGACGCATGGCGGAAAGAACATGGGCGGCTTCCTGATATTCGTTCAGGTGTTGGGCAACGGCGTTTTCCAAAGCTTCCAAATCGCCGGCAGCATGGAGGTTTTGCAGTTGGATACTGATTTCTTCTAATTTGTTCGGCAATTCTTCCGGAGAGATTCGGTACTTCCGCGCCATGCCCATCAGTTCGCTCATGCGCTGCTCTTGCCGCATCAGCTCGTTCGGGTCGAGATCGGTGCGGCCGGATACGTCGCGCATATTGGCGCTGATTTCGCTTAATTCGGCTTCAATGCTGGCCAGCATTTCAAGGCTTTCTGCAAAACGCGGCTCAATGCTTTGAAGACTGCCCAGCAGTTCTTGGCAGCGGTATATCTGGCGCTGCAAGCCGTTGTCGCTGTCTATGTATTCTTTGACTTCTTCTGCGGTTTGCAGCAATTCGGCGGAGTGGGCGAGGGTATCGTGGCTTTGGCTGAGGGTTTCCCATTCTTCGGGTTGCAGCTCAAGCTGGCTTAATTCATTAAACTGCCATTCCAAGCGTTCGCGTTCGATGGCAATATGCTCGGATTGCTCTTTGGCTTCCTGCAGGGCTTTTTTGGCATTGGCCCAGTTTTGATAATGTTGTTTGACGCTCTCGGCTTGCGCCAAGCTGCCGGCAAAAGCATCGAGCAGGGCGCGTTGGGCAGATTCCTGATTGAGCGAGTGGTGGGCATTTTGGCCGTGGATGTCGATGAGCTGTTCGCCAACGGCTTTCAACTGGGCTAAAGTTACCGCATGGTTGTTGATGTAGCTTCGGCTTTTCCCTTTTGCGTCAATAATACGGCGGATACTCAGCTCTTCCGCACCTTCTTCGGACAATCCCTGCTCGGTAAGGAGTTGCTGCAAATCGGGCAAGTCGCTGAGGTCGAACAAGGCGGACAGTTGGGCTTCTTTTGCACCGCTGCGTACTTGGCTGTAATCTGCTTTATCGCCCAGCAGTAAACCGATGGCATCCAAGGTAATGGACTTACCCGCACCGGTTTCTCCGGTCAGGACGGTAAAGCCGCTTTGGAAATCCAAGTTTAGATGATCGACAATGACGAAGTCGCGAAGTGAAAGCGCCAACAGCATAATCTGTTCCTTTTAAGGCTGGGTTCGACGATTACTTTAGATAAGTTGAATTATAGCTAAGATTTTTCATAGTTTAAATAAATTTTTTTATATTTTTTGAATGATTGAGACGTGTATTTATTTAAATTTTTGAAAAATATAATAAAAAGGCCGTCTGTAAATCCGAACATCAGGATTTGCAGACGGCCTTTTTGATGCTTCCTGCATACGGGAAGACAGGTTAAACGGTTATTTTGTGGTTTTGCGGCTGCGTTTGCTTGTTTTTTGGGCTGCGTTGTACAGACTGCCGTCGGCCAACAGCAATTTTGGTGCTTCGTTTTTTTCAATTACGTTTTTGCTGATGATGACTTTTTTGACTTCGTGCAAGTCCGGCAGTTGGTACATGGTATCCAGCAGGCAGCGTTCCACAATGGATCTCAGGCCGCGGGCGCCGGTTTTACGCTCCATGGCTTGCTTGGCAATGCTTTTGAGCGCGGCGGTTTCAAATTCCAATTCGGTATCTTCCATGCCGAACAGGGCTTGATATTGTTTGACTAAAGCGTTTTTCGGTTCAGTCAGGATATTGATGAGTGCGGCTTCATCGAGTTCCGCCAGCGTGGCAATAACCGGCAAGCGGCCGATGAGCTCGGGAATCAAGCCGAATTTAATCAAGTCTTCCGGTTCGACAATGCCGAACAATTCGGAAATATTGACGTTTTCCTCTTTGCTGTGTACGGCTGCACCGAATCCGATGCCGCCTTTTTCGGTACGCTGGCGGATGACTTTTTCCAAACCGGCAAACGCGCCGCCGCAAATAAACAGGATATTGGTGGTATCCACATTGATAAACTCTTGGTTCGGATGTTTGCGCCCGCCTTGCGGAGGCACGCTGGCTACGGTGCCTTCAATCAGTTTCAGAAGGGCTTGTTGTACGCCTTCGCCCGATACGTCGCGGGTAATGGAAGGGTTGTCGCTTTTGCGGGAGATTTTGTCGATTTCATCAATATAAACAATACCGCGCTGGGCTTTTTCTACATCAAAATCGCATTTGCCCAAGAGCTTGGTGATGATTTGTTCGACATCTTCGCCGACATAGCCGGCTTCGGTTAATGTGGTGGCATCTGCCATCACAAACGGTACATCCAGTTTGCGTGCCAAAGATTGTGCCAGCAGGGTTTTTCCCGAGCCTGTCGGGCCGATCAGCAGAATATTGGATTTGGAAAGCTCGACATTGCCGTCTGCTTTAGGGTGGCGCAGCCGTTTATAATGGTTGTACACGGCCACGGCCAATGCTTTTTTCGCTTGTTCTTGGCCGATAACGTATTCGTTCAAATCGCTGACGATTTCGGCAGGCGTCGGCAGTTTGTCCTGTCCGGCGGAGGCGACAGCAGCTGTCTTTTCAACGGTTTCACCGTGTTCGTCGGCGGCCTGAAGCATAATGCCGCAGGTTTCTACGCATTCGTTGCAGATGTAGGCGTGTTCGCCTTCAATCAGATTTTGGACTTCATGTTCGGGTTTGCCGCAGAAGGAGCAGGAACGTTTTTCTTCAGACATGGTGTTTTTCTTTAAAATTCAAATAATAAAATTAAGCAGGCTTCCCTGTAAGGCTGCTTAGTATAATGACTATCCGCCTATTTTTCAAATCAGGCAAAGCCTTGTCGGGAAATGGGGGCGGGAAGGGCGGAGTGTGGCGGAAATCGCTCACAAATAGGCGTTGCAGGGGTAAAAGTTGCAAACATACGCAAAGTTCCGGCTTCTCGGCTTTACATTTTGGGCGGACGGGCAGAAAATTAAAATATTTATTTCGTAAATCAACCGAATATTTTTGGCACGGCTGTATGCGGAAAGTGCGCGCAGCCCTCGGAATTGCCTTATGGTTCACAGAATATCAGGGAGAATTTGGCAGATGTCAATGATGAAGTTTAGCCGGAAAATAGCCGCCGTATGTACGGGTTTTGCCTTAAGCATGGCTGCCGCACCTGCCGTGGCGGACGATTTGGACGTATTGGGTCAGTTTCTGGAGCAAAATTTCCCGACACAGCAAGATGCTTTGGAAAACTTTGCCAACAGCCGTCTGGAAGCGCAGGCTTTGGTGGCGGGACCCTTGCTTTCTTCACAATCCGCTTTGATTTTAAACAATAAAACAGGCGAAGTGCTGTATCAGAAAAATGCCAACAGCGTCCGTCCGATCGCTTCTATTTCCAAATTGATGAGCGCGATGGTGGTGTTGGACGCCAAGTTGGACATGGACGAGATGATTACCATTACGCCTGCGGAAATCGACCGCTTGAAAGGTACGGGCAGCCGCTTGGCCATCGGTACGACAATGACGCGCGGCGAAATGCTCCATTTGAGTTTGATGAGCAGCGAAAACCGCGCAACTCATGCTTTGGGGCGCACTTATCCGGGCGGCATGGAAGCCTTTGTTGCCGCGATGAACCGCAAGGCGCAAAATCTCGGTATGTTCAGCAGCCGTTTTTACGAGCCTACCGGTTTGGACTTCCGCAATGTTTCCACTGCACATGATTTGAGCCGTTTGGTGGCGGCCGCCAGCAAATATCCTTTAATCCGCAGCAATTCTACTTCCAACTACGGCTCGGTATTCACACCGCGCGGCCGTCAGAACTATCGGAACTCCAATGCTTTGGTGCGTGAAGGAAGTTGGAACATCGAGTTGCAGAAAACCGGCTATATCCGCGAATCAGGCCGCTCGATGGTGGTTAAGGCAAATGTACAGAACCAGCCGATTACCATTGTATTGCTGAATTCTCCGTCTTCCGCTACCCGCGTAAACGATGCGCGCAGAATCGAAACATGGATGGTGCAGCGACCGTCTTAAAATGCTTGAAAGCCGTCTGCAAAATGAATATGCTTAATTTGCAGACGGCCTTTTTGCCTTTTGGTGATACACATCATACAAACATCAAATCCGTAGTTTGAAAAATGATGTTCTTGAGACGAGTGCCGGAATGTTTTAACAATAACCGGCTGATTGGAAAAATAATGATGCTGAAAAAACGAATACGTTATACCTTGCTGGCAGCAGTTGCGGCATTGGCAGGCTGTACCACCGTAGCAGATTTGGCCGGCTACAATACCGCCGCGCTGAACCAAAGTGCGGCAAAAAGCTATTCCGAAGTTATACGGAAGGCGCAAGGCCAGCAATTAATCGACAATACATCACGCACCGCCCGCCGCATTCAGACTGTGTTCGGCCGTCTTAAGCCATATGCCGACCAAGCCAATCAAACAGGCGTACCGTTCAACTGGCAGATGAGCGTTATCCGCAGTGATGAGATGAACGCATGGGCCATGCCGGGCGGTAAAATGGCCATGTACACCGGCATGGTGGAGCGTTTGAAGCTGACGGACGACGAAATCGCTGCCGTGGTCGGCCATGAAATGACCCATGCGTTGTTGGAGCACAGCAAGCAGGCGTTGGGCGGACAGGTCTTGACCCAACTGGGCGGCTCTATCCTTGCCAGACAAACCGGTATCGACGGCAGACTGATTGGCTTGGGTTCGGATTTGCTGGCCACCAAACCGTTTTCCCGCCATCATGAAAACGAAGCAGATGCGGGTGGTTTGCGTCTGATGGCGCAGGCGGGCTACAATCCGCAGGCTGCCGTGAGTGTATGGGAAAAAATGAACCGCGCCAAAGGCGGCACTTCTATTTCTATTCTTTCGACACACCCGTCCAATAATGCGCGGATTGAGGCAATCCGTAAGCGGCTGCCGGAAGTGATGCCGGTTTACGAACGGAGCAAACGGTAGCAGCAGGTCAAAAAGGTCGTCTGCAAATCTGTTCAACCCATCGGTTTGTTGAACAGTATTTTGCAGACGGCCTTGTTATGGCGTATCACCTTCGGGATTGACACCAAGCAGATTGATTGGGCAGGGCAACCGATTTTTCAGCCGCCTGCCTGCGAATCATCAATAAATCATCAATATCAGATACCGAAATGGCGGTCTAATGCGGCTTCAATAGCGGTTTTGACATCGCTTAAACTGCGGTTGCTGTCGATCAGGGCATAGCGTTGCGGCGCGGCTTGGGCGCGTTGCAGGTACACGTTGCGGACGCGTGTGAAAAAGTCGGCCTGCTCTTGCTCAAAGCGGTCTTTTTCGCGGGTTTGGGTGATGCGGCTCATGGATACTTCCAGCGGTATGTCCAACAGCAGGGTTAAGTCGGGTTGGAAACCTTGCTGTACCCATTGCTCCAAGCCGGCAATATCCGACAGGGGAACGCCGCGCCCGCCGCCCTGATAGGCAAAGGTGGCATCGCTGAAGCGGTCGGAGACAACATGAATGCCTTTTTGGAGGGTGGGCAGGATAACGCTTTCCAAATGCTGTTGTCTTGCTGCAAACATCAGCAGGGTTTCGGTACGCAGGCTGATTTGGGTTTCGGGGTCGAGCAGCAGGCCGCGCAGGGCTTCGCCGACAGGTGTGCCGCCGGGTTCGCGGGTAAACAGTACGGGCAGGCGGTTGCGCTCAAACCATTCTTTGATGACGGCAAGATTGGTGGATTTGCCGGCGCCGTCGATGCCGTCTAAGGTGATAAATTGTGCGCGTGAAAGCATGGTTGTGTCGGGAGTTTGTCGGATAAGGTTAAGCCTGTTTTGGGGCAGGTGTTTGCTGTACGCAGCAAAAGGCCGTCTGCATTTTGGCCGGTACCATTTTGCAGACGGCCTTTTGCGGATTAAGCGGTATAAGCAAGCCGCTCGGGATTATTTCCAATAACGCCACCACGGAATGTCGCTGTTGCGCCATTCTTGTTGCAGATAAGGGCTGTTTGGGAAGTTGTGTGCCAGAATGCGGCGGGTGTCTTCTGCCAGCTTCGGTTTGTCGAGTTTTTTGTAGGCGGCTTCCATCATGGCCAGAGATTCTTCGACATAGCGGGTGTTTTGGTATTGCTCGACAATTTTTTGCGCGCGGTTGACGGCGGCGATGTAGGCACCGCGTTTCATGTAGTAGCGGGCAACCGATAATTCGTTGCCGCCCAATGCGTCCACCAGTTTGACCATGCGGGCGGTCGCGTCCGGCGCGTATTTGCTGTTGGGGTAGTGCTGAATCAGTTGGGCAAACGCAGCATAGGCATCACGGTTGGCTTTCGGGTCGCGGTCGGACCAGTCTTGCGAAGCCAGTTTGTTCAAAAACGATTGGTCTTCGTTAAACAGCACCAAACCTTTCAGGTACAGCGCATAGTCCATGTTCGGATGTTGCGGGTGGTGGCGCTGGAAGCGGTCGATGGCGGCAAGGGCTTTGGCCGGCTCGTCGTCTTTATAATAGGCGTAAGCAGTATCCAGTTGCGACTGCTGTGCATAGCGGCCGTAGGGGAAACGCGATTCTAAAAGTTCATATAATTTGATGGCTCGCGTATAATTGCTGCTGTTCAACTCGTCCTGCGCTTCCGCGTAGAGTTGCTGCACGCTCCAATCTTGGGTAATCTGCGCGTCTTTATCGATGGTGCCGGTATTGGCGCATGCACCGAGTGCCAGACTTAACGAAACAATTAAAAGAATTTTTTTCATGCAAAATACTTCCTTTGATAATGAAGCCGATTATAGCGATGATTTAGACTTTGCGGCAGCCCCCGAAGCAGAAAGTTGTGTTAAATTGACCGTTCCGCTGGATATGGCGGGTTTGCGCTTGGACGCAGCATTGGCCAAGCTGATGCCCGAATATTCGCGCAGCCGTCTGAGTACATGGATTAAGGACGGTGCGGTTGAGGTAAACGGTAAGGCGGCGCAGCCGAAGGATAAGCTGATAGGCGGAGAGTTTATCACAGTCCGCGTGCGTCCCAGTGAAGAAAATCTGGCGTTTACGCCCGAAGCCATGGACTTGGACGTGGTTTATGAAGACGATACCGTGATTGTGGTCAACAAACCTGCCGGCTTGGTTGTTCACCCGGCGGCGGGAAACTGGACGGGTACGCTGCTCAACGGCCTGCTCGCGCATTGCCCGGAGCTGTCCCAAGTGCCGCGCGCGGGTATTGTACACCGTCTGGACAAAGATACCAGCGGCCTGATGGTGGTGGCTAAGAACCTGCCGGCACAAAATGCATTGGTGCAGCAGCTTCAGGCGCGTACCGTAAAGCGTATTTATCGCGCCGTGGCCAACGGCGTTGTGCCGTTTGACGGTAAAATCGACACGCTCATCGGCCGCGATCCGCACAACCGCTTGAAAATGGCAGTGGTCAAATACAACGGTAAGCCTGCCATTACCCATGTCAAAGTATTGGAGCGTTATCCGGCGCACAGCTATATCGAATGTTCGCTGGAAACCGGCAGAACCCATCAAATCCGCGTGCATATGCGCGAAGCCAACCACCCGCTGGCAGGCGACCCCGTTTACGGCAATCCGCGCCATCCGTGCAGCGAGGTTGCCAAAGAAACGGTCAAACACCTCCAACGCCAAGCCCTGCACGCTTACCGCCTGAGTTTTGTCCACCCGAAAACGCAGCAAACCGTATCTTTTGAAGCGCCGCTGCCGGAAGATATGTACCACTTGCTTTCTGTTTTACGCTTGGAAGCCGGTTTGGATTCATCGTTGAGCCGTGAAGAGGAATGGCAGGAAAAATTGGATAAAGACGATGACGATGATTGGAATGAAGATGATTATGATGTCGAAGTTGTCTATGTAAGAGAGTGATAGGCGGAGATGCCGTCTGCAAAACCGTTTCCCATGCAGTAGGCCGTCTGCAAACCGTGATGCTGTCCCGTCGCGGATTTGCAGACGGCCTTTTTCATGCAAATTCAGGTAGAATACCGCCTTTTGCACCGTTTCCGAGTTTCCCATGATTGAGCTGAAAAACCTGACTTTGCAACGCGGATTGAAAGTGTTGCTCGACCACGCCGACGCTACCGTCAACCCCGGCCAGCGCGTCGGCCTGATCGGTAAAAACGGTACGGGCAAGTCCAGCCTGTTTGCGCTGATTAAAGGCGAAATCATGCCGGACGGCGGAGAGGTCCGGTTTCCGAAAAACTGGAAGCTGGCCGCTGTGGCGCAGGAAACCCCCGCATTGGATACTTCCGCCTTGGATTATGTATTGCAGGGTGATGCCGAATTACAGGCTTTTCAGACGGCCTTGTTGCAGGCGGAAGCGCAAAACGACGGAATGAAACAGGCCGAATACCACGCCAAACTCGACGAAATCGATGCCTACACCGCGCCCGCCCGCGCCGCCAAACTGTTGGGCGGTTTGGGCTTTTCGCAAGAAGAACACGCCAGGCCGGTGAAGGCTTTTTCCGGCGGCTGGCGGATGCGCCTGAATCTGGCGCAGGCTCTGATGTGCCGTGCCGATTTGTTGCTGCTTGACGAACCGACCAACCACTTGGACTTGGAAACCGTGTTGTGGCTGGAAAGCCATCTGGCCGGCCTGCCGTGTACGCAAATCATCATTTCGCACGACCGTGATTTTTTGAACGCCACCACCACCCACACCATCGAGTTGTCCAACCAAAAGCTGACCACCTACGGCGGCAGCTACGATTTTTACCAAACCGAACGCGCCCAACGCCTTGCCCGGCAGCAGGCGGCCTATGTGAAACAGCAAACACAAATCAAACATCTGCAATCGTTTATCGACCGCTTTAAAGCCAAGGCCACCAAAGCCACGCAGGCGCAAAGTCGCATGAAGGCGCTGGCCAAGCTGGAACGCATCGCGCCTGCCCATCTCGACAGCGAATTTTCCTTTGCTTTCGAGCAGCCCGCCCATCTGCCCAATCCCTTGTTGAAACTGGATAAAGCCGATTTGGGTTATGGCGGCGGCGTGGTGTTGCACGATTTGAACCTGTCGTTGGAAAGCGGTGCGCGTTACGGCCTGTTGGGTGTGAACGGCAGCGGCAAATCCACCTTTATCAAGGCATTGGCGGGCGAGTTGGCACTGTCGGGCGGCCAGATTGTCCGTTCCGACAAGCTCAATACCGGCTATTTCGCACAGCACCAGCTCGACACCCTGCGCGACGACCAAAGTCCGGTTTGGCACATCCAGCAGCTCTCCCCCGAAGTGCGCGAACAGGACATCCGCAATTTCCTCGGCGGCTTCAATTTCGTCGGCGACATGGCCTTGCAGAAAATCGAACCGTTTTCCGGCGGTGAAAAGGCGCGGCTGGCCTTGGCGATGATTGTGTGGCAGAAGCCCAACCTGCTGCTGCTCGATGAACCGACCAACCATCTGGATTTAGATATGCGCCACGCCCTGACTGTAGCCTTGCAGAGTTTTCAAGGCGCACTGATTGTGGTGTCGCACGACCGCAGCCTGCTCGAAGCCACCACCGACAGCTTCCTGTTGATCGACCAAGGCCGTCTGAAACCGTTTGACGGCGATTTGAACGATTACCGCTTGTGGCGTTTGGCGCAGGAAAACGCCGCCGCCGTGCCTGCTGCTTCCGCACAAAGCCAAAGCCGTAAAGACACCAAACGCCTCGAAGCGCAGATTCGTCAGGAAAAAGCCAAACGCGGCAAACCGCTGCAACAAAAAATCGACAAAGCCGAAAAAGAAATCGCTGCGCTCACCAAACAGCAGACGGCTTGTGAAGCATTTTTGGCACAGGAAAGCGCGTATGAAGAAGCAAACAAAACCAAATTGCAGCAAACGCTCGCACAACTGGCGGAAACCAAAGTAAAATTAAGCGAATTGGAAGAAAACTGGCTGTTGTGGCAGGAAGAATTGGAGCGGGTGCTGGCAGAAGTGGACACCGAATTTTCCTGAACGCGGCAAGCATGATGTTTGTGTTGCAGAGTGCTGTGATGCCGTCTGTAAAATGCATGAAAACAAGGAAGCGGGAACGATGAAGCGGAATTTTTGCCGGTATGCGGCAATGCTCGGCGTTTGCACCGTCTTGCCGGTGCAGGCGGCAGTTTATGCCTGTCAAAATGCAGACGGCAGTACCTTATATACTTCGGAGCCGGATGCCGCGTGTTTCAGTCAGGGCAGCCTGCCGAAAATCAGCAGTTATCAGGACAGCGGCTACCGTTTGGGTGCGGCAGACGACAAACAGCCGAAACGGGCAAAGAAAGCCACGACCAAGCAGACAAACGCCCGAAACGCTGCCCGTCAGAAGGATAAGTCGAAACAAGCCGAAGGACGGACAAAGCGGCAGGAAAAAACTATCAACGCGCAACGCTCCGGCAGTAAAGGGCAGGGTGTTGCCGTCTTTCCGGTGAGTGCGCGGTGATGATGAGTCGGAAATTTCTTGTTTTATGCTTGTGTCTGATGAGTCCGACGGCAGCATGGGGGAAAATCTATGCTTGCGAACAGGGCGGCAGAATCAGTTATACAGACCGCCCCGAAGCCCGTTGCCGTGCAGCCGATTTGTCGGGCATCACAGTAGGCAGATACAGCAGCAGCCGTCTGCAAACGGCGGAAGCGGTTGCCGAACCGCCAAAAAAGCAGACGGCCAAAGCAGTCAAGCTGAAGCCGAAACCGACCGCCGCCCAGAAGGCTGCCGCCCAAACCAAGGCCTCCGGTGTGCAGGGCAGCCGGGCAAACCTGAAAAATACCGCGCCGCCTCGGGTTCCTGTGAAAATGCAGACGGCAGCAGACAGCCGCCGCCGTATTTTGGAAACGGAATTGGGCAATGAGCGGAAGGCTTTGGAAGCAGCGCAGAAAGCCTTGGCGCAGGCAAGGGCGGTGCAAAACGGCCATGTCGATAAAGCGCGCCTCGATAGCCTGCAGGAAGCCGTGCTCGACCGCCGGCAGAATATCCGTGCCTTGCAGCGGGAGCTGGGGCGGATGTAGAAAATGTTTCATGCCGTCTGCAAAATCATTAAAAAAGTCGCGAAATCCGGATAAAACGGTTGTCTTAACCGCATAATCAAGGCTAAAATGCCCGAACCGGGCTTGTTGAAGGCAGCTTGAGCCGCGAGCAGGCTTTTTTAAAATCATAATAACGGAGTTCATGAATATGACAGCTAAAGGACAAATGTTACAAGATCCTTTCTTGAATGCGTTGCGTAAAGAACATGTGCCGGTTTCCATCTATCTGGTAAACGGTATCAAATTGCAAGGGCAGGTGGAGTCGTTCGACCAGTATGTCGTGCTGCTGCGTAACACATCAGTGACCCAGATGGTTTACAAACACGCTATTTCCACCATCGTCCCTGCCCGTGCAGTCAGCCTGCAACATGAAAATAAAGCTCCGGCAGCCGCGCCGGCCCAGCCTGCGATGGTTCAAGTGGAAACCAATAACCCGGTTGCAGAGTAATCCGCGTATTTCAGTATTTCCCGTACCTTGCCGAATGCAATATTCGGTAAGGTATTTTTTATTCCGAACAGCATGAGCCCCAATCAGACCCTGCACAATATCATTCCTTTTGCCCATTATCTGCTGCAACAACGCCTGTCGCACGGCAGCCGCGTGCTGGACGGTACGGCCGGCAACGGCAACGATACGCTGCTGTTGGCGCAAAGCGTGGGACATGAAGGACGGGTATGGGCGTTTGACGTGCAGGAACAGGCCTTGGCCAACACCAAAGGCCGTCTGCAAAATGCCGGACTTGACGGGC
This sequence comes from Neisseria animalis, assembly GCF_900636515.1. NCBI lineage: Bacteria > Pseudomonadati > Pseudomonadota > Betaproteobacteria > Neisseriales > Neisseriaceae > Neisseria > Neisseria animalis. Next base: position 855,690 of record NZ_LR134287.1, read on the forward strand.
GCGTCGAGCTGGTCAAGAGCAGCCATGCCAATCTGGCGGACTATGTTTGCGAACCGCTGGACGCGGCGGTATTCAATTTCGGCTGGCTGCCCGGCAGCGACAAAAGCCTGACCACACAGGCGGCAAGCAGTATCGCAGCGTTGTCGGCGGCATTAACGCTGCTCAAACCGCAAGGTTTGCTGCTGGCTGTACTTTATCCCGGACATGAGGCGGGGCAGGAAGAGGCTGCCGCTGTGGAAAACTGGGCTTGCGGTTTGCCGCAGCAGCAGTATGCCGTTTTAAAATACGGTTTCGTCAACCGCCGCAACAAGCCTCCGTATCTGTTGGCGGTTGAAAAGTTACGTCAAAAATGAATGTTTCGGGTAGAATATCTGTTTGAATAAACCTAACGAGTTACCGCCATGCAATATTTGATTGTCAAACACAGCCACATCCTTTTTGTTGCCATCACTATTTTATTGTTTAATATCCGCTTTTTCCTGCTGCGCGCGCACCCTGAAAAACCGTTGGCAGGCGTTTGGCGCGCATTGCCGCACCTGAACGACACCATGTTGCTGTTTACCGCATTGTGGCTGATGAAGCTGACCCACCTGACTCCGTTCAATTCTCCGTGGCTTGCCGTCAAAGTCATACTGCTGCTGGTGTACATCGCATTGGGTATGGTGATGATGCGCGCCCGTCCGCGCAGCGGTAAATTTTACAGCGCATACGGATTGGCAATGATTGCGGTTGCCGTCATTATCTACATGGCGCGTTTCAAACCTTATTTTTGACAAACTGTATGTTCAGAATTTTCCCCTTTGTTTGAAGCAAAATCAGACCGAAAGGCCGTCTGCAAATGAACACATACCGTTGTGCCGTAATCGCATTGGGCAGCAATCTGCACCAGCCTGCCGAGCAAATCCGCCGCGCGTTGGCCGCGCTTGCCGCCCACCCGCATATAGAGTTGGAAAAAACATCATCGCTTTATTTGACTGCACCGGTGGGTTACGACAACCAGCCTGATTTCGTGAACGCCGTATGCAGCATCCGCACCACACTGGACGGCGCAGCCCTGCTGGCAGAGCTCAACCGTATCGAAGCCGAGTTCGGACGGGAACGCAGCTTCCGCAATGCCCCGCGTACCTTGGACTTGGACATCATCGATTACAACGGGGAGCAAAGCAGTGATCCGCATTTGACCCTGCCGCACCCGCGAGCCCACGAGCGCGGTTTTGTCATGATTCCTTTGGCCGAAATCCTGCCTGATTTTGAAGTGGGGAAACACGGTAAAGCGGCGGACTTGGCAGCCAAATTGGAAGATGAGGCAGTCCGTAAGTGGGAAGTGGTGTAAGGGGCGATACAGTCGGATTCAATATCGGTAAATGACGCCAAATAAGACAAAGCAGCCAAGCGGTGATCTGTGCAGACCGTACGGATTGTCGCTTGGTTGTTTTGGTAGTTTGTTTCAGCCTTTCTTCGAGCAAGGCGCAGCAGGTGGTATTACGATGGGCAGAATAACGATATTTTATAGTCGAATAAAATAAGAATGAGACAAGGAAGCGAAGCCGCAGACAGTACACATAGTACGGCAAGGCAAAGCAACGCTGTATCATTCTTATTTTAAATGACTATATCTGTTTTGATGGAACCAAATTCATTTACGGTTGTTGAAAAGGCCGTCTGCAAAATGGATAAAGCATTTTGCAGACGGCCTTTTTATGGCAAAAATGCCGCGTGTGTCAGCCTTTGAGTTTGCTGATGACTGCTTTGACGCGGTTGATTTTGGTTTCGATGTCTTCCATCTCCATTTCAACCCGCAGCTTGTCCGCCCCTGCAAAGCGGTAGTTTTTGTTGCTTTGCATCAAAAGAATAATATCGGCCGGTTCGATACGCGTGTTTTTGCCGAAAGTAAACGTTGCGGCTTCGCCGGTGGCATCAATGACGGTGATGCCGAGTTCTTTGGCGGCCAAGCGCAGATGATGGCTTTCGATGAGGGTTTTGACGGGTTGTTCGGGCAGGCCGAAGCGGTCGACCAGTTCTTCATGAATCGCGTTAATCTGCTGCACGGTTTCGCAGGTTGCAAGGCGTTTGTAGAGTACCAGCCGCTCGTGGATGTCGGGGCAGTAGCTGTCAGGCAAGAGGGCGGGGCTGTGCAGTTTGATTTCGGTGGTGACGCCCAAGGGCGCGTCCAAATCGGGCTGGCGGCCTTTTTTCAAATCGCGCACGGCTTGTTTGAGCATTTCGGTGTAGAGCGTGAAGCCGACCTGCATCATTTCGCCGCTTTGGCCTTCGCCCAAGATTTCGCCCGCGCCGCGGATTTCCAAATCCTGCATCGCCAGCGTGAATCCGGCACCGAGTTCGTCGGCGGCGGCAATGGCATCAAGGCGTTTTTCCGCATCTTTGGTAAGGTGCTCGGGCGTAAGCAGGTAGGCGTAGGCCTGGTGGTGGCTGCGGCCGACGCGCCCTCGCAACTGGTGCAGTTGGGCGAGGCCGAATTTGTCGGCGCGGTTGATGATGATGGTGTTGGCGTTGGGGATGTCTATGCCGGTTTCGATGATGGTGGAGCAGAGCAGCACATTAAACCGCTGTTGCAGGAAATCGCGCATCACCTGCTCCAATTCGCGCTCGCGCAACTGGCCGTGCGCCACGCCGATACGGGCTTCGGGCAGCAGGGTTTCCAGCCGTTCGCGCATGTTTGCGATGGTATCCACTTCATTATGCAGGAAGAATACCTGCCCGCCGCGTTTGAGCTCGCGCAAGACGGCTTCGCGGATATGTGCTTCGCTGAACGGTTTCACAAAAGTCTTCACGGCCAAACGGCGGCTCGGCGCGGTGGTAATCAGCGAAAAATCACGCAGGCCTTCCAACGCCATGCTGAGCGTGCGCGGAATCGGCGTGGCGGTCATGGTTAAGATATCGACATTGGCGCGCAGGCGTTTGAGCTGCTCTTTCTGGCGCACGCCGAACCGGTGTTCTTCGTCGATAATCACCAAGCCTAAGTTTTTGAATTTTATATCGTCCTGCACCAATTTATGTGTGCCGATGACAATATCCACCGTACCTTCCGCCATACCTTCGAGGGTTTGCGCGGTGGCTTTGCTGCTGTTAAAGCGCGACAGGCCGGCGACTTTGACCGGAAAGTCGGCAAAGCGGTCGGCAAAATTCTGCGCGTGCTGCTCCACCAAAAGCGTGGTCGGCGCGAGCACGGCCACCTGTTTGCCGCCCATTACGGCGACAAACGCCGCCCGCAGCGCGACTTCGGTTTTGCCGAAACCTACGTCGCCGCAAATCAGGCGGTCCATCGGCTTGCCTTGGGTCAGGTCTTTGATGACGGCGGCGATGGCAGCGGCCTGGTCTTCGGTTTCTTCATAGCCGAAGCCGTCTGCAAAGGCCAGATAGTCGTCTTCGTCAAACGTGAATTTGTGGCCTTCCTGTGCGGCGCGTTGTGCGTAGAGGTTGAGCAGCTCGGCGGCGGTGTCGCGCGCTTTTTCGGCGGCTTTGCGCTTGGCTTTGCCCCACGCGCCGCTGCCGAGCTTGTGCAGTTGCACGTTTTCATAGGCATGGCCGGAATAGCGGCTGATTAAGTGCAGTTGCGAAACGGGCACATAAAGTTGCGCCTCGCCCGCATATTCGAGCAGCATCATCTCGGCGGTTTCGCCGCCCAAGTCCATGGTCACCAAACCCATATAGCGGCCGATGCCGTGTTCTTCGTGCACCACCGGATCGCCGGTATTGATTTCGGCCAAATCGCGCAACAGGCCGTCTGAAACCTGTGCGTGCTTCTTGCGCCGCGTGGTGCGCGATTTGGCGACGTATTGGTAAAGGTCGGATTCGGTAATAACGGCGATGGGCTTGGCAGCAGATGCAGCGGCATGATGGCTGTCGGGCAGGAGTGCCCAATCTGCGGGTAATTGGAAGCCATACGCCAGCGGCGTTACTGTAATGCACAATCCCGCACCGCTGTCCAAAAATGCCTGCCAGCCGTCTACGCTTTTCGGTTTCAGTCCGTGTTGCGCGAAAAAGCCGAGCATGGTTTCACGCCGCCCCGCGCTTTCGGCACAGAGCAGAATCCGCCCGCCGAAGGCCGTCTGAAAATTTTGCAGCGCGGCCAGCGGGGTTTCGCTTTGGCGGTTGACCGCCACATCGGGCAAATCATGGGTGTTATCCAAGTCAGGCCAGATTTGCGGATACGGTTTCAGACGGCCTGCAAACTGATCGGCGGTGAGATACAAATGCTGCGGATGCAAAGGCGGGTAGGTTTCGTCGCCCTGCGCCATGGCAAAGCGCGATTTCACGTCCGCCGCAAAACGCGCCGCCGCCGCGTGTACATCGCCCATGCACACCGTCAGCGCATTCTCGCCGATGTAGTCGAACAGCGTCGCACATTCGTCTTCAAAAAACAGCGGCAGATAATATTCCACCCCCGCGCCGAACTGCGCGCTGCTTACGGCCTTGTACACCGCCGCATCGTTCGGATTGGCGTTGATTTCCTCACGGAAGCGGCTGCGGAAGATTTTTTGCGCTTCCGCATCGGTGGGGAACTCGTGCGCGGGCAGCAGGCGGATTTCCGAAACCGGCGCGAGCGTGCGCTGCGTGTCGGGGTCGAAAGTTTTGATGCTGTCGATTTCGTCGTCAAACAAATCAATACGGTACGGCGTTTCCGCCCCCATCGGAAACAGATCCACAATCCCGCCGCGCACGGCAAATTCGCCCGCCGCAACAACGTTCGATACCGCGCTGTAACCCGCGTCCACCATGCTTTTGCGCAGCGCGTCCACATCCAGCGTCTGCCCTGTTTTCAGCCAAAACGTACGCCCCGCCAGAAACGACACCGGCGCGAGCCGCTGCATCGCCGTCGCCACGGGCACAAACAACACGTCCGCCGCGCCGCTTTTCACCAGCCACAAGGCCGAGAGCCGCTCCGAAACCAAATCCTGATGCGGCGAAAAACGCTCGTAAGGCAGCGTTTCCCAGTCGGGCAGGAACACGGCGGTGTCCTGCGGGCGGAAAAAACGCCATGCCGTCTGAAGCCGCAACGCCTGCTCCGCGTCTTGCGCGAACACGACCTTGAGCTGTTTTTCAGGCAGGTGCCGCGCCAATGCCAACGGCAGCGAGCCTTTGGAAAGATGAAGCCAGCGGGATTTTTCTCGTATTTTGGGAAGGGGGTAGGCGATCATGGTGTGATGAAAAGCGTGTGCGGCCGTTTGGAAATTTGCAGACGGCCTGATGATGGTAAATGGGGAATTTTAACAGATTACGCGGGCTTCTTCAGGGAAAACATCTGTTTGTTTCTGCTTTTTGATGATTGGGCGGGTGGCGTTACCCGCTCATTTTTAAGATTTAAATTAATAAAACTTGACAAATCTTTTTTTTTTTTTACGATAATGGTACTTCATCTGTTGGGTTGTCGGACATCTTTAGATGAAGGGGATATATAGTCGGCGCAATGATTATTGTTGCTTCATCGGTACGGCCGGCGGTCTGCCGCTCCGCACCGGCGGCATTGCTCCGGATATATTGGATTGATATGAAAAGGGTATAGCCGTGAACAAACTACTTTTTTTGATTTTTTCCTCTTTTTTGCTCAATGCTTGTGTGGCGACCGTGCCGGTTGTGGCGGAGAGTGATGAGGAAATTGCGAAACGGCGTTTGGCGGTTCTGCAGCTTGAAGACGGCAATTACCGTCGCGAGCGCAAAATCCGTCAAGATGCTATTGATGACCTCGGCACGATGCAGATGAATACGGCGAAAGCCATCAATAAGGCAAATGAAAATAGAAGTAAGCAACGCAATATTTATATTATCCGGTAAGTTTTGAAAGGAAACGACATGAAACATTTTGTTTTGATTTTGGCAAGTGCGGCGGTACTGGCCGCTTGCGGTACGATGGGCGGTACGGATTCGACAACGATTAATCAGGTGCGCGGTAAAAACGGTGCGCTACTGACTGATGCGGAAATGCGCCAGCAAAACCGCCAGCGTGAAAGTGAGCTGACGGAATCGGCAGCCAAGACGGCCAAAATCCGTATGGCGGCAGACAGTGCGCGCGAGGGAGTCAGCGCTGTGCGCGAAGGAATTAATGTTCTGCGCGAGTTGCGTTCGGTGTTCGGGCGTTGATATTTGGGTTTGAAACCGTAAAAAGCCGTCTGCAAAACAGCATATTGCGTTTTGCAGACGGCTTTTTCGCGGGAGTGCCGGTTGCAGGCAGTTCCCATTTTGTTATTCACGGTTGGTTTGGTTACATTTTGTCTTGTTTGACGGCTTCAACTTGGATGTTGAGTTTGACTTTTTTGGTCATGCCGGCATCAACCAGATAGTTCATGCCCCATTTGCTGCGGTCGATGGTGGTGGAAAAGTCGCCGCCGCATACTTCGGCTTTGGCCATCGGGCTGTTGTAGCAGTTGAATTTTTCTGCTTTCAGTTTGACCGGATGGGTTTTGCCCAGCAGGGTCAGTTTGCCGTCAACCGATACCAGTTTTTTGCCGGAATAGTTGAATTTGGTGGAAACAAAGCGCATTTCGGGGAATTGCGCGGCATTGAACAAGTCGGCGGAAAGCAGGTGTTCGGTAAACTGCGGAGAGCTGGATTGCAGCGACTGAACGGGAATGGTCAGGTCGATTGCGCCTTGGCGTCGGGCTTTGTCAAACTGCATCAAGCCGTTCAAGCCGTAAAAGCCGCCGACATTGGTGCTGGTGGCAAAATGGTCGATGGCAAAGCGGGCGTTGGTGTGGAACGGGTCGATTTTGTAGGTTGCGGCAGAAGCTGAAGCTGCGGCCGCGGCAAACAGGGCGGTCAGGATGATTTTTTTCATGATGGCTCCTCTGTATCGGAAAAGTTGTGCGGAATATCCGGCGGCACCAAACGACACGGCGGCTGGACAGGTTTGAATACCCATTCTAGCATGAAAAGGTGAAATAATTGTTTTTCAAGTGTTAATGCAGCGTTTCGTATCTGTTGATGATTGATATTCAGGCCGTCTGCAAAACAGATGGCGGAAATGATGTTTTTGCAGACGGCCTTGGGTTGAAATATGAAAAATATTCTGCGCCGCACTCTTTCCATTCGGCGGCAAACAGGGTACATTTATCCTTATTATCTGTAATGTTTATTGGAAAAGAAGAATAGGGGTTATATCATGGAGCGTTTCTCCAAATCGACCAAGCTGGATCATGTTTGCTACGATATTCGCGGCCCGGTGCACAAAGAAGCGCTGCGCCTTGAGGAAGAGGGGCATAAAATCCTCAAACTCAATATCGGCAATCCCGCGCCGTTCGGTTTTGAAGCGCCCGATGAAATTTTGGTGGACGTTATCCGCAATCTGCCCACTTCGCAAGGTTATTGCGACTCCAAAGGGCTGTATTCGGCGCGTAAGGCAATCGTGCATTATTATCAGACCAAAGGCATACGGGAAATGACGGTTGACGATGTGTACATCGGCAACGGCGTATCCGAGCTGATTACCATGTCGATGCAGGCTCTGCTGAATGACGGCGACGAAATCCTGATTCCCGCACCGGATTATCCCTTGTGGACGGCGGCGGCAACATTGGCGGGCGGTACGGTACGCCATTATCTTTGCGATGAAGAAAATGATTGGTTTCCGGACTTGGCGGATATGGAGGCAAAAATCACGCCGCGGACCAAAGCGATTGTGGTCATCAATCCGAATAACCCGACCGGTGCGGTGTACAGTAAAGAAATTCTGCTGGAAATCATCGAATTGGCGCGCACGCACGGCCTGATTATTTTTGCAGACGAGATTTACGACAAGATTCTGTACGATGGTGCCGTCCACCACCACATCGCCGCGCTTGCCCCCGATTTGCTGACCGTAACACTCAACGGCTTGTCTAAGGCTTACCGTGTTGCCGGTTTCCGTCAGGGGTGGATGGTGTTGAACGGGCCGAAGCAGCATGCCAAGGGCTACATCGAAGGTTTGGATATGCTCGCTTCCATGCGTTTGTGTGCCACCACGCCCATGCAGCATGCGATTCAGACGGCCTTGGGCGGTTATCAGAGCATCAACGAGTTTATCCTGCCGGGAGGACGCTTGCTGGAACAGCGCAACCGTGCTTACGAATTGTTGACGGAAATTCCCGGCATCAGTTGCGTGAAGCCGATGGGTGCCATGTATATGTTTCCGAAAATCGATACCGAAATGTATGGCATTCGCGACGACATGAAATTTGTTTATGATCTGCTGGTGCAGGAGAAAGTTTTGCTGGTTCAGGGTTCGGGTTTCAACTGGATCAAGCCCGACCATTTCCGTATCGTTACCCTGCCGCATATCCACCAAATTGAAGAAGCAATGGAAAAATTGGCTCGTTTCCTGAATAATTACCGCCAATAAATACTTGAAATCAGGCGGCTATACTCCCATATTTCCAAACAGTAGTAGTAATTCATAGTTCCGGATAATCAATATTATTTGAACTATAAATTATACAAATCATTTTAGTTGCGCTAGAATGTACGGATTATTTTTCTTAACCAACCCATTTTTAAGGAGCTTAACATGGCTTTTGTAGATATTTCCGGTCAAAACGTACCTAACGTTGTATTCCACACCCGTCAAGGCGATGCGTGGAAAGATGTTTCTACCGATGATTTGTTCAAAGGTAAAAAAGTAGCCGTATTCTCTCTGCCGGGCGCATTTACCCCGACTTGTTCTTCTACCCACCTGCCTCGTTACAACGAGCTGGCTAAAGAATTTTTCGCCCGCGGCTTCGACAGCATTTTGTGCGTTTCTGTAAACGACACTTTCGTGATGAACGCTTGGTTGGCTGACCAAGAAGCTGAAAACATCATCGTTGTACCGGACGGTAACTGCGAATTCACCAAAGGCATGGGCATGCTGGTGTCTAAAGAGCAACTGGGCTTCGGTGACCGCTCTTGGCGTTACTCTATGATCGTTAACGACGGCAAAATCGAAAAAATGTTCATCGAGCCGGAAAAAGAAGGCGATCCGTTTGAAGTGTCTGATGCCGACACCATGCTGAAATTTGTTGACCCTGAGTGGAAAGAGCAACCTTCCGTATCCATCATCACCAAACCGGGTTGCGAATTCTGCGCCAAAGCCAAAGCTCTGTTGGCTGAAAAAGGTCTGGCTTACGAAGAAATCGTATTGGGTCGCGATGCTTCTGTTACTTCAGTACGCGCGATTACCGGCAAAACTTCTGCTCCTCAAGTCTTCATCGGCGGCCAATACATCGGCGGCAGCGAAGAGCTGGCAGCATACTTTGCCAAATAATTGCTGAACGGCACAGCCGGACAGTAAAGGCCGTCTGCAAAACAGGATTTTACAGACGGCCTGCCCGATAACCGTAGAGTTATTCGGGTAATGCAGTTTCTTCAGACGCTGCATTACCCGAATGGCTCTATATTTCAATCGGCAACAGCGATTGTAAAATTTAATAAACGCGTTCATCAAACGCTTATGCCGTCTGCAAAATACCGTTAAGGCGAAAGCCGTACTCCGGATACAAAAGGGAGCGTGCAGTTTGGATTTTGTTATCCGCTGCTTTTACGGAGTCTGTTTTGCAGACGGCCTTCAGAAAGGAAAAAACATGAAACAAATCCAAGCAGATGTAGTGGTGATTGGCGGCGGTACGGCCGGTATGGGCGCATTCCGCAATGCGCGCCTGCATACCGGCAATGTTTACCTGATTGAAAGCCACGTCTACGGCACTACCTGCGCCCGTGTCGGCTGTATGCCTTCCAAGCTGCTGATTGCCGCTGCCGAATCGCGCCATCACGCGCTGCATACCGATCCTTTCGGTGTTCATCTGGATAAAAACAGCATTACGGTAAACGGCGAAGAGGTCATGCACCGTGTGAAATCCGAGCGCGACCGCTTTGTCGGCTTCGTCGTCAGCGATGTGGAAGAATGGCCTGCCGACAAACGCATCATGGGTCATGCCAAGTTTATCGACGCGCATACCGTACAAATCGACGACCACACGCAAATTACAGCCAAGAGCTTTGTGATTGCCAGCGGTTCCCGTCCGATTATCGTTCCCGATTGGGAAAAACTGGGCGACCGCCTGATTATCAACGATGACGTATTCTCTTGGGAAACCCTGCCGAAAAGCGTAGCCGTATTCGGTCCGGGCGTGATCGGCTTGGAATTGGGTCAGGCACTGCACCGCTTGGGCGTGAAAGTGGAAATCTTCGGTAAAGGCGGTTTGTTGGGCGGTATTTCCGATCCGGTCGTATTGGAAGAAGCCAAAGCCGTGTTTGGTTCCGAATTGACGCTGCACTTGGATGCGGAAACCGAAGTATCGAAAAATGCAGACGGCAATGTGGTTGTGAAATGGAGTGAAGGCGGCGAAAGCGGCGAATTTACCGCCGAATATATGTTGGCAGCCATCGGCCGCCGTCCGAATGTGGACAATATCGGTTTGGAAAACCTCGATATCGAAACCGATGCGCGCGGCGTGCCTGTTGCCAATCCGTTAACCATGCAAACCAGCATTCCGCATATTTTCATCGCGGGCGATGCCTCCAACCAGCTGCCGCTGCTGCATGAAGCCTCCGATCAGGGCAAAATCGCCGGCGACAATGCAGGCCGCTTCCCGAATATCGGCGAAGGTTTGCGCCGCAGTGCCATCGGCGTAGTATTTACCAGCCCGCAAATCGCTTCCATCGGCCTGCGTTATGCCAATGTTGCCGCACGTTATGCCGCCGAAGATTTTGTTGTCGGTGAAGTATCGTTTAAAAACCAAGGCCGCAGCCGCGTGATGTTGGTCAACCAAGGCCATATGCGCGTGTATGCCGAGCAGGGTACGGGTCTGTTCTTGGGTGCGGAAATCGTAGGTCCGGCCGCCGAGCATTTGGCACACCTGCTGGCGTGGGCGCACCAGATGAAAATGACCGTGCCGCAAATGCTGGATATGCCGTTCTATCATCCGGTGATTGAAGAAGGCTTGCGTACCGCCTTGCGCGATGTGAATGCAAAATTGAAAACAGCCTGATTGCCGGTTATTTCCATCTGAAGGCCGTCTGAAAACCCGATACAGCGTAATGATGCGCCGTATGGGTTTTCAGACGGCCTTTTATAGTCGAATAAAATAAGAATGAGACAAGGCAGCGAAGCCGCAGACAGTACACATAGTACGGCAAGGCAAAGCAACGCTGTATCATTCTTATTTTAAATGACTATATCATTCAACATCAAATATGATAGGCCGGTTCCATAGGTTCGGAACCGGCATAACCGTCTGCCGCGTTGTGCGGGTTTCCGCCGGTATTTTCCTGTTTTTCTTGTGTTTTACGATATTGGCCCGGAGACGTACCGAATTGTTTTTTGAAGGCTTTGCCGAAATGCGTTTCCGATTGGAAGCCGACTTTCAACGCGATGGACAACACGGATTCCGCAGACTGTTTCAGCAGCAGCGCGGCCTGTTGCAGGCGGATATAGTTGACGAAGGCGTGGGGACTGATACCGGTTTGCTGCTTGAACAGCCGCATCAGCTGCGCCCTTGAGAGATGGGCGGTTTCGGACATTTGCCCGACATTCCATTGACGTTCGGGGTGCTTGACCACTTCCTGTATCAAATGTTGCAAACGCCTGTCGTGCCAGCCCTTGAGTATGCCGCTTAAGGCGGTTTTTCCGCTGCCGTCCAGATAAGTGCGTACCAGCAAGACCAGCAAAATGGCAGACAAGGCGTTTACCACGGCAGCCGAGCCGTATTGCGGCTGCTCGCTTTCGTATTGGAGCATCGCAGCCAGACATTGCAGGGAAGGGTGGGACAAATTCAGTAAAACCATTTCCGGCAGATTATTCATAATGTCTGCGTGTTCGGTATATTCGAAACGGGCGCAGAAAAAGCTGACGTCCGGCGCACCGGAGGAGCCGTTTTGCTTTAATTGGAAAACACCGTTGTGCGAAACCGCCGGCCTGTCGGCGGCATTGTCGCAGTCCGGCCGGCTGCTGAGCGTATGCGCGGCGGTACGCGGAAAGAAAATCACATCGCCCGCTTTCATCAAACGTGCGGAATCTTCGCCGTCGATGTGGATATAGCCCGAACCCGAAGTAACGATATGCACCAAGCCGCAATTCTGTTCGGATTCGTGGCGGACATACCATTTTTCCCGAAAAACGCATTGCACATCAATGCTGCCCCTGATTTGGGCAAATTGAACCAGCCTGTCTAAAATATCCATACGTTTTAACCAAAAAATGAGACAATCAGACGATTATAACAAATCATTTGTTGCAATAATGGCCATATCCGGCAGCCCGATATGTTTTTGAATCAGTTTGCAGCGAATCCGAACCCGGGCAGCCGGATGCGGAGGCACTCAAAAATGCCGGATGTTCAGCAAAGGCGGGAAAATCCGCCGAATGATTCAGATACACGATTTCATTTTACCCGAGGAAAACGATATGTTTAAAAACTGGCCGGAACACACCACCCAGGTTAAAAAATCATTTGCCGAATTGGGCAAGAAACACCCTAAAATGCTGCAAGCCTACGGTGCGCTGGAGCAGGCGGCTGCGGCGGAAGCCTTGGATGCCAAAACACGCGAACTGATTGCGCTGGCGGTGGCCATTACAACCCGTTGCGAAAGCTGCATCAGCGTGCACGCGGCTGCGGCGGCCAAAGCGGGCGCGACCGAGAGCGAAATTGCCGGCGCATTGGCAACAGCGATTTCCCTGAATGCCGGTGCCGCATACACTTACGCATTGCGCGCACTGGAGGCGGTAGAAACGCAAAGCTGATGCCGTCTGAACAGGCCGGTGCCTGTGTAAAACCGCTATTTGCGGCAAATTTTATACTGCCGACATTTTCAGACGGCCTGTTTTGAGTATAGTTTGAAAAATATAGTCATTTAATACAGAATGGTACGGGTTGCTGCGCTTTGCATAAAGAGGCGGCTTGGCTAAGCTGCTTAAGCAGCAAGTCCGCCAACCCGTACCGATATACTGCCGACATTTTCAGACGGCCTGTTTTGAGTATAGTTTGAAAAACAGCGTATGATTGACCGAGTGCGGCACGGCTGAAAACGCATCAGAGCCCGATGGTTCGAAGATGCGGAACAGCCGGAGGCAGGCATCTGCTCCGCACTTGTTTCCCGAACGTATTTCCACATGGAAGGATAAACGATGAAAAAATTGCTCAGTTTGATGGTAGCGGCATCGGTTTTGGCCGTGTCGTCCGGTGTTCAGGCCATGGGCAGCAAGCCGGTAGAAACAGTTGCGGCGCAACCGGCCAAGCAAGCGGTTAAAGCAAAAGGCGTTTGGATTGACGTGCGCTCGCCCGAAGAGTTCGAACAAGGCCATTTGCAAGGCGCATTGAACATTCCTGCGGATCAAATCGCCGAGCGGATTAAAAGCATCAGCCCCGATAAAAATGCGCCGGTTAATCTCTATTGCCGCAGCGGCCGCCGCGCCGAAGCCGCATTGCAGGCCTTGAAGCAGGCGGGTTATACCAATGTAACCAACCATGGCGGTTATCAGGATTTGTTGAAAAAAGGTATCCGATAATGCCTTGTTTTGATAGAAAAAGGCCGTCTGCAAATCATCAATTTGCAGACGGCCTTTGAGTGTTTTACGGTTTTTATTTGAGATTGCTGGCCAACAGCCATGCTTGCGCTTCGGCAGCATCATCAAAATACTTCGGGTGTTGTTTCGTAATCAAACCCGACAGGCGGGAAGCAAGTTTGATCCAAATATCATCGGTTGCGATGGCAATCCGCCCGAAATCATTTTCGTGGGCGTTGAGAAACTTAATCTGTTCTACAGCCATGTCAACGGTAAAATCTTTCAATATTGATAAGTCCAGCAGAACATCGGGCAGGTGGATTTTTTGTTTGGCGTTCAGTAAAGCCTCTTCCAGCGCGCGGAAGTCTTCCAAAGTAAATTCGTTGTACAAAGCCACATTCAGACCGTAAGACTGCTCTCTGATAGAAATCATCGCATACTCCTTTTCTTATTTGACGAAAAGTTTTTTGACTCGGGCAGGCTCGATACCGCTCAAGACACCGCTTGCCACAATAATACCCATACCAAATACCTCCTGCCAAGTGATTTCATCGCCGAGTAACACCATACCTGCCAATGCGGAGAACACAACCGTAAGATACGAAAGCGAGGCCACGGTAAATTTATTGCCGACTTTGTAAGCACGGGTCATGCAAAGTTGCGCCACCATCGCGCTCAAACCGACCGCCAGCAGATAAGGCAGAGCAGCATAACTTAAAGCGTGCCAACCGGTAATGCTGGCCCAAACCGCCGCCATAACCATACCGACCAGCGACAGATAAAACACCACCCTCCAGCCCGGTTCGCCCAGCAGAGAAAGTTCGCGTACTTTCAAATATGCCCAACCCGACATGGCTCCGCCTGCCAAACCGAGCAGAGCAGCCAGCTCCTGACCGCTTTGGAAAGAGGGATTGAGCAGCAGGACAACACCGATAAAACCAACCACCAATACCGCCTGAGTGTAGGGGGCGATACGCTCTTTGAAAATGAAAAACGAAAACACCGCCAGAAAAATCGAAGAGGTATAGCTGAGTGTTACCCCGGTTGCCAGCGGCAGATGGGTGATGGCATAAAACAGGCACAGCATTGCCGCCGAACCGACAATACTACGGTTGAGATGGGTTTTCCAATGAGGCGTAGCGAAGCTGTCGCCACGGGCTTTGGCCATCATACCGAGAAAAACAACGGCAAAACTCATGCGCCAAAAAACCAGCTCGCCGCTGGTAAAACCGAATTTTTGCGCGGCTGCTTTGATACAGAGGTTCATCAGGGTGAAACCCAGTGCAGCAAGTATCATCCAGCCGGAGCCGAGCGGATCTCGTTTGGAGGTAGCGGACATTGCAAAGTAGGGAAAAGATTAATTGGTTAATATTATAACAAAAAAGCCGTCTGCAAATTCAGCATTTTGCAGACGGCCTTTGAGTGTACAAACAAGAGTGTGCGAACGCTTAGATTGTGTCTTCGCCCCATACTTCGGCGGCGATTTCTTCTACCAAGCGCACTTTTGCCCATTGCTCGGCTTCGGTCATGATGTTGCCTTCTTCGGTTGAGGCGAAACCGCATTGCGGGCTGAGCGCCAGCTGTTCCAACGGTACAATCGCCGCGGCTTCGGCAATGCGCGCTTTAATGGCGGCTTTGTCTTCCAATTCGGGGAATTTGGAAGTAACCAAGCCCAAAACGATTTTGCCTTTGTGCGGGTTGTCGTTGAAATATTTCAGGGGTTCGAAGCCGCCGCTGCGCTCGTTGTCGTATTCCAAGAAATAGCCGTCGTAGGCGGTTTGGCCGAACAACTCGGGGGCAACGGGATCGTATGCGCCGGTGAGCAGGTAGGTGGAGCGGAAGTTGCCGCGGCAAACGTGGGTGGTAATAATCATGTCGGCCGGTTTTTGTGCCAAAATCACTTGGATATTTTCCAGAGCCTGCGCTTTGTCGGCGGCAAATTCGGGTTTTTCGTGGTTGTTGCACAGCGAACCCCAGTATACGTCGTCGAATTGCAGGTAGCGGCAGCCTGCTTCGTAGAAGGCTTTGATACAGTCGATGTAGGCTTGCTGTACGTCTTTGGCAAATTCGGCGCGGGTGGCGTAAACGCCGGTATCCCACTGTACCGGATACATCAGTTGGTTCGGGCTGGGAATGGTGTATTTGACTACGCCGCGTCCGGCCACGATTTTATCCAGTTTTTTGAAGTGTTCGATAAAGGGGTGTGCGGGATTCCATGATACTTTGCCGCAGCAGCGGGTGTTGTAGGCTTTGGTTTCCACGCCGTTGAATTTGTAGCCGTGCTCGGGAGTGTAGCCTTCGATGCCGTTGAGGTTTTCCAGAAAATCGATGTGCCAAAAGGCGCGGCGGAATTCGCCGTCGGTAATCACTTGGATACCTGCGGCCAATTGGTCTTCCACCAATTTGGCGATTTCTTGGTCTTCGATTTGGGTCAGCGCTTCGCGGCTGATTTTACCTTCGGCAAAGTCGGCGCGCGCCTGTTTCAAAGGTTCGGTACGCAGGTAGCTGCCGACGGTATCGGCATGCAGGGGCAGGGCTTGGCTCATGGTATTCTCCTAGATAATTTATCCGGCAAAATAAAATTTCAATACTTGAGTATAGTGGAAACTCATTGTAAAAGATAGCATGGGGAACATGAAAAAATTACGGCTGTAAGTGATTTAAATTCATAAAGGCCGTCTGCATTTTATTCGGATCGGATAGTCCGATGAAAATGCAGACGGCCTTTGTATGCTTGGGCGGTTTATTTGGCTCGGATTTGCTGCAGGAAGCTGCGGGTGCGCTCGTGTTGCGGATTGTCAAACAAATCCTGAGGAGCGCCTTGCTCGACGATAACGCCGCCGTCCATAACCACGACGACATCGGCAACTTCCATGGCAAACTTGATTTCGTGGGTAACGACAATCATGGTCCGACCTTCTCCGGCCAGTTCCTTCATGGTATCCAACACATCTTGAACCAGCTCGGGATCGAGTGCGGAAGTCGGCTCGTCAAACAACATCAGTTCGGGCTGGATAGCCAAAGCGCGGGCGATACCGACACGCTGTTGCTGGCCGCCGGAAAGTTGGAACGGATATAAATCGGTTTTGTTGCCCAAGCCGACTTTCTGCAGCAGGCGGATTGCTTCTTCCCTTACTTCTGCAGGAGACCTGCCCTGTACGGCTACCGGCCCTTCCATGACATTTTCCAGCGCGGTTTTGTGCGGAAACAGATTGTATTGTTGGAAAACCATGCCGGATTTGCGGCGGAGCGCAAGAATATCGGCTTTTCCCGGGCGGGCGGCAAAATCGATTTTTAATGCAGGGGTTTGGGTAAACTCAATCACGCCTTGCTCGGGCATTTCCAGCGCGTTCAGACAGCGTAAGAAGGTGGTTTTGCCCGAACCGGAAGGTCCTAAGACCACTACGACCTGACCTTTGGCAACATTCAAATCAATGCCGTGCAGGACATCGTTGCCGTCGAATGTTTTGCGGATATTGCGGATGGTAATCATACAGCTTCCTTATTTCGCCACATAGCGGTCGAAGCGTTTTTCAAGTTTGGCCTGAATGAAAAACAGTACCCAGCAGAAACACCAATACACCACTGCCGCTTCGATATAAACCGGCAGGAAGTCGTAAGAGCGGTTTGCTGCTTCCATGGCGACGCGGAACAGCTCGGTTACGGTAACAACCGCGGCCAGAGAGGTGTTTTTAAACAATCCGATAAACTCATTGCTCAAAGGCGGTACGGATACCCGGAAAGCCTGCGGAGCAATGATGCGGCGGAAAGTCTGCATATAAGTCATGCCGATGGAGAAGCCTGCTTCCCATTGTCCTTTCGGTACGGACAAAATCGCCGCGCGGATGGTTTCGGAAGCATAAGCGCCGACATTGAGCGAGAAGCCGATGATGGCGGCGGGAATCGGGTCGATGTATATGCCGATGGCGGGCAGACCGTAAAACACAATCGAAATCTGTACCAGAATCGGCGTGCCGCGAATGGCGGAGATGTACACTTTAACCAAAGCCAGCGCGGTTTTGTGCAACCAGCCGCCGCCCGGCATCACGCGCAACAGCGCAACCGCCACGGCAATCACCATGCCGATGAGGAAGGAGGCGACTGCCAGCGGTACGGAAACCAAAAAACCTGCCTTAACCATAGGCCAAAACGCGCCGATTACCAAATCAGCGCGCGTTTCGGTCATGAAAGGCAGCGAAGCCAGAAAATCATTTAACACTGATGTCTTTTCCGAAGAATTGTTCGCCCAATTTCTGCAAAGTGCCGTCTGCTTTCAGCTCGTTGATGGCTTGGCTGAACTTGGCCACCGCTTCGTCGTTGCCTTTGTTGACAATCAAACCCGAACCGACTTTTTCCTCGGCAGGAGCAGACCAAACGATTTTAATGCCGGCATTCGGATTTTTCTTCATGTAGTCCAAAACCGCCAGTTCGTCGTTGAGGGTTACTTCGGCGCGTTTTTGCTCAACCAGCGTCAGGGATTGCGCCAAGCCGTCAACCGGTACGATTTCGGCATTGGCGGCAGTGGCGAGTTCGCCGTAGTTGCTGGTCAGCGATTGTGCGGCTTTGATGCCGGCAATTTCTTCGATGGAGGTAATGGTGCTGTCTTTACGCGCTACCAATACCGCGCCGCTCCAACTGTATGGCTCAGAGCGGTCGAATGTGGCACGGCGCTCGGGCGTGGTCAGGCCGACTTGGTTGGCCACCACATCGAAGCGTTCTGCTTTCAAGCCTGCCATCATCGAATCCCATTGGGTTTCTTTAAACTCTACGGTGATGCCTAATTTATCCGCTACCGCACGGGTAACTTCAACATCGTAGCCGGTCAGCTTGCCGGATTCGTCGTGGTAGGTAAACGGTGCGTACGTACCTTCCGTACCTACGGTAATTGTTCCTTTGTTGTTGATGCGTTCGATTAACGAGCCGCCTTGTGCGCCTGTCTGAGTAGCGGCGGCAGAACCGTTGTCACCGCCGCAAGCGGCCAAAACCAAAGCGGTAATGCTGCCGAGTACGAGTTTTTTCAACATAATGTGTTTCCTGAATAATCGGTAAAACGCGCATTTTAAAGGATATGCTGCCGAAACACAAAATAAGAATGACCTGAACGTGCGAAGCAGCAACAAGGCCGTCTGCAAAATGGCTATGTTGTATGGCGGAGAGGGTGGATAGTTTGTTATTTTGATGTAAACCCATCTTGCCGTCCGGCCGGTATAGTCATTTAAAATAAGAATGATACAGCGTTGCTTTGCCTTGCCGTACTATGTGTACTGTCTGCGGCTTCGCTGCCTTGTCTCATTCTTATTTTATTCGACTATAAAACATGAAAAGGCTTGTAAAAAACCGCCGTGTTTACTTGAAAAAAAGCTGCCTGAAGCCATAATGTTTTGCAGACGGCCTTTGCCGCTTCGGATTGCCGGTATTCGACAGCAATCCTGCCAAACGGGAATATGCAATGAAAAAAACCTTATCCGCCTTGATAATCAGCCTGCTTGCTTCGGGCGCTGTGGCTGCCGACAGCTACGGCTTTTTGGCGTTGTGGCAGAATCCGAACGATGTCCGTGATACGCAGGTGAAAACCACACGGGAAAATGCGACTTACGCCGCCGCAAAAGAGGAGTTGGACGCGTACTGCCGCGCACAAGATACGCTGGCAGGTGTTCCGCCCGGCGGGGCGACAGGTTGTAAAACGGTTGTGCCGCTGCACAATACTTGTGCGGCTTTGGCTTATCCGAAAGCGGAAATACGTTTGACACCGGAGAATGCGGTAATTATTACATCGCCGCGCTTTAAAAGCGTACACCAAACGGCAATCAGCCAGTGCATGAAAAAATACGGCAGTGCGGGGCAGTGTACGTTGGAGCTTGCCTACTGCACCGCCAACGATTATTACGGCGGTTTGGTCAAATCTTTGCTTTACCGTCTGAAATAATCAAAACGGCTTCCGGCTGCCGGTGGCGGCCGTGAGGCGGACAAACGATACGGCGTATGCCATGCAGCCTTGTTTGGTTTGGGCTGTGCGCTAAAAAGGCCGTCTGTAAAACAGATTGGGAAACAGGTGTTTCCGTATGTTTTGCAGACGGCCTTTTATGCCGGCAGCAAGGTTGTTCCGCCTTGCTGCTTTGGCGGCGGTATATCGGAAAGAATTACACCAAGCCTTTTTTCTCCAAATAGCTTTCGTAATCGCCCAGATAATGCTCGTAGCCGCCTTTGCCGTCGAGCTCGATGATTTGCGTGGCCAGCGAAGAGACGAATTGGCGGTCGTGCGAAACAAAAATCAGTGTGCCGTTGTATTTTTCCAGTGCCATATTCAGCGATTCGATGCTTTCCATATCCATATGGTTGGTCGGTTCGTCCATAATCAGCACGTTCGGTTTCAAGAGCAGCAGTTTGCCGTAGAGCATACGGCCTTTTTCACCGCCCGAGAGTACTTGCACTTTTTTCACCACATCGTTGCTGCCGAACAAGAGACGGCCCAAAGTGCCGCGAATCACTTGCTCGTCGTCGCCTTCCTGACCCCATTGGCGCATCCATTCGGTCAAATCCATATCGACATCGAAGTCGTTTTCATGGTCTTGCGGATAATAGCCCGCCTTGGCTTTTTCCGCCCATTTGATGGTACCGGCATCCGGTGCGAGGCCGTCTGAATATTGCGGATCGAATGCGCCGGCCAACAGTTTCAGCAGGGTGGATTTGCCTGCGCCGTTCGGGCCGATGATGGCCAGCCGCTGGCCTGCTTCCAAGATGAAGTTGAGGTTTTTGAAGAGCTGGGTTTCAAAGCGTTTGGCCAAACCTTCCACTTCCACGGCCTGACGGTGCAGCTTGGCTTTTTCGTCGGCTTCAAAGCGGATATACGGATTTTGGCGGGTGGAGGGTTTGACTTCCACCATCTCGGCTTTGATTTTGTCGGCCTGTTTCAGACGGCTGGTGGCTTGGCGGGCTTTGGATTTGTTGGCGGAGAAGCGCGCCACAAATTCCTGCAGCTCCTGCAGTTTTTCCTTGGCTTTGGCATTGTCTTTCATCGCACGCTCGCGGGATTGCGCCGAAGCCAGCATATAGTCGTCGTAGTTGCCCGGATAGATGGTGATGGTGTTGTAGTCCAAATCCGCCATGTGGGTGCAGACTTCGTTCAAAAAGTGGCGGTCGTGCGAAATGATAATCATGGTGGAATCGTATTGGTTCAATACGCCTTCCAGCCAGCGGATGGTGTTGATGTCCAAGTTGTTGGTCGGCTCGTCGAGCAGCAAGACATCGGGTTTGGAAAACAGCGCTTGAGCCAGCAGTACGCGCAGCTTGAAGCCCGGCGCGACTTCGCTCATCAGCGCGTTGTGCAAATCTTCGGAAATGCCTACGCCGCTCAGCAACTCGGCGGCGCGTGCTTCGGCGGTGTAGCCATCGTATTCGGCAAATTTGGCTTCCAAATCGGCCGCACGCATGTAATCGTCTTCGGTGGCTTCCAAATTGGCGTAAATCGCATCGCGTTCGGTCATTGCCGCCCACATTTCGGTGTGCCCCATCATGACTACGTCCAACACGCGCATGTCTTCATAGGCGAATTGGTCTTGTTTCAGCTTGCCCAGACGCACGCCGTGTTCAATCGCTACTTCGCCGCTGGTCTGTTCCAAATCGCCGCCGAGGATTTTCATGAAAGTCGATTTGCCCGAACCGTTGGCACCGATCAGGCCGTAGCGGTTGCCTTCGCCGAATTTGACCGATACGTTTTCAAACAGCGGCTTCGCGCCGAACTGCATGGTAATGCCGTTGGTAGAAATCATTGCCTCAAACCTTATAAAATAGAGTGTTATAATCGGGCGATTGTATCATAAAACGGGCGGGTCAAGCCGTCTGAAAAATCGTGGGGCGGTGATGGCGGCTGAAAAAATTTATTATGCTTCGGTTATTTTATTGTGTGCGGCCTCTATGCTGCTCAGCCCGTTTTTCTATATCCGCCGCAGCGGGCGGGCAGGAGGGGCAGAACGTCCGCGCCGTTGGAGGCCGATTGTGACGGCCAATTTGGTGATGCTGGCCGCTTTGCTGCTGGTGTGGTGGAAATGGCTGTAAAACAGGAATAAAGGAAATGTGGAAAATCAGTTTGGCGGCGGTATGCTGTTTCGGTATCGGTACGGCTTGTGCGGCACCGGTATTCGAGTGTACCGACAAATCGGGGCGCAAACTTTATACGCAGGAAGGCGGCGCACATTGTGTGGTCAGCAAATTGGGCAGGCCGTCTGTTTATCCGTCTGCCGTTGCGCCTGTTCGGGGCGGTAAGGTACAGGCGGATATGGCAGAGCAGGAACAGGCTGCCGCCATGCCGTCTGCAAAAATTGAAACCGCGCAGCATGAGTTGGCGCAGGCACGCAGCGAGCTGGAGGCAGGCAAACAGGTGCGCTATGGCAACGAGCGTAATTACGCCAAATATTTGGAGCGGATTGCGGATTTGGAGGGCAGGGTCAAGGCGGCGGAAGAAAAGCTGAATGCTGCCAAGGAAGGGCGTTATAGTCATTTAAAATAAGAATGATACAGCGTTGCTTTGCCTTGCCGTACTATGTGTACTGTCTGCGGCTTTGCTGCCTTGTCTCATTCTTATTTTATTCGACTATATTTTGTGTGCTTCCAAAATAGCCGTATGATGCGCGTGGTACGGGAAAATCGGTTCAACAGTCATTTTATACCCGATTATACGGCGTTGCCGTATCTCCCCGCCATACCTCCTCAAAGAAAGGCTTGACCAAGCTGCCCAAGCAAATCTGCCGCCCATATTGTCTGCAACTTGCACCTCTGCCCTCAAAGTTGATTTGAAATGCGGTACAAAAAAGGCCGTCTGCAAAAACGGGATTTTGCAGACGGCCTTTTTGCGGATTGTTTTATTGTCCGCGCAGAAACAGCGCGTCCAGCTCTTTCAGCGTTAATTTAACCCAAGTCGGCCGGCCGTGGTTGCATTGGTTGCTGCGCGGCGTGTTTTCCATGTCGCGCAAGAGGGCGTTCATTTCCGGTAGGGTCAGGCGGCGGCCGGCGCGTACCGAACCGTGGCACGACATGGTGGCAAGAATGTGGTTTTCGCGTTCGGCAATGGTTTGGCTCGCTCCACTTTCGATAAGCTCGTGCAGTACGTCGTTGGCAAGGGAGACGGCATCGGCTTTGGCCAGCATGGCGGGAACGGCGTGGACGGCAAGGGTATTGCCGCCCGTGTCGGACAATTCCAAGCCGAAGCTGTGCAGCGTTTCGGCATAATCGGCCAAGGCGGCAGTTGCTTCGTGGCCGGCGGAGAAGGTGGCCGGAATCAGGAGGCGTTGGCTTTGCAGCCTGCCTGCTTGTGCGCGCTGGGTTTTCATTTTTTCGTAGTTGACGCGCTCGGCGGCGGCGTGCATATCCACCAAGATCAGGCTGTCTTCGGCTTGGGCAAGAATGTAAATGCCCAATAATTGGGCAATGGCAAAACCGAGCGGCGGCAGTTCGTCATCGGAGGTGTGGTGTTCGTTTGCAGACGGCATGTTGCCGTAGTTATCCGCTGCGGCAGCCGTATTTTTGGGGAGATTGTCTGCCGGCGTGTGCTTGAACAGCTCGGCATAGGTATTCAGTGCGGCACGGCTTTCGCGCAGGGAAAGGGAGTGCTGCTTCGGCGCGCGCGCGCTTTGGTAAGGCATGGGGCGGATTTTGGCGCTGTCTGCCGGAGCGTGGGCAGACGGTGACGGCATGGCGGTTGTCGCGGCAGAAAGGCCGTCTGCAAAATGCACGGTATCGGCCTCTGTCGGATTTGCAGACGGCATAATGCCCATTACTTCGTGCAGTACCGCACCGGCATTGCTGACGCTTTCGGTTTGGTCGGCGCGGGTTTCGGCAAGGGCTTTGTTGATGCTGTGGAAGACCAGTTGGTGTATCTGGCGGCTGTCGCGGAAGCGGATTTCGGTTTTGGTGGGGTGGACGTTGACATCAACCGCTTCGGGAGGCAGTTCTAAAAACAAAACAAATGCGGGAGTGAGCGCGTTGTGCAGTACGTCGCGGTAGGCTTGCTTGACTGCATGGAGCATGACTTTGTCGCGCACAAAACGGTTGTTGACGAAACAGTATTGTTTGTCGGTTTTGCCTTTGGCGAAAGTGGGTTTGGAAACCGCGCCGTACAGCCGCAAAACGCCCTCGCCGCTGTCGATTTCCAATGAGGCCGTCTGAAAATCTTCGCCGACGATGGCGGCAATGCGCGCATTGAGCGGCTGTGCGGGCAGTTTGAAAACGGTTTTGCCGTCTTTAATCAATGTGAAGGCAATGTGCGGATGCGCCAAGGCCAAACGCTCGAACATGGTGGCGCAATGGGCGTATTCGGTTTGTTCGGATTTGAGAAATTTGCGGCGGGCGGGGGTGTTGAAGAAAAGCTCCGCCGCTTCGATGGTGGTGCCGACGGGGTGGGCGGCGGCAGAAGGGCGGCTCAGTTTGCCGTCTTCGGCTTTGATCTGCGTGGCATGGGGACAATCGGCATGGCGGCTGGTCAGCGTCAGACGACTGACGGAGGCGATGCTGGCCAAGCCTTCGCCGCGAAATCCCATGCTGGCAACGTGTTCCAAGTCGTTCAGGGTTTTGATTTTGCTGGTGGCGTGGCGGTGCAGTGCCAATTCGATGTCGTCGGCGTGGATACCGCTGCCGTTGTCGGTCACGCGAATCAGACGGATACCGCCGCCGGTCAATTCGACTTCGATGGAGCTTGCGCCTGCGTCAATGCTGTTTTCGATGATTTCTTTCAGCGCGTTGGCGGGGCGTTCGACCACTTCGCCGGCGGCGATTTGGTTGACCAGATGATCGGGCAGGGCGGCAATACGGGACATCGGCGGCTTTCTTGGAAATGGAGCGGTTATTATAGCAAAAAGCCGTCTGTTGCTTTAGCTTTGGTATCGGGCAGGCTGACAGCGGCAACGGCGCGATCTTGTTCAATCTCTACCATCTCTTGCACGGCGCTCATCAAATCGCCAAATAATTTATCGTCCATCGTGATGACACCAATTTGTTTTCGGGCAGATAAATAGGAAAGATAAGCGGTTACGACGGCTTAGATGGTCGTAAAGGATACGGACGCTGCATGATTTGCCGCTTCTACCGCAATTCCGGCGTATTGTTCTGAAGTTTCAAACGGCTGCGGGTAAGCAGAGGTTTTGCAGACGGCATTATGTGGGCTGTCGGGCAGTTTGGCGGGTTTAGCTGCTGCTGATTTTCATGACGACTACGCCGGAAACAATCAAAAATATGCCCAGCCAACGCCCGAATGTGGAGGCATCGCCGAAAAACAGTACGCCGACCAAAAACGCGCCGATTGCGCCGATACCCGTCCATACGCCGTAGGCAGTACCCATCGGAATGGTTTTTTGGGCGAGAAACAGCAAGTAGCCGCTGGCGGCCATAAATGCCGTAGCCATCGCGAAACCGTAAAAGCGGAAACCGCTTTGTTGCGCCAGCTTCAAGCCCAGCGGCCAGCCGATTTCCATCAGCCCCGCGCCAATCAGGTAAATCCAACCCATTTTGTTTCCTTTTAATTGTTGTGAAGTTAATTTGATAAAGTTTGGCAACACGGCAATTTTATGGTGTATTGCGCTATCTGTCGGTATCATCCGCCATCACGGCAATTTTATGGTGTATTGCGCTATCTGTCGGTATCGTCCGCCATCATGTGCCGATTGTGCATGGTTTCGGCAAGAATATCCGCCAGCCGTGCCATTTGGGCGAGCAGTTGGCGGGAATTGTCTGCACCGAAACGTTGCAATGCAAGCGTTTCCATTGCCTGCATTTTTTCGGCAACCGGCTTGGCGTAAGCTGTGCCGCTTTCGGTAAGGAACATGATTTTTTCACGTCCGTCGCCGTTTGTATTCTGCTCAAAGCCGATATGGCCTTTTTCTGCAAGCTGTCGGCAGATGGAAAAAACAGTTTGCTTGGGCAAGTGCCAGAGTTCGCCAATTTGTTTTTGTGTGCAGCGGCCTTTGGTGGCCAGTGTGAACAGCACGGCTAAAGTGTTGTAATTTAATCCTTGCTGTTTTGCCCATTGGCTGTACAGGAGCTGTATTTTTAACATCAGCCTGCTGATTTCTTTCATTGTGTGCATAATTGGTGAATTTAAATTGGTCTGAAAAATTACTTTTGGATTTTAGTTGTTTTTCGGACTCATTGCAAGCATTCGGATAAAAAAAAGGCCGTCTGCAAAACCGGTTGTTTGAAAACGGATTTTGCAGACGGCCTTTTGGGGGCAGAACGGCAGAGAAACTGTTCGGATAATGTCGGGAAAACAAGCCGCAAAAGGATTTGGGCAAGATGTTCGGCAAGACGGCGGAAAGCGGAGCGGGTAGCACTGTTTGCCGAACTTCAAATGCTGCCCTTAACGGAGTTTATGCCGACGGCTCTTGCGCTTCGGTGGTGAAAAACAGTTTTTCCTGTTGCAAAGCATTTCCTTCGCTGTCGGTAAGCGCGGCTTGGGCGGCGGAGAATTTGATGACCGCCAA
This sequence comes from Neisseria animalis, assembly GCF_900636515.1. Classification (NCBI taxonomy): domain Bacteria; kingdom Pseudomonadati; phylum Pseudomonadota; class Betaproteobacteria; order Neisseriales; family Neisseriaceae; genus Neisseria; species Neisseria animalis. The sequence continues at coordinate 881,625 of NZ_LR134287.1, forward strand.
GCTGACGCTGCCGTTTTCGCTCAGCGCGGTATTGATGATTTGCCCTGCTTCTTCGCCGCCTGCCTGTACCGCTACGCCTGCGGCCTCCAGAGAAGTGCCGGCCAATACTGCCAAGCCGCGTTTGACTTGGCCGCGGTATTGGGCGCGGGCGATGATTTCCTGACCGGGATAACAGCCTTTTTTGAAGTGTACGCCGCCGATGATGTGCTGGTTGAGCATTTGCGCGACGGCGGTGTCTTGGGTGGCGGCGGAAATCCAAGGATAGCCGCTGCGGATTTCGTGAATGTTCCACGCGTTTTCGGCGGCGGCATCATGTTCGGGCAGCAAGGAAACCGGCCCGATTTGCAGACGGCCTGAGTGCGGCAGGGTAATGCTGTACACGCCGTCTGCATTTTCTTGGGCGGAAAATGCCAACTGCGGTTCAGCGGCAGGATGCGGGAGCGTGTTATCCGGCAGTTCGGCGGCCACGGCGAAATCGGCCAGCGGCTCGAAAACCACTTTGGCACGCAAAACAAACATACGTAAGCGTTTGACCACGGCTTCGGACAGGTCTGCCGCCATGGCCAGCAGCAAATCTTCGCCCCGGTTGAGCACCAGCATATTGGCGGTTACGCGGCCTTTGGGCGTATTGTAAGTGGCGTAACAAGCCTGTCGGGGCTGAAGGTTTTGAATGTCGTTGGAAAGTTGTCCGTGCAGGAAGGCGGCGCGGTCGTCGCCGCTGACGCGCACGATACTGAAAAAGGGAAGACGGGTTTGCATGGCGGAATCCTGTATGAGTGTTTCAGGGCAGATGGGGACGGGTGGTCCGCTTTTTCAAGCCTGAACAGCCGATACTTTGATTTCGACTTTCCATTCTGCATTAGCCAGCTTGGCTTCTACGCAGGCGCGGGCAGGGGCGTGGCCGGGGGCAACCCAAGCGTCCCATGCTTCGTTCATGGCGGCGTAGTCGGTCATGTCGGTCAGGAAAATCGTGGCTTCGAGAATGTGTTGCTTGTCCGAACCGCATTGGGCGAGCCAGTGGTCGATTTGTTTCAATACGTCTGCGGTTTGCGCTTTGGCATCTTCATGGGGATTTTCGGGAACCATGCCGGAAAGGAAGACGAAACCGTTGGCAACGGTGGCTTCGGAAAGACGGTTGTTTTGACCAAAATAGCGGACAGTCATGTTTTACTCCTGAGGTGAAATGTCGGCAGGCGGTTATGGTAACATATTGCTTTGTGGTTTTTTATCTTTTTGGGGCAGATATGGGCAAAACCGATTATCCCGTTACCCCTGCCGTGCGTGCCATGCGGGCGGCGGGGATAAGTTTCGAGCCGTTTGTGTATGTTTATGAGGAACACGGCGGTACGGGGCAGTTTGCCGGCTTGTTCGGGGTGGACGAACATCAAGTCATCAAAACCATCGTGTTGCAAAACGAGCATAAAAAAGGGCTGGTGGTGCTGATGCACGGCGACAAGCAGATTTCCACCCGCAATCTGGCGCGCGCATTGGGCATGAAACACATCGAACCTGCCGACCCCAAGCAGGCCGGAAAATGGACAGGTTATCTGGTGGGCGGTACGTCGCCGTTCGGCATGAAAACGCCGTTGCCGGTGTATGTCGAAGCCTCGGTGATGGATTTGGATACGATTTATCTCAACGGCGGCAAACGCGGTTTCATCGTGGGCATACCGCCGCAGGCTTTGGCACACCTCAAGCCGCAATATGTCGCTGTGGCGGTGGATTAACAGGAAATACGGATATGGAAAAGCATACGCTCGGAAACAATACGCCGGAAAAAGACAACCGGCGCACTCACATGATGATTATTTACGCGCTGTACGCATTGGCAGCGATTACGGTTGTATCCTCGCTGGTCGGTGTGGCAGCGGCTTATGCCGTGCGCGGCAATATGCAGGGGACGCTTTATGAAAGCCATATCCGCTATCTTATCCGCACGTTTTGGATCGGTGCGGCGGGTTATCTGCTGGGCTGGCTGACGATGGGTCTGGGCGTGGGGCTGCTGCTGTTGTTTGTGGTCAGCATTTGGTTTATTTACCGCATTGTGGCGGGATTTGTGAAGTTTTACGACGGCAGGGCGGTTGAGGCGGACAGCTGGCTGTAAACGGCAATGTGCAGACGGCCTTAACGCTTTTTGGCGGCTGTAATGCCGTCTGCAAAAACACGGTAACAGGCTTTTCGGCGGCAACGCCGTATGATTAAGGAAAAAAAATAATGGTTTATCTTGCAGCCAGTATCGTATGCAGTGTACTGGTTTCCGTATTGCTGAAAATCGCCCGCGGGCAGAATATCCCCATCGCTCAAGCGGTGGCGGTAAACTACATTGTGGCGGTGGTGCTGACCATGCTGGTGTTGAAACCGGATTTGAGCAATCCGGCAGCATTTTTGCCGACTTGGTGGCTGTTTGCCGCATTGGGCGTGTTGTTGCCGTCTGTATTTGTCATCATGGGGAAAGCGGTGGACACAGTCGGTATCGTGAAATCCGATGCCGCGCAACGCTTGTCGCTGTTTCTGCCGGTGGCTGCGTCGTTTGTGATTTTCGGAGAAACATTAAACGAAGGCCGTCTGACAGGCATCGTGCTGGCATTTGCCGCATTGTTCTGTTTGCTGTGGAAGTCGGAAAAAACCAAGAAAAATGCCAAACTGCCGCAGCAAATCGGGCTGTTGCTGGGCGTTTGGGCAGGTTACGGCGTGATTGACATTTTGTTCAAACAGCTTGCCAAGAGCGGTACGGCATTTTCAGGCAACCTGCTGATTGCATTTTGTCTGGCCGGCATTTTGATGTTTGGCTATCTTTTTGCCAAGTCAACCAAATGGACAAAAGAAGGCATCATCGGCGGCATATTGCTCGGCGGTTTGAACTTCTTAAACATTGTTACCTACATCAGCGCACATCAAGCCATGAGTGACAATCCGACCATGGTGTTCGCCGGTATGAATATGGGTGTGATTGTATTGGGAACGCTGGTTGGCGCGTTGGCATTCAAAGAAAAAATCAGCAACATCAATGCCGCCGGCATCAGCGTAGCCTTGGCGGCAATCGCCTGCCTGTTTTATTGGGAAGAAATGCGCGCTTGGTTTGACCACTTGTTTTAAATGCCTGACATACGCAAAGGCCGTCTGCAAATCAGCCGATGATTTTGCAGACGGCCTTTGTATAGTCGAATAAAATAAGAATGAGACAAGGCAGCGAAGCCGCAGACAGTACACATAGTACGGCAAGGCAAAGCAACGCTGTATCATTCTTATTTTAAATGACTATACGTTTCAATACGCTGTTTTTCGGTTTTACCCTTGGCTTGGGCAGGGTAGGTATCTGTGATGCAAATACAGGTATTTCAAATACTGCTATTGGGCAGCTTTCAAAACACGCCGGCGGCGGGTTTCGCTTAAAACCATACCGGCGGATACGGAAACATTCATGCTTTCTACCGTGCCGAACATCGGAATGGAAACCAGCATATCGCAATGTTCGCGGGTCAGGCGGCGCATACCTTCGCCTTCATTGCCCATCACCCAAGCAATGCTTTCGGGCAGGTCGGCGTGGTACAAATCGGCATCGCCGCCCATATCGGTGCCGATAATCCAAATGCCGTATTCTTTCAATTCGCGCAAGGTACGGGCGAGGTTGGTTACAGTAATGTAGGGAACGGTTTCCGCCGCGCCGCAGGCCACTTTGCTGACGGTAGCGTTCAGCCCCGCACTTTTGTCTTTCGGCGCAATCACCGCGTGTACGCCCATCGCGTCGGCAGTCCGCAGGCACGCGCCTAAGTTGTGCGGATCGGTAATGCCGTCTAAAACCAGCAGCATGGGCGGTTCGCTCAAATTTTCCAAAACATCTTCCAAGTGGACATGGTTTTTGGAAGCATCAATAAAGCCGACTACCCCCTGATGGCGGGAACCTTTGCTTAAAGTATCGAGCCGCTCGGCTTGGGCAAAGTGTACACGAACATTCTCTTCGGCGGCTTTTTCCAATACTTCGCGGGTGCGGACATCGGATTTGCCTTCTTGGATATACAGCTCGGTAATGGATTTCGGGTTTTGCCACAAACGGGCATTAACGGCGTGAAAGCCGTAAATCAAGCGTTGGTTTGCCATGATGTTTTCTTTGGAAAGTCGTTTTGCAGACGGCATTATACCGCGTAGGGAAGGGAGCCGTTTGAAAATATGCAGCATCATGCCCGCCGAAGGGGTGTGGAGGACTTTTTGCCGCAAGGAGCAGGCCGGCAGGTAATGCAGGCCGTCTGCAAATTTGCAGACGGCCTGTTCGGGTAACGCTTCGGGTAACTATGCCGGCATTGCCCTCCTGATAATCTGGGCAACCCTGTCCTGTTCAAACTGCGTAACAAACTTCACGTCAATTCCGCCGTCTTTGTTCATTGCGGCAAACCACCGCTCGGCGTGTGCGATTTTCTGTTTCTCGTTTTGGCGCAAGCCTGCGCCGTCTGCCACGCCTTTGCTTTCCACCACCAAATTCAGGCTTTCGCCTTGGCAGGTTTTGACGATGTAGGCAAAATCGGGCGAATAGGTTTCGCCGCCTGCCACAGGGATTTTAATTGCCCGTTTTGGGATTTTGGTAAACACCACCACTTCTTGAATTTCGCTGCCGGTGATATTTTGCTGTTCGATTTGGCTGTCAAAAAACACCTTGTCAAACAAGAAACTTTCCAAAGGTGTTGCGTTGCTGTCGATTATGCCCCAATCTTGGTTGATTTCAATTTCATCAAACGGCTTGCCCTGATGGTCAGTGAGTACGGTCGGATGGATTTTGCTGCTGATTTTTTGGTAGCCCACTTCAAACTTGCTTAGCGAATGGTGCAGTAAATATTGGTTAAACCCTTGTTGAATGAAACGGATAGTGTCTTCGTTCATAAATCGGGTAATCTCGATTTGCTCTTTTAATTCAAAAAAGGCTTGGTGCAATGTTGCCATTTTGACAAACATCTTTTGTGCCAGTTTTTCTAAAAAAAGCACGGTATGTTAAGGTTGCAATCGGCTCAAACAGCTCTTCTTCCACACTTTCCGCTTGCTTAAAGCCGATCATTCCGCTGTCGATTTTAACCATTTCCTGCGTTTGGATACGGATAGCCGTAGCGGTAAAGCGTGATTGGTTTTCTTCCAAAAAATCTTTAAATAGTTGCAGCGTTTGGCTTTCCGTCATCTCATAACGCAACACCGCCTTGTGGTTAATCGCTTCCCACAACGCTTTTAATTCATCGTATTTGCCGACACGCACCGCCGCTCTGTTTTTGCTTTGTTCTTCGGCATTGCGGATTTTGCCTTGTTTCAATTTAGCCGTACCGAAAGCGTTTGGAAATTTGGCTTTGATTTCGGAAAATGCACCGTCTGCCAAATTATCATCTTCATCAATCAAGTCCAAATCATAAAGCTCGTTGGCAAGTGGTCGTTTTTTAACATCAGGATAAGCCGATTTGATTTTTTCAAAAAGCTCATCGTTAAATTGGGTATAAACCACTTCACGCGCGCCGCTTTGATTAACTTCATCAGTCAGTTTTTTGACAAAATCACGCTCGCTGCTGTCCACAAAATAATGCAACTTGAAATCGCCGTCTTTCACACGGCTCATATATTCGTTTACGGGCAAACGCAATCCCCGCCCGACTTCTTGCAGTTTGCTGGTTTCAGATCCGCTGGAACGCAATTTGCAAATGCCGAATACATTGGGATTATCCCAACCTTCACGCAACGTCCATTTTGAGAAAATAAAACGGCGTGGATTATCCAGCGACAGCAAACTTTCTTTATCGTGCAGAATCTCGTTGATTTCTTGGGCGATTTTTTCATCGTCCGAGCTGTTGTCTTTGGAAAAATAACCGCCGTGCGTGGCGGATACGTCTGCCAGCACATCTTGCAGTGAAAGATAAAATGCCGAGCCCGCTTCTGCCGTCTGCAAAACACGCTGTGCTTCGGTTTTGACAATCTCTTCAAAACGGTTTTTCAAGCTGCCCGAAAGGTTGCCGCCGTCCCGATAGCCGGCAATATCGTCAATAAAAAACAGCGTCAAAGGCTTGATTTTGTCCGCACGGCTTAAAAAGCGTTTTTCATTGTCAAAATGCGTGCGGACGGCTTTTCGCATCATCATCTCAAACACATCGTCCGAATACGAAAACGGATAAATGCCGTCGCCTTTTTTCAGCTCGACACCGTTGCTTAAAACCGCCGTGGTTTTATTTAAATGTTCCAAATATAAACCGTCTATATGAGCGTGGATTTTGTGCAGGCTCTCGCCCTTGTTCAGATAAAATTTCTGCTTCTCAAACTCAAAAGTTGCGGTTGTACCGTCGCTGTCGGTAAAGCGGATTTTGTCTGTCTTTTCGCCCTCTGTCTGCTGGATATGTGCCACCACGCCTTTCACCAAATCCTGATTAAACGCATCAACGGCAGACAAACGATAAAGCAGGTTTTTAAATTTGTCGTTAAAAGTTGCCCCATAGCGTAAAACATATTGCGGGCTCAAGCTCATCAATGCCTGCCACGTTTTATTGCTGTCGTCAAAGCGGTGCGGTTCGTCAATGATTAAAATTGGCTTCACCGATCCGATGGCCTCAAAAGGCTTGTCAAACTTATCTTTAAGCAAAACGCTGCCGTCATTGCCCTTATCCTCGCCACGCATGGTTTTGCTGTTTACCATACCCATATTGAGCAGCAAAACGTGGATTTTCTCGGCATTATCGGCTTGCACGAAACGCACGATTTCAGACGGCATAGCACTGGTACGTTTGCCTTTTTTCGCCTTTTGGCTTTCCACCGTATAAAGCTCGATTTGTGCCTGTCCGTATTCATTGTCAAAATCCAGCCTGAAATGGTTTTTCAACGCCTCCGAACTTAAAAACTGCTGCGTTCCCGCCTTAATGGATAAAGTCGGCACAACGATGACAAATTTATACACGCCCAACTGCTTGTGCATTTCATACATCGTTTGCGTGTAGGTATAAGTTTTGCCCGTACCCGTTTCCATCGCAATATCCAGCACATTGGAAAAATCGGGCGATTTGTCAATGCGGTTGTCCGCTTGGGTTTGGCGGATATTTGCTTGGTAACGCTCGCTTGATAAGGTCAATGTCGGATTTTCGCCGGTGTCGTTATTTTGCTTGTGGGCACGGTCAAACACGCCCAATACCGCCCGCACCGCACCGGTTTGGTGGGGTAAGCCCTTTTCATAATGAAAACCTTTTTTCATCTCAATACCTCACCAATAGCGACAAATGCAGATTTTTCTTATTGTTGTAAGTATCCAATGCCTGCTTCAATTCCATCTGCTTGGCACTCTCCACATTCGCCCCAAACAGCACAATGCGTTCCGCTAAAAACGCCTTGTCCGTATCCAACTTGTCCAACAACGCCTTAATATGCCCGCTCTCAAAATCAGGCTGAATCAAATACAGGTTTTTACCGCACAAATGTGCAAAATAACCGCCAAAATCAACCGCTTGTACGGGTTCAGTCAATGCATTGCCGTCATACAGCCGCCAAGTGGTTAAAAGCGTATGATATTCCTCATCGCTCAACATACGGTTTAGTGTGCTAGGCAACTCATACTGCGGACTCAATGCTTCATCATCTATCGCACGGAAATCATCAGCCGTCTCAAAAATCCGAAAGCCCAAATCGCCCTCATAATCAGGGAAATCTTGACGGATTTTGACGGACGCTTTTTCAAGACGGGCTTTGGTGATGTCAAAAATGGTTTTGTAACCTGCATTTGCTGCTTCTTTTTTGGGTTTTTCATCAAGTTGAATTAAGATAAATCGGCGATTTCCACCAAATCTATTTGAGTTCAATACAGCGTGTGCAGTTGTCCCTGAACCTGCAAAAAAATCTAAAATAATATCTTGATTATTATCACTGGTAGATAATTTTAATATCCTTTCTATTAATGCTATTCCTTTAGGGTCACTAAAAATGCCTTTACCTAATAAATCTGCTAATTCTTCATTATTTCCGTGAGAATGCCCCACATCTTCATAATTCCATAAAGTTCCACAAGTAATACCATCTCGAACTTCACTTAAATATGTTTTTTTATCAACTCCGCCATTTTTATTAAAGTACAAAGCCCCCTCATCATATAATTCTTGCAATCTTTCCTTTGAATATCTTGGGTAACGCCCAGTAGGTGCAGTCCATTCAATTCCATTTGGAAAAACTATTGTATAAATTCCACTATCTGAGCCACTTCTTGCGTGAATTGGCGTTGCTTTCCAAGCTCCTTTTGGATCATTATCTCTATTCTTATAATCTTTATTTTGCTTCTCTGTTCGTTCAAGTAAATTTAATGAAAATTTGGATTTGTTTTTTGAATAACAAAGAATATGCTCGTGTTGATATGACACATCAGTATCATTTGAGACTGTATATTTATTATTCCAAATAAACCCAGCAACAAAATTCTCCTCCCCAAACACCTCATCACACAACAATTTCAACTGTGCCTGTTCGTTATCGTCAATACTGATAAAAATCACGCCATCATCTTTAAGCAGCTCGCGTGCCACATACAGACGCGGATACATAAAAGTCAGCCACGCGCTGTGGGAATTGGATTTCTTGGCGGTAAAATCCAGCACACGGCGGGCTTCGTCAAGGCTCATATCGGCAAGCTCGGTAAGTTTTTCGGGCGTAAATTTGCGGTCGTCCTGATAAACAAAGCCGTCCGAACCCGTGTTGTACGGTGGGTCGATGTAAATCATCTTGACCTTGTTTTGATAGGCGTGTTTCAGGTGTTTGAGCACTTCCAAATTGTCGCCTTTAATCAGCAGATTTTGGCTGTCCTTGTTTTCAGGCAGGGCGTTGTGGGCGGTGTCTTCACCCAACAAAGTAACGGGCGGACACTCACGCAGATAGCGGGCATAAGATTTGCCCAACCAGCCCATCGAATAAGATTCACGGCTGACGGGAATATCGGCAGAACGAAGCTCCTCTGCCATTTTGTCGGGCAGAAAGTTGCCGTGTTTGTCGAAGCATTGGGGGAAGTGATTTTTTAGAATTTCAATAGACGGATTTTGAGGCGCTTCAAATAGCTTTTCGGAGATAATCATTTGACTACCTCCAGAGAAAAAATTAGATTATTGCGTTGCGTTGCGTTGCGTTGCGTTGCGTTGCGTTGCGTTGCGTTGCGTTGCGTTGTTCATTTTCTACCTTTATTTTGATTTGTCAAGTGTTTTTTTGAATGATTTATAGTCGAATAAAATAAGAATGAGACAAGGCAGCGAAGCCGCAGACAGTACACATAGTACGGCAAGGCAAAGCAACGCTGTATCATTCTTATTTTAAATGACTATAAAATATTGCCCAGTATATTCATTATGCCATAACTTGTGTGCTGATAACCGGAGAAATCCGTTTTAAGCTGAAAAAGCGGATAGGGCGGTTTGTTTGGCAGGTAATCGGCGGAGCGGGGTGGTGTTTGTCCAATCTTCAGACGCCGGCGGGCTGTCGGAACGGATTAAAGGCCGTCTGCAAATTTGCAGACGGCCTTTGCTTGTATACGCGGATTTTGCAGACGGCCTTAAGACTTGTTGTCTTCACTGTCCAAGAAGCTCTTCAGGCGGTCGCTGCGGGTCGGGTGGCGCAGTTTGCGCAGAGCTTTAGCTTCGATTTGGCGGATGCGCTCGCGGGTTACGTCAAACTGTTTGCCCACTTCTTCCAATGTGTGGTCGGTATTCATGTCGATACCGAAACGCATACGCAGCACTTTGGCTTCGCGCGGGGTCAGGCTTTCGAGCACTTCTTTGGTTACTTCGTGCAGGCTGGAATACATGGCGGCATCGGCAGGAGCAACGTTGTTGGCATCTTCGATGAAGTCGCCCAAGTGCGAATCGTCGTCGTCGCCGATGGGGGTTTCCATGGAAATCGGTTCTTTGGCGATTTTCATGATTTTGCGGATTTTGTCTTCCGGCATTTCCATCAGCTCGGCCAGTTTGGCGGAATCGGGTTCTTCGCCGTTTTCCTGCAGGTATTGGCGGGAGATGCGGTTCATCTTGTTGATGGTTTCAATCATGTGCACCGGAATACGGATGGTGCGTGCCTGATCGGCAATCGAGCGGGTAATGGCTTGGCGGATCCACCATGTGGCGTAGGTGGAGAATTTGTAGCCGCGGCGGTATTCGAATTTGTCCACCGCTTTCATCAGGCCGATGTTGCCTTCTTGAATCAGGTCGAGAAACTGCAAACCGCGGTTGGTGTATTTTTTGGCGATGGAAATCACCAGGCGCAGGTTGGCTTGAATCATTTCCTGCTTGGCGGCGGCGGTTTCTTTTTCGCTGACAACCATGTTTTTGTTGATGGCTTTCAACTCTTCAATGGAAATACGGGTGGTTTTTTCCATTTCCGACAATTCGGTCTGCTTCTCGATGATGGCGTGGCGGAAGCGGTCGAGTGCGTCTGCCCATACGCGGCCTTTGGCAATTTCTTCCTCTACCCATTGCAGCTCGGTAATGGCGGGCAGGAAGTTTTGGATAAAGTAGTCGCGATCCATGCGCACGCGGTCGGTACAGATGTCGCGGATTTCGCGTTCGATACGGCGGATGTTGTCAACATGGCCGCGCAGGGTGTTGCTCAGGTTTTCGATTTGACGGGTGGCAAAGCGGACTTCCAGCAGTTTGGCGGCGATGGCGTCGCGGTGTCGCAGGTAGTCGGGGTGGCGGCTGTGGTTTTGCTCCAGCGCGCTGACCATTTGTGTGTAGTCGGTTTCGATTTGGGCGAAGTGTGCCAATACTTTTTGTTTTAATTCTTCTAAGTTGGCGGCGGACATGGTTTCGGCATCGTTGCCACCGTCGTCCTCGTCGCTTTCGTCGTCATCTTCGCTGCCGTCTTCTTCTTCGCTGCTGTCTCCTGCTTCGGGGGCGGTGCTCTCGAGATGACCCAGACCTAATTCGTTCAGCAACACTTCGTTAGGGTCGATAATGGCTTCAACCACTTCATCGACACGGATTTCGTCTTTGCGGATTTGTTCGATCAGGCCGAGGATTTCGGCAATCGAGCCGGGGCAGGCGGAGATTGCCTGTACCATGTTTTTCAGGGCGTTTTCGATTTTTTTGGCGATGATGATTTCGTCTTCGCGGGTCAGCAGGTCGACCTGCCCCATTTCGCGCATATACATACGGACGGGGTCGGTGGTACGCCCGAATTCGGAGTCCGCATTGGATAATGCGGCTTCGGCTTCTTCTACGGCATCGTCATCGGTAATCGAGGCGGCGTTGTCGCTCAATAAAATGTCTTCCGCATCCGGTGCCTGTTCGGTAACTTGGATGCCCAAGCCGGAAATCATGCTGACGATATTGTCGATTTGATCGGCATCGGACATATCGTCGGGCAGGGCGTCATTGATTTCGGAGTAGGTGATGTAGCCGCGCTCTTTGCCCATGATGATGAGCTGGCGCAGGCGTGCGCGCTGCTCTTCTACGGTCAGCGGACGGTTGTCGTCTTGATCTTGGTATTCTTCGTGGTGTTGGGACATAGCTATCTCTTTGTTGGATAAGGGAGGCCGACGGTTTGCACGGCAATGCACCTGAAGGCGGGGCAGCGGTTTCGGGTAAAACGCGCTGAGGCCGTCTGAAGTTTGGTAAGGGTGTTCTGCGCTCGGTATGTCTCGCAGCGAAAGTAGTATTGTTCAGACGGCCTGAGTATATGGAAACGGGTTTCAATTTGTTTTGGACATCAGTAGGGAGACCAAAAGTTTTTTTTCATAATCGTTTAAACCGCTGTCGGCACTTTTTTGTTTGAGCGTTTCGATTTGGCTGTATTTTAACTCATTCAACAGCTTTTTCATGCCGATTTTGAAATTTTCGCAGTTTTCTTCGTTGTCGGCCTCCCATTCGTCGGCGGATTGGAGTGTCGACTGGAAAATCCGGTGGACGGTGTCTTCGTAAGGGGAGCCGCGCATGTGTTCCAAAATTTGGGCACTGCCGGGAGGGGCGGCATGGCTTTTAATCATTTCGGCCAAATTGGCCAGACAGGCGAAGTCGCCCTCCAGTGCCAAATATTCGGGTAAGTCTATATATGCAGCCCAACCCGGATTTATCAAGAGGCTGCGGATTTGCCGTTGCACCAAAGTCAGCATGGCCGGCTGTCTGGCGGTTGCGGGCGGCAGTTTGTAGCTTTTTTGTTTGATATGGCGTTTGGGTGCCTCCTGACCCAAAAGCCGTGCAAGGTTGTCAGGGTCGATGCCCACCAACTCGCTCAAACGCTGTTTTAATAAGAATGCCAGCGCAGGTGCCGTAATCTGCGCCAACAGCGGTGAGGCGGTTTTGACCAATTCCGCTTTACCTTCTTGGGTGTTTAGATTGAGGCCGTCTGCCAGATGTTCCCAAAAATATTCGGAAAGCGGCTTGCTTTGGTGCAGCAAGGCATCTTCAAACTGGGTTTTGCCGAAGGCGCGGATGTAGCTGTCGGGATCGTGTTCTTCGGGCAGAAACAGAAAATGCAGCGATTTGTCGTCTTTCAGCTGCGGCAATGCGTTTTCCAGTGCGCGCCATGCCGCTTTGCGCCCCGCACCGTCGCCGTCGAAACAGAAATAAATGCTGTCGGTTTGGCGCATCAGCATTTTGACATGGTCGGCGGTGGTGGACGTGCCGAGCGAGGCCACACCATAGCCGATTCCGAACTGCGCCAGCGCCACGACGTCCATATAGCCTTCGACGACTAAAATCCGCCCTGCCTCTTTGATTGCCGCGCGGCCTTCGTAAAGGCCGTAGAGGTTTTTGCCTTTGTCGAACAGCGGCGTATCCGGCGAGTTTAAATATTTGGGTTTGGAGTTGTCGAGCACCCGTCCGCCGAAGCCGATGACTTGGCCTTTGGTGTCGCGGATGGGGAACATAATCCGGTGGCGGAAGCGGTCGTAGTAGCGGTTTTGTTCTTCGTTGTGAATCACTTGTCCGCTGTCTACCAGCGGAGTAGAGGGGTAGGGTCGGAATACTTGCGCCAAAGGCTGCCAGCCGTCGGGCGCGTAACCTAGGCCGTAGTGGGCGATGATTTCCGCATTCAAGCCGCGCGTATTCAGATATTGCTGTGCTTCAGGCGCGGTTTTCAGACGGCCTTGGTAAAAATCCGCGCATGCCTGCATGGTTTCTTCCAGCGTCTGCTGCTTTTTTTTACGTTCGGCACGCTGCTCGTGATTTTCCGTGCGCCCGCCGGTTTTCGGTACCGTCATGCCCACCCGGTCGGCCAGATACTGCACCGCCTCGGCAAACCCCAATCCCTGATATTCCATCAGAAAACCAATGGCCGATCCGTGTGCGCCGCAGCCGAAGCAGTGGTAAAACTGCTTGGTCGGACTCACCGAAAACGACGGTGATTTTTCTTTGTGAAACGGGCAGCAGGCCATGTAGTTTGCCCCGCCTTTTTTCAGCGGCACGCGTTCGTCGATAATATCGACGATATCCACTTTGGCTAATAGCTCGTCTATGAAGTCGGATGGAATCATGGCGGGTAAGGAAAAGGGGGGTATTTTGCAGACGGCTTTGAAAATCCGATATTGTAGCATTTTTGGCCGAATATTGCCCAATTAAACCAGTTTGGTAATTATGCAACAAAAAAGATGTATTCCATACTTTAAAATACAACATAAATGTTGTATTTTATCATCTTCAATATTTAAAGATGGGCGGTATGCAATACAGAGAATTTAAAAAATGGCTGCTGATACACGGTGTAGCATTGACCAATGACAAAAGAGGCAGTCGCCAACTCATCAGGCTTGGAGACAAAACCTCCGTATTTCTCAATGATGGCAGTAAAGAAATCGGTACAGCTTTAGTCAATCAAATCAAAAAAGACCTTAATTCAAAATAAACGCAAGCCCAAAAAGGCTTGCCCACCGCCCCAAACAGAAAAGGACACCGAATGTTAGCCTATCCCTACACCCTCACCCCCGATGATAACGGCACATATCTGGTTACCTTCCCCGACATTCCCGAAGCCGCCGCAGTTGGAGAAGACAAAGAAACCGCCGCCATCGAAGCCCTAGATGGACTGATTTGCGCCCTAGAAGGTTATTTCAGCGACCGCCGCACCATTCCCACACCCTCCGAAAATGGAGAGCAAACCGTAGTCCTGCCCGCGCTGGAAACCGCAAAAGTCCTACTGCTTAACGAAATGCTGGCACAAGGCGTAAAAAAAGCAGAAATGGCACGCCGTCTTGACGTACATATGCCGCAAATCGACCGCCTGTTAGATTTGCGACACAATACAAAAATCGACTTTATCGAAAAAGCCGCTGCCCAACTCGGCAAAAGACTTAATATCAGCTTCACATAGCCGACCGATACACCCTCACAGCCCGACTTTCCCAGTAGGGTGTTTTTCATACCCAAAGGAACCCGCTATGCACACCCAAGCCGCCCCAAACAGACCCACCAAAAGAATGAAATTTATTCCGATGCTTGGAAGGTTGTTTTTGAGTGGCAGGGGAAGGCGTTATGCTTTTCGGCGCGACGGGTTTATAATGTTGCCCGATAACGACAAAACATCGGAAACTGCTATTTCATGACCCATACCGTCCACCTGCAATTTGAAGACATAGACAATGCCGTGCTGCAACGCCTCTGTGGTGCGCTTGACGGCAATTTGGAAGCACTCGGCCGCGCTTTGGATATACAGATCAGCCGCCGTTTCGAGCATTTTACCTTTATGGGCGAGCTGGCACACGCCGGCCGCCGTGCGCTGCTGGCTTTGGCCGAAGCGGCGGAAAAAGGGGACTTGGAAGACAATGCCATCAGGCTGGCGGCGGTGGAAGCGAAAACTGCCGATGAGCAGCATGAAGAAAAAACAGACGGCCAACAATATTATTTCCGCACCAAACGCGGCAGCATCGGCGGCAGAACCCCGCGCCAAAACGGTTATATACGCGCCTTGCTCAATCATGACGTAGTGTTCGGCTTGGGGCCGGCGGGTACGGGTAAAACCTATCTGGCGGTGGCGGCGGCGGTGGATGCGATGGAAAAACACCAAATCGAACGCATCGTTTTGGTGCGCCCTGCGGTAGAAGCCGGTGAAAAACTCGGTTTCCTGCCCGGCGATTTGGCGCAGAAAGTCGATCCTTATTTGCGCCCGCTGTATGACGCACTTTATGACTTGATGGGCTTTGACCGGGTAACCAAGCTGATGGAAAAAGGCTTGATCGAAATTGCCCCGCTGGCCTATATGCGCGGCCGGACGCTGAACGGCGCGTATGTGATTTTGGACGAGGCGCAAAACACCACGCCCGAACAGATGAAGATGTTTCTGACCCGTATCGGCTTCGGCGCCAAAGCAGTGATTACCGGCGACATCAGCCAAATCGACCTGCCGCGCAACATCAAATCCGGTTTGAAAGACGCGCGGGAAAAACTGAGTGATGTGGAGGGACTGTATTTCCACACCTTTACCAGTGAAGATGTGGTGCGCCATCCGTTGGTGCAGAAAATCGTAGAAGCCTATGAAGCGGCAGAAGAAACGGAACACGCCGCCCAAGACAATTAAAGACCGTAAGGCCGTCTGCAAAACGGTTTTGCAGACGGCCTGAAGCAGGAAATTTGTTACAATCATGCCCTTTGAATCATGCCGTTTGAAGCCGCTGCATGACGAAGCGGCACGGTGGCTTGACGGGCGTGCGGGGTTTACGTTTTGCAAACACCGTCCGAATACGGCAGGTTGCCGTCTGCCTTGACTGAGATGGAATGTGCCAAGACGGATTGCAGACGGCTTGGCGGCGGTTGCTGAAATTGGGCGACGGAATATACAGACGGCATGGCCGAATAGGACAGGGCCGCGATGAATACCGTTTGGGAGAATAAAATATGATGAAAATTGCTGTGGTCGATTACGGCATGGGCAACCTGCATTCCGTTTTGAAATCGGTACAGGCAGCGCAGAAACTTGCCGGTACGCAGGCGGATATTTACCTGACCGACCGCCCCGAAGCGGTATTTGCCGCCGATAAGATTGTTTTCCCCGGGCAGGGCGCAATGCCCGACTGCATGGCTGCCTTGCAAAGCAGCGGCTTGGGCGAGGCAGTTGCGGACGGCTTGAAAAACAAACCGTTTTTCGGCATTTGCGTGGGCGCGCAATTATTGTTTGACCACAGCGAAGAGGGCAATACCGCCGGTTTGGGCTGGTTTGCCGGCGAGGTCAAGCGTTTTGCAGACGGCCTGCATGATGCAAACGGCGAAAAATTGAAAGTGCCGCATATGGGTTGGAATACCGTATGCCAAACCCAAGCCCACCCGCTGTTTCAAGATATTGCACAAGGTTCGCGTTTTTATTTTGTGCACAGCTATTATTTTGCGCCGGACAATGCCGATATTGTGTTGGGCACAAGCGAATACCCGCAAGAGTTTGCCTGCATTGTCGGCAAAGACAATGTTTTTGCCACCCAATTTCACACCGAAAAAAGCCACGACGGCGGGCTGTTGCTGTTGCGGAACTTCTTAAATTGGAAGCCTTAACGGGTAAACGCTTGCTGCGGCATACTGTTTGCCGTTGGTTTGACGGGCGCGGTTGTGCTGCGGTTTTCCCAAGCTAAATTGAAACGGTGGTGTCGGTCGGATTGCAGCCGTCTGCAATACCAGAATGGAGAATTGCTGCGGATTAAGAAACAGGGACAGCGATTGTTTTCAATCTGATTGTTATGCTCGCCGCGCTATGCTGTGGCCGGCTTTTGGTTGGAAACAGGCTGTTGCCGGTGTGGTACGGTTTTTTCTCTGTCCACTCTTACCGGCCGCGGCCTGATCAAGATGGCGAAAATATGTGTTACCAAAGTTGGGTGGCAGCTATAGTAATTTAAAAATAAAATAGTACAATTTTGATTTATTTTGAGTAAAAAATGGCATATTCAATAGATTTGCGGGAAAAAGCATTGAACTGTTACAAGCAGTGTAATAACGCCAGCCAAACAGCCAAGGCCTACGGCATATCAAGAAATACACTCTATCTTTGGATACAACTGGAAAAGCAAACAGGCAGCCTGAAACATCAAGTGAAAGGACAAAATGCTGCCAAGCTGGATACAGAAAAACTCAAACAATATGTCGGTCAGAATCCTGATGCCCATTTACATGAAATCGCCCAAGTGTTTGACTGCACAGCCCAAGCTGTTTTTTATGCACTCAAAAAGCTGGGTATCACACGTAAAAAAAGACCACCACTTACAGAGAACAAGACTCTTCGAAAGTAGCGCATTATTTATAGTCATTTAAAATAAGAATGATACAGCGTTGCTTTGCCTTGCCGTACTATGTGTACTGTCTGCGGCTTCACTGCCTTGTCTCATTCTTATTTTATTCGACTATAAAAAAACAAGTTTAAGGCCGTCTGCAAAATCAGACGGCCTTTGTTTGGCGCTCGGATTGTTTGGGGAGATTAGTTGTCGTCTTCCCAATCCAGATCGGCTTGGTATTCGATTTTGCCGTTAGCTTCGAGGTCGATGGAAATGTCGAGTTTCTGTCTGCCGCGTTTAAATTCCAAATCGGCTTCATCGCGCTTGATTTCGGATTTGGCCGAAAGGAATCCTTGTTTTTGGGCATGGGCGGTAACTTTTTCGGCTAAAGCAGATACGGAAATGCTGCGTGCAGGCAGTTCGGCCTTGTATTCAAACTCGTTGTCGTTTTGCTTTTCTGCTTTAATGGTTTGTGCTTGGGCGGGTTGGTAGATTTCGGCGGGCAAATCGGCCGCCAGTGTGCCGTTGGCAAACAGAGCCAGAATACCGGTCAGCATTAATGTTTTGGTTTTAGCCATAAATAAAGCTCTCTTGATGGTGAATGTGCCGCCATCATAGCCAATGCCGTCTGCAAACGACAAGCGGTTAAACTTGCTTTTACTTATGTCAAAGTTTGCGGCGGATTTGCTTACAGGGATTTGCATGAATTTGGCATAAGCTGTGCAGGCGTAAAAAGAAGAATAAGGGGTATGCTTCTTGTGTTTTTGCAGACGGCCTGAGGCGGGTAAATCAAATCGAAAATTCAATCAATTCGTTTTGTGCAAACACATAAACCTGCTTGGGCGACAGAGCCAGCGTTTTGCCGGCGGCCAAATCCAAGCGGGCGGCATCGCTGCCGGCCAGAGTGATGTGCACGTCTTGTTTGCCGTGTTTGACGGTAACGTGCGTCAGCGCGCCGACGGCATGGATTTTTTCAACCTCGGCGGTCAGGAGGGCGGGTTCGCCGCCGCCGACTACCTGCCATTCGTGCGGACGCACATAACCGACGGCGGTTTGATCCTGCCATTTGTATTGGCGGTCGAGCGGCCAGACGAAGCCTTGGTAATGCCACGCGCCTTTTTCGATGCGGCCTTCGAAGGCATCGGTTTCGCCGAGAAATTCGGTAACAAACGCGTTTTCCGGTTTGCGGTAGATGGCTTCGGCACTGCCCGTCTGCTCGATTTTGCCGTGGTTCATCACTACGATTTCATCGGATACTTCCAAGGCTTCTTCTTGGTCGTGGGTAACCAAGATGCTGGTTACGCCCAGATTGTGGTGGATGTCGCGCAGCCAAGTACGCAGCTCTTTGCGTACTTTGGCATCGAGTGCGCCGAAAGGTTCGTCGAGCAGCAGCAGTTTTGGTTCGACCGCCAAAGCGCGGGCGAGGGCGATGCGCTGGCGTTGGCCGCCTGAAAGCTGGTGCGGATAGGCTTTGGCCAGATGCGGAAGCTGCACCAGCTTTAGAAGCTCTTCCACTTTGGCACGGATTTTTTCTTTGGCAGGGCGTTCGGAGCGGGGGAGGACGGTCAGGCCGAAGGCGATGTTGTCGAAAACATTCATGTGGCGGAAGAGGGCGTAGTGTTGGAACACGAAGCCGACTTTGCGGTCGCGTACATGCTTGCCGGTTACGTCTTGACCGTCAAACAGAATCTTGCCGCCGTCTGCATTTTCCAAACCGGCGATGATGCGCAAAAGCGTGGTTTTGCCGCAGCCCGAAGGGCCCAGCAGGGACACCAGCTTGCCGGTGGGGACATTGAGGTTGATGTTTTTCAGCGCGTGGAAGTTGCCGAAATGTTTGTTCAGGTTTTCAATGGTGATGCTCATGCGGCACTCCTTTGGGCGGCGGCGAGTTTTTTCTCTTGGATTTTGGTGATGGTGTTTTGCAGGGCTAAGGTGGCGAGGGCGAGCAGAGCCAACACGCCCGATAAGGCAAATGCGCCGGTAAAGTTGTATTCGTTGTAGAAGATTTCGACCAAGAGCGGAATGGTGTTGGTTTCGCCGCGGATATGGCCGGACACCACGCTCACCGCGCCAAACTCTCCCATTGCGCGGGCATTGGTCAGAATCACGCCGTAGAGCAACGCCCATTTGATGTTGGGCAGGGTAACGCGCCAAAACATCTGCCAGCCGCCCGCACCGAGAATCAGCGCGGCCTGTTCTTCGCTGTCGCCCTGCGCCTGCATCAGCGGAATCAGTTCGCGCGCGACAAAGGGGAAGGTGACAAACAGCGTGGCCAAAATAATGCCCGGAATGGCAAAAATAATCTGAATGCCCTGCGCTTCCAGCCAGCCGCCCAGCGCGGTATGCGCACCAAACAGCAGTACAAACATCAAACCGGCTACTACGGGCGACACGGAAAACGGCAGGTCGAGCAGGGTGGTCAAAAGCTGCTTGCCGCGAAAATCAAAGCGGGTCAGCAGCCAGGCCATCGCCACGCCCAACACGGCATTGACCGGCACCACAACCGCAGCGGTAATCAGCGTTAATTTAACCGCCGACCATGCCTCCGGGTCGGTCAGCGATTGGACATATAAATCCCAGCCGCCTTTCAAGGCTTCGTAAAACACCGCTACCAGCGGAATCACCAGCATCACAATCAGAAAGAGGAGTGCCGCGGCGGTCAGCGTGATACGCAGCCAGCGCGGTTCGGTCAGGTTGGGGTTGGCGGAATGGGTTTTCATAGTCGGTTCTTGTGTGTTTTTTAAATTTCAGACGGCCTGAGTGCCGTATCATACAGGATGTACCCCGGCGCATCATTTGAGCCTGCTTGTAAGGGGTTTAACGGTAAAGCTGCGGCCAGGTTGCGGGAGAACCGTCCGCGCTTCATGAAGAATCGGATTTTTGCAGACGGCCTAGGCTTTTGCCCCAGCCCGTTTGCTCAACGCCCATTGCGCGATATTGAGCGCAAACAAAATGGCAAACGAAATCATCAGCATAAACAAAGCCACGGCGGACGCGCCCTGAACGTCAAACTGCTCCAGTTTGCCGGTGATAATCAGCGGTAGGATTTCGGAAACCATGGGAATATTGCCGGCAATGAAAATCACCGAACCGTATTCGCCGGTTGCACGGGCAAACATCATGCCGGAGCCGATCAGCAGGGCGGGTGTGATTTCCGGCAGCAGCACGCGGCGGAAGGTGGTGAAGCGGTTCGCGCCCAAAGTAGCGGCGGCCTCCTCATATTCGCCGGAAAGCTCCTCCAAAACCGGCTGCACCGCCCGCACAATAAAAGGCAGGCTGACCACCACCAGCGCAATCCAAATACCGATGGGTGTAAAGGCGATTTTGATGCCGAACGGCTCAAACAGGCTGCCTATCCAGCCGTTGGGCGCGTAGAGTGTTGCCAGCGCGATACCGGTAACCGCCGTCGGCAGCGCAAACGGCAAATCGACCAGCGCGTTTGCCAAGCCTTTGCCCGGAAACTCGTAGCGCACCAAAACCCATGCTACCAGTGTGCCGAACACGATATTGGTCAGCATGGCGTAAAACGACATCTTCAAACTCAACCACACCGCCGCCAATACGTTAGGCTCGGCAATCGTCTGCCAAAACAGGCTCCAGCCGATTTCGCCCGCTTTGGCCACCATCATCGCAAAGGGCAGCACCACTAAAAGCGACAGGCACAATACGGTCAGGCCGAGGCTGATTTTGAAGCCGGGCAATACGCTGGGGGTTTTGAGCAGAAACATGGGCATACTTCGGAACTTTTCAGAATGGTGCTACTGTAGCAATGCCGTCTGAAAAAAGGAAAGAATGCTTGGTTTTAATCAAAGAGAAAATGGTTATATGGTGAGGAGTGCATCATCGGCAGCGGCAATAGAGCGGTTGGAAACAGGGAAAAGGCATGATATATCATGACTGTATGGCATGGAGTGTATTGTCTGCGGCTTGCTGTTTTATCTGGTTTCAAACAGAATGAGATTGCCGGAATGAGAACGCATTGCCGCATGATATTGAGATTGATGCTTGGTTTTGATGGTATAGGTGCAGGATAAACCTGTTGTCGGAGAAGTTGAGGAGGGCGGAAACGCTAAAGGCCGTCTGCAAAATACCCTTATCAAATTAACAAGGTGATGAGGGGGTGTTTTGCAGACGGCCTTTTTGTCTGTTTAGGTGTTTACAGTGTTTGAACGGTAAACGGAATATCCGTTTTCTGCCATTGGCTGCTTTCGTAGGCGAGTGCATCGGCAATCAGCGGGTGCGCCTCCAGCCATTTGCTGTCGATTCTCAGGGTAAAGCCGTTGCCTGCCTGATCGGAACGGAGTTGCATCAGCGCGGGCAGCTCCAGACGGGTGCGCGCACGGCAGAAAAGGGCGGCAAGGCGCAGGGATAAAATGGCATACCACTGCATTTCGTTGCTGCCGACTATATCGGTCATTTTTTTTACGTCGCCACGGTGTCCCAAGACAAGCTGCGATACCATGCTTTGTTCTTTGCGGGAAAAGCCGGGCATATCGGCGTTTTCCAAGATGTAGGCAGAATGTTTATGATAGCCGGTGTGGGCGATGTCTGTACCGATTTCGTGCAGACGGCCTGCCCAACTGATGAATTGCTGCCAAGTGGCCAAATCCTGTACCGGTACATTACGCGCCAGACACAGGCTTTCCATGAATTTTTGTGCGGTTTCGGCAACGCGGGTGGCTTGGTTGAGGCTGACGTGGTAGCGTTTTTGAAATTCGGCAGTGGTTTGTTCGCGCATATCTTCGTTGAGCTGTCTGCCGATTAAGTCGTAAAACACACCGTCGCGCAGGGCGGCTTCGGTAACGCTCATTTTTTCAATGCCGAGTTCTTCAAATGCGGCCATCATAACGGCCAGTCCGCCGGCAAATACTTCGATGCGCTCCGGTTTCAGATTGTTGAATTTGGCTTTTTTTACTGTTCCTGCCGATACAATCCGCGCAGCCAGTTTTTTCATGCCTTCGTAAGTGATGTCGGCGGAGGGTGTATATTCGGCGGCCAGTACGTCACGTATGGATTTTGCCGAGCCGGATGTGCCGATGGCGAAATCCCAACCTGTCCGTTTCATCATTTTGCTGATGCGCTG
Source organism: Neisseria animalis (assembly GCF_900636515.1). Taxonomy (NCBI): domain Bacteria; kingdom Pseudomonadati; phylum Pseudomonadota; class Betaproteobacteria; order Neisseriales; family Neisseriaceae; genus Neisseria; species Neisseria animalis. Next base: position 903,863 of record NZ_LR134287.1, read on the forward strand.
GATTTCGTTGCGGGCGGCGGAAATGGCGGCTTGGAAATCTTTGGCGGTGATTTTGTCGCGGAAAAAGCGCAGACTGTATGTTACACAGCCGAGGGCGAGACTTTCGGCCTGCATGGGTTTCAAATCCGCGCCGATTACAAATTCTGTCGAGCCGCCGCCGATGTCGATGACCAGCATTTTATCGCCGTTGGGCGGCAGGGTATGTACTACACCGGTATAAATCAGACGGGCTTCTTCGCGGCCGGCAATCACTTCAATCGGAAAGCCTAATGCGGCCTCTGCTTTGGGGATAAACTGGTTGATGTTTTTGGCAACGCGGGAGGTGTTGGTTGCAACAACGCGAACCTGCTCGGGAGAAAAACCGCGCAGACGTTCCCCGAATTTGGCGAGACAGTCGAGTGCGCGCGTCTGCGATTCTTCGCTGAGCATTTTCTGTTCGTCCAAGCCGGCAGCAAAGCGGACCATTTGTTTAAACGAATCAATGACTTTAAGCTGTCCGTTGTTGTTGGCGTAGATTTGCAGGCGGAAGCTGTTGGAGCCTAAATCGACGGAAGCGAGCAAGGGGGCTTGGGGTACTGTCATAACAAAATACCGGTGATTCAGATGGAAATAAATTGTAATGTTACCTTGTGTGCCACAGACTGTCATCAGTTTTCAGGTTGCGGAAAGTCCGTATTGGGAAACCTGCTTGTTTGAGGTACGGGTGTTTGCAGAGCGCTTAGCGGAAACGGAAAACGGTACGAAAACCGCTGCTGCTGTTGATTTGGCTCAAAACGTTTGATGAACTTATCGGAAATAATGTGGTAATTTTCAGACGGCATGAGGATGCCGCCGTTAAGAAATTCGGGTAAAAAATCGCACTTTACGGATATTTCGCTTATAATGCTGCGATATAAAATTTAAATATTCAATTAAAATAACCACTTGCGATACTGTCGCCTAAGCGGATAAGATTTAGGAGCAACTTTTGAAATTCCATGCCCGACTCAATAAATCCCTGATTCTGCCAACCGTATTGCTCGGAGCTGCCGTGCCTGCCCATGCTGATGAAATGGGTTCTTTACTGGAAAGCCGCGGTCTGATGAAAGCGGCTGCACAGTATGATGACGATGAATTGGCCAATTTGGTTAAAACCAAAACCGTCCGTCCGGTGGCTCGTCCTGTTGCCGTAAAAACGCCGCAGCAGATGGCTTCGATGGACGATTTTGTGCAACAACAGATTTTGCGTTTGCCGCAGCCTGTTATTGCCAAGCCTTCCAATCACGCCGAAGTGGTGGGTAATTTTATGGTTCCTGTTTCCGGGGCACGCAAAAGCTCGGATTACGGCTACCGCAATCACCCTGTGTTGAAAAAAGTCCGTTTGCATACCGGCATCGATTATGCCGCGCCGAGCGGTACGCCGATTTATGCGGCTGAAAGCGGCGTGGTGGAAACGGCCGGCTGGAAGGGCGCATATGGTAAAACCGTTGTCATCAAGCACAACGAACGTTTCTCTACTTTATACGGACACGCCAGCAAATATGTGGTTAAAGCCGGTCAAAAAGTACAGCGCGGACAGCTTATCGCTTACGTAGGCAGTACCGGCCGCAGTACCGGTCCGCATCTGCATTTTGAAGTGTTGGACGGCTCGAAACGGGTTAACCCGAATAAATACTTGAGCCAAGTATTTTAAACCGGGCGTCAATTTGTTCCTGTGCGGCAGGTATTGCCGGTCGGGATAATTGATGTTTCGAATCGGCTGTGTCCGATAGCGTATTTTTTCAGACGGCATTGAAATGGTTCATGCCGTCTGAAAATGTATCTGCAATACGGAAAAGGAAGGTAATGCACGGCAAACCGTTTGGTTTGGATGGGGAATATCGGTTAACCCAAGGATAACTGCCGGCTGTTTTGGATATTTGCTTGTTCAAAAAATGATTGTCGCGCTTGCTTTTGCCTGTGTAGATAACCGATCGGATGGTGTTTGAACTTCTTTGTTGTGCAAAACATACCAATGAATAGATCGGATTCTCCATTTTTGCCCGAACGACGGCGTTTGTTGTTGGTCGGAGGCACATTGTTTGCTTATCCTGTCTTGCTTTGGGCGGGAACGCAGCGCGAAGAAACGCTGTCGGACGATGTTGCTTCTTTAATGCGCCATTCGATTGATAATGTTAATCCGGCAAGGCTGGTGTTTGCCAATGCCCGAGAGGGAAAGCGTTGGCTTGCCGCGATGTCGGAGCGTTTGGCAGTATATGTACCCGATGAGGCGCAACGCCGCCGTTTGCTGGTGAATATCCAGTATGAAAGCAGCCGTGCAGGTTTGGATACGCAGTTGGTATTGGGGCTGATTGAAGTGGAAAGCGCATTTCGGCAATATGCGGTCAGCCGTGCCGGTGCGCGCGGATTGATGCAGGTTATGCCGTTTTGGAAAGATTACATCGGCAAACCGTCGCACAATCTTTTCGATATTCGTACCAATTTGCGCTATGGCTGTACGATTTTGCGGCATTATCATAATGTGGAAAAAGGTAATACGGCGCGTGCGCTGGCACGCTTCAACGGGAGCTTGGGCAGCAATAAGTATCCCGATGCGGTGTTGGCGGCGTGGCGCAAGCGGTGGTTGTGGGATTAGAATGATGTTTTGTGCGGCTGTTTTACAGACGGCAATGATGTGCCTGTCGGGCAAAACAGCACCTTTTGCCGGCAGGGTATAAAGAGATTTTGTTTGTGTGGCGGCGCTTGAAAATGTTGCGGTTGTGCAAGCGGAGGGAAAGACGGCAGCGATTGAGGCTTAATGCAAAGCCGTCTGAATACTGTATAATCCGCTTGTTTACCCATGATTGTTTTCAGACGGCATACCGGTATGGAAATAGCGGTTATGCCGTCTGAGATTATTGAATATACTGAGAAAATGGCAAAAGATACCCGCACACAGATGTTTCCGCACGAATGGCGTGCCAGCACTACTTTATCCGGCGTGTATGCGCTGCGTATGCTGGGTATGTTTTTGGTTTTGCCGGTTTTGGCACTGTATGCCGCCACATTGCCCGGAGCGGAAGACAATAAAGCCTTAGTCGGTATGGCAATGGGTATTTACGGGTTGACACAAGCCGTGTGCCAACTGCCGTTGGGCATGGCCTCGGATAAATTCGGGCGTAAAAAAGTTATTTATTTGGGACTGCTGGTGTTTGCGGCAGGCAGTTTTATGGCTGCGGTTTCAGACTCTTTGCCCGCCTTGGTGGCTGCCCGCGCCATTCAGGGTGCAGGGGCGGTGAGTGCGGCAGTAACTGCGCTGCTGGCGGATTTGACGCGCAACGAAGTGCGGACGCGCGCCATGTCGATGATTGGTTTGAGCATCGGCCTGACTTTTTCAGTCAGCTTGGTTGCCGCTCCGGTGATGGCGGAATGGATAGGCGTATCGGGTTTGTTTGTCTTGACCGGTGTGTTGACGCTGGCCAGTATCGGCGTGGTGGCGTGGCTGACACCCGATGCAGAGGAGTCCAAGCTGCATGAAGATGCTCAGGCGCAACCTTCGCGCTTTGGCGAAGTATTGAAAAACAGGCAACTGTTGAGTTTGGATTTCGGTATTTTCGCGCTGCATGCGGCGCAGATGGCATTGTTTACCGCCCTGCCGTTTGCCATGTCGGATTTGGGTTTGGAAAAACTCCAACATTGGAAAGTTTATCTGCCCTCAACAATCATTGGCTTGGTGGCGATGGTTCCGCTGATTATTATCGGTGAAACGCGCAACAAATTGAAACAGGTGTTCCTGCTGGGCATCGTCTGCATTGCCGCCGCGCAAATCGGCTTGCTGTTCGGCTTACATTCCATATGGGTAATTGCCGTCTGCTTAATCGTATATTTTATCGGTTTCAACGTATTGGAAGCCAGCCTGCCTTCCATGGTATCCAAAATCGCACCGTCCGATTTGAAAGGTACGGCAATGGGCGTGTATAACACCATGCAGTCTGTCGGACTGTTTGCCGGAGGAGCGAGCGGGGGGATTTTGTTCCAATATTACGGTTTCAGCGGCGTTTTTGCCTTTTGCAGCGTATTGATGCTGCTGTGGCTGGCCATTGCCGCCGCCGCCCCTGCGCCGAAACCGGTAAAAAACATCAGCTATCGGATTGGTGAAACATGGCAGCAAGAAACCGATTCGCTCTACCGCGCTCTGACAGAAGTGGCCGGTATTGAAAGCATAACATTCAGTCAGGACAAAACAACTGTTTACATCAAAGCGTTGCAGAAAGGCTTCGACCGAGCCGCAGCCGAAAAAATCATTTCAGGAGTATAAACAATGTCATCATTAAACAAAGTTATCCTTATCGGCAACTTGGGCCGCGACCCCGAAGTACGTTATATGCCCAACGGAGAGGCCGTCTGCAATTTCAGTATCGCCACCAGCGAAACGTGGAACGATCGAAACGGCCAGCGTCAGGAGCGTACCGAATGGCACAACATTACCATGTACCGCCGTCTTGCCGAAATTGCAGGGCAATATTTGAAAAAGGGTAGCTCCGTTTATCTCGAAGGGCGTATCCAAAGCCGTAAATATGTCGGAAAAGACGGCGTTGAGCGTACTGCTTACGATATTATCGCCAGCGAAATGAAAATGCTCGGCAGCCGCAACAATAGCGGTGGCGGCGCGCCTTATGATGACGGATATTCGCAGCAGAACTACCAGTCTGCACCGCAACAAAACCATCAAAACACACCGTCTTACCAGCAAGAAGCGCCCAGCGCACCGCCGGCCGCCCCCGCCCGCCGCGCCCCTGTTGCACCGGCAGCACCGGTAGAAGACATCGACGACGATATTCCGTTTTGAGTTACATATAATTTAAAACTGTAAAATAAAACCCATATAAATATAGAGAACCCTTTATTTTAAAAGGGTTCTCTTTTTTTACATTAATTTTGACACAACATCTTTAATTTGATAGTATTTATATATAATATTTTTGTAAATTAAATAAATATGTATAGATTAGAAACAGTCCTTTTTTCAAATGGAGAACGTTTTCCTATATTGGTTAATGTTAAAACTGGTATTCCTGATTTTTATTCAACCTTATGGGTAACTGTGGAACTACGTAATCAATCCGCAGTAAACACAATTAGAAATAAGCTGGGAACTATACAGTGGATAATGAATTGGGAAAAACAGAATCGGTATTATGTAGCAGTTGCACAAAGACCAATTAACTCAATTCTACTACAATCCTTGTGAATATTTTCACATCACAAGGATTTTTTATTTATGGCGAGAATCAGTGGCGAAACCATTATTCAACAGAAGATTATGGAGCTTAATCATCAAATCATGCACTTTGAAGAATGTATTAAGCAAGCTAAAGAGTATCAAGCAACTTTGCGACAAGCGTTAGTTGCATTGCGAGCTGAACCCTTTTCTACCCCAATGAAGCAAGTAATAAAACAAAAACGGGAAAAGGTATCGAATCGCCCAGTAGATATTTCACTCTACTCACGTCGTTCCAGTGAGTTTATTGCAAAAGTCTTTAAACATTACCCTAATCAATGGATGTCGGCAAATGAGATGATGTGGAAGGCGTTTGAAATTGAAGGGAAAACAGAGCATAAATCTTATCATCATTCAATTGTAACTGCATTTTCACACGCACTAAGACGATTGAAAGAGAAAGGGATTGTTGAACGGCAGGAGTTGCGAGAAAAGCCGTCAGTGAAGGTAATTCGGTGGCGGTTGAAAGAGATTGGTATGTAAAAAAATAGCGGTGTTTGCCGCTATTTTTGTTTCCACTTCCATTGAATAATCTTGTGTTTTTTCACGACAATACGCTCTACAATACCTTTATTAACTAAGCGGGTCATGGCATTACCAATATTATTTAGATGATATTTAGATACAGGGGTATTAGGTTGTTTATCTATAATAAGTACCGCTTCGGCAAGTTCTAAAACTCGCCAATAACGTTCAGGTTCAGATTTCATTACTCGTTGAATAAGTTGTGTGATTTTCCCATTAAATTGTTTGCGATACACACGATATTGGTAGTGTTCTGTATCGTATTGTTGAATATCGTTAGGTTTTACATCCATTGCAACTAAAGCCTGTTGCAATAAAAGAATACGGCGTTCAACTAAATCAAGGTGAGCCAAAACTTGTTCTTTTTCTCGTTCAAACTGCGCAATTTTCTGCTTAATTTGCGTTTTATAAATTGAATCAGCCATTACATTACCAACCTTTCTACTTGTCTATGATGCCCTTGCCAGTAGCCTTTCCAGTCATTATCAGAAGATGTCGTTAAACATTTTTCAATAACGTCTTTAAATAGGGAAAGGTTATCAACACGGCGGTTATCTTCCCGATAGGCAATTTCATTGGCGTAATTATCTAAATAGACGTTTGCCATTTTATGAATCTGTCCATAATACATACGTTTAAAGCGTGCAAAGTAGCTTTCAGCAAGGTTATTTGTAATACCTTCATCACTGCGGTACTCTTTTTGATGGTTTACTCGTCTTAAATCGTAGGAGACAAGCAGTTCATCATAAGCACTATTTTCATCTGCGTGAATGCGACTATTGGGTTGAATATACGTCTCTGCAAGTTTATTTACCGTTATCGTATTTTCAGATAAAATGGGGAAAGTAAATGTTTTCTTTGCACCCACTAAATCTAAGTTTTGAGTGGTTTCTTCTGCTGAATAACGTTCACGCATCACTAATACCGTTCGTTTATTTGGATTAGCATGCTCTTTACGTCGTCTATCTACTCGGTCAGCTTTTTTGTTCTTAGGGCGAGGAGCTGAATGCACATAAGTACCGTCAATATGCACTTCGCCTGATAAGGGGAAAAGTTCACGTTGAACGATTAGGCTTTCACGAATTTTATGGGCTAATACATAAGCGGTTTTATATTGTACGCATAAATCCCTTGAAAGTTGGCAGGCGGAAATGCCTTTTACTGCGTTAACAAATAGGGCAATGGCAAATAAGTAAGTTTGAATAGGTAACTTATGATTGGCAAAAATAGTATCCGATGTAATACTGAATGTATGTTTACAATGTTTGCATCGCCATTGTTTACGAGTGGAGATAAAATAGGCTTGATGTTTAATACCACAGCGAGGGCAAATTTGTTCGATTGTACTGTTCCAACGTGCTTCCATAAGCCGAGCGTGGGCCTCGCTATCCGATAGACGAGCTATCTTGATAGGCGAAAGCGTGCGAGCTTTGGCGGAAAGGAGGAAGTGTTGAGCCATACAATATACATCTTTGCTATTAGGTGATAATCAGATAGAATAACAACTCCAACAAGTTACCTTATTGAGTAACCAATCTAAGAAAATGTTACCATATTGAACAAATAAAATCAAGTGGAGTTATTCAATTGAACATTTCAAAGCGCCTTAATCAACTAATTGAGTTGAAACAGCTCAATATCAAAGATTTTGCAGAACAATGCGATATTCCTTATCGTTCAATGTACAACTATGTGCGTGGTGAGCGAGAACCAAACTTAGAAGCTCTTTCTAAAATTAGTCAAACCTTTAATGTCGATCTAAACTGGTTGATTTCATGGGAAGGAGAAATATTTAAAGGCGTACCAAAAGATGCATTTTCAGACGAAGAAAACCAACTGATTACTTACTATCGTTTAATGCCCGGAATTGTGCAAAATGCAATGAAGGTAGCATTCAAAGCGATTTCAACTGAATAAATTTAGAGTATTTTATTATGAACAAAAAACAAAATAAACTTCTTTCCACCCTGAAAAATTCTTTGTATCCTTGCGATGGTATTTGGGTTAATGATGATAAAATGGAATTAGCACATAATTTATTGCTAGATAAATTAGAAAAATACGATCCTGATATAATGACTGCATTGTTGAATGATGCTGAACTAAAACGCCGTTTTTTTGTAGAAGTGGCTGGGGTATTTGTTTTCAAAAAAGCCGATTTCCAATTCTTTCTATCGCAAAACAAAGTTAGTCATTCTTACACCAAATACAAAAACCGTATTGGTTTAACTGACGGTAACCGTTTTTTGAAAGATAGTAGTGATATTGTGCTAGATTTTCCATTTAAAGACTGCGTGTTAAAAGGGGGGCAAAGTTCAGAAGAAAGTAAAGAAGTGTATTTTGAACGCAATAAGGACGCTCAGCTCAGCTCAGCTCAATTGTACACTAAACAAATAACGAAACGTCAAGAAATTTTTTTCAATCAAGTATTAGCATTTGATGAAATAGACCGTTTATTTGATCCCAAGGCTCTTACTCATTTTTCTCGCTACACTAAAGACGGTAAAAGTGCCGTTACACAAATCAAACGTCGCACTGACGGCACACCTACTGAAAATCTCATTATTAAAGGCAATAATCTTATTGCCCTGCATTCTCTCGCCACGCAATTTCGGGGCAAAGTAAAATTGATTTATATTGATCCACCGTATTATTTTAGAAAAACTAAGGCGGAAGATAGTTTTGCTTATAACTCTAATTTTAAGTTATCTACTTGGCTAACATTTATGAAAAATAGATTAGAGATTGCAAAAGAATTATTAACAGATGATGGTGTTATATTTGTATCAATTGATGATGATGGATTAGCACATCTTAAATTGTTAATGGACGATATTTTTACAAAAGAAAACTTCATTGCTTATTTTATGTGGATGAAAACAGCTACTCCACCATCATTATCCAAAAATGTCAGAAAAAAATTAGAGTATGTTTTATGTTATCGTAAAAATACATTTGAAGGACTATTTGGGGGTATAGTTGAAGGTGGAGATATGCCTTTATTAAACGAAAGTAATGCTTTAAATACCTTAGAGTTTCCTGCTTTTTCTGTACAATTTAAAATTCCTGACGGAATTTATTATCCTGCTAAAAAAGATAAAACAACGCTGGAAAGTGAGTTAGTTGTTTGTAATGGTTGGAATAGTACTCCTTTCAAATTATCAGGTAATTTCAAATGGACACAAAGCACAATAACAAAGGAAATTGAAAATAATACAACTTTTATTATTAAATCTGAAAAATTTGCTATTCGTTATATTCGAGAAGGAGAGCGCAATAAAAAGCCATCTAATTTCATTAGTAAAATAGAATGTGGTGTAGGGACAAATGAAGATGCCAAAAAAGAACTATTTGAGTTATTTCAAAAAGATCTTTTTAAATATCCAAAGCCTGAAAGTCTAATTTCGTATTTAATCAATACAGCTACAAACGAATCTGACATCGTCCTTGACTACCACCTCGGATCAGGGACAACCGCTGCTGTGGCGCATAAAATGGGGCGACAATATATTGGCATCGAACAGATGGATTATGTGGAAACCCTTGCAGTGGAGCGGTTAAAAAAAGTGATTGACGGCGAGCAAGGTGGTATTTCTAAAGAGATAAACTGGCAAGGTGGTGGCGAATTTGTCTATTGCGAATTAGGTGAGTGGAATGCACAGGCGAAAGCCGCCATTTTGGCTTGCGATAATTGGGTGGAATTAGACCGCTTGTTTACCGAATTGTGTGACAAATATTTCTTAAAATATAACGTCAACGTGCAAAAATTTGCCAATGAAATTTGCCAAGAACCCGAATTTTTAGCCTTAACGTTAGATGAACAAAAGCAGATGATGTTGGAAATGTTGGATTTAAATCAACTTTATATAAATGTGTCTGATATGAATGATAGCCAATTTGAGTGTGGATTAAATCAAGAAGATAAAGATTTAACATTAGAATTTTACGGAATGAAATAATGGAAAAGACGTTATTTGATATTATTGAACGCCGTAAGGAGATCTATTTAGACGACGGCGATGAAGAGAAATTAACTATTCCTAAATTTGTCAACCAAAACCTAAAATATCCGTTTTTTGATTGGCAAAAATCGGCATTGGAAAATTTTCTGATTTTTGAACGAACCAAAAACTTTAAAGATTTTCCAGAATTAAAAAATAAACCAACCCATTTGCTATTTAATATGGCAACTGGAGCAGGCAAAACAATGATGATGGCTGCACTGATACTTTATTATTTTGAAAAAGGCTATCGTCATTTTCTATTTTTTGTGAATCAAAATAATATTGTGGATAAAACCGAAAACAATTTTATCGACAGCTTGCATTATAAATATTTATTTCAGCCAAAAATTTTGCTGGGTGATAATGTGATTCCCATAAAAAAAGTGGAGACGTTTAGTCCGAATCCAAATGGCATTGAAATTAAATTTACTAGCATTCAAAAGCTGTATAATGATGTACATATTGAACGAGAAAATCAAACCACTTTGGCAGATTTACATCAGTTGAAACTCGTGATGTTAGGCGATGAAGCCCATCATTTAAACTCACAGACCAAAAGTAAAAAACAAATGCCGTTGGATTTAAGCACGGAATTGAATGGCAAGGCGAGCGATGATGAAATCGAACGCAAAGGCTGGGAACATTTGGTACTAGATTTGCTGTTACGCAAAAATGGTAAGCCAAGTGAAAATGTGTTGCTGGAATTTACCGCTACCTTGCCTGAAAGTGAAGACGTGGCGAGAAAATATGCCGATAAAATCATTACTAAATTCCCGTTGAAAGCATTTTTGCAAGCGGGCTACACCAAGGACATTAACCTTGTTTCATCGCAATTGCCGAAAAAAGAACGTGTGCTACATGCCTTGCTATTTGCGTGGTATCGCCATCAACTTGCCTTAAAATATGGCATTGCTAACTTCAAGCCAGTTATGCTATTTCGCAGTAAAACTATTGATGAATCTCGTGCTGATTATGAGCAATTTTTACAATGGACGGAGCAGGCAAATGCCGAAGATTTTACTTTTTTGACTGTACTTTCCAGCCAGTTGAATGATGCGGAAAACGCCAATCAGCAAGGTAAAACACGCACTGAACAGGCTTTGCGTTTTATGCAGGCACAAGGACTAAGCCACGCTCACTTGGCAAAATGGGTGCAGGAAAATTATCAGCCGCATAATGTGATTATCACCAACTCACAAACCAACAAAACCAAGAAAGAAAAAACCGATGTGGAAACTGAAAAACTGCTGAATAACTTGGAAGCAGCAGATAACCCTGTGCGAGCTATTTTCACAGTAGATCGCCTAACCGAAGGTTGGGACGTGCTGAATTTGTTCGACATTGTGAGATTGTATGAAGGGCAAAATGGTGGTGGCTCAAATAAACGATCAGGCAAAACTGCCGCCACAACTGTTTCTGAAAAGCAACTGATTGGGCGTGGTGTGCGTTATTATCCCTTTGCTTTTGAAGGCAAATTACCGAATAAACGAAAATTTGAGGGTGTTGAACACGAGCTGAAAATTTTAGAAGAATTGTTTTATTACACCTTTGATGAGCAATCTCGCTATATTTCCGAGCTGAAAGACGAATTACGCAAAGATGGCTATCTATCTGAAACTAGTAACAACAAAGTGAAACTAAAATTTGCACTTAAGCCTGAACTTGCCGAGAATGACAGTTTTAGAAATTTGCTGATTTGGGCGAATAAAAAAGTACCTAACCCGAATGCGAAGGCAAATAATGCGGCAAGTTTGCAAGACTTAAAGCCAGTGTTAAAAATCATAGTGCATAACAGCAAAGTGCTGCAAGAAACACATTTCACTGCCGATGAAACCACCGAACAAGTGCAGCAATTGGGCATAGAAGAAAACCGCACAGAAATTTTAACTTTAGGAGAAATTGAACAGCATATTTTCGCCAAAGCAATTCATATTAAAAGCAAAAATAGTAATTCTTTGTTCCATTTCGAGCGCTTGCAAACAAAATTAGGCATTATCAGCCGTGCTGAATTGCAAACGATTCTGCTCAAAGATTGGCAAGTGGAATTTTTAGGGCTGGATGGCTATGGTGAGATTTCCTCAGACGATAAATTAAACGCATGTTTGAAAGCGTTAGAAGCAGTGGAAAAACACTTGCAACAAACCCATACGCCATTTATCGGCAGCAAAGCTTTCACCCCGAAAAAATTGTGGGAGATTTTTGGTCAGCCAAAAGAAAAATGGGTGGATAAAGACAAGGTGAAGCCAAATGTAACACAACATTCGTGGTATGCTCTTGATCATTTTGCTGGCACAAAGTTGGAAGAAGACCTAATTACCTTTATTGCTCACCGAATGGGAAATTTACAAACGAAATATGATGTGCATTTATTACGCAATGAAGAAGTACTGAAACTAAGCAATTTCACCGATGGCGAAGGATTTATGCCAGATTTTATTTTGCTGTTAAAAGATAAAGTAAAATCTACCGCTAACGGCATGCAAGATTTTCTGCATTACCAAATTTTCATTGAGCCAAAAGGTGATCACTTAGTAGAAAAAGACCAATGGAAAGAAGCTTTCTTACAAGCAATTACTGATGAATACGGCAAAGATCGCATATTGCAACAGGACACACCGCATTATAGATTGATTGGGTTGCCGTTTTATGAAAATGAAGAAATAAAATTTACTACTGCTTTTCAGATGCTTACTTAAATCCTATTTACTATGAGTGCATATCTGGGTATTTAGTATAGTGTTTAAGGAACAAACCTCTCCAAGCCAATCTGTATTTCCAGATTGGCGATTTTTCTAGTATTTGATTCTGAACATTTGTACACGCAAGGAAGATTTTTATGAAACAATCACTCAACAATGTTTAAAATATCAGCAATTAAACGCACCACAATGCCACATACGGATTTAAAGCAGTCAATGTGTTTTTGCGTGAACACCCCAATTTAAACATTCATTAGGTATAATAATAAAAACCTTAAACAGAATATCATAGCAAAATGAATTTAAAACCAGTTAAAAATCAAACTTCCCAATACGAAGAGTGGGCAAGAGAAAAAGTCAAAAAAGCTATATCCCCAACCTGAAGAACGGGGCTTTACGGCGCAAAAATGGTAAATTTGACTGGTTAAAAATTGAAGGCAAAATAAGTTATTTTAATTTGCAAACACCCAAATCCTGCATAATTTTGAAGATTTTTTACAAATTATTCATATAACATTGTTTTATATTGTAAAATTTTTAAGCTGTGTTGTTACCCATCAACACTGCTTTCAATTATTTTTTCTTTTTCGCCAATAACTCATCAATTAAACCATTCAGCACTTCCCGAATGGTTACGCCCTGTTCCGCCGCATATTTTTTTAGTTCACGATGATTGGCTTCTGTCATATCAAAGCTAATCCGCTTAATACGCTCTTGCTCGCTGACATCAGCAACAGAAAGTTTGCTTTTAGTTGCGCTTGGGCGACCTGCTGTTAATTTATTCATTTGCATATTTCCTTATTTATTTAAAACATTGGTGGTGTCCTGAAAAGTGTGCTGGGTTAAATTTGTTTGGGATGATTGATTGCCTAAAATCCAATATTAAAAGATTTAACATGATAAAACATTGATTTGGAAGAACAGCAACTGCGCCTGACGGCTCTACTTAATCTGTGCCGAATCCGACAGTTATTACCCTCAATCGCTTTAGTATGTTGCTTACCCACCCATTGGTCACCGGTATCAGAAAACGCATTTACAAAAGCATCCCAATTATCGCCGGCAATACGTTCATAGCTTACTTTGAGTGCTTTTAAACGCTGCTTTAAAGCCAAAGCGGTTTGCAAATCACGTTTGCCCCAAACAAATGCCATGATTTCACTTGTCTTGGCATGATAACCGATGTAGATACGGTATTTTTGGTCTATCCGATTTGGTGGTACAAAATGCCAATGGCGCTTTATTCTTTGCTCGAGCAAGTAGACTTTAGTGGGAAAAATATTGTGCCGGTGGTTGGTCACGGTGGCAGTCGTTTGGGTGGAACGGATAAAGATATTCAGCAACTTCAACCACAAGCCAACGTGAAAAACGGTTTTGAGGCGTATTTGCATAAAACGGTAAGGGCTGAACAACAAGTGGAAAAAAGATTAGCTAAATTCTTAACCGAAAATGGTTATACAAAATAAAAATGTAGGGGCACACAGCGTATGTCCCTACCATTTAAATTTCAATTTTATGAAGAAAAATATCTCCTCCAACTCGCTCAAGATTTGGTTCTAACGGCAATATTGCTTTCTCTTTTTGGCTATCATCTTTATGAAGAAATCACGCACGAATGGCTCGGCTTGGTCTTTTTTGCTTTGATTATCTCACATCTTTCACTGAATACATGGTGGCTCAAAAAGACCTTTTCAGGCAGTTATAACAGCTATCGCATTTTGCAAAGTGCGGTCAATTTTGCAACTTTTTTGTTATTTTTAACCGCTTGTATCAGTGGCATTATGCTTTCTAAACATCTATTGGTGGAAATGCTATTCCACTCTACCACAGATTTAATGTGAAAAATTCATATGACCAGCACCCATTGGTTGCAAATTTTAGTGGGTGTACATTTGGGGTTACATTGGAAACCTATTGCTAATTTATTCGCAAATGGCTAGATAGAAACGATCTTATACTCGCCACAATTTTATTAATTAAGGATAGCCAAATATGAAGAAAATTAATGTTGCCATTGTGGGGAGTGGGTATTCTACCCGTATTTTCCACGTTCCCTTTTTTAAAAATGATCATCGGTTTAACGTGATAAAATTTTTTGAGCGTTCAACCACTCGGGCATTAGCATGGTTCCCCAACATTGATATTGTGTCAAATTTTGAAAAGTTACTGACTGATGAGGTGGATTTAATCGTGATTAGTCAATAAGTGTAAAAATGGCATAATCAACTCAATGAATTTATGGACAAATATTATCTGTTTGGTATTTTATAGTAAGTACATTGTGTAAAAATAAAATCTGAAATCTAGTCTTTTTATTCTTTATTTTTACATATTCACACTTCAATTTTGACAAGTTAATATTTAATTGATTGATTTTAAAGCATTTTATAATTTACATTTTATAAATGATATAGAAACAACCATTTTAAGATGGAGCGGACAACCTTGCAGATTACTGCTTTCAGACGGCATGATGCCGTCTGAATTTTTTCATCGGCGGCATAGGACATATCATGCTGATCCAACTGCTGCGGATTTCGGCTGCATAGGCAGGGAAGCCGCACATGGATTTGTTTTGAACACGGATTCCGGCATTTTGCAGACGGCCTTTTCTGATAACGAAAAATCCGCAGAAAAAGCATTTTTATTATTGCGGTTTCCGGTGTTTTTGGTACAATGCAGGCATCTGTCTTATTCCAGCAAGCCGCCTTTTTCTTGGCGGCTTGTATTTTTACGCCTGCGGTTATACGGACAATCGGGGCGGTATGATAATAGAAAAGCGGAACAACGCTTTTACGGAGAATTGAAATGCAAAAAATCCCTTTGACCGTCCGCGGTGCCGAGTTAATCAAACAAGAGTTGCAACATCTGAAAAGCGTTGCCCGCCCGGAGGTCATCGAGGCCATCGCAGAAGCCCGTTCGCATGGTGATTTGTCTGAAAACGCGGAATACGAAGCGGCGAAAGAGCGTCAGGGCTTTATCGAGGGCCGTATTGCCGAGTTGGAGCATAAATTGTCGGTTGCCCACATTATCAATCCGGCGGAAATTCATGCCGAGGGCAAAATCGTGTTCGGCTCGACAGTTACGCTGGAAGATTTGGAAACGGAAGAGCAGGTAACGTACCAGATTGTCGGTGAGGACGAAGCGGATATTAAAGAGCGGAAAATTTATGTCGGCTCGCCGATTGCCCGCGCCCTGATTGGCAAGGAAGAGGGCGATGTGGCGGAAGTTCAGGCTCCGGGCGGCGTGCGTGAGTATGATATTATTTCCGTCGAATATATTTAATCCGAACAGCTGCTATCAGGTATATTGCCGAACATAATGAAGGCCGTCTGCAAAATGCGGTATATTTGCAGACGGCCTTTTGTTGTTTCGGCATCGGTTTTGAGATGCGGAAAACGCAGGCATAAGCAGGACGGTGCGGCGTTTTCTTATTTTAAATGACTATATTTTCAATCATGCAAAGGAAAATCATGCAGAGAATTGCAGCCGTTTTTGCTGCGGTGTGGCTGGGTATGCAGATCATGGCAGGGTATGTTGCCGCACCGGTATTGTTTAAAACGTTGCCGAAATTGCAGGCAGGCGCGATTGCGGGTGAACTGTTTGCATGTTTGGCGTATTCCGGCCTGATGGTCTGGCTGTTTGTTTGGTGGGTATCCAAGCGCAGTGCAACCCGGGCAGACAGGCGGACGGCGCTTTGGGCAGGTGTCTTGGCGGTGTTGTTGGCTGTTAATCAGTTTTTGGTTACGCCGGTTATCGAGGCGCATAAAACGCAGACGGAAAATTGGCTGTTGTCGCTGCTGGGCGGTTCGTTTGGTGTGTGGCACGGTGTGTCCAGCCTGATTTTTATGTTGTGCGCGCTGTTGGCGGCGGTGGCGGTTTGGCGGCTGTATGCGGTCAAATCTTATGAATAATGCCGGGAACAGCGTGTTTTTGTCCGTGCATTATTGTTTGTTTTGATGAAAAGGCCGTCTGCAAATTGGATTTTGCAGACGGCCTTTTTGTGGGTTTAGGGAAGCATTTGGATCAGGGTGAAGATGATGGTTCCCAAGTAGTTGCCGACAATGTAGCCGATGGTGCCGATAATCAGAATCGGACCGACAAGGGTTTTCCAGCCTTGACTGATGGCCAGCGCAGCGGCAGTGGTGGGGCCGCCGATATTGGCATTACAGGCAAGCAGGATTTCTTCCAAGCTGAATTTGAACAGCTTGCCCAAACCGAGTGTCAGCAGCAGGTTGGTCATGGCGACTATCAGGGTAAAGACAAACAGCAAGGGGGCGTTTTGGATAATCAGCGGAATCGAGGCCGGTATGCCGATAACGACGAAAAACAAATAAATACAGTATGTTCCCAATTCCTGACTGCCATTGGCAAAGTGTTTTTTCTTACCGGAGAGTAAAACAAAGGCAAGTGTCAGCGTGGTCAGCAGCAAATATTTGTCGGTAACGAAACCTGTCAGCATATCCGTCAGAATGTGGCCGCTTGTGCCGATTAGTGTTTTCAGATAGGCAGACAGGCCGAATGAAACGGCAACCAGAATAATGGAAGCAGCCAGCGATACAGCGATGTTTTGCAGGGAAATCGGCTTGGCTGTCCAATAATCGGCTGCGGAATGCTCGGCATCATTGTCGCGGTGTTGCGGCAGAGTATGCCAGATACGTTTGGCGGCAGATGAGGCGGCAAGCGAAATCAAAATCAGGAAATAGACCGCCATCATCAGATTATCTGCAACGATGGTTGAGGCAGTCATGTCTTGGCTGGGGTTGAGTTTTGCCGTCATCGCGGCAAAATTAACCCCTCCACCGGTATAGGAGGCAGTAATGATGCCGGAAATCTTATCCAACTCGGGAATATGGTTTTTCAACAGCGTGAAGCCGATGACCGCGCCAATCATAGTGCCGACAGAACTGAGCAGGAACAGCAAAAGCAGACGGCCGCTTTCTTTGATGATGGCGTTCAAATCAAGCTGGAACAGCAGCAGCGGAATGGCCAGCGGTACGACATAGCCCCAAACGGTGTCGTAAACGGGCGAATCCAGAGGAATAATGCCCAAGTTGGAAAACAAAAGGGCAATCAGCAAGGCAATGACCGCACCGGGAATTTTGCGGAACAAGCGGCAGTTTTGCTCCAGATAAATGGCTGCGGCGGCCGCGCTCATCACAAATGCCCATAACGTCAGGGTATTGTCGGGTGAAATCCAAGACATCTTTTTCTCCTTTTTATCAATAACGGCTTAGGGTTTTTGTATCATGCCGTATACAGCGTAAGGTTGTCGGGTGTAAAACGCCCAATTTTGGTTGCCGTAATCGAAGTGCCACCATTCGGTCGGAATATTGCTGAAACCGGCTTGCCGCATAATGTGTACCAGCAGTCTGCGGTAGTTTTTGGCGGGGAGGTCTGTTTCTTCCAATGCAGCGGTGTGAGAACGGCGGCTGGGTTCGTCAAAAGCCGTACCCATATCCAAAGCCTGCCCGGTTTGCATATCGAATAAAGTCAAATCAACCGAACCGCCGGTACTGTGCGGAGGCGGCATGGTATGGTTGTGCGGGTTGGCCACAAATTGATCGAGTACCGTTGCAATCTCCGCTTCGGAATATTCGGGGTGGCGTGAGACGATTTTGCGGTAAAAATCATTCCGCAATGCTTCTTGAACCGCGACCGGCCGCCAGCCGTCCAACACCTCTATCCCGTATGCTTCGGGAAGCAGGGAAAGAGCGGTTTCCAGCCGGTTTAGGGCTTCTTCCCGCAGATAAATATTGTTTATGGCTCCGGATATGCCGTTTTCAAAATAAAACGGACGAATGCGAAGACGGTTGCCCGGCTCGAGCATTTTGAGCGGCACATGATTTTCGCTGATGGGAATGGCTGCCAGATCGTCCCAATTAAGTTCGGGAGCAGGTGGAATGGGCGGATAAGTCATGTTTATTCTGTTTTTGTAAGATAAGTAGTGAAAAGGTATATTTGAATGGGGAAAGATGTCAAGAGTACGCCGGAATATCCGAGTAATGAGATGTTCCGAGGGGCTTTCGCTATGCTTGGGCTTCAGATTGCTCCTGTTGTGCTGCCGCGTGATTCAGGCTTTTTTGATATGGTTTCCGTTGGGGCATGAATCATGAAAAAGGCCGTCTGCAAAATGCTTTCGGAAATCCTTTGGGTTTGCTGCCTGCCATTTTGCAGACAGCCTTTTGGTCTCAAGAGCGGCGCTGTCTCAGGAAAAAGTTTTTCCGACTTCTTCGGTGATGGTGGCAATCAAACGGGACACCATTCTGGCTCCTTGGGCATCGCGGTCGTAGCGAGGGTTGTATTCCGCTACATCGGCAATGCGGACTTTTTGTGATGAAAATATTTGCCGTACAGCCGTTTCAATCAGGTGCAGCGGCAGACCCAATGCGGCAGGCGCGCTGACGGCGGGGTTGCCTGCTATGCAATCGCTGTCGATGGTCAGGTAGATAACATCTGCTTGCGCGCAAAAATCATCGATGCGTCGGGCGGTGGTTTCCCACGGCTGGGTTAGCAGTTCCGTATCGTAAATCATGCGGACATTCAGTTTGTCGGCGCGGTTGAACAAAGATTGGGTGTTGGCAAATTTGCTGACTCCCAAACATAAGTAATGGAACGGTCTGCCGGATTGTGCGCAGTCGTCCGCAAGCTCACGAAAAGGAGTGCCGGAGCCGGGGCGGCTGTCGATACGGAGATCCAAATGGGGATCGATGTTGATGATGCCGACGGTTTTCTGCGGATATGCCTGATAGAGGGCGCGTCCCGAGGCATAGGCGATTTCGTGTCCTCCCCCGATACCGATGGGGAAGGTGCCGTGTACCATCATATGCAGCAATGATTGTGTGTAACGCTGTCGGGCGTTTTCCAAGTCATCGCCATGGCAGACAATATTGCCGGCATCGGCGGGAACGCTGCCGAATACGGGCAGCCCCGACAGAGATTGGCGCAAAGCGTCGGGCCCTTGCGCGGCACCGGTTCTTCCTTTATTGCGCGCTACTCCTGCATCGCAAGCAAAACCGATGAGGGCAACGGCTTGGCTGCCGTCATAAGTTTGCACTTTTTGGTGCCAGCGAAGACCGTTTTCTCCTTCTTCCTCATCAATACGGCCGTTCCAATATTCCATGTTTTCTCCTTACGGGTTGGATAAGATATTGATTGTCGTGATGATAATCGGCATACCGAAAAGATCGATCAGAAATGCGCCGACCACGGGAACAATAATGAATGCCTGATAAGAATAGCCGTATTTTTGGGCAACAGCATCCATATTGGCAATGGCATTGGGTGTGGCGCCCAAGCCGTGGCCGCAAAAGCCTGCAGCCATGACGGCGGCATCGTAGTTTTTGCCCAATAATTTAAATAACACAAAATAGGCAAACCATACGACAAATAATACTTGAACGGCAACAATCATCATCAGGGAAAGTGCGAGATCGGCAATCTGTATCAGATTAATGCCCATCAATGCAATGGTTAGGAAGACAGCCAAGGAAATATTGCCGATGAGCGTGGTCAGTTTGAAATCGACAATCTCGGTATTTTTCAAATCCAGAAGATTGCGCGCTAATACGGCCAAAAACATGGCAGGAACATAGGCAGGCAGAGAAAAGCCGGTCAGGGAAACAAAACCTTTTGCCAACCATTGTCCCGCTACGCAGCAGGCGGTAATCAACATCAGCATATGTAAAACTTTATCGGCACTCCAACTACTTTTTCCGCCTTGTACGGCATCGATGACCGATTGCGCGTGCTGCTCCTGCCGGAATGTTTCGGGGGTAAGGTTGTATTGCTCAATCAATTTTTTGGCAACCGGCCCGCCGCTCAAGCTGCCTGCAACCAATCCCAAGGTAGCCGCCGCCAAACCGACAGGCATGGCGTTGGCCACGCCGAGCTCTTCGATGGTTTTGCCGAAAGTGGCCGCCGCTCCGTGTCCTCCCTCCATAGATACCGCTCCGGCCAATACGCCGATTAAGGGATCCAAACCGAGTGCGGAAGCCATCGAAACGCCGATAATGTTTTGGGCCAGAGCCAGAAAGCCGCAGGCCAGCCAATAAACCATCAGAATCTTGCCTCCTAATTTGATTAAACGGAAATTGGCTCCCAATCCGACAGTGGTGAAGAAAATCAACATAAAATACGACATCAGGCTGTTGTCGAAACGGATATCGACGATTTGGACGGCAGACAGCAGCGTGATTACCGATGAAGAAAGCAGCCCGCCCGTTACCGGTGCCGGAATGCAGTAATGATTGAGCAGGGCCGTCTGCTTATTCAGGCGGTGCCCCAGCAGATAGACCAGTAAGGCAAACAGCAGCGTTTCAAAACTGCTTAGGCTGATTGGGTTCATGGTACGCTCCTTGTAGAAAAATCGGTAATAAGTTTGATTGATACCGACAGAAAACATTCTGTACGGATGATTGGTATCAGTAACACTTTCCTCTATTTATGTTTAAGCAAGCCGGATTAACTCATTGATGGAGGTGGTGCAGTCCAGTACGGAGCGCACAAACCGCTCCTTCTGCCCGATGGCGCGGTGTTCGGGTACCATAACTGTTACCACGCCGAGTAGGGTGTCTTTTTTAAAGATGGGAGCAGAAACGCCCCAAATGTTTTCATCTACTTCACCCAAGCTGGTTCCGTATCCCTGCCGGCGGATTTCGGACAGATTGCGGTACAGATATTCCTGCTCTTGCGAATCAGATAATGAGAGCTTGATGATTTCCCGACATTTTTCCGGCTCATGGAAGGCAAGCAGGGTTTTGGCACTTGCACCGCGGACGGGAGACTGCACTTCGCCGACAGCAAACGAACAGCGTAAGCGTTGCGGGCTTTCCACCATATCGATGCAAACGGTTTGTACGGGTGTCGAGGTAATCACGGCAACGGTTTCGCGGGTAAGGCCGGCGAGCTTGAGCAGGGACTGCCGTGCGGTTTGCGGCAATAAGCCGTAGCGGAGATACAGGCCGTTATGCAAGAAAACCGGGCCTGAAGTCAGCAAACCTGCCTCCGTACTGTCGGCCACATAACCCCAGTCTTTCAATATCGCTACCAAGCGGTACAGAGTGGATAAGGGAATGGCGAGTGCTTGGGTAATCTCGCGGGGAGAAACGGGCTTTTCTGCCGCATTAATGTATGCGGATACGGAAAATGCACGGTTGAGCAGATGCATGATTGTTTCTCCTGAAAATATGGATTTTTTTATGAGGAGAACATAGCAGAAAAGAATTTTTTAGAAAAATGACTTTCTCATCGGGTGGGAAAGAAGGGAAAATCGGGAATCGGCAGATAAAAACTGCGAAAATGTACGCACCGAAGTGTTTTCGGTAAAAAGCAATTTGACGCGGCACAATACGGCATTGTTGCGTTTTGTTTGAAGAACAGGTTCAGCCAAACTGCCGAAGCAGTAAAGCCGCCGCTTCTCGTACTTCCCGTATTGTCGGCGGTTTGGCTGCCTTGTTTCATTTAGTGTGGTTCGGCTGTATCTTGCATTTTCTTTAACGTTATAGTCGAATAAAATAAGAATGAGACAAGGCAGTGAAGCCGCAGACAGTACACATAGTACGGCAAGGCAAAGCAACGCTGTATCATTCTTATTTTAAATGACTATAAATTTCTTCCGGCATAAATTTCCGTGCGAAAAGGCCGTCTGCAAATATGGATTTTGCAGACGGCCTTGGTCTTAAATACCGGTTATATCAACATATAGTCGGGTAACTTTACTCCGCCCAGTTTTTCTTTTTGGTGGTCTGCCCGATGCCCGGGTTGAAGCTGTTGGTCGGATCGAGTTTGCGGTAAAACTGTTTCAATTCCGGTTTGGCTCGGTAGAGGTGGCCGACGTTGTGCTCCGCCGGATATTGTGCGCCGCGATCATCGAGGAGCTTCCACATTTCGTGTTCCAAATCCAAGCAGTTGTGTCCTTTTTTAACGATGTAGTCTTGGTGGAATACATGGCACATGAAATGGCCGTAGTAGAGCTTGTGGCTGATTTTGCTGTCGATTTCGGGCGGCAGCTTTTCAAACCAGTCGCGGTCGTCGCGGCGCAGGGCGATGTCGAGGGCGACGATGTCTTCCACTTCCTCTTCATGTACGGCGCGGTAGCGGATGGCGGCGGAAGCGACGGCAAAGCGGTGCAGCATCGCCGCTTGGGTTTCTTCGGGGCTGCATTCGAAATATGCACCGCTTTTGCCGTTGAAATACTGTTTCAGAAACGCGCGCGCTTCGTCCACGCCGCTGCCGCCCATTTTCAAAATCAGGTGGTGTTCGTATCTGTCGCGGTATTCGCGCATGGATTTCGGCAGGTGATCGGGCAGCACTTTGCTCAAAAGCTGCAATGCCTTATCGGAAAAATGCTTGGGCAGAAAGCTGATTTTCCGGCTGAAGCGGTCGGCGCGCGCTTTCATGTCAAACAATTTCGGCAGTTGGTGCGTACCGAATTTCTTAATCACATAAAATGTGTCTTTGCCGTAAACATCGGCAATGTCGAAGGCATCGCGGTGGATGTATTCGCCCGATACCGGCAGGTTTTCAAACTCCGCCAGCGCGGTGCGGCGGATATCGGTGAGTTCGTTGATGTCGTTGGTGCCGATGTAGAAAACGGCGGTTTTTTTCTCTTGCGGAAATGTGTCCAGACGCACGGCGAACACCATCAGTTTGCCCGCACAGCCGGAAGCCTCGTAATGGCGCGCCGGGTCGGCGTTGAAACGGGCGGCGGTCGGTTCGTCGACTTGGCGCACATGCTCGCAATAGGCGTGGTCGTGGCCTTTGCCCGCGTTTTGGCTGATGTCTTTGCGCTGATAGTGCCAACCTTGCAGATTGGTCAGGATTTCTTCGGGATCGTCGCCCAAGTCGATGCCCAGATGGTTGACTAAGTTCAGACGGCCTTCCGCATCGATTTCCGCATACAGTGCCATTTCGGTATAAGCCGGTCCGCGCTGCACCAATGCACCGCCCGAGTTGTTGCACACGCCGCCCAATACCGATGCGCCGATACACGACGAACCAATCACCGAATGCGGCTCGCGTCCCAGCGGTTTCAGCAGCAATTCCAGTTGGTTCAGGGTAGAACCGGGCAGGCACACGACTTGTTCGTTATTGTTAATCGGCTGGATAATATCGATGCGCATGGTGTTCACAATCACAATGTCGCGGTCGTAATCATTGCCGTCGGGTGTCGAACCGCCGGTCAGCCCCGTATTGGCGGCCTGTGTAATCACAATCACATCTGCTTCCACGCAAGCCTGCAGAATTTTCCACATTTCCAAAAGCGTACCCGGCCGCACCACCGCCAACGCCCGCCCCTCGCCGAAGCGGTAGCCTTGGCGGTACGGCTCGGTTTTGGCGGAATCGGTCAGAATGAATTTTTCACCGACGGTTTCGGTAAGTTTTTGAATGAGTTGCGAAGCGTTCATGATATGTCTCCTGACTTCAATCGTAACAAACGGTATTATTTGATTGTAATGGTATGCTATGGCTAAGTAAACAAAAGCCGTCTGCAAATCGTGCATTTTGCAGACGGCTTTTGTGCTGATAATCCGATTACACGGCAAACAGCCGAAACAAAAAACACCGAAGATTTCCATCGTTCGGTGTTTTCAAATAGGGCGGCGAGCCAAACCCCCGGCACTGGCGCATCGGAGTGGGCTGCTGGCTTCCGCCCCTGACCCGTTGTTCCGAATAACCATGCGGGGAGACCCGCCGTAAGAGAAGCGCATTATAACTATTTCTTGGAAAAATGCAAGTTTTTCAGATGGGTGTTGTAAGGGGTGGTTTGCGGTGGAAGCCGTCGCGGTTTTGTTATTTTGGTTATTTATGTGGGTTATGCGGGGAGGGCTGTTGTTTTTCTATGGCAGGTTCGCAGAAGCAGGCGGATATGCTAGGATAATCGTTCTATTGATTTTGCAGACGGCATTGCGGTACGGTATGCCGTCTGCAAAATATCGGGCGGCAGGTTGGGGAGGAGTATAAGGGGGGATAATGGATAGACATACCGTGGGAACGCTGCAAATTATTGCGGGTGCGGTCTGCTGGGGTTCGCTCGGCGTGCTGGGTGCGACGCTCAACCGTCTGTCGTTCGGCAGTACGGAGGTGGCGGCATTGCGGATTGTGATTGCTGCTTTTTTGCTGTTGGCGGTGTTGCCGTATTTTCTGCCGTATCTGAAACAGCTTGGTTTGCGTCAGCTTCCGGTGTTGGTGGGGCAGTCGTTTATCGGTATGTTGGGCATGAGTATGCTGTATTTTGCGGCGGTGTCGAAGGTGGGTTCTTCTTTGGCGGTGGCGTTGCTCTATACGGCGCCGGTGTGGAGCTTGATTTTTGCCCGTATTCTGTTGGGCGAGGGTATTACGCAGCGGCAGGCGGTATTGACGGTAGTTGCGGCGGCTGGTGTGGGCTTGACGATGACCGGCGGCGGTGCGGCAGATTGGGCGGGTATTGCGGCGGGTTTGGGGTCGGGTATCTGCTATGCGCTGTATGGTGTATTGGGCAAACGCGCGATGTCGGGCAATCCGCCTATGCTGGTATTTTTTACGTCTATTTGTTGTTCGGCACTGTTGTTGCTGTTTCTGCCGGATACTCATCGGGCATTGCATAAGTTATGGTTTCAGCCGTGGTTTGTATGGTTGTCGGCGGTGTCTTTGTCGCTGGTGGGTACGATTGCGGCGTCTGCTCTGTTTATGCGCGGATTGGAAAAAATGCCTGCGGCGAAGGCTTCGGTGTTTACGATTTTTGAACCGTTGACGGCTGTTTTGCTGGCGGCGTTTTTGCTTGGCGAGCGGCTGGGTGTGTTGCAATATGCGGGTGTGGCGCTGATTGTGGCGGTGGCGGTGTTGAATGCTTTGGGCAGAAAACAGGTTAAGTGATGTTAAGGCGGCAAGGGGCAGGTGTACGGGATAAGCGGGATACGGCGTGGCGCTACTTTGCCGGAATTTGGGTTGCAGAGGTGGGGTTGCTGCGCTTTTTGCGGCGCATGGTTTGGTTTCATGGCTGTGTGCCTGAGGGCGATTGGTAAGGTGTTGGAGTGGAAAAGCCGTTTTGCAGACGGCTTTTTGTATGTTCGGCTGTTGGAATGCCGTCTGAAAAATGCGGCGGTTTCGTTTATAATGGCGGTTTGTGCAAACGTACGCCGGACTTATGAAAAAAGTAGAGAAAAGTATGCTGGTGCTGCACAGCGCGGCGCAGATGTTTGAATTGGTGGACAGGGTGGAAGATTATCCGCAGTTTCTGCCGTGGTACAGCAAAACCGAGGTGATCGAACGCAGCGGCAATGAGTTGAAAGCGCGCCTGTTTATGGACTATATGCGCGTGCAGCAGTCGTTTGCAACGCACAATCATAATATTCCGGGCGAGGAAATCCGTATGGATTTGCTGGAAGGGCCGTTTAAAGTATTGCGCGGCACATGGAAATTTATTGATTTGGGCGGCGATATGTGCAAAGTCGAGTTTAAGTTGGAGTACGACTTTTCCAGCAGCCTGCTGTCCGCGCTGATTTCTCCGGTATTCAATCATTTGAGCAATACGCTGGTAGAGGCTTTTGTTAAGGAGGCAGACCGCCGTTATGCTTGAGATTGAATTGGTTTACGGCCTACCCGACAGGCAGGTTTTGGAAACGCTGCGGGTAGCGGAGGGTACGACTGCTCGCGTGGCTGTGTTGCAAAGCAATATGGCGGCACACTTTCCCGAAGTCGATTTGCAGACGGCCCCTTTGGGGATTTTCGGTAAACGGGTAAAAGACGAAACCGTCTTGCGGGATAAAGACCGCGTCGAAATCTACCGCCCGCTTTTAATCGATCCGAAAGAAGCCCGCCGCCGCCGCGTTCGGGAGCAGTAACTGAGGGTGGTTCGGGCAGAATGCTTGGTTTTACGCCGTTTGCAGACGGCATTTTCATATAAAAATATCTAAAAACATCATGTCAGAAAATAAAATCAAATTGGTTGTCGGCTTGGGAAATCCCGGCGCGGAATATGAACAGACCCGTCATAATGTCGGCTTTTGGCTTTTGGACGAGCTGGCTTGGCAGTGGAAGGCAACATTTAAAGAAGAAAAAAAATTCTTCGGCCAAGTGGCGCGGGTGTCGCACGAGGGCGGTGATGTCTGGCTGTTGAAGCCGACCACGTTTATGAACCGCTCCGGTCAGGCGGTGGCGGCATTGGCTCAATTTTACAAAATCAAGCCGGAAGAAATTTTGGTGGTGCACGATGAATTGGATATTCCGTGCGGCCGCATCAAATTCAAATTGGGCGGCGGCAACGGCGGGCACAACGGCTTGAAAGACATTCAGGCGCGTATCGGTACGCCCAACTTCTACCGTTTGCGGCTCGGCATCGACCACCCGGGTGATAAAAATCTGGTGATAGGTTATGTGTTGAACAAGCCCGGTGCGGCCGACCGGCAGTTGATTGATGACTCTGTCGGCAAATCGTTGCAGGGTCTTCCGAAACTGCTTGCGGGCGAATGGGAAGAAGCGCAGCGGTTTTTACACAGCAAATAAGGTTTTCAGGCTGGTTGGTTCAGGCCGTCTGCAAAAAACCATCGAAAAGATACCCGCGAAAAGAAATCATTATGTCCGAACTTTTAGATTTGATTCAAACCGAGTCTGTCGGCATTGTCGAAGAAACTCTGGATTTTTGGCTGTACGAATGCAGCTTGGACGATGCGCCGACACCTGAAGACGTGGCGCACTGGCGCGAAATATTGCAGCAGCGCGGCGGCAAGTTTGTACGCTTGGCAAACATTTGCCAAACATGGTTGGATGAAGAAGCCTGATATGCAGATACCGCGCAACAAATTTACCCTGCTTGCCGCTTTGTGGCTGGCGGCGGGGATTTACTCGCTGCTTTTTCGGGAGTCGGGAGGCGGTGTGCCGCCGTTTCCGCATTTCGACAAAGTGGCGCATTTTGCTTTGTTTTTCGCACAGTTTTGGTTGTGTGCCAAAGCATTTATGCAGGAAAAACTTGCCATACCGTATCGCACGCTGTGGCTTACCGCGCTGGTGTATGCTGTAGCCGGAGAATGCGCGCAGGCGGTGTGGACGGCAACACGGCAAGGCTCGTTTGCAGACGGCATTGCCGATATGCTGGGCGCTTCAGCCGCTTTGTGGCTGGCTTGGCGGGTTTCGGAAGCCAAAAGCAAACAGGCCGAGTCTGCCAAACGCCGCTAGGCCGTCTGTAAATAGATGGTTTTGCAGACGGCATGATGGGTTTCCGTTTGCGATTTGTTGTGGCATGCAAGCATCAGAACGGCGCAACGGGGCAGGTTGCTGTGATGCCGTCTGCATTTTGCATGGTGTGTATTTGTTGAAATACTGATATGGGCTTGATTGGACAGCTATTGCCTGAACAGGAAAGGTTTATGAACATTACCCCCTTTATCGAACGCCGCCGCCGTGTGTTGGCGCAAATCGGCAGTAATGGCCTTGCGGTATTGTTTGCCGCACCGGAGCAACGCCGCAGCAACGATACCGAATTTCCGTTTCGGCAAGACAGTTATTTTCATTATCTGACCGGCTTTGGCGAGCCTCAAGCGGCGTTGCTGCTGGACGGCGCCAGCGGCAAAAGCATTCTGTTTTGTCGGGACAAAGATGAGTTAGGAGAGATTTGGAACGGCTTCCGTTACGGCCCGCAGGCAGCGGCAGAGGCGTTTGCTTTCGACGAGGCATACAGTTTCGGCGAGTGGGAACAGCATCTTGGCAAAGCCATACTGAACAAAAAAAGTTTGTATGCATTGTGGGGCGTTTATCCCGAATACGACAGCAAAGTCATGGCGCAGTGGCACAAGGTGCAGCAAAGTGCCGGCCGCCGCGTGCAAACCAATACTTATGCGCCGGAATGCTTGGCGGATTTGGCGGCGGTGCTGGATTCGATGCGTTTGGTCAAAGACGAGGCTGAAATCGCCTTGCTGAAAAAAGCAGGCGAAATCAGCGCGATGGCGCATATTCGGGCGATGAAGCAGACCCGACCGGGTATGAGCGAGTTGCAGATTGAAGCGGAGATTCTGCATGAGTTTATGCGGCAGGGCGCGCGCTTTCCTTCTTATAACAGCATCGTTGCCGGCGGTAAAAATGCCTGTTGCCTGCATTATGTTGAGAACAAAGATGTGCTGCGGGACGGCGATTTGCTGCTGATTGACGCCGGCGCGGAATACGGGCTGTATGCGGGCGATATTACGCGGACTTTTCCGGTAAACGGTCGGTTCGGTGCGGTACAGAAAGACGTGTACGAAATTGTATTGGCAGCCAACGAAGCCGCAATCGCCGCCGTGAAACCGCAGGCGGATTGGGGTGAAATCCATATGCTGGCCTTGAAGATACTGGTGCAGGGTTTGCTTGATTTGAAACTGCTGAAAGGCTCTGTGGACGGCAATATCGAATCGCAGGCATATCAGCGGTTTTATATGCACGGGCTGGGGCATTGGGTTGGCTTGGATGTGCATGATGTGGGCAAACGCTGGCAGGACGGCAAGCCGCTGCTGCTTCAGCCGGGTATGACCACCACCATTGAGCCGGGGTTGTATATTGCTGCTGCCGATGATATTCCCGAAGCGTTCCACAACATTGGTATCCGTATCGAAGACAATGTATTGGTAACGGAAGAGGGTTCGGAAAACTATACCTCGCTGGTGCCTAAGAGTGTGGCAGAAATTGAGGCATTGATGCGCGCTTGAAAAGCCGAGATGCGGTAAAGACTGTATTTTGCATGAGTCACATAACAAAAGGCCGTCTGCAAATTGGATTTTGCAGACGGCCTTTTGCCGTATCGGAACATCTTATAGTCGAATAAAATAAGAATGAGACAAGGCAGCGAAGCCGCAGACAGTACACATAGTACGGCAAGGCAAAGCAACGCTGTATCATTCTTATTTTAAATGACTATACATGGTCGGAAAATGCAGTCGGTTTATACAGAATGATACGGTATTACGGCGGCAGCAAGGCCGGATACCAATCGGCATTTTGCAGACGGCGTCAACCGCATTTTCCGCTTCAACAGTTTATCCGTTTAGGGAATGCTCTGCTTTTTGTTCGGAAGTTTCGGCTTTTGCCGCCCAGTAAGAAGCCAATAATGAGCCTGAAATATTGTGCCACACGCTGAACAGTGCGGAAGGTACGGCGGTAACGGGCGAAGCGGCAAAATGCGCGGCAGCCAGAGCCGCGCCCAGACCTGAGTTTTGCATACCGACTTCGATGGCGAGTGTTTTTTGGGCAGCATAAGGCAGCTTGCAGAGCTTGGCGGCCAGAAAGCCCAAAAGATAACCCAAACCGTTGTGCAACACCACTACGCCGAAAATCAACAGCCCGCTTTCGATGATTTTGCCTTTGCTCGCGCCGACCACCGCACCGATAATCAGGGTAATGGCGATCACGGAAACCAAAGGCAGAACGCCCGCTGCCCGTTCGGTTTGCCTGCGGAACAAAACGTGTGCGGCAATGCCTAAAATAATCGGCAGCAACACCATTTTGGCGATGGATACAAACATGGACGCCGCATTGATGTCGAGCATTTCGCCGGCCAGCATCAGAAAGATAACCGGAGTGAGTACGGGCGCAAGCAGGGTTGATACGGAGGTAACGGCTACCGATAAGGCGACATTGCCGCGTGCCAAATAAGTGATGACGTTTGAAGCCGTGCCGCCCGGGCAGCAGCCGACCAAAATCACCCCGATGGCGATTTCCGGCGGCAGATCAAACAGCTTGACCAACGCGTAGGCAACCAGCGGCATGATGACGAATTGTGAAACAATGCCGATAATCACGGCTTTCGGGTGTTTGCCGATGATTTTGAAGTCCGACGGGCTGAGCGTCAGCCCCATGCCGAACATAATCACGCCGAGCAGTAAGGGAATATGGGGCAATACCCATTTAAACATTTCGGGCGAAACAAAGGCCAGCAGCGCGCACAATGCTGCCCACAAGGCAAAGGTTTTGCCGATAAAGTTGCTGATTCGGATAAGTAAGTTCATAATGTTTGAAAGCGTTTGTTATGGGGAAAAAAGCGTAAGCATACACGCCTTTACAAAACGAGGCAAAAGGCCGTCTGCAAAATGGCGGAATATGTCCGGTGTAAAATATCCCGAGCCTGATTTTATGGAGAGTTTTTATGACGCAATTCCGTATTGCCCCCAGTATTTTATCCGCTGATTTTGCCTGCTTGGGTCAGGAAGTCAGCCGCGTGATTGAGGCAGGTGCCGATTTGATTCATTTTGATGTCATGGACAACCACTATGTGCCGAATCTGACTTTCGGGCCGATGGTGTGTGCGGCATTGAAACCTTATGCGAGCGTGCCGGTAGACGTACACCTGATGGTTGAGCCGGTGGACGATTTGATTCAATCGTTTGCCGCAGCGGGGGCGGACATCATTACTTTCCACCCCGAAGCCAGCCGCCATGTCGACCGCAGCCTGAGCCTGATTCGCGATGCGGGCTGTCAGGCGGGATTGGTGCTGAATCCGGCAACACCGGTGCAGATTTTGGAAAACGTACTCGACCGCTTGGATATGGTATTGCTGATGTCGGTGAATCCGGGGTTCGGCGGTCAGAGCTTTATTCCCCATACCTTGAGCAAAATCCGCCAAGTTCGTACCATGCTTGACGAATATCAGGCGCAGAGCGGGCGGCGGATTGCGTTGGAAGTGGACGGCGGCATCAAAATCGAGAATATTGCCGAAGTGGCCAAAGCCGGTGCGGATACTTTTGTTGCCGGTTCCGCGATTTTCGGCCAGCCGGATTATCAGGCGGTTATCGACGAAATGCGTGCGCGGCTGGCTGCTGTTTGAGCAGCGTTTTTGCAGACGGCCTTTGCGGTTTGCTATAAAGCAACATCAAGAAAATAAAGGAAAAATATGTTTACAGGTATTGTGCAGGGCATGGGGCGGATTGTTGAGGTGGAAGAGCCTTCCGAACATTTCCGTACCCATGTTGTAGAGCTGCCGCAGGAAATGGCAGACAACCTGAAAATCGGCGCATCCGTCGCCCATAACGGCTGCTGCCTGACCATTACCCGAATAGACGGCAACCGCATCAGCTTCGATTTGATGCGGGAAACGCTGTTGAAAACCAATTTAGGCCGTCTGCAAAACGGCGATGCGGTAAATTTGGAACGCGCCGCCAAGTTTGGCGACGAAATCGGCGGTCATGTGATGAGCGGCCATGTGATGGCGGTAACGCGGATTACCCGTATCGATGCAGACGGCCTCAACCGCACCGTCTGGTTTGCTTTGCCGGAAGCACTCAAGCCTTATATCCTAACCAAAGGCTTTGTCGGTTTGGACGGATGCAGCCTGACCATCGGCGAAGTAAGCGACAGCGAGTTTAACGTCCATCTGATTCCGGAAACCTTGCAACGTACCCTGTTCGGCAGCAGAAAAGCGGGGGACGAAATCAACATCGAAATCGATCCGCAAACGCAGGCCGTTGTCGATACCGTTATGCGGGTGATGGCGCAGCAGACCAAGCCGTAAACGGTAATGCCGTCTGCAAAATGCCGTCTGCAAAAAGGAAACATCATGAAACTGGCGAAATTTTTGAAAAAAGCCTATTCGGTATTAAACCGTTTGGATTTGGTTTTACCTGCCGAGCAGGGCGAGACCGATTGGCGTGCATTGGCCTACCGCTGGCAGAGTATCGGGAGGAAAGGAGTACTGGAAAGCCTGCCTAATCCGCATACTTTTCCTTTGGACAGACTGGCAGCAGTCGGCAGCCAAACCGAACGCTTGAAACGCAATACCGAGCAGTTTCTCGCAGGCCGTCCGGCAAACAATGTATTGATGAGCGGCGCGCGCGGCACGGGCAAATCCTCGCTGGTCAAAGCCCTGTTGCATGAATATGCAGACAAAGGATTGCGCCTGATCGAAGTAGATAAAAGCGATTTGGTCAGCCTGCCCGCCTTGCTGACATTATTGGCGCAACGCCCCGAAAAATTCATCGTATTTTGCGACGATTTATCCTTTGAAAGCGGCGATGAAACCTACAAAGCCCTGAAAACCACGCTGGACGGCGGATTATCCCAGCGTTGCAGCAATGTGCTGGTGTATGCCACCTCCAACCGCCGCCACCTGATGCCCGAATATATGGACGAAAACGGCGGAACAACCGGTATACGCGGAGAAATCCATCAAAAAGAAGCCGTAGAAGAAAAACTTTCCTTATCCGACCGCTTCGGCTTATGGTTGAGTTTCTATCCGTTCGATCAAAACGACTACCTTCAAGCAGTACAAAACTGGTTGGCCGATTTTGGCGTGGAATATGATGAAACCGCACAAAAAGCCGCATTGCAATGGGCGCAGATGCGCGGCAACCGTTCCGGCCGCTCCGCATGGCAGTTTGCCTGCGATTGGGCCGGGCGGCTTCCCGAAGAGAGAGTTGTGTAGCAAGCAAACGGGCGGGGCAGACCGTTACAGTACGGGCGGGTTCAAAATCAGAACAATACGGTAATGCTGTACACCGCCTGTATAGTCGAATAAAATGAGAATGAGACAAAGCAGCGAAGCCGCAGACAGTACAGATAGTACGACAAGGCAAAGCAACGCAGTATCATTCTCTTTTAAAAGACTATATTTACCCACAATGATTGTTTGCCCGATAAAAAAAGCACTTCATTACGAAGTGCTTTTTTCAAACCGAATATTTGCAGACGGCAAGAGTATGGAAACTGTCTTCAGCGCAAACAGCTCGACAGCCATTGCTGACGTTGCGAAAAATTCAATAATTGGAAAAAGCGGTGTTGGATAGCCAGCTCATCTACTGCAAAATCCATGCTGGCCAGATAACGGCTTTCAACATAATCGCGGGCAGCATTCTGATCGAAATGGGAAGCGGACAAAACCTTGATGATATTCTGCCTGCGCGTACGGTCGATGCGCGAAACCTTGCGGGAAGCACGCTCGTTTGCCTTCTTGTAATCCATACGGATAAGGCGCAGAGATTTTTGCTGCTCGGGAGACAAATTCAGTTGGCGCACATCGCAGTTGGGATAAAAATCATCACGCAGCAACGAGGAATGTGAGGCAGCCTGAACCATGCTGCCGACAGCCAGCAAAAGGCTGGCGAAAGCGAAATGAAGCAAAAAATTGCGTTTGATGATCATCGGTACGGCGTTTCCCTAAATTCAATCTCGGTAGGAATATACTGGATAAGCGTGTCAAAGACGGTATCAGTCGGGTTAACTTTGGTTAATAATCATTTCCCTGTTTTGCAGACGGCCGTGATATGTCAAAAATTTCAAACAGATGTTGATGAAAATAAAAAAGAAAACGCATCATAGGCAAATCAGGCGCGGATTTTTCGATGGGGG
This sequence comes from Neisseria animalis, assembly GCF_900636515.1. Taxonomy (NCBI): domain Bacteria; kingdom Pseudomonadati; phylum Pseudomonadota; class Betaproteobacteria; order Neisseriales; family Neisseriaceae; genus Neisseria; species Neisseria animalis. The sequence goes on from NZ_LR134287.1 coordinate 937,612, forward strand.
AGAAAACACTTGCAGCACTTGAGAATAGGGAATATTTTTATTATGATATGCCCCGAGAGATAATAAAACCCACATAAAGGCTTCCGATATGTTGAAAAAAACCGCATCTTATGCAGCTCCTGCAGCCCTTGCTTTACTGTTGGGCGCGTGTGCCAGCCAACTGCCTGCTCCGGTGATTGCAGGTAACTCCGGCAACGCCTCAAGCGCAAGCGGCACTGCGGCTTCCAATCCTTACGGCGAAACCCCTTACCAACCTTCCGGCTCTGTATCGGATTTGCCTTACACCCCGCAAACAGCCTCAGCTCCGGCAGCAGGCAGTTCCGGCGGTGCCTATATTCCTTCTTATGCGCCTGTCGACATTAATGCGGCCACGCATACCGTTGTACGCGGAGATACGGTTTACAATATTTCCAAACGCTACAATATTTCCCAAGATGACGTACGCTCTTGGAACGGCTTGACCGACAATACCATCAGCATCGGGCAGGTGCTGCGCGTGAAACCGAGCGGTTATGTCGCACCGGCAAGCACACCGGCCGCCGTAGCGGCTACCGCACCAAGCAATACGGCAGCAACCACCCCGACCGTATCAACCGGCGCAACCCGTACAGTCAGCGGCATTACTTGGCAGAAACCGACTGTCGGTAATGTCATTACCCAGTTTGGCGGCAGCAGCAAAGGTGTGGACATCGCAGGTACGGCAGGGCAGCCCGTTGTTGCGGCGGCCGACGGTAAAGTCGTTTATGCAGGTTCCGGCCTGCGCGGTTACGGCAACCTGATTATTGTCCAGCACAATTCTACCTTCCTGAGTGCTTACGGCCATAACGAAAGCCTGCTGGTTAATGAAGGCCAAACAGTGAAACGCGGCCAGACCATTGCCAAAATGGGCAGCAGCGATGCAAGCCGGACACAGCTTCACTTTGAAGTCCGTCAAAACGGCAAACCGGTGAATCCGGCTACCTACGTAGCATTCTGATTCGATAAAACCATAAAAAAGCCGTCTGCAAATTACCGATTATGCAAGCCATCTTGTATGGCCGGTAATTTGCAGACGGCTTTTTCTTGATTTATCGGGAATATGCTCAAAATTTGCTTGAGACCATATTTTATCCGCTACCCATATGATGCTTCATGTATGGAGAAAGTTTGCCCGATACATAGAGTTTGAGTTTTTTGAAGAAACGACAATACACGGTATCGATATATTGAAAATATAGTCATTTAAAATAAGAATGATACAGCGTTGCTTTGCCTTGCCGTACTATGTGTACTGTCTACGGCTTCGCTGCCTTGTCTCATTCTTATTTTATTCGACTATAAATTTTGCGTTAGGGTAAAAGCGGCAGATTTCTTCAACCTTCAGACTTGGCAATGCTCCAGCAGTACCGCCATTTCCCTGTCCAAACCCTTCAAAGCAGACTCAACCACAACTTTATCGACCTCTTTCACATATTCCATAACCTGCAAATGATTGCGGAGGGCTTCGTACTGCCGCTCAAATGCCTGCAACTTGAGTTTCAGGTCTGAGGTGTTGAGCATGGGGACTTGGGTTTGGTTGTTGTTGCTTGAAACCTAAGGTTGTTGAAATTTGGGAACCAGTAGAGTTTTCCTTTTTTGCTTCACCTAGCCTGAAAAATTGGGTAGGAGTTCGCAAGTTCGATTAGCTTTTTATCGGTATTGCGGTTGAAGGATACTGTTTTTTTTCAGGCGGGCGGTGCTTTCGTATTTTGCCTGTGCTTTGTCTAATGGCGTTTTTTCAGTCATCAAATTTCCTTGTTTCTTCATTGGGCATGATGGTATCGGCAATGCAGCGGTTGCAGGCTTCTATAAGCTGTTCGGCGAATTTGGCCAAATCTTCGGGACGGCTGTCGAGAAAGATGAAGTCGGACAGACGGATGTCGATTTTGGAATCAAAAGCAAGTTTGCCATTTTCGGTGTGTTTCATTTCACCTCCGACTGCTCCTGCCGGTAATCCCTCTGAAAAAGTTTCATCGAATGAACGGAGGGCAAGGAAGCGCGGGTAACGAGTATGCAGGACAAATTCATCATTTTCCCCGCGGGCTTCTCCGTGAATGACCGCGGGGTATTTGTTGAATAGGTTATTGCGGCTCATCATTTTTGTTTTCGTCAAAGCAGCCTTGCGGCAGCAGGACTGTGTTGAATGCCTGTGTATTTATTCTATCGAGCACCCCATATCAAATCAAACATTATGAAATTTTTCTATTGATACGGCATAAAAAGTATTCCGCAAAAAATTTTTGCTTATTGATTTAAAAAGAAAAAAACAAGCCCTGAAAGTTGTCTTGCGGAACGCAAATTGACTTTCAGGGTTTTGGGTTAATTGAGGCCGTCTGCAAAATAGGTATTTTGCAGACGGCCTTTTGGTTTGCTTGTTAAGCGGCGGTTACAGCTTAACCCAAAGCCTTACGTGCGCCGGCGAACAGGCGGTACCAGCCGGAGAGTTCGGCATCCTGCCAGTTGTCGGGTGCCCAGCTCATTTGCGCGGTGCGGTATACGCGTTCGGGGTGCGGCATCATGATGGTGACGCGGCCGTCGGCGTTGGTTACGCCCGCAATGCCCTGCGGCGAGCCGTTGGGGTTGAGCGGGTAGGTTTGGGTGACTTGGTTTTGCCCGTCGACGTATTGCAGCGCGATTTCCAGATTGGCGGGGACGGTGCCGCCGGTGCGGGTGAAGTCGGCGCGGCCTTCGCCGTGGCTGACGACGACGGGCAGGCTGCTGCCGGCCATTTCGTTGAGAATCAGCGAGGCGGATTTGGGTACGTTGACCATGCTCAGGCGGGCTTCGAACTGTTCGCTCAGGTTGCGGCGGAAGTTCGGCCAGTTTTCGGTGCCGGGGATGATTTCCGCCAAGTTGCTGACCATTTGGCAGCCGTTGCATACGCCCAAAGTGAGCGTGTTAGGGTTGGCGAAGAAAGCGGCAAACTGGTCGCGCAGGGCGGGGTGGAACAGGATGGATTTCGCCCAGCCTTCGCCTGCGCCGAGTACGTCGCCGTAGCTGAAGCCGCCGCAGGCAGCCAGCATTTGGAAGGTGTCGAGCTTCACGCGTCCGGCCATCAGGTCGGACATATGCACGTCGTAGGCATCGAAACCGGCGCGGGTAAAGGCGGCTGCCATTTCGATTTGTCCGTTTACGCCCTGTTCGCGCAGGATGGCGATTTTCGGTTTCGCGCCGGTGGCGATAAACGGGGCGGCGATGTCTTCTTCCACGTCAAAGGTCAAATCGGCAAAGAGTGCGCTGCGTCCGTTGTCGCCCAGCAGCGCAAATTCGCTGTCAGCGCAGGCGGGATTGTCGCGCAGTTTTTGAATCGCATGGCTGGTTTCCTGCCAAGCGCGTTGCAGGTTCAGACGGCTTTCTTCCAGCACTACATTGCCATTGGCACGGAAACGCAGGGTTTCGCAATCAGCCGGAGCGCCGATATTGGCCACTGCTGCGGCCAAGCCGTTGGCGGCGAATACGGCTTCTACCGCAGCCAAGTCTTGTGCGCGGATTTGGATAACCGCACCCAATTCTTCGTTGAACATCGCAGGCAATACGCCCGCTGCGGACAGGGCGGTCAGATCTACATCCAAGCCGCAACGTGCGGCAAACGCCATTTCCGCCAGCGTGGCAAACAGGCCGCCGTCGCCGCGGTCGTGGTAGGCCAAGAGTTTGTCTTCGGCGATGAGTTGCTGGACGGCGTTGTAGAAGCCTTTCAGACGGCCTGCATCGTCCACATCGGGGGCTTCGCCGGTGAGCTTGTTATAAACCTGACCCAAAGCCGAGCCGCCCATGCGTGCTTTGCCGAAGCCCAAGTCAACCGCCAGCAAAAGGCTGTCTGAAACGTTTTTCAGCTCGGGCGTAACGGTTTTGCGCACGTCTTGCACCGGGGCGAAGGCGGAAATAATCAGGCTCAAAGGCGATACCACGGATTTTTGCTCCGCGCCGTCCTGCCATACGGTTTTCATTGAAAGCGAGTCTTTGCCCACCGGAATGCTCAAATCCAAGGCTTGGCAGATTTTCGAGGTGGCTTCAACGGTGCGGTAGAGTTTTTCGTCTTCGCCCGCATTGCCGCAGGCCGCCATCCAGTTGGCGGAAAGTTTGATGTTGCCCATATCGCCGATGTTGGCGGCGGCGATGTTGGTAATAGCTTCGCCCACACACATACGGCCGGAAGCGGGCGCGTCAAACAGGGCGACGGTTGGTTTTTCGCCCATAGACATGGCTTCGCCGCGATGGGTGTTGAAGCCCATCATGGTCACGGCGCAGTCGGCCACGGGGGTTTGGTATTTTCCGACCATCTGGTCGCGGTGGGTCATGCCGCCCACGCTGCGGTCGCCGATGGTAATCAGGAAGTTTTTCGCGGCAACGGCCGGCAGGCGCAACACGCGGTAGGCGGCTTCTTTCAGGTCGATGCCGTCTGTAACGAATGCTTCGCTTCGGCGGGCGACGGTGTTGTCGCTGCGGGTGGTTTTGGGCGGTTTGCCCAGCAATACGTTGAGCGGCAGGTCAACCGGATTGTTGTCGAACAAATCATCGCGCACCTGCAGGTGGCCGTCGTCGGTAGCGGTGCCGACCACGGCAAACGGGCAGCGTTCGCGCTCGCAGATGGCGCGGAAAGTATCCAAATCTTTTTCCAGAATCGACAACACATAACGCTCTTGCGATTCGTTGCACCAGATTTGCAGCGGGGTGAGGCCGTGTTCTTCCAAAGGCACATCGCGCAGTTTGAATTTCGCGCCGCGTCCGGCATCGTTTACCAATTCCGGGAAGGCGTTGGACAAGCCGCCCGCGCCCACGTCGTGAATCGAGATAATCGGGTTTTTATCGCCCAACTGCCAGCAGCGGTCAATGACTTCCTGTGCGCGGCGTTCGATTTCGGGGTTGCCGCGTTGCACCGAGTTGAAGTCCAAAGAAGCGTCGTTGGTACCGGTGTCCATAGAGGAGGCCGCGCCGCCGCCCAAGCCGATGAGCATACCCGGGCCGCCGAGCTGAACCAGCAACGCGCCTTCGGGAATTTCGTCTTTATGGGTTTGCTGCGCCTGAATGCTGCCCAAGCCGCCGGCAATCATAATCGGCTTGTGGTAGCCGCGCACTTGGCCGTCGAACTTGTCTTCAAAGGTGCGGAAATAGCCCAAGAGGTTCGGACGGCCGAATTCGTTGTTGAACGCCGCGCCGCCGATGGGTCCTTCAATCATGATGTCCAGCGGCGAAGCGATGTGGCAGGGTTTGCCGTAGGCTTGCTCCCAAGGCTGCGCCAAATCCGGAATGTTCAGGTTGGACACGGTAAAGCCGGTTAAGCCCGCTTTCGGACGCGAGCCTTTGCCGGTCGCGCCTTCGTCGCGGATTTCGCCGCCCGCGCCGGTGGCCGCACCCGCAAACGGCGCGATGGCGGTGGGGTGGTTGTGGGTTTCCACTTTCATGATGATGTGGGTGTCTTCTTCGTGGAAGCGGTAGGCTTGGTTTTCACCGGCGTGCGGGTAGAAGCGTTCGATTTTCGCGCCTTCGATGACCGACGAATTGTCTTTATAGGCGACTACGGTGCCTTCCGGATGGGCTTCGTGGGTGTCGCGGATCATGCGGAACAGGGATTTCGGCTGCTTTTCGCCGTTGAGGATGAAATCCGCGTTGAAGATTTTGTGGCGGCAGTGTTCGCTGTTGGCTTGGGCGAACATCATCAGCTCGACATCGCTCGGATTGCGGTTTAATGCCTGATAGTTTTCCACCAGATAATCGATTTCGTCGGCGGATAAGGCCAAGCCCAATTCGCTGTTGGCTTTGACCAAGGCTGCTTTGCCTTGCGCCAATACGTCGACGGTAGAGAAAGTTTCCGACTCGATATGGCGGAATAATTGCGCCGCCGCGCCGATGTCGGCCAACACGCTTTCGGTCATGCGGTCGTGCAGCAGATCCGCCCACTGCTGTTTTTGCCCATCGTTCAGACGGCCTTTCAGCCAAACCGCCGTACCGCGTTCGATGCGCCCGATTTCAGACAGGCCGCAGTTGTGTGCAATGTCGGTGGCTTTGGAAGTCCAAGGGGAAATCGTGCCGATGCGCGGGGTAATCAGAAACAAATGCAGGCCGTCTGAAGCGGCAGGCACTTCAGCCACGCTTTGCGCGTCGAGCAGGGCGTGCAGTTTTTCGACGGCGGCCGCGTCTAAAGCGTTTTCACTGCCGACAAAATACCAAAACTCGCTTTCCAGTTCCACTTCGGGCAAACCGGCTGCGGCGGCTTTTTTCAGCAGTTTTTCAACACGGAAATCAGACAGTGCGGCAACACCGCGCAGGGGCAAAACAACAGACATAGATTCAGCTCTCAAATGCGGTTGGAAAAAGGGGGATTATACGCTGAAACGGCGGGGAACTGTTGATAATTTGTCAGCACGAAAATGACGGCTTGGGGAAGGCGTATCATATCGGAATAGCGGGCGGCTGCTTCTTAATCCGTTTGAATAAAATACTGCATTATGGTAGTTTTCGTTCAGACAGATATAGTCGAATAAAATAAGAATGAGACAAGGCAGCGAAGCCGCAGACAGTACACATAGTACGGCAAGGCAAAGCCACGCCGTATCATTCTTATTTTAAATGACTATAAAATTGCAGACGGCCCGAATGCCTGTAACAGGCCGTCTGCAAAATATCCAATCCCCAAAGAAAGGAACAGGGTAATGAAAAAAATCGAGGCGATTATCAAGCCGTTCAAACTCGATGATGTGCGTGAAGCGTTGACCGAAATCGGCATTACCGGCATGACCGTTACCGAGGTTAAAGGTTTTGGCCGCCAAAAAGGACACACTGAAATTTACCGTGGCGCGGAATATGCGGTTGATTTTCTGCCGAAAGTGAAAGTCGAGCTGGTCTTGGCGGACAACGATGTCGAACGCGCTATTGAAGCCATCATTGAAAATGCCCGCTCCGGTAAAATCGGCGACGGTAAGATTTTTGTGTATCCTGTGGAGGAGGCAATCCGAATCCGCACGGGTGAGCGCAGCGAAGCAGCGGTATAGGCTGCATGATTGAACAAGCGGAAAAGGCCGTCTGTAAAATACCTGTTTTGCAGACGGCCTTTATGGTTTGTTATTCGGCATAAACAGTTGAAATATAGTCGAATAAAATAAGAATGAGACAAGGCAGCGAAGCCGCAGACAGTACACATAGTACGGCAAGGCAAAGCAACGCTGTATCATTCTTATTTTAAATGACTATAATTTGAGTTTTAAAGAATGCGGGTCGGGTTGGTTCAATCGGTATTTGTGCCGGTGTTATGAGGCGTTGGGAAAGGATTCCAAGCGGTTTGTTTGGATAAAAGGCCGTCTGTAAAACAACCAATTTTACAGACGGCCTTTTATCGGTTTGGACGCCAAAGTTCGTTAAATTTCAAAGCTGTCCGCTTGATGATCCGCGCGAATCATGCCGGCGGCGACGGTGTGGTTGGTGGCTTCGTCAATCAGGATAAATGCGCCGGTGGCGGGGTTTTCGCCGTAAGTGGTGGCGGCCAGCGGCTGTTGGGTTTTGAGGCTGACGTGGCCGATGTCGTTGAGCTTGAGTTCGGTGGCGGATTGGACTTGGCTTAAGGTGTTCACGTCCCAAACATAGGCGATTTCGCTGATTTTGACGGCGGTGGTCTGCGTGGTGTGTTTGAGCAGGTATTTGCGGCGCAGATTGAGCGGTGTTTCGTCAAACCAGCAGAGTGCGGCTTGGTATTGCTGGTTGGGAACGGTTTGGCTGCCGGCGGCAACGATGCTGTTGCCGCGCGAGATGTCGAGGTCGGTATCGAGCGTAATGGTCAATACTTCTCCTGCTTCGGCGGTTTCGGTTTTGCCGTCGGGGTTGTAGATTTCGGCGATTTTGGCGGTTTGTCCGCCGGGCAGGACTTTGATTTCGTCGCCGGTTTTCAGACGGCCTGCTTCGAGGCGGCCTTGGTAGCCGCGGAAATCGTCGCTGCTGCTGCCGTCTTGGCGGGCAACGCGCTGTACGGGGAAGTGTGCGGCGAGTGAGGCGGCATCGTTGCGGGAAACGGGCAGGCTTTCGAGCAGGGGGAGCAGTGGCAGGCCGGTGTACCAAGGGGTGCGCGTGCTTTTGTTGACGATATTGTCGCCCTGCAGTGCGCTGATGGGCAGGAAATGTACGGCGGCTTTGAGGCCGATTTGCTGCGCCAGTGCGGTATAGGCTTCGGTAATGGCTTGATATTTGGCTTCGTCGAAATCGAGCAGGTCGAGTTTGTTGACGGCAACGATGATGTGGGGGCAGCCGAGGAGCTTCAAAATGGCGCTGTGGCGTTTGGTTTGCGGCAGCAATACGGGTGTGCCGCTGCTGAAATCGACACGGGTGGCGTCCACTAAAACGATGGCGGCATCGGCGGTGGATGCGCCTGTTACCATGTTGCGGGTGTATTGTTCGTGGCCGGGGGTGTCGGCGATGATGAATTTGCGTTTCGGTGTGGCGAAATAGCGGTAGGCTACGTCGATGGTGATGCCTTGTTCGCGCTCGGCGGCGAGGCCGTCGGTGAGGCTGGCGAAGTCGGGTGTTTCGCCGTTGGCGGCGGCATGGTCGAGTTTGGCGAGTTGGTCGGTCAGCAGGGTTTTGCTGTCGTAGAGCAGACGGCCGATGAGGGTGGATTTGCCGTCGTCAACGCTACCGGCGGTGATGAAGCGCAGGAGCGGGGCGGTGGATGCGGTCATGTGGAGATTCCTTTGTTGCTTGATTGGGCATAACTTTAGCGAGGCCGTCTGCAAATGGGAAAGAATGGTTTGTTTGGTGTAAAGATGTTTTTGTTATATTAAAGTGGATATGGGATGTGGCGGGTGCTAAAATCGTGCTTTAAATCGGCAGTTCTTGCCTTAATATACAGATGTTATGAAAACGGATACTTTGCAAAACATCATCGTCGGGCTCTCCGGCGGTGTGGATTCTTCGGTTACTGCCGCGCTGCTGCAACGTCAGGGGCATCAGGTGCGCGGTGTGTTTATGCAGAACTGGGAAGATGATGATAATGACGAATACTGCAGCATCAAGCAGGATTCGTTTGATGCGATTGCGGTGGCGGATATTGTCGGTATCGATATTGATATTGTGAATTTTGCCGCGCAGTATAAGGATAATGTATTTGCTTATTTTTTAAAGGAATACAGCGCCGGCCGCACGCCGAATCCCGATGTGTTGTGTAATGCGGAAATCAAATTCAAATGTTTTCTGGATTATGCCGTGGAGCAGGGGGCGGATGTGATTGCGACCGGACATTATGCGCGCAAGGAAGTGCGCGACGGTGTGCATTATCTGCTCAAAGGTTTGGATAACAATAAAGACCAAAGCTATTTTCTCTACCGCTTGAAACCGTTCCAACTGGAGCGGGCGATTTTCCCGTTGGGCGACTTGGAAAAGCCGGAAGTACGCCGTTTGGCGGAAGAGTTTGGATTGCCGACGGCGGCAAAAAAAGACAGCACGGGTATTTGCTTTATCGGCGAGCGGCCGTTTCGTGAGTTTTTGCAGAAATACCTGTCTACCAATAACGGTAAGATGGTTACGCCGGAAGGTAAGGTAGTCGGCGAGCACGTCGGGTTGATGTTTTATACGTTGGGACAGCGCAAGGGCTTGGGCATCGGCGGTGCGGGCGAGCCGTGGTTTGTGGCGGCAAAAGATTTGGCCAAAAACGAATTGATTGTGGTGCAGGGGCACGATCACCCGCTGCTTTATACGCGCAGTTTGGTGATGAATGATTTGAGCTTTACGCTGCCGGAGCGTCCGAAAGCGGGGCGTTATACCTGCAAAACCCGTTACCGTATGGCGGACGCGGCGTGCGAGTTGCGCTATTTGGACGATGAAACGGCGGAATTGATGTTTGACGAGCCGCAATGGGCGGTAACGCCGGGGCAGTCTGCCGTATTGTATGATGGCGATGTCTGCTTGGGCGGTGGTGTGATTATTGCGACTGACAAGCCGGTTATCGTTACCGGATAAATGATGGGGCAGGCAGGCGGCATGGTATAACGGCGGCTTGGTGTCGCCTTTTATGCTTGCTTGATTTGATTGTGTGCTGCTGCCTGTAAATATTATTGTTTGTATAGTCATTTAAAATAAGAATGATACAGCGTTGCTTTGCCTTGCCGTACTATGTGTACTGTCTGCGGCTTCGCTGCCTTGTCTCATTCTTATTTTATTCGACTATAAATCAAAAGGCCGTCTGTAATTTTGCAGACGGCCTTTTTTGCGGATACGGGTTCGGGCGTTTGATAATGGTTTGCAAAGCAGCCGATCAGCCCAGCGCAACCATTTCAATCTGTTCCATGCTGCGGCCCAAGAAGCGTTCGCCGATGGTGCGGAAGCGCAGCGGAATGTCGCTGACGTAAAAACGGTAGTCCGGAGACGGGTTGTCGGTATTGAGCAAACCGGCGGAAGCGAGGGCTTTGGCGGTGGCTTCGGCGGTGGTAATGGCGGAGTCAACCAGCGTAATGTCGGGTGCTTCCTGACTAATCAGCGGCTTGAGCAGCGGAAAATGGGTGCAGCCCAAAACCAAGGTATCAATACCGTCTACCAACAGCGGCTTGAGATATTCGCGGACGGTCAGGCGGGTCACTTCATGATCGAGCCAGCCTTCTTCCACCAACGGCACTAAAAGCGGCGCGGCTTGGGTGCGTACCAGCGTATCGGCGTTGCTGCTGTGGATGGCGCGGGCGTAAGCATTGCTGTTTACGGTGGTATTGGTGGCGATGATGCCGATTTTATTGTTGGCGGTAGTGTCCAGCGCTGCTTGCGCGCCTGCGGAAATCACGTCCAGTACGGGCATTCCGCCTGCTTTTTGGCGGATTTTGCTTCCGGCAGTGGCGGCAATGGTGTTGCAGGCGATGACCAAGGCTTTTACATCATGCTCCAGCAGGAAATCGATAATCTGCATGGAAAAGGTTTCGATGGTGGCGCGAGACTTCGTGCCGTAGGGAACGCGGGCGGTGTCGCCGAAATAAACAATGTTCTCCATCGGCAAACGCTCCATCAGGGCGCGGACATTGGTCAGGCCGCCGACACCGGAATCAAATACTCCGATGGGGCGTTGGGTGTTGGTCGTCATGTTGCAGTACCGTAGTGATAATGCAGGTATTTTACACGCTTCGCTCGGCGGTTTCATCTGCTTTGCAAAGGTTCTGATGCAGTATGCTGTATTTTGCAGACGGCATTTAGCGAAACTTTAGCATTTGCGTGGTTTTCAAACTGCCGTGATTGACGGATAATTAACCCTTTATACATCAATAAAAGGCAGGATGATGACCGACAATGCCGCTGTTTCCCGTTTTTTGCCCGATGAAGAGGCCACTTTGGCACTTGGTGCAGAGTGGGCGCAATCGCTCGCCGCGCCGCTGGTCGTGTATCTGCAAGGTGATTTGGGTGCGGGAAAAACCACGTTTACACGCGGTTTGTTGCGCGGCTTGCGGCATGAAGGGGCAGTAAAAAGCCCGACTTATGCCATTGTCGAATCTTATCCTTTCGATGGTTTTACGCTGCATCATTTCGATTTATACCGTTTTTCTATGCCTGAAGAATGGGAAGATGCCGGTTTGGACGATTTGTTCGGAGCAGATTGCGTTTGCCTGATTGAGTGGCCGCAACAAGGCGGAGAATTTACGCCGGCTGCCGATATTACCGTATCATTGGAACACGCCGGAGAAGGCCGCCGTTTCACCGCCGCAGCACATACCGATAAGGGCCGGAAAAGTTTGGAAGCATGGTTAAACTAACAAGAAGGCAGGCAGTACGCAAGGCGGCCGGACTGCTGTTTGCATTAACGCCGATTTCCCATGCGCTGGCAAAAACGGCAACGCCCGCGCAGTTTGTGGCCACCCGTATCTGGCCGGCACACGCCTATACCCGCATTACCGTAGAAAGTTCCCGCGCCGTGCGTTACCAGCATTTTACGCTGGAGAATCCCACACGGCTGGTGGTGGATATTGAAAACGCCCACATCAATCAGGTGTTGCAGGGTTTGTCGGGTAAAGTACAGGCCGACGATCCGTTTATCCGCAGTATCCGTGTCGGGCAAAATACACCGACTACGGTGCGCTTGGTGGTGGATTTGAAGCAAAGCGTCAATCCGCAGGTTTTCACTCTTGCGCCGGTAGGCGGTTTCAAACACCGGTTGGTTATTGATTTGTATCCTCAAGGCATGGATCCCGACGATCCGATGATGGCTCTGCTCAATGCTAATGCGGCAGCATCGTCTTCGGGACGTACCAAGGCAACGGAACAACCGGCGCGTATCAGCAAGCCGACCCAGCAGTCCGACCGCGGCCGCCGCAAGCCGGTAGTGGTGCTCGATCCGGGGCATGGCGGTGAAGACCCGGGCGCAGTCAGCCCGAACGGATTGCGCGAAAAAGACGTGGTATTGTCTGTGGCGCGGGAAACCAAAAAACGCTTGGAAGCGTTTGGTTATACGGTACACATGACGCGCAACGAAGATGTGTTTATCCCGCTGAACGTGCGTGTGGCGAAAGCCCGGACCTTGCAGGCAGATATATTCGTTTCCATTCATGCGGATTCGTTTACCAGCCCGACCGCGCGCGGTACGGGGGTATATATTCTCAATCCGCGTGGGGCAAGCAGCGCGGCGGCACGCTTTTTGGCGCAAACGCAGAATAATGCTGATGCCATCGGCGGCGTTCAGGTCAGCGGCAATGTGCAGGTGGACAATGCGATTTTGGATATGACCCAAACCGCTACCATGCGCGACAGCCGCAAGCTGGCGCAGGCGGTTTTGAATGAGTTGGGCAAGCTCAATAAATTGCACAAAGGCCGTGTGGACGAAGCCAATTTCGCCGTCTTGCGTGCGCCGGATATTCCGTCTGTTTTGGTGGAAACCGCTTTTATTTCCAATCCGATCGAAGAAAAACTGCTGGCCAGCGAAGCATTCCGCAGACAATGTGCACAGGCCATTTCAGACGGTGTGCGGAAATATCTAGGCAGCGCGGTTTTGCGCCGCTAATCTCTGACAATGCCGTCTGAAACTGCAGATTCAGCGGTTTTGCAGACGGCCTTTTTGTTGTTTTTTACTGTTTGTTATGAATAAAGCCATCAGACAAGAAATTTTCGAGCGTTTCCGCGCAGCCAATCCGCACCCGACCACAGAATTGAATTTCAACTCCCCGTTTGAGCTGCTGATTGCCGTATTGCTGTCGGCGCAGGCAACGGATGTCGGCGTAAACAAAGCAACCGACAAGCTGTTTGCCGTGGCCAATACGCCGCAGGCCATGCTGGATTTGGGGCTGGACGGGGTAATGTCTTATACCCAAACCATCGGGCTGTATAAAACCAAATCGAAACACATCATGCAAACCTGCCGGATTCTGCTGGAAAAATACAACGGAGAAGTGCCGGCAGACCGCGCGGCATTGGAAGAATTGCCCGGCGTAGGGCGGAAAACCGCCAATGTCGTATTGAATACTGCATTCGGTGTACCGGTGATGGCAGTGGATACGCATATTTTCCGCGTGGCCAACCGGACCAAAATCGCACCGGGCAAAAATGTGCGCGAAGTGGAAGACAAATTGATGCGTTTTATTCCGAAGGAATTTTTGATGGACGCGCACCATTGGCTGATTTTGCACGGCCGCTACACTTGCAAAGCCCTCAAGCCCCAATGCGGCGGCTGCATGATTCAGGATTTGTGCGAATATCCCGCCAAATTAGTACCTTAATGATGTACATGCCGTCTGCAAATTGCAATAAATGATTTGTGCCGAACCCCCGAAAGTCATCAAAACGGCCGTATCGTGAAGCCGCTCGGTATCTCTCATTTTGCAGACGGCCTTAATCCCAAATCAAAACCAACACATGAACCCCGTCATCTTCCCGCAAGCCGGAAAACTCACCGCGCTGCCGCCCTTGTCGCTTTATATCCATATTCCGTGGTGCATCAAAAAATGCCCCTATTGCGACTTCAACTCCCACAGCATCAAAAACCTGCAAAACGGCCTGCCCGAAGCGGAATATACAGATGCGCTGCTGGCCGACCTGCAAACCGAGCTGCCCCATGTCTGGGGGCGGGCGGTGGAAACCGTATTTATCGGCGGCGGCACGCCCAGCCTGTTTTCCGCCGCAGCGATTGACCGGCTGTTGAGCGGCATACGCGCGTTGGTGAAATTGCAGCCCGAAGCGGAAATCACGCTGGAAGCCAATCCGGGCACGTTTGAAACCGAAAAATTCAAAGGCTTCAAAGACGCAGGCATCACGCGGCTTTCCATCGGCGTGCAGAGCTTTAATGATGAAATGCTTGCCCGCTTGGGGCGCGTGCACAACAGCGGCGAGGCGTTAAAGGCGATTGATACCGCTTTGAATGTGTTTGAAAAAGTCAATATCGATTTGATGTATGCGCTGCCGAAACAAACCGTTCGGACGGCCTTTAGCGATGTCAATAAGGCGATTGCCACCGGCGCAACGCATATCAGTGCCTACCACCTGACGATGGAGCCGAACACCGTGTTCGGCCATACGCCGCCCCAAGGCCTGCCGCAAGACGAAGCCGCGTTGGATATTGAAGACGCGGTACACGCCGCGCTGGCCGAAGCAGGTTTCAAACATTACGAAACCTCCGCTTTCGCCAAAGCGGGCAAAGAATGCCGCCACAACCTGAACTACTGGCAGTTTGGCGACTATCTCGGCATCGGCGCTGGCGCACACGGCAAAATTTCCCATCACGACCGCATCGAGCGCACCACCCGCCGCCGCCATCCGAGCGAATACCTCGCGGCCATGCGGGAAAATCCGACTGCCGCGATTGAGCGCAAAAACATTGCCGCCGATGATTTGGCGTTTGAGTTTATGATGAACGCGCTGCGCCTGACCGACGGCGTACCCGCCGCCATGCTGCAAGAGCGCACGGGCGTACCTACCGCACAAATCATGGCGCAAATCGAAACCGCACGCCGGAAAGGTTTGTTGGAAAACGACCCTGCTATGTTTCGCCCGACCGCACAGGGCAGATTGTTTTTAAACGATTTATTGCAATGCTTTTTGTAATGTTTACAGACGGCCAAGCCGTCTGTAAATCTATTCAAAGCCCATAATTTATACGATAATAACGCTTCTCGAAAAACGCATCTCAGGAGAAAATCATGGCGAAAACCATTATCCACACCGACAATGCCCCTGCCGCCATCGGCGCATACAGCCAAGCCGTCCGCGCGGGCGATACCGTTTACATGAGCGGCCAGATTCCGCTTGATCCGGCAACCATGGAAGTGGTCGGCGGCGGCGATTTCCGCGCCGAAGCCGTGCAAGTGTTTAAAAACCTGCAAGCCGTAGCCGAAGCGGCCGGCGGCACATTGGGCGACATCGTCAAAGTTAACGCTTACTTGACCGACTTGGGCAACTTCGCCATTTTCAACGAAGTAATGGCCGAGTTTATGCCCCAACCTTTCCCTGCTCGCGCCGCCATCGGCGTGGCTTCGTTGCCCAAAGGCGTACAGGTGGAAGCAGAAGCGGTATTGGTCCTGAACGCTTGATGTTGAGCGGTAAGTATAGTCATTTAAAATAAGAATGATACAGCGTTGCTTTGCCTTGCCGTACTATGTGTACTGTCTGCGGCTTCGCTGCCTTGTCTCATTCTTATTTTATTCGACTATAAAACATCATCGTATCCTGCCGATGGGGGCGGTACGGTTTTGCAGACGGCCTCAATACCGGTTGCAGCCTGTTGTCCCGTGTTTTGATTTGACGGCACTTTATCCGCAGGAAATTGATGATTGAAGAAGGGCAGGCTGACGCTGCCTGCATTGTTCAGACGGCCTAAGCCGTCTGAAATTTATTGTTGATAACAGATACTGATAAAAATTATGGCACATTACGCAATCGGCGATATTCAAGGCTGCTTTGACGAGCTTGTCGCGCTGTTACGCAAACTTGATTTTAACCACGGAAAAGATACGCTCTGGCTGACCGGCGATATAGTCAATCGGGGGCCGAAATCATTGGAAACGCTGCAGTTTGCCATGAAACACGACAGCAGCGTGCAGATGGTTTTGGGTAACCACGATCTGCATTTGCTTGCCGTCGGATACGGACACGGCAGCGTCAAACGCAGCGATACCATCAGCCCGATTTTAAAACATCCCGACAGCGGCAAGTGGTTTGACTGGCTGCGCCACCAACCTTTGATGGTGCGGGAAGGCAGTCGTGTCATGGTGCACGCCGGTATACTGCCCCAATGGAGCATCGAAAAGGCGGGGAGCTTGGCGCGCGAGGCAGAGGCCGAATTGCAGGGCGGAAAATATGAAAAATTCTTTGCCAAAATGTACGGCAACAAACCGACCGAATGGCATGAAAACCTTGAAGGGTATGACCGCCTGCGCCTGATTGTGAACGCTTTTACCCGAATGCGCGCGCTGACCTACAAAAATGAGCTGGATTACAGTTTTAAAGCTACGCTTGATAAGATGCCGCTCTATCTTCGCCCGTGGTTTCGCGTGCCGGACAGAAAGAATCTCGACCATACGATTGTATTCGGGCATTGGTCGTCGCTGGGTTATATGAACGAGCACAACATCATTTCGCTCGATACCGGTGCGTTGTGGGGAGGAGAACTGACCGCCATCAATCTGGAAACGCAGGAAGTAACACAAGTTCGCTCGAAAAGCGGTTTGGATTGGAAAACTTTATTAAAATAAACGGTTTATATTCAACTTCCAGATGCAGATATTGAGCAGATGGGCAGTCGGAGAACAGTTTATCTTTATCCAAAATCGGAATGATACGGCGTTGCCGCAAGCCCTAGATGATGCGGAGCAGTGCCGTATCATTTTTATTTTTTTAGAACGATATTTTATCGGGTTTGAAAATAAAAAAAGGCCGTCTGCAAATTTGCATACCGTATCATAGGATAAATCCTTCGGTGTCGGTTTTGCAGACGGCCTTGATGGTTTTAAAACTGCGTTATAACTTCATTTCGCTCAATTTGGCTTGGTAGGCTTCCAAATCGGCAATCGGACGGCTGGCCACGCCGCTTTCCATCGCGGCTTTGGCGGTAGCGGCGGCTACTCGCGGCAAGAGGCGCGGGTCGAAAGCAGTCGGAATCAGATAGTCCGCACCGAATTCGAATTTTTGACCGTAAGCGGCAACCACTTCCTCCGGTACTTCTTCCATCGCCAAATCAGCCAGTGCGTACACGCAGGCCAGTTTCATTTCTTCGTTGATGGTGGTTGCGCCGCAATCCAGCGCACCGCGGAAGATAAACGGGAAGCACAATACGTTGTTGACTTGGTTCGGGAAGTCGGAACGTCCGGTACCGATTACCACGTCGGCGCGGGTTTCTTTGGCCAGCGGCGGCAGGATTTCCGGATTCGGATTGGCCATGGCGAACACAATCGGTTTCTCGTTCATGGTGTTCAGCATTTCCGGTGTCAGCAGGTTCGCGCCCGACAAGCCCAAGAAAATGTCTTTACCGGCAACGGCATCGGCCAAGCTGCGTTGGCCGTTGTCTTCAACCGCGTAGAATTGTTTGGATTCGTCCATGCGGTCTTTGTCTTCTCGGGTTTTGTAAATCACTCCTTTGGAGTCGCAAACGGTGATGTTTTCGCGTTTCAAGCCGACGGCCAAGAGCTGGTTCAGGCAGGCAATCGCAGCTGCGCCCGCACCGGAGCAGACCAAAGTCGCTTCTTCGGCTTTGCGGCCGGTAAAGCGCAGGGCGTTCAATACGGCGGCGGCGGTGATGATGGCGGTACCGTGCTGGTCATCGTGGAATACCGGGATTTTGCAGCGTTTGCGTAGTTCTTGTTCGATGTAGAAGCATTCGGGTGCTTTGATGTCTTCCAAGTTGATGCCGCCGAAAGTCGGCTCTAAGGAAGCGATGATGTCCACCAGTTTTTGCGGGTCTTTTTCGTCGATTTCGATGTCGAACACGTCAATGCCGGCGAATTTTTTAAACAATACGCCTTTGCCTTCCATCACGGGCTTGCCGGCCAATGCGCCGATGTTGCCCAAGCCCAATACGGCAGTACCGTTGGAGATGACGCCGACCAAGTTGCCTTTTGCGGTGTATTTGTAGGCATCTTGGGGATTGGCTTCGATTTCCAAGCAGGGGAAGGCAACGCCCGGAGAGTAGGCCAGTGCCAATTCTTCTTGGGTGGAAAGCGATTTGGTCGGTGTTACCGATACTTTGCCGGGCACGGGAAATTCATGAAATTTGAGTGCGGCTTCTTTTAATGTGTTTGACATTTTTATATCCTGTTGCAGTAAGTTGAGCGTAAATAACAAAAGGCCGTCTGAAAAAAAGAGAATATCCGGCGGCAGGCGTTACCGAAAGACTGTTGTTGGCTGCTTCTTGTAACGGTTTGTAATTTTATCATGAAATCTGTCGGAACGGTATGAATAACGGTATGTTGCCTGAATGTCCGGCGGGGAGAAAGTTGCGATGAAAAGGGTAATGCCGTCTGCATATGGCATATTTGCAGACGGCATTTGTATGTTTGAGCTATTTGGAGCGGGTAAAATTTGTTAATATACGATTTTGATTGTTTATTTTGTGTTGCTGAAACATTATGTCCACCATTTGTTTAAATATGATTGTTAAAAACGAAGCGGAGATTATCGAAGAAACGCTTTGCAATATCCTTGAGTATATTCCGCTGGATTATTGGGTCATTGCCGATACCGGTTCGACCGATGATACGCCTGAGCGGATTTGCCGTTTTTTTGCCGAAAAAGGGATTAAAGGCGAATTGGTGCATCACGAATGGAAGCATTTTGGGCATAACCGCCAACTGGCGATGGAGGCGGCACACGGCAAGGCGGATTATCTGTTCTTTTTCGATGCGGACGACAGGCTTGTCGGCGATATCAATCTGAAGCCGAGTGCAAACCTTGTTTCCGATGCTTATTTTTTCAAAATGCGGAACCAGTATTCGACAGACCGTTTTTATACGCGCCGCCTGTTGATTAAAAACGATCCGCAATGGAAGTGGCGCGGTGCGGTACACGAACAGCTCCATATCGAACGCCCGAGCGTGCAGACGCTGATTGAGGGGGATTATCACGTGGTGTCGGGGCGTTTTGGGGCGCGCAGCCAAAATCCGAAAAGATATTATGAAGATGCGCTGATGTTGGAGAAATATTTCAGCGAAGATGACGACAGGGTTTTATGTGCCCAAAACGCTTTTTTCTGCGCGCAGTCATACCGTGATGCCAAAATGCATGAGAAAGCGGCAGAGTGGTATGCCAAAAGTTTAAACTATGCAGACGCAGGTTCGGAACATCGCCGTTATACATTGATGTCTTTGGCGGGCGAATATGTGCGGCTCGGACAAATAGAAAAAGCGGTTTACCAGTGGCAGTTGGCGTTTGACAATTCGCCCGAAAACGCCGAATCGCTGGTACACCTTGCCGAACACTTTCTAAGCGAAAATGCCAGCCGTTTGGCTTTGGTTTATGCCGAACAAAGTTTGCCTTTGAAACTGCCGAGCCTGCAGCAATCGATAGCCGTTGATGAAGTGGTGTACAACTATGGGCGGCACAATGCCTATCTGCGTGCAAGCATTGCGCTGAATCAGCCGGAAAAGGCGTATTCGGCATTAAGACATTTATTGCAGTTGCCGGAATTGAAGTCGGATTTGAATCTGTATCTGCTGGAAGCCTTGCTGCTCGAACCCATGAAGCAGCGGTATCTTCAAGATACACCCGAGATGCAGGCTAAAATTCATGAACAGATTGCTGCTATGCAGAAGTTTGACAATGACCAAGCAAAAGCATGGCAGGCCAAAGCACTGGCATGGCTTGAAGAAGTGAATAAGGGCTAAGTGCGGCGACGCCGGAATGCCGGCCTGAAAGTGCTTGGCTGTTTGAATGGAAGGCGGTTTTTTCGGTAAATCAGCCGTTCTTCGTATGGTGTATGGTCATTTGACACGGATTGTGTTGAATGGCCATATTTTATTCAAGCCATGAAAATTGCTGGCAGTGAAACAGTTTTTGCACCGGTAAAAGCCGTCTGCAAAATCGGATTTGCAGACGGCTTTTCAGGTTTGTCGGCGCAAAAGTGTGCGGATATGTCCGGTTACGAGCCTGCTACGGTCATTTGGCTGACGAGAATCGAACCGATTTTGTTGGACGAACGGCGTAATGCGTCGTCGGCGATGCCGGCGATGTTGCGGTACATATCCTGCAGGCGGCCGGCAATGGTGATTTCGTGGACGGGATAGGCAATGATTCCGTTTTCCACCCAAAATCCCGCCGCGCCGCGCGAGTAGTCGCCGGTGATGGTGTTCACGCCCTGACCCATCAGTTCGGTAACCAATAGGCCGCTGCCCATTTCTTTCAGCAGGGCGGTTTGGTCGGGATGGGTGGAATCAAGGTAGAGGTTGTGTGCGCCGCCTGCATTGGCGGTGGTGGTCATGCCGAGTTTGCGCGCACTGTAACTGCTCAGAAAATAGCCCTCGACCACGCCGTTGCGGATGACGAAGCGCGGTTGTGTGGCTACGCCCTCGGAGTCGAAACAGGTGCTGCCGAAGGCGCGGGGGATGTGCGGTTCTTCGCGCAGGTTGGCAAACTCGGGCAGGATGGTTTTGCCGATGCTGTTAATGAGGAAACTGCTTTGGCGGTAGAGTGCGCCGCCGCTGAGTGCGCCGACCAGGTGGCCGATTAAACCGCCCGATATGGTTGTGTCGAACAATACGGGATAAGTGCCGGTGGGGATGCTGCGGCTGCTGAGGCGGCGCAGGGCGCGTTCGGCGGCGGTGCGTCCGATGGATTCGGGGCGGTCTATGTCGGGGTGGCGGCAGGAGGTGTCGTACCAGTAATCGCGCTGCATACCTTGCCCGTCGGCGGCGACTACGCTGCATGAGATGCTGTGGCGGGTACCTTGCTGGTGTGCCATAAAGCCGTGGGAGTTGCCGTAAACGTATTGGTAATGGCCTGTGTGCACGCCCGCGCCTTCTGAGTTTCCGATGCGTTTGTCGGTATCGAGTGCGGCCTGTTCGCAGGCTTTGGCCATTTCCACCGCTTGTTCCGCACTCAAATCCCATTCGTGGTAGCGGTCGAAGTCGGTGATGTGCCGCGCCATCAGTTCCGCATCGGCCAAGCCCGCGCACTCGTCTTCGGCGGTGTAGCGGGCGATGTCGATGGCGGCTTTTACCGTGTCGCTTAAGGCCTGTGCCGAAAAGTCGGCGGTGGAGGCACGGCCTTTGCGTTGGCCGACGTACACGGTGATGTCGAGGGATTTGTCCTGCTGGAATTCGATTTGTTCGATTTCGTTCAGGCGTACGCTCACGCTTTGTCCGAGTGATTCGCTGAAGTCGGCTTCCGCCGCCGTTGCGCCGTATTGCTCCGCCAGCGACAGCGTGTCCGCGCATAATTGGATCAGTTCGTTTTGGGTATGGTTGAACAGCATGGTGCTTCCCGTTGATTGTTTCGCGCATTTTAACTGTTTTCAGACGGCATCGGTAGAAATGTGCCGATTACCAAAATATATCGGCATAATACGGTGTGGCGTTACCGTGTTAGAATACGGCGGTTGAAACGAAGGTTTAGAAAAATGTTTGAAAACCAAGACGAATGGGTCAGCAAAACCCGCATGAAAAAGCAGATGAACGATTTGCAGGATTTGGGCATGGCACTGACCAAGCTCTCGACCGATACCTTGAAAAAAATCGGTTTGTCCGAAGAATTGTTCGAAGCGGTGCAGACGTATAAAAAAATCACTTCCAACGGCGCACTCAAACGGCAGGCGCAATTTATCGGCCGTCTGATGCGCGACACCGATCCCGAGCCTATCGAGCAGTTTTTGGCCAAACTGCGCGGCGACAATGCGGCACACAATGCCTTTTTGCAACGGGTGGAGCAGGCGCGCGGACGACTGATTGCCGATGATGGCGCGCTGACCGCCTTTATCGCCGATTATCCCCTTGCCGACGCGGGTAAGCTGCGCACTTTAATCCGCAACACCCGCAAAGAGCAGGAGCAGGGCAAACCGCCGAAAAACTTCCGAGCCTTGTTTCAGGAAATCAAAGCCGTGATGGAAGACCAGCAGGACGGCGGCGATGAGGCGGACTTTGCGGAAGAGGGTGAGGAGTAAGTCTTTTTGTTTTCAGACGGCCTTGTGATGAACAGATAGGCCGTCTGAAAAATACCCAATCGACAGGAGGCATGACCATGAAAGCAATGAAAACTACCGCTGCGCTTGTAGCGGCAACGGTGTTGTTAAACGGCTGTACTTGGATGATGTGGGGGATGAACGACCCGTTTGGCGAGACCACGACTTTTCCGTTGGTTGGTAAAGACAATATCCACGCCTTCGGTACGGTTAAAGAAAGCACCGCCCAACTCGAGCGCGGCAGTTTGGTGATGATGGGCGGCAAATATTGGTTTATCGTCAATCCCGCCGATTCTGCCAAGCTGGTTGAAATTTTAAATATCAAGTTGGACAAGCAGTTCCAAATGGTGCAGCATAATCCGCGTTACCGCTACGAAGCATTGCCCGTTACCCTGAAGAAAGCTGACAGCGCGGAATTTTCCAGCAATTTCTGCCTGCGCTACGATACCGAAAAAGCATCGGAAATCAAGCAATTGCAAGCTTTATCATTTAAAGAAACCAAAATTGACAAGCAAACCGCGTATGTACGCTGCATCGAAGCGGCAGGTAAATATTACAACGTGCCGCAGCAGATGAAAGCCGATTACCGCTTCGATCAAAGCGTACCGGTGGCAATCCGCTATGAAGTGACCACCAAGCAAACCGATTACTACAAATTGACCAGTAACATCATCATGACCCCGCTGACTTTGGCGGGCGACGCGGCGGTGGCGGTAACCGCGATTGCTTTGTCACCGCTGAATCTGCTGGTAAAAGCCGTCGGTAACTAACCTGTTGTTACTCACTTTTTCAGACGGCTTTATTACTTAATCAGGCCGTCTGAAAATCCTTTCAGAAAACCCAGAGTATGTCAGTCAAAATCCAAACCCGCCCCGTCAACCAAACCGTTTGCGATACCTTAATCCACGCCGGTGCCGATCCTTTAATCGCCCGCCTGTGTGCCGCGCGTGACGTACAAAGCCCGCAGGAGTTGGACGACAAACTCACCGGCCTGCTTCCCTACCAAACGCTGACCAACTGCGAAGCCGCCGCCGCACGCCTGGCGGATGCGGTGGAGGGCGGTGAAAAAATCCTGATTGTCGCCGACTACGATGCCGACGGTGCAACCGCGTGCAGCGTGGGTATGGGCGGCTTGGGCGCAATGGGGGCGAAAGTGGATTTTCTTGTTCCCAACCGTTTCGAACACGGCTACGGCCTCACGCCGGAATTGTCCGAAATCGCAGCCGCCCAAGGCGTGAAGCTGCTGGTAACGGTGGATAACGGCATTGCCAGCCTGGCGGGCGTGGCGCGGGCGCAGGCTTTGGGATTGGACGTGGTGGTGACCGACCACCACCTGCCCGCCGAACAAGTGCCCGATTGCATTATCGTCAACCCGAACCAGAAAGGCTGCGGTTTTGCCAGCAAGAATCTGGCAGGTGTGGGCGTGATTTTTTATGTATTGATGGCATTGCGGGCGGAATTGCGCCGGCGCGGCTATTTTTTGCGCCGCGCAGAAAAGCCGTTTTCAGACGGCATGGAACGGATTGCCGAGCCGAACCTGGCGGAATTTTTGGATTTGGTGGCACTGGGTACCGTGGCCGATGTGGTGCCGCTCGACCACAACAACCGCATTCTGGTGTCGCAGGGGCTGAAGCGGATGCGTTCGGGAAAAATGCGCCCGGGCATCCGCGCACTGTTTGAAGCAGCCCGGCGCGACTGGCGCAAGGCGCAGCCTTTCGATATGGGTTTCGCGCTGGGGCCGCGCATCAACGCGGCAGGGCGGCTTGACGACATGTCGGTCGGCATCGCCTGCCTGCTGGCGCAAAACGAAGCAGACGCGCAAATGCTGGCGGCGCAGCTGAATGATTTGAACACCGAGCGGCGCGAAATCGAGCAGTCTATGCTGCAAGACGCACTTGACAGTTTTCCCGACATCCTGCCCGCAGGCCGAACCACGCTGGTGGCCTACCGCGACGATTTCCACCAAGGGGTGGTCGGCATTGTCGCCAGCCGCCTGAAAGACCGCTTCTACCGCCCGACCATTGTGTTTGCACCCGCCGACAACGGCGAAGTGCGCGGCTCGGGGCGTTCGATTCCCAATCTGCACCTGCGCGACGCACTGGACTTGGTCAGCAAACGCCATCCCGATTTGATTTTGAAATTCGGCGGTCATGCGATGGCCGCGGGTTTGAGCATATTGGAACAAAATATCCCCGCTTTTCAGACGGCCTTCGAAGCCGCCGTGCGCGACATGGTGGGCGACGACGATTTGTCGCAGACCTTCGTTACCGACGGCAGTCTGCCCGCCGCCGAAATCACGCTGGAACAGGCGCAGAATCTGGCACGCCACGTATGGGGGCAGGGTTTCGCACCGCCGAGCTTTACCGACAAATTCCATGTGGTGCGCCAGCAGTTTATGGGAGCGGAGGGCAAGCATAAAAAAGTATGGCTGCAAAAAGACGGTTATGAATTTGAGGCCATGTTTTGGCGTTGCAGCGAAGACCTTCCCGAATACATCCGCACCGTTTACCGCCCCGTTGCCAACGAGTGGCGCAATAATGTGGAATTGCAGCTTTATATCGATTATTGGGAAGCAGCGTAAAAGATTTATCAGGTGCAGGATTTGGGAAAATCCGTGTTGGCGCATTATCGGATTGCCTCTTACGGATTTTCTGCCGCCGATTATTTAACCGTCTAAGCAGGCTGAGCGTTTTGCAGACGGCATTTGCAGAACAGAGGAAACACCATGCAGCAAAAACCGCTTTTAGGCTTCTCCCTCGCGCTTTTAGCAACCGCTACTTTGGGTTCGCTGCCGATTGCGGCGCAGCAGGCACTGAAAGCGGTGGATGCGCCGACTTTGGTTTGGGCGCGCTTTGCAGTGGCGGCGGGAGCGGTGCTGGTACTGCTGGCAGCGGCGAAAAAATTACCCGGGCCGTCTGAATTTTCTTGGCGTACCGCAGGCTTGATTTTGCTCGGCGTAGCCGGTATTTCCGGTAATTTCCTGTTGGTGGCGGAAGGACTGCATTATGTATCCCCGACCGTTACGCAGATATTGTGGCAGCTTGCCCCGTTCGGCATGATTTTGGTCGGACTTTGGGTGTTCAAAGAGCAGTTCGGCCGCTGGCAGAAAATCGGACTGTTGTGTCTGCCGGTCGGATTGGTGATGTTTTTCAACGACAAATTCGGAGAGTTGTCGGATATGGGCAGCTATGCGCTGGGGGTGGCGTTGTGCGCGTTCGGCAGCCTGGTTTGGGTGTGCTACGGTGTGGCGCAGAAGCTGCTGTCGGAAAAATTCAATGCCCAGCAGATTTTGCTGCTGATTTATTTTTCGTGTGCGCTGGTATTGGCACCCGCGGCTGAACCGGAGCAGATTGCGCGGATTGATGATGTCTTCCTGATTGGCTGTTTCGTGTACTGCTGCCTGAATACGCTGATCGGCTACGGTGCTTACGGCGAGTCGCTCAACCATTGGGATGCCTCCAAAATCAGCGTGGTCACCACCATGATTCCGATTTTTACCATGCTGTTTTCCCATCTCGGCCATGCCGTTGCGCCGCAGGTTTTCGCCGCGCCGGATATGAATTTCTTAAGCTATCTCGGTGCGCTGGTGGTAGTGGGCAGCGCGGTGTCTGCGGCTGCGGGGGATAAGCTGTTTTCGCGGAAAAGCGGCTGAATGCCGTCTGCAAAAGCGGACATTTCCATATTAATGTAAAATCTTTGCGGCATTGGACTTAATGCCGACAATGCGGACGGATTTTTGGTAGAATGTCGGTGTTGTTTGATTAACCTGTTTCAGACGGTGCTTCTGCAAGGCCGTCTGAACGATTAGGAGTATTCTTTACATGACTCAAAAACTGATTTTGGTTTTGAACTGCGGCAGCTCGTCTTTGAAAGGTGCTGTTTTGGATAACGACAGCGGCGATGTATTGCTGAGCTGTCTGGCGGAAAAACTCGGTTTGCCCGATGCCTATATTACTTTCAAAGCCAATGGCGAGAAACACAAAGTCGAGCTGACTGCCAATCCGGATCATACCGGTGCGGTCGGTGCGATGCTGGAAGAGTTGAAAGCGCGCGGTTTGGAAAGCCAAATCGCCGCCATCGGCCACCGCGTGGTAAGCGGCGGCGAGGTGTACAGCGAATCGATTCTGATTACCGAAGAAGTGATTGCCGGTATCGAGAAATGTATTCCGCTTGCTCCGCTGCACAATCCTGCCAACCTGCTGGGTATCCGCGCCGCGCAAGACATTTTCAAAGGTCTGCCGAACGTGGCTGTATTTGATACCGCGTTCCATCAAAGCATTCCGGAACACGCCTATACTTACGCTGTGCCGCGCGAATACTATCGCAAATTCGGTTTGCGCCGCTACGGTTTCCACGGCACAAGCTACCGTTTCGTGGCCGACGAAGCCGCCCGTTTCTTGGGCAAGGATAAAAACAGCCTGCGTATGGTGATTGCCCACTTGGGTAACGGCGCGTCTATTTCGGCTGTGGCCAACGGTGTATGCCAAGACACCAGTATGGGTCTGACTCCGCTGGAAGGTCTGGTAATGGGTACACGCAGCGGCGATGTCGATCCGAGCATTTTCTCGTTCTTGGCTGAAAACGCCAACATGAGCATTGCACAAGTAACCGATATGCTGAACAAAAAATCCGGTTTATTGGGCATTTCCGAATTGTCGAGCGACTGCCGTACCATTGAAGAAGAAGCGGCAAAAGGCCACGAAGGTGCGAAACTGGCGCTGGAAGTGTTTGTATACCGCTTGGCCAAATACATCGGCAGCATGGCTGTAGCAGCAGGCGGCTTGGATACTCTGGTATTCACCGGCGGTATCGGTGAAAACTCCGACTTGATCCGCAGCAAAGTCATCGGCTATCTGGGCTTCTTGGGTCTGACCGAAGATGCGGCCGCCAATACAGCAGCGCGTTTCGGCAATGCCGGCGTGATTACGACTGCGGACAGCCGCGCACAAGCCTTGGTTATTCCGACCAATGAAGAGTTGATGATTGCCCATGATACTGCCCGCTTGAGCGGTCTGTAATCTGCAATACGCTGAAAGCCGTCTGCAAAACGCGATACTGCCGTTTTGCAGACGGCTTTGTTATGCCTGAAATTCCCGGTTTGTCAAAATCCTGTCATCAAGATTTGATATGGTGAGGCTTCAGTGTATTTTTGGAGCAAAAATTATGGCGGAACACATTTCCTCGCATTTCCATCAGGAGTTGGAACAGGTGCGGACTGATGTTTTGGGTATGGGCGGTTTGGTCGAGCAACAGCTGGTGCGGACCTTGGAGGCATTGGGCGGCGGCAATCGGGAAGTATTGGCGCAGATTGTGCAAAACGATGAAACCATCAATGCGTTGTCGGTTGCCGTGGACGACGACTGCCAAACGATTTTGGTGCGCCGCCAGCCGACAGCCGGCGATTTGCGGCTGGTGTTGGCCGTCAGCCGCATGATTACCGATTTGGAGCGGATGGGTGATGAAATTAAAAAAATCGCACAGCACGCCGCCAATCTGATGGTGCGGAACAATGTCGGCTTCCCGCAGCTTTACGATACGGCACGGTTGTTGGAAATGACCGCACCGATGTTGAAGGCCGCGCTGGACGCATTCGCCCGGCTTGATGCACAGGAAATATTGCGGTTGAACGAATCGGACAAGTTGTTGGATTTGGCATACCGCAACCAGTCGCGTACTTTGCTGACTTATATGATGGAAGATCCGCACTTTATCGGTACGGGCATGGAGCTGATGCTGATGAATAAAGCAGCAGAGCGTATCGGCGACCATGCGAAAAATATCGGCGAACATATTGTCTATCTGGTGCGCGGAATCGATGTGCGCCATATGTCGTATGAAGAGATGGAAAAAGGCATCTGAAACGGATTTCATCAAACAAAGGCCGTCTGCAAAATCGACATTTGCAGACGGCCTTTTTCCGTTTTCGGAAGATTTGCATGAAGCGGAGCGTTGGTTGGATTTCGGGCAATCCCCGACAGGTGCGGCAAGCAGGCAGATAACGCGAAGTACCGTGATTTGACACAGAATTACGGCATGGTTGCGTTTTATAGTCATTTAAAATAAGAATGATACAGCGTTGCTTTGCCTTGCCGTACTATGTGTACTGTCTGCGGCTTCGCTGCCTTGTCTCATTCTTATTTTATTCGACTATACTTAAAAAGGTTTGGCTAAATTGCTGAAGCAGTCGTCTGCCGCCTCGTGTTATCCGTATTGTCTGCGGCGTGGCTGACCGGTTTTATTTTGTATGATTTCAACGATACCGCCTGATTGTTATTCGGTATGGATAAGTATGGAAACGAAATTCTTGCGTTATTCTGCCGGCGTAAACAAAACTGAAAATTCGCTGCCCCGACCGACTTCGCTGCTGATTTCCAGCTTGGTTTGATGGACGGCCAAGGCGTGTTTGGCAATGGCGAGACCAAGCCCCGTGCCGCCGCTTTGCCGTGAGCGGCCGGTATCGGCACGGTAGAAGCGTTCGGTCAGATGGGGGAGGTGTTCGGCAGCAATGCCGCAGCCGTTGTCGGTTACGCTGAAGCGGACATGGCGTGCGCCTTCGCGAATCAGGCGGATTCGGATATGTCCGTTTTCAGGGGTGTAGCGGACGGCATTGAATGCGAGATTGCTCAAGGCGCTGTATAAAACGGTTTGAATACCGTCGATGTATATTTCGGGCGTGATTTCGTCTTCAATGTGGTGCTTGCCGTCCGAAAGCGTGCGGGTATCGCTGCTGATTTGCCGGGCAAGCAGGCTGAGGTTCACGCGGGTTTTGTCCTGCTGCTGGTGACCGCTTTCGAGTTTGGAAAGGGTCAGCAGGTCGTCGAGAATATTTTGCATCCGACTGCTTTCTTTCTGCATCAGGGCGAGAAACGATGTGCGCTGGGATTCGGGCATATCGGGCATATCGTGCAGGGTTTCCAGAAAACCGCTGATTACGGTCAGCGGCGTACGCAGTTCGTGCGAAACATTGGCAACAAAATGGGTTTTGCTGGTTTGGTATTGCTCAAGCGTGCTGATGTCTTGGCTGATGAGTATCTGAGTATTTTTCTCGAAAGGCGCGCGCGTAACCAGCAGGGTGCGGGGAATCGGGTGTTGTTGGGGAATGGACAGGCGGATTTGATGGTTTGCCGACTGCGCCATAAAGTCGTGAAACTCGGGCAAGCGGATAAGGTTGGTCAGAATGCTGTCTTTGTCTTGGTGGCGGTTAAGGTTGAAGTGTTCGGCAGACAAACGGTTTTGCCATTCGATACGCATTTCTTTGTCGAGAATCATCACGCCGTTGGGCAGTGCTTCGGAGGCTCGGTTGAAACGGGTAAGCGCGCTGCTGAGCTTGCGCTTTTGTTTGCGGCGGTTGCGGCTTTGTTTGAGTAGGGTGGTAAAGACTTCGTCCCAAATACCGCCGGCATAGGGAATGTTTTCCGGTTCGGGGTTTTCCAGCCATTTCAGGAGCTTACACATTTGGCGGAAATGCAGCAGGGCTGTGATGACCAAAGCGGCAACGGCAGCCGCCAGTGCGCCGATTGTGCCGGCATAGGCGTAACCGGCGGTGGCGGAGAAGAGCGTGCCGAGCGCGGGGGGAATCAGATAAGTCAGCTTATTCATGTGTTTTTTAGGAAGTTTTTGCGGTTTTGCAGACGGCTTCGGACACGGTTATTCCGAACCGAAACGGTAACCGCTGCCCCGGACGGTTTGTACGAGATGGGCAAGGTTGGCTTTATCCAAGCCTTGCCGCAGACGGCGGATATGAACGTCAACAGTACGCTCTTCGATAAAGACGTGGTCGCCCCAGATAAAGTCTAAAAGCTGGCTGCGGCTGTACAGGCGGTCGGGGTGAGCCATGAAAAAGTGCAGGATTTTAAATTCTGTGGGGTTGAGGCTGAGCTCGATGCCGTCTGCAGTGGCGGCTTTGCGGTTTTCCGCATCGAGGCGGATACCATGGCTTTCGATGATTTGACGGCTTTTTTGCGGCGCGGCACGACGCAGCAGGGCGTTGATGCGGGCAATCAGTTCGCGCGGGGAAAAGGGTTTGGTGATGTAGTCGTCGGCGCCGGAGTTGAGGCCGAGTTCTTTGTCGCTTTCTTCGCTGCGGGCGGTCAGCATAATCACCGGCAGGTTGCGGGTGCGGCTTTGTCCGCGGAGTGTGCGGATATAGTCTATGCCTGAGATGTCGGGCAGCATATAGTCCAACAGCACGAGATCGGGCAACTCGTTTTTCAGGAGCCGGTCTGCTTCTGCCGTATTTTCGGCGGTGGCGGTGCGGTAGCCGGCGGCTTCGAGGTTGAAGCGGATCAGTGTGGCAATCGACGGCTCGTCTTCGACTATCAGGATATAGGCAGACATGGGTTTCCTTTTTTATTCCGGCTGGGTGATGTTATGCCGTCTGCAAATGCGGGCATACGGATAATAGGCATTTTGCAGACGGCCTTTGGGGTTGGGTTGGCAGTTTAACCGAACTTTCCGGTGATGTAGTCTTCGGTTTCTTTTTTTTGCGGTTTGGTGAAAATGGTTTTGGTATCGCCGACTTCGACCAGCTCGCCCAGATACATATAGGCGGTGCGGTCGGATACGCGCGCGGCCTGCTGCATATTGTGGGTAACGATGGCGATGGTGTAGTCTTTTTTCAGCTCGGTGACCAATTCTTCGATATAGGCGGTGGAAATCGGATCGAGTGCGGAAGTCGGCTCGTCCAGCAGCAATACATCGGGTTTGGTGGCGATGGCGCGGGCGATGCACAAACGCTGCTGTTGGCCGCCTGAAAGCGAATTGCCGCTTTGCTTGAGTTTGTCTTTGACTTCGCTCCACAGTGCGGCTTTCTGCAATGCCCACTCGATACGGTCGTCCAGCTCGCTGCGGCTCGGTTTTTCGTACAACTTTACACCGAATGCGATGTTGTCGTAAACCGACATGGGAAACGGGGTGGGCTTTTGGAAGACCATGCCGACTTTGGCGCGCAGTAAGTTCAAATCGACGTTTTTATCGAGAATGTTTTGCCCGTCCAGCAGGATTTCGCCTTCGCTGCGGTTGCCGGGATAGAGGTCGTGCATACGGTTGAGTGCGCGCAGCAGGGTGGACTTGCCGCAGCCGGAGGGGCCGATAAAGGCGGTAACTTGCTTTTCGGGAATCTCCAGATTGATGTTTTTCAAGGCATGGAACGAGCCGTAGTGGAAGTTGAAATGTTTGGTTGCGATTTTGGCAGTCATGATGTTTCCTTATTTGGCCGTTTTGCCGAGATAGCGGGCTGAAATATTTGCCGCCAATACGGTTGCGGCGATAATCAGTGCGGCCGCCCATGCCAGTTTGTGCCAGTCTTCATAAGGGCTCATGGCAAATTGGTAGATAACGTTGGGCAGGTTGGCAATCGGTTGGTTCATGTCGGTACTGAAAAACTGGTTGTTCATGGCGGTAAACAAAAGCGGGGCGGTTTCGCCGGTGATGCGGGCAAACGCGAGAATGATGCCGGTAAGTACGCCTGCCTTGGCCGATTTGAGTGTTACTGCCGATACCAGCTTCCACTTGGGCGCACCCAATGCAAATGCGGCTTCGCGCAGGCTGTCGGGAACCAGTTTGAGCATGTTTTCAGTTGTCCGCACGACAACGGGAATGACCAAAAGCGACAATGCCAGCGACCCCGCCCAGCCGGAAAAATGCCCTTGTCTGATGACCACCAGCTCGTACACGAACAAACCGATTACGATGGAAGGGGCGGAAAGCAGAATATCGTTCATGAAACGCACGGCCTGTGCAAGCCTGCCGTTCCGCCCGAACTCAGCCAGATAAATGCCGCACATCAGGCCGACCGGCGTACCGATCAGCAAACCGGACAGGGTAATCAGCAGGCTGCCGAGAACGGCGTTGCGCAGACCGCCTTCGACATTCGGCGGCGGGGTGTCCAGCGTGAATATTTGTGCGGAAATGCCGCCCAAGCCATTGGCAAGCAGGGTATAGAAAATCCATGCCAGCCAAAACAGGCCGAAAGCCATCATGCAGTAAGCCAGACCGAGGTAAAAGCGGTTTTGCCGCAGACGGCGGCGGTAAATCCCGTTCATGACTTTCTCCCTTCAGACTGCTGCATTTTCAATAAAAGGATTTTCGCGCAGCATAAAACCACAAATGTGATGAAAAACAGAATCAGACCCAAATAAAGCAGCGAGGACAGGTGCAGCGGATCGACGGCTTCGGCAAATTCGTTGGCGAGTGCGGAAGTAATCGACACGCCGGAATGAAACAGACTCGGAGTGATATTGAAGGTATTGCCGATAACAAAGGTAACGGCCATGGTTTCGCCCAGCGCACGCCCCAAGCCTAAAATAATACCGCCGACAACACCGGCTTTGGTGTAAGGCAGGACAACGTTGCGGATAACTTCCCATTGCGTACAGCCCAAACCGTAAGCCGCTTCTTTTAAGGTTTGCGGAGTGATTTCAAATACATCGCGCATGACGGATGCGATAAACGGAATAACCATAATGGCGAGAATCAGCGATGCGGTAAAAATACCGATGCCCATGGGCGCACCGTCGAACAGCGTGCCGACAAGCGGTACGGCACCCAAATATTCAATCAGGTAAGGTTGGATATGCTCTGCAAAAAACGGGGCGAAAACAAACAAACCCCACATGCCGTAAATAATCGACGGAATGCCTGCCAACAGTTCCACGCAGATTCCCAGCGGTTTGCGCAGCCAGACAGGACAAAGCTCTGTGAGGAAAACAGCAATGCCGAAACTGACGGGTACGGCAATCAGCAGTGCGGCAGCAGAAGTTACCAAAGTACCGAAAATCGGAGCCAGTGCGCCGTACTCTCCGGCTACGGCATCCCATTCGGAAGAAGTGAGAAAGCTCAAGCCGAACTTTTCGATGCTGGGCAGCGCGCCGATAAACAACGACAGCAGAATGCCACCCAAACCCGCTAATACCAAAATAGCGAAAAAACGCGTCGAACCGACAAAAAGACAGTCGAGCCGCTGTTGGGTTTTGAGCCGCCGTGCAGAAAAAGAATACATGGGGAAACCTTTCGGAGGTGGTGTGGAGTGTATGGGCATAAAAGGCCGTCTGCAAAACGTAAAGCCCCGGTTTGGGGTTATGCCGTCTGAAAACCCAAACGGCCGGAGGCGGGATTTGCTGCGGGAGTAAAACGGTTAAGGAAACAGCTTGCCGCATTATGAGCGCGGCCTGCATCTGCCGTTTCGCATCAGTAACCGCCCCTCCGCATATATCCGCCCCCCGTTTTTCAGACGGCATCTGCCTTCAAGATTACAGTTCCAAAACCGGTTTGCCTTGTCCGTCCTGAATATTGGCCCATTCTTGGCGCACCAAGTCTTTTACTTCGGCAGGCAGCGGTACATAATCCAGTTTTTGTGCGGCGGTATCGCCTTCTTTATACGCCCAGTCGAAAAACTCCAGTGCGGCTTTCGCTTTGGCGGCATCGGCATTTTTCTTGTGCATTAAAATAAAGGTGGCGGAAGCCAGCGGCCACGCTTCGGCATCGGGCTGGTTGGTCAGAACAAGGCTGAAACCTTTCACGCTCTTCCAATCTACTTTAGAGGCGGCGGCAAATGTTTCTTGGGAAGGTTGGACGAAATTGCCGGCTGCATTTTGCAGCCGGATGTGCGTCATGTTGTTTTGCTTGGCATAAGCATATTCCACATAACCGATAGAATTGGCCACGCGGGAAACATAATTCGCCACGCCCTCATTGCCTTTCCCGGCCACGCCGCTGGCGGCGGTCGGCCATTTCACCGTATTGGCCGCACCGACCTGTTCTTTCCAATTTGCCGATATTTGGCTCAGATAAGTGGTAAAAATAAAGCTGGTGCCGGAACCGTCCGAACGGAATACGGTAGTGATTGCGGCATCAGGCAATTTGGTTTCAGGGTTTAAAGACTGGATTTTCGGGTCGTTCCATTTGGTAATATTGCCCAAATAAATGTCAGCCAATACTTCGCCGGTCAGTTTTAATTCTCCCGCAGCAATTCCGTCCACATTGATAACCGGTACAACACCGCCGATAACGGTCGGGAATTGCACCAAGCCTTCCGCTTCCAATCTATCTGCTGCCAAAGGAGAATCGCTTGCACCGAAATCCACCGTTTTTGCCGTAATTTGTTTCACACCGCCGGAAGAGCCGATAGACTGATAATTCACGCGGCTGCCGTTTGCCTGTTGGAAAGCCGCTGCCCACTGTACATAAACAGGTTGGGGAAATGATGCACCGGCACCGGTTACATCCAAACCGACAGGCTGCTGTTGGGCAGCGGCGGCAGAAGCATTTTGCGCTTGGGGGGCGGATTGTCCGCCGCCGCAGGCAGCCAAAGCTAAAACCGCAAGAGTTGCAACGGTCAGTACGGATTTATTCATATATTCTTCCTTCTTGAATACAGACCCTGAAAGGGCAGGTTGTTGGGATAACGCCGCCAGTTTATCCGCCGAGTGTTACAGCTTCATGACAACTGTAACGAAACCCTTTATCAATAATTACCGCATTTTGCAGACGGCCTGATGATAATCTGCTTGTAATGAAATCCGCTTAAGGTTATAATCTCGTGTTTTCCAACCTTGCCTTTTACTTTTCGCATGGTAGAAGGCTGTTTATTCATCCATAAGGAGATAACATGCGTCATTACGAGATCGTGTTTATCGTTCATCCGGATCAAAGCGAGCAAGTGCCTGCTATGGTTGAACGCTACAAAACCATGATTGCCGAAGCCAACGGTACGATCCACCGTTTGGAAGACTGGGGCCGCCGCCAACTGGCTTACCCGATCAACAAAATCCACAAAGCACACTATGTTTTGATGAATATCGAAACAACCCCCGAGGTTGTCGAAGAGCTGGAAACTGCCTTCCGCTTCAATGATGCAGTATTGCGCCACCTGACCATCAAAACCAAACATGCCGTAACCGAAGCTTCCCCGATGTTGGGCGGCGAAAAAGCAAAAAACCTGCTGAACGGTGCGGCTGAAGAAGCTGCGGCAGCCGAATAAGATTTGAACAATCTTCTACACCTTACCGCGCAGACCGCCGAAATCGGCACACTGCGTTACACGCCGGCAGGCATTCCCGTTTTGGATTTGTTGCTCAGACACGAATCCTGGCAGGAAGAAAACGGACAAAGATGTCTGGTAAAGTTTGAAATGCCCGCCCGCTTGTTGGGTAAACAGGCTGAAGAGTGGCAGTACCGGCAAAATGTCATGGTGGAAGTCGAAGGTTTCTTAGCGCAACGCAGCCAACGGTTCCCCCGTCCGGTACTGCGGATACAGAACATTAAAGAATATAAAGGTTAAACGACAATGGCTCGTCAATCATTCAAACGTAGAAAATTCTGCCGTTTTACGGCTGAAAAAATCCAAGAAGTCGATTACAAACAAGTTGATCTGTTGAAAGACTTCATTTCTGAAAACGGCAAAATCATTCCTGCCCGTATTACCGGTACTAAAGCACACTACCAACGCCAATTGGCGGTAGCTGTGAAACGTGCCCGTTTCCTGGCTCTGTTGCCTTACACCGACCAACACAAATAATTGGAGCTTGAATCATGCAAATTATTCTGTTAGAAAAAATCGGCGGTTTGGGTAACTTGGGCGACATCGTAACCGTAAAAAACGGCTACGCCCGCAACTTCCTGATTCCGACCGGTAAAGCAAAACGCGCTACCGAAGCGAACATGAAAGAATTCGAAGCACGCCGTGCCGAATTGGAAGCCAAACAAGCCGAAATCTTGGCAGATGCCAAAGCGCGCCAAGAAAAATTGGACGGTCAAACCATCACCATCGCACAAAAAGCAGGTGTTGACGGCCGTCTGTTCGGTTCCGTTACCAATGCGGACATTGCTGCTGCAGTAGTTGCTGCCGGTGTGGAAGCTGTTAAAGCAAACGTACGTCTGCCTGAAGGCCCGCTGAAAGCCGTTGGCGAATACGAAGTAGAAGTAGCCCTGCACACTGATGCAGTTGCTAAAATTACCGTTGCAGTCGTAGCAGCTACCGAATAATCCGTAGCGATTGAAAAAAGGCCGTCTGTAAATATTTGCAGACGGCCTTTTTCTTTTTTAAAGATAGTCAAACAACACAAAATGTTCCATAAAAGGGTACGGAAGTAAACTAAGTTTTCTCAGCCGTCGGAGTATGAACATTTTACATCCAACCGTTTCCGCTTTTGGGAAATAGCGTTCAAGTGGTTTGCCGGTGTTTTTAAACCTCTAACATCTTATGCTATTTCGGTATCTTAGTTTTTTGAACATTCCAAAATAAGTTTTCCAAAGCAAATGCCGAAATCAAAGACATCAAAAATTTCTACACCTTATTTCCCTTGCTTCCATTATCTATCAGAGCGTCTGATTCCCCGTTCGTACAGCTTTACCATCTGCTCCACAATATCCATCAACTCCATTCTTGCCTCTTCGTCCAGCCTGCCCAGCAATGCCGCCAGCCGCTTGGATTGATCATTTACCAGCGGGCTGCTTTCCGTCAGCAAATCCGTTACCTCGCAACCGAAAATCTCCGCCAGCTTAATCAATCTGGCCACTGTAGGCATGATTCCGCCGCGCTCCATCCGCGACACCGCATCATTACTCACGTCCAAAATTTCCGCGACCTGCGCCTGAGTCAAACCCGCCGCCATGCGGTATTTGGCAATCGTCTTGCCGATATTGCCGCCCAGTTCCCGATTACTGCTGCCAAGTGCCATATTTGTTCCTCAAAAACCAAGGAACAAATGGTTAGCCATAAACTTGCTTACTGACAGAGCATAATATTCGATACTAGACCTAAAATCTTTACAAATATTGTAAATACGTTAAAATAAGTCGAAATACATACTCAAATGCCGTCTGCAAAAAAATATCGCCAATCAACATTCAGGTGACCTAAAGATAAGAATAAAGTTTTAACAAAACAATAAATTATAAAAAAATAAAAGCAGCAGCATTTCAAATGACAATACCTGTCGCACAGCACGCATATACTGGACTTATTTGACAAACAGGGAAAGTAAACATGGCTGCCCGCAGTAAATCCCAAGAAGCACTCGGCATCCGTCTTGCCGACATGCTCAGCCGTCTGAATAACGGCGAAACCCTCGACATCACCACCTTGCCCGACGATTACGGCATTTCCCTGCGCACCGCACAGCGCGACATCAGCCGCCTGCTGCCCCTACTGTCCACCACCGGCAAACGCTACTACCGTCTCGACCAAAACAAACACGGCTATCTCAGCCAAGACGAAATCCAACGCTTCTGCCGCTTCGCCAGCATTTCCGAACTCTTTCCCGAGGCCGACCGTCGCTTTTTTCATGAAAAGCTCACCCAAAGCATTACCGTAAAAGGCTTCCAATACGAAGACATCAGCAGCAAACGCCAAGAATTCGACCTCATTACCCAAGCCATAGCCGAACGCCGTCTTATCCTGTTCGACTACACCAAAGTCAGCGGCAGCGACAGCAAAAGCTACACCATCGCCCCTTACCGCCTCGTCAACAAAAACGGCATCTGGTACCTCATCGGCTTGGATAACGGCAAACAAAAAACCTACTGCTTCACCCAAGTCCAAAACCTGCACATCCAGCCCGAAACCTTCGAGCCGGACGAAACCCTGCTGCAACAAATTACCGAAACCGACAGCATCTACCACGGCAATCACATCAGCGAAATTATCGTCAAAGTCAGCCCTGCCGCTGCCGGCTACTTCACCCGCCGCGCCCTGCTGCCCAACCAAGAAACCGTCCGCCGTCTCGAAGACGGCACCCTGCTTCTGGCCAGCAAAAACATCAACCCGCAGGAAATCCTGCCCATCGTGCAATACTGGATTCCCCACCTGAGCATCGTCAGCCCCGCAGAATTGCAGGAAAAACTCAAGCAGCAACTGGCCGGCTATCTGGAGGAATAAACATGGAACAACTCATCGGACTGGCTCTTCTCTTGTGCGTTACAGCAGGCGTATGCAGCAAACTGATTCAAAACAGGCCGTCTGCAAAAACCGCTTCCCTGCCCGAAGATTGGCAGCAGCAACTGCAAGCAGCATACCGGCAGGGATTTGCAGACGGCATAAAGCACGCAAAAACCATACCGCACGGCAAAATCAGCTGAGGAAAACAAAATGAGTAATCGGAAAAGCAATATTCAAAACTACGCCATCGGAGCGGGGCTTTATGAAACCACGAGCCGTTACGGCTCGGCAGGGGCAGAGTTTTTAAAAGGTTTGCGCGGTGTGGATAACGAGACCGGAAAAGTGTTCAACCGCAGCTTGTTGAAGATTTCCGAAGGAAAAATCAATCCTGATTATGCAGAACAGAATATCAAACAGCAGGCAGGTTTTTCGGCAGAAGTAGCCGGTGTTTCCAAACGCAATGCTGAGGCGATTATCGATGGCAGGAAAAACCGTTTTTCCCGAAGTGAAGATTTGAGCGGTTACGGCAGTGACAACACAACGGTTGACATCATCGAGTTGCTGGACGGTAAGGAAATCTCCAATTCGCAGATGAAATTTGTCAGTAATCCTGATGGATTGCTAAAGAAAATTGCGCGCGGAGAAGGTGGCGGAAAAAACGATTTGTCTCGTTATATGAAAGTGGACAAATTGGAAGTGCCGACCGAGCAGGTTGAGCAAATGAAAGCAACCTGCCGTACGCAGGCTGAAAAATTGCAACAGCAGGCGGAGAAAGCACGCGAGCGCGGCGATACGGCTCTTGCTGAAAAACTGCAAAAGCAGTCGGATAACTATAAAAAATTAGAAACCAAAATTGCTGATTCCGGCATGACTACGGAAGAGGCCATCCGTTACCGCAACAACCCGCGTTGGGAAACCGCCAAAGACATTGCCGGCGTCAGCCATCGGGCAGGCATAGAAGGAGCGAAATTCGGCGCAGCCATCGGTGGGGGAATTTCTGCTTTAAGCAATATTGTTGCGGTTTGGTCGGGAGATAAAGAATTTGGCGAGGCTGTAGCCGATACTGCCGCAGATACCTTGGTTTCTGCCGGAGTCGGTTACGGTACGGCTTTCGCAGGTTCGGCAATAAAAGGTTATATGCAGCAATCTGCCAATGTAACGGCAAGGGCTTTATCCAAAACCGGGTTGCCCGCCATGATTGTTTCTTCCTGTTTGGCGGCAACCAAGAGCATTACCCGCTATGCAAAAGGAGAAATTGATGAATTGGGCTTGACCGAGGAGATGAGCATGGTGGCTGCCGCGGCATTATCCGGATCGGCTTTTACCGTTCTCGGACAAATAGCGATACCGATTCCCGTATTGGGCGGTTTGATTGGCGGCATGATCGGTTATGCCGTCACCAATGCGTTTCATCAGGGCTTTTTTGCCGCATTGCGGGATGCGAAATTATCGGCGGAAAGGCGGCAGATGGTTGAAATGAAATGTGCGGCAGCGCGCGAATTGGCGCAACGCTACGAGCAAGCCATCAATGAAACGTTCGAGCGTAAGCTGACCCGGCTCGGTATGGAAAGCCGGGCGATGTTTGCTTTATTGGATAACCCGGATATTTCCGCTGATGATTTTTGTGCGGGAATGAACCGTTTTGCCGAAATGCTGGGCAGAAAAATCAGCATTAACAATATGGCCGAATTGGATGCGGCCATGCTTACAGACGACCCGTTGGTCATTTAACAGGAGATAAACTATGTTTTGAATCAAATAACAAAACCTCTGCACAAAGCCTTATTTTTGGAATTGGCGGCATTGATTATGATGGCGCACCATAGCAGTGAAATAAGTATTCCTGCGAAGGAAGATATTGAAAAAGAAGAGTCGACGGCTTTGTTATCTTTTTTGAGGAAAATTGATGTTAATGAAGCAAATATGTTAGAAGAATATGCAAAAGAGAGTGGAGCTGTAAAATTTTTCAACAAAATGTTGTTTAATTCTGCTGATTTTCATTATTCTATCAGTAAGGGAAAAGCAAAAAAAGTATCTTTGGCACAATCTATGTGGATTAATGGCGATGGTAGCATACTTTATAGTGGAGATGGTTTTGAGCGTTATGATGCTAAGCTTGAGGGAAATAATGATAAGAAAAAAGGTTTTCTTACCTTATTAACTTTAATGAAAGCAAACATTAGGAGGGTTTTGGCGCCATTATGTAGCACTTGCACAAATCGAAATAACTTGCTATAAATATACTGAATTGGAAACCAAAGGGGTATATTATGCAACAAAACACCGATTTAATCATTGATACAATTACCAAATACATACCCAAAGAGCTATCAAGATGGGAATTGGTCGGTTTTTTAAATAAACGGAAAGAGATATTTGCCTTTGGTAGCGATTCCAAAATTATAGGAAGATTGTTTGAGGTTCTTGCGTTTGACATTCTTTATCAAACGGCAGAAGAATTGGGGTATATATTATGTGAATCCGAAAAACAAACTGTATACCCCGATTATTTTTTTATAAAACCAGATGGTAGAAAGATAGCAATCGATATTAAAACAACATATCGCGATGACAAGAAAGGCCGGATTAAATTTACGGCGGGAAGTTTTACTAGCTACCTAAGAAATGGTACAAAAAATATCACGGGGAGTTATGATGAATACGACGCTCACTATATTCTGGGTGTTGTATATACTCGAGAAAGCAAAGCCACCAAAGGAATGACTCCACTAGACGGATTGAGCGACATAACAGCTGCTTATAAAGATGTGGAGGTTTTTATACAGGAGAAATTTAGAATTTGTGGTGACAAAAAAGGCAGTGGAAATACGGATAATATAGGAACAATAGCTGCCACGAACATTAAACCATTTATTTTTGGTGCTGGCCCATTTGCATTTCTTGGCAAGGAAATTTTCCATGATTATTGGTCAAACCATCCTAGATACACGGACAGCAAGGAAATCAAAGCTTCTTTATATAATGATTTGCTGGGATATATCAATTGGATTGGCCAAAAAGATGATGTTAAAGCGCAAGAATTAATAGAGCTCTATAATAAATACTTGGATGAATACAAAAAAGAATTTCTAACTACGCCTTACACTACAGAGAAATGAAAGCGGTTATCCGCTTTCATTTCTTAAATTAAAATTCGCCTCACTAACCACCAGAGCTTCTGTCATTTTGCTCCTATTAGCCTCTTTTGCACCAACATGGTAAAAATGCTCGGTCGTTACAAGAACGCCGTTCGTCCACTCCTGCATATGAGTATTTTTTCGGTACTGGTTCTCATACCACATGCTAAATGCATAGCCAGCCGGTCCGTTTTGGGCAAGTTTAGCCAAAAGACTTGCAGAAGATTCACACCATGCATCGTAATAACCATCATAACGACCGATATACGGCGGGTCTAAGTAGACAAAGTCACCTTTTTTCATCATAGCAAAAGCATCTGTGAAAGGTGCATGAACAAACAGCCATTCTTTACCCTTTAAAATACTCTCAACCCACGCTACTTGATTAACGATTTTTGTAATAAGTGCTTTTTGAAATCTTTCAGGCTTTCTACCAAAAGGCACGTTGTACATCCCTTTGTTGTTAAATCTCATCATGCCATTAAAATTAGACCTTTGCAAAAACAAAAAATCCAATGAATTTGGGCTCTCATTGAATCTATCCCTAACCTCATAATAATAAGAGTTTTTATCCGCTGGGGTGCGCGCTAATTTACGAGATTCAGCCTCTAAGAAGCGTCGAACATCTTCAGATGTTATGTTTTGAGTTTGAATATCCTGATAAAATTTGATGATATGTGGGTTAGTATCGCTAAAAACAGCTTTTTGTGGCTCCAGATTAAAACCGACGACACCAGAACCCATAAAAGGTTCGAAGTAGGTCCCCGCACCATCCCATTTAACTGATTCTGCAATAAAAGGAACTAATTTTGTTTTAATCCCCTGTATTTTAAGTGGGGGAACTTTTGCTGTGGTAATTTTCTTTGGCAACACTAGGTTTTCTCTATTTAACATTTAATTCTTCACACCCAATCACTCTAAGCACCTGCACCATAAAAATCGCCCCAAAAGTACCTCTGGCGATTTTATTGCTGATGTTTTGTGGGCTTTCATGGATGCCTTGTGCTGCTAGTCTTTCTGAAATTTCGACATAGCTGATGTTACGTCGGGCGATTTCTGCTTTTAAAAGACCGCGTACATAACCTTTCCAATAAGCGTCATCTAAAACTGTTGTTTGCTCAGTCATAATTATTTCTCTGAATAACACTAAATATATGTTTTCATTATACATGATGAAAAAAGTATTTGCAAATATATATTATTGTGATATAATCATCGTATATGATGATATAAACACATATTGGTTGCTAATTAATTATTATTGGAGAAACCCATGCCACAACACTTCCTCCTCTCTGCTGAAGCACGCAATCTATCACCGATTGCTATTGCTCGCATGAGTGAATATGAGGCGGTGATGACAATGAAGAAATTGCGTTGGGGTGAGGGTAAGGATGTAATATGCCCTCGTTGTGGCAAAAAGCATGAGGCTTATTACATTAAATCTCGTAAACAGTGGCAATGCAAGGAATGCAATTACCGCTTTTCAGTGACAGCGGGTACGTT
Organism: Neisseria animalis; assembly: GCF_900636515.1. Taxonomy (NCBI): domain Bacteria; kingdom Pseudomonadati; phylum Pseudomonadota; class Betaproteobacteria; order Neisseriales; family Neisseriaceae; genus Neisseria; species Neisseria animalis. The sequence continues at coordinate 980,189 of NZ_LR134287.1, forward strand.
ATTTGCCCATCACAAATTGCCACTTCGTGATATTTTATTTGCCTGTAGCTTGTATGTGAATGCAGCCAAGGGTATTTCTGCCTTACAGATTGCTCGTGATTTAAATGTACAATACAAAACCGCTTTTGTATTACTGCATAAAATCAAAGAAGCATTAAAGGTACATAAACAGCGAGAAACGATGCAGCTGAGTGGCGTGGTACACATGGACGCTACTTATGTCCATTCCAGCCAAAAACCCAAGAACAAAAAGAGTGAGCGTGTTGATAGACGTTTAAAACAACACGAAAACCCGCTAAAACGTGCGATTTTGGTTATACGGGATAGTTTTGCCAAGCAAGATGATGAACAAAACACCAAACAAATTGGCGCAAGAAACACCATTGCCTTTATCGCCAAATCTGAAAACAGCAAGGTTGTTAATCAGCTTGCCAACAAGCATATCACCAAAGGCAGTACCATCCATACCGATGAAAGCCCAGCTTATGACAACCTGATTTATTTTCACGACCTAAAGCGCGTCAACCATCAAAAGGAATATCGCTCTGATGCTGGTGTGACCAATAACTTAGCAGAAAGTTATTTTAGTCGCTTTAAGCGTATGTACTACGGGCAAGTTCATAAAATGAACAACACCTACCTATACGAATACGCCAATGAAATTGCTTATCGTGAAGATACTCGCCGTCTTAGTAATGGTGTCATTTTTAATGATGTGGTATCCAAATGCCTAACCAGTTTACCTTCTGATGATTGGCGTGGCTACTGGCAAGGCAATAAAAAGCGCGTGGAAACTTTAGCGGCGTAGTTTTATGATTTCGATAGATTGCAATAACTTACGATAAATAACAATTCATTATTGGAGTATATATGGCTCAATCTCATGTTACAAGCGGTATCGCCAACAAAATCAATCTCCTAAATAAACACAAGCAAGCTTTACTTAAGCAAATCCAAGATATCGATCAACAAATCAGCATTCTCACCCAAGCAGCTTACATCATGGGTGAGGCCGAACAACTACCAAGGCTACGCAGCTCAGTGTTTAATCAAAGCATCAAGACACTTGTTGTACAGGTGCTTAAGCAAGCAACACAGCCCTTATCCGCCAATGAGATTACAGAACAGGCGGTGTCACTTGACAACCAACCACAATCAAACCAAGAGCCCATAGAAATCACTGCCAAACCCCTAAAAGCTACTCGCAACGCACTGAATTTTTTAATCAGCGACGGTGTTGTTAGTAAAATTGGCTTAAAGCGGGGTGAAGTAAAGTATCTATGGGCATCAAATCAACAAAACCTTGAATAATCAGCTACATTCACAAATAAAAGCAGCCGTTTGGCTGCTTTTTAGTGGTAGTTCTTGTGCAGGTGCTACATAATGGCGGGTTTTGGCGTCGCATACGGAAGATGAAGCCATCCGTAAAGAAGTAATGATGAAATTGGTTGGGGAAGGGTTTGATATTCTTAAAATTACGCCCGATGTTATCCGCTACATGATGGTTTCCTTGCCGACAATCAGTGAAGGGATTTTGCTGAAAACTGCTGAGGACGTTATTTCATATAAGGGAAAAGAAGCAGATGACTTGACCGAACGTGATAAAAAAATCATCGTCTTTGAATTAATCGGGGCTGGCTTCAGCAGCGGTGCATTTGAAGACAGCGAACGCAAACTGCTCGAACATATCTGCCAATTATTGAAAGTGGATAGTGAGTATATCGAAGAGTTTACCGAAGTGATGGGTAGATTGGCTGCAGTCAACAAAGAAGTAGCGGATTTGATTAACGAATAAGGAGCGGAATCATGGCAATTCCATTAGTAGTGGGTATCGGTTTGGCGGCGCTTGGCGCGTATAAAGGCGGTAAAGCGGTGATAGACAATAAAGAAGCCAACCGCATCAACGACAGCGCTAACGACATTATCGAAACTGCCAAAGAGCAGGTGGAAAACTCGCGTAAGCAGTGCCAGGCGGCTTTGGAAAATCTGGGGCGCAAGAAAGCAGAGACCATAGAGAGCAGCGTACAGAAAACTCTGAAAGTATTCGGTTTGATTAAAAATATCGATTTCAGGCATGACGGAGATTTAGGTAATCTGCAACTGCAGGAAAACAGTTTTGAAGTTTTAACGGAGATGAAGGAACACGTTTCTTTTGTTCTTTCCTCAGGGCTGGGCGCAAGCGGCGGAGCAGTAGGCGGTGCATTAACCGCTTATGGCGCATACAGCGGTGTGATGGCTCTGGGTACGGCAAGTACGGGTACTGCTATCGGCTCGTTAAGCGGCGCGGCGGCAACCAATGCGACATTGGCATGGCTGGGCGGCGGTACAATTGCAACGGGAGGTGGGGGTATTGCAGCGGGTACAATGGCATTGGGCGCATTGGCTGCAGGCCCTGCTTTGCTGGTTGCAGGCTGGTATATGGGCTCGAAAGCTTCGGCAAAATTGGATGATGCATACAGCAATCAGGCAGAGGCCAAAAAATTTGCCGATGATATGAAGGCAGCTTCCGCATTAACCAACGGCATACGCAAAGTAGCGGTTATGGCGACCGATATTTTATCCGGCTTGCGGAAACATGCCCGTCGAAGTCTGAAAGCATTGGAAGAAGTCATCGCGGAGCAGGGTACGGATTATGCAGCTTATAATCAGGAAGCCAAACTGATTGTGATGAAAAATTTGAAAATCCTGCAAGTTATCAAAGTAGTGGTCGATACGCCGATTCTGGATAAAGAAGGTAATCTGTTGGGCGATGCCTCAGAGAATCTGTCTAAGATTCGGGGTGTAATAGTGCATGATTTTCAGGGTGCTTTGGAAGGCTGATACTTACCCGGTACGGTTCGCTGCCGTACCGGATTTTTAAAAGGTATAGTCGAATAAAATAAGAATGAGACAAGGCAGCGAAGCCGCAGACAGTACACATAGTACGGCAAGGCAAAGCAACGCTGTATCATTCTTATTTTAAATGACTATAGTAAAGCAGATGGTTTTTACGCCCTTTCCTTGTACGGCTTGCGGTAAATGCTGCCGTTTGGTCGGCAATAATGAGCAGACGGCATTTCTCGACCGCGGCGACGGAGTTTGCCGACATTTTGACGAGGCAACGAATCTGTGCGGCATTTATGCCGATCGTCCGTTGGTTTGCCGGGTAGAGGATTATTATCGTACTTATTTTTCCGAACAAACCACTTGGGAGGATTTTGTGCGGATAAATGTGGAGATTTGCCGGAAGTTGCCATGAATTGTTGTTTAAAAGCCGTCTGTATATTTTGCAGACGGCTTGCGTTTTGGCTTGAAGAGAAGAAAGGGGGCTTGATAAGACTGGCTATGATTTTTGATGGTAAATTGTATTGGATAAATAATTTACCATTTATAGTCATTTAAAATAAGAATGATACAGCGTTGCTTTGCCTTGCCGTACTATGTGTACTGTCTGCGGCTTCGCTGCCTTGTCTCATTCTTATTTTATTCGACTATACTTTGCCACTAAAACAATGTTACGGAAAGTAATTAAAAGTAACGGGGTTACATGCTAAAATATTGATTTTTCGGGAATTGGATAATAAAAAATCCCAAGCTTTAATAGCTTGGGATTGGCATTTGGCAGAGAGGAAGGGATTCGAACCCTCGATACGCTATTCACGTATACACGCTTTCCAGGCGTGCGACTTAAACCACTCATCCACCTCTCTGTGGAAAATATGAATTGTAGCCGGAATGTCATCATCCTGCAATATTGGCAGAATATTATCGGCTAACAAAAAATCCGGCTCGCTAACCGGATATGTTTGGTGCCCAGGAGAAGACTCGAACTTCCACACCCGTGAGGATACTAGCACCTGAAGCTAGCGCGTCTACCAATTCCGCCACCTGGGCAATTCCAAATTTTAAGCAAAGCAACCCAATCAAAACTGATTTGGTGCCCAGGAGAAGACTCGAACTTCCACACCCGTGAGGATACTAGCACCTGAAGCTAGCGCGTCTACCAATTCCGCCACCTGGGCTTTGCTTTGTTTGCTTTTTTGAGTTACAGTATTGCTTCTCAAAAGAAGACGCTATTATATATTTCCAAGAAAGATTGTCAAGACTAAAAATGAAGAAAAATACTAAATCATTAAATTTGCGGGAAAAAGATCCATATTTAAGCAGGGAGCGGCAGCGGTACGAATATCCTTTACCCAGCAGGGAATGGATTATCGAGCTGCTGGAAGAGCGGGGTGTGCCGCAGAAAATGGAGAATTTGGCGCGCGAGCTGTCGATTAACGAGGAGGAGTATGAGTTTTTCGAGCGCCGTTTGAAAGCCATGGCGCGTGACGGTCAGGTTTTAATCAACCGTCGTGGTGCGGTGTGTGCGGCTGATAAATTGGCGTTGGTAAAATGCCGTGTGGAAGCGCATAAAGACGGTTTTGGCTTTGCTGTACCGCTTGAGCCGACGGGCGACGGTGATTTTGTGCTGTACGAGCGGCAGATGCGCGGCGTGATGCATGGAGATATTGTTACGGTCCGTCCTGCGGGTATGGACCGCCGCGGCCGCCGTGAGGGGGTTGTGCTGGATATTGTCGAACGTGCCCAAAAGCAGGTGGTCGGACGTTTTTATGCTGAACGCGGTGTGGCGATTTTGGAAGCGGAAGATAAGCGGCTGACGCAAAGTATCGCTTTGGAGCCGGAAAGTGTAGCGGCGTTTAATCCCAAGCCGGGTCAGGTAGTGGTGGCAGAGATTGAAAGCTATCCCGAACATCACCGTCCTGCTGTGGCAAAAGTCATCGAAGTGTTGGGCGATTATGCAGACAGCGGTATGGAAATTGAAATTGCGGTACGCAAACATCATCTGCCGCACCAATTTAGCGATGCCTGCCTGCAGACGGCTCGGAACATTCCCGACCATGTCCGTAAGGGCGACTGGAAGGGGCGTGTGGATTTGCGTGATTTGCCGCTGCTGACGATAGACGGTGAAACGGCGCGGGATTTTGATGATGCGGTGTATGCGGAAAAAATCGGCAGAAATTACCGTTTGGTGGTAGCGATTGCCGATGTCAGCCATTATGTGCGCCCGGGTGACGGAATTGATGCCGATGCGGTTGAGCGCAGTACGAGCGTGTATTTTCCGCGCCGCGTGATTCCGATGCTGCCGGAAAATCTGTCGAACGGTATTTGTTCGCTCAACCCTGATGTCGAACGGCTCTGCATGGTATGCGATATGGTGGTAACTTATGCAGGCAACATTAAAGAATATAAGTTTTATCCGGCTGTGATGCGTTCTCATGCGCGGCTGACCTATACGCAGGTTTGGAACTGGATTGCAGACGGCATTGACCATCCGCATAAAAAAGAAATCGATACGCTGTATAAATTATTTAAAATTTTGCAGAAAAAACGCTTTCAGCGCGGCGCGGTCGAGTTTGAAAGTGTCGAAACGCAGATGATTTTCGACGATAACGGCAAAATTGAAAAAATCGTACCTGTTGTCCGAAACGACGCGCATAAGCTGATTGAAGAATGTATGTTGGCGGCAAATGTTTGCGCGGCAGAATTTTTGCTGAAAAACAAGCATGCGGTATTGTTCCGCAACCATTTGGGGCCGACGCAAGAGAAGCTGACGGCTTTGCGCGAGCAGTTGGGCTTGTTGGGACTGCACTTGGGAGGCGGAGACAGCCCTACGCCGAAAGATTATGCAAAACTGGCCGAGCAATTTAAAGACCGCCCCGATGCGGAGCTGCTACAGGTAATGCTGCTGCGCTCCATGCAGCAGGCGGTGTACGAGCCGGACAACGACGGGCATTTCGGCTTGGCCTATGAATCTTATGCTCATTTTACTTCACCCATCCGCCGTTATCCCGATTTGCTGGTGCATCGTGCGATTAAAGCCGTTTTGCAAGGCGAAACTTACCGGCCGGGTAAAACTTGGCAGGCTTTGGGCGTGCATACTTCGTTTTGCGAACGCCGTGCCGACGATGCCAGCCGCGATGTGGAGAGTTGGCTGAAAACTTATTATATGCGCGACAAAGTAGGCGAAGTGTTCAGCGGTAAGATTTCCGGCATGACCGGCTTCGGCATATTTGTTACCCTTGACGATATCCATATCGACGGCTTGGTGCACATTAGCGATTTGGGCGAAGATTACTTCAACTTCCGCCCTGAAATCATGGCAATCGAAGGCGAACGCAGCGGTATCCGCTTCAATATGGGCGACCGCGTAGTGGTGAAAGTAGCGCGTGCCGACTTGGATACCAGCAAGATTGATTTGACCCTGATCAGCGGGGGAGAAGCAGGCAAAAAACGCCGCAAAGCCAAAGAGAAAGCGGCGGGAAAACAGCCGAAAGCTGTCCAAAATCCGCAGGAAAAAGGTGTTAAAACTAAAAAGCGCAGCAAGAAATTGTCGGCAAAAGAGGTTGAGCATTATCTGAATACCGCTGCCAAGCCGTCTGCTTCCCGTAAGAAAACGGTTGAAACAGCGGTTCGGAAAAAGTCTGCCGAGCCTGAAAAGTCAGCCTTGGAGGCAGACAAGCCCAAGCCTATCAGCCAATTATTGAAAAAGCAGACGGCCAAGGGCAACAGCGTGAAAATTAAGATAAAACAAAAAGCGGAAACGCCGGCCAAACGCAAGGGCAGGAGCAAGGCAAAGTCCTGATTTCGGGTGCAGATGCCGTCTGCAAAATGGTGCAATCGGGTATATAGTCGAATAAAATAAGAATGAGACAAGGCAGCGAAGCCGCAGACAGTACACATAGTACGGCAAGGCAAAGCAACGCTGTATCATTCTTATTTTAAATGACTATAATGCCGCCACCGCGTGCCATTGCGCGCCCTGTTGGCTGTGTTGGTTTTGCCGTTGTGGTAAAATCCGACCGCCGGAGAGGGATAAGATAACCACCGGCAGATTCGGATGGTGCGTCGGCATCTGCACCTTATCGCTTGTGCGCCGCAACAGGCCGTCTGAAAATAAACCTGTTTGGTTTTCAGACGGCATTTCCTATTTTACTGAAAGATTGATGGTTGAATATGACAGATTCTATCCAAACCCCCGAAACAGCCGATGTTCCGCAGGAGCATTTGCGTTCTATCCGCAGCTTCGTATTGCGTCAAGGCCATATGACGGCGGCACAGCAGCGGGCGATTGATACCTTGTGGCCGCAGTTCGGCGTGGATTATCAGGCGCAGGTTGTGGATTTGAACGAGTGTTTCGGCCGAAGCAACCCTAAGGTTTTGGAAATCGGTTTCGGCATGGGAACGGCTACGGTAGAGATTGCCAAACGTCTGCCGGACAGCGATTTTTTAGCAATTGATGTTCACGGGCCGGGCGTGGGCAATATCCTCAAGCTCATCGGCGAAGAGCAGGTCGGCAATATCCGCGTGATGCGGCATGACGCGGTGGAAGTGGTGGAAAATATGCTGGCAGACGGCGCATTGTCGGGCATTCACATTTTTTTCCCCGATCCGTGGCATAAAAAACGCCATAACAAACGCCGTCTGGTGCAAACGCCGTTTGTGGCAAAACTGCTACCAAAGTTGAAAACAGGCGGTTATATCCATTTGGCAACCGATTGGGAAGAATATGCGGTGCAGATGCTGGAAGTATTGAGCGGTTTTGAAAATTTGCAAAATACGGCAGCAGACTACGCGCCCACTCCGTCTTACCGGCCTGAAACCAAATTTGAAGCACGCGGCAAACGCTTGGGTCATGGCGTGTGGGATTTGGTGTTTGAAAAAATCGGTTGAATGGGCGGATATTGCCTCTGAATATAGGCTAAAGGCCGTCTGCAAAACGGTTTAATCATCGAACAAACGGCAGGTATCAAAGCGGTTGGCGCAAACCTTGGGTAAGGTTTCGATATGCTAATCCTTCGATGTCTGCCGTTTGTTTTGGCGGTCTGATACTTTGGTGTGATTTGCAGACGGCCTGACTGCGTATCAATCATCACATGATTATAAGCCTGCCGTGCTGCTCAAAAGAAACAGCCTTCTTGAGCAGCCCGGTCGACCGCTCCGCGCACCGCGCAGGGTTTGCGCCTTGCAGTGTTGACAAGCCGTTTATGACTGCACAAGGCAAAATCGCACAATGAAGCAGGGCGGCAAAAGCAACATATTATGGCGGTACGGTAAAGCGGCCGGTTGTTCAGGCTGTGGTCAGCGTACTTCGCGGCTGTCTTTCCAGCCGTCGTCCGTTTCCACCAAAACAGCGGTTTGTGTTCCCGGCAGGTTGATCGGCAGGGTTTTTAAACCGCCGATTTCCAACAGCTCGGGCAGCCACTCTTCACCGACAAACCGGCTGTCGTAATCAACGCGGGCGGTCAGCGGGCCGCCGGTTTGTTGGGAGAGGGCGGCGGAGTGGATATGGGTAACTTCCATGCGTCCTACGCAAAACAGCGGCGGTTCGTCTTTTTGCAGACGGCTTCGCTGCTTACCTTCTTCTGTGAGCGTATAGATAACGATGGGTATGCTCTCGTCGCTGTCTTTGGCAACGGGCTTGTCTTCTTTGCTTCTTTTATAAAAGCCCTCGTCAGCAAGAATGTCCAACTGCTTCAGCGCGGTTTTGTTGATGTCTTCACCCCGGCGGCTTTGCGAAGCGATTTTGATTTCGCTGCTGCCCAAAGCCAAAGGGACGAGTACGTTTCGGTCGGAAGAGTGCCGGATATTCAACACCAAAGGCAGGCAGACGGCTTGTTTTTCGGCAAAGCGGTTGATGGCTTGCGTATAGTGTTCGTTGCTTGGCATGCCGTCAGAACAGGCAGCAAGCATGGCAGAGTATGCGAGTGCGGCGGATAATTTTTTATTCATTGATGGATGTGTTTTTTAATCATGACGTTATTTTACCGTATTTTGTAGCAGTTCGGCGTACTTGTGGTTAAAATGGATATTTTGCGGACAATAAAGGACAAAAATGATTAAGCTCTACGGCATTCCGAATTGTGATACGGTAAAGAAAGCGCGTACTTGGTTGGTCGACAACGGCATCGACTATGAATTTGTCGATTTTAAAAAACACGCGCCCGATGAGGCATTATTAACGGCATGGTTGCAGCAGGTTTCGTTGGAAATCCTGCTCAACAAACGCGGTACGACTTGGCGGAAATTGAGCGAGGCAGAGCAGCAGGAGGCGCAGACACAGCAAGGGGCAATCCGTTTGCTGGCGGCCAATCCGAGTATGATCAAGCGGCCGGTTTTGGAGAAAGACGGCAGCGTACGAGTAGGATTTTCTGCCGAAAATTATCAAAATGTCTTCAAATAAGTATTTTGCAGACGGCATTGCCGTCTGCAAAAAGTGCCTGAAAGGTGCATAAGGCGGGAAAACACGTTACAATGTGCGACTGCTTATTTTTATTAACACTTTTTGTTGAATCGATATGTTTCATACCGTAGAGAAATACAAAGGCCCGGCAAAAATCATGCTGGGTCTGATTGCGCTGACTTTTGTCGGTTTCGGCGTCAGCACGGCCGCCGCGCCGGGTTCGGACTACATCGTCATGGTTGGCGATCAAAAAATCAGCGAACATTCTTTGAATAACGCCATGCATAATGTGCAGGGCGAATCACGCGATGCTGTTTTCCAATCGCTGGTGCAGCGCGCTTATCTGACGCAGGGTGCCAAGCTGATGGGCATCGCGGTGTCGCAAGAGCAAATCAAGCAGATTATTGTTGACGACCCGAATTTTCACGACTCTACCGGTACGTTCAGCCAAGCGCTGCTGACACAATATTTGGATCAACGCCGCATGAGCGAGGATCAGTTTGTCGAAGAAATCCGCGAGCAGTTTGCCTTGCAAAACCTGTTGAACTTGGTGCAGAGCGGTACATTGGTCAGCGATGTTCAGGCAGAGCAGTTGGTCAGCCTGACCCAAGCGGTGAGAACCATCCGTTCGGTTACCTTCAATCTGGAAGAATTTGCCGGAAAAGTGAAAACCGATGATGCCTCGTTGCAGCGTTATTATGAAGCCAACAAAAAAGATTATGTGATTCCGCAAGCGGTAAAAATCGAATATGTCGCGCTGAATATGCATGATTTGGCGGAAAAACAAACCGTCAGCGCAGAAGAAGTCCGCAAAGCATTCGACGAGCAGGCGGCCAATGCCGGCCCGCGCCGAGAAATCGCCCACATCTTCTTCCCGACCGTACATATCCAAGACGAAGCGGGACGTGCGGCAGTTAAAGCAGAAGCAGAAAAAGTGTTGGCACAAGTGAAAGCCAAGCCGTCTGCATTTGCCGCACAAGCGAAAAAATATGCCCAAGACGGGCAAGATGCCTCCTCCCTTTGGGTGTCGAAAAACGGCGCAATGGGCGCAGCCTTGGAAAATGCCACCTTCGCATTGGAAAAAGGGCAAATCAGCGACTTAATCCAAACTGAAACCGGCTATTACATCGTCCGCGTTCTCAATATTCAGGACAAACCGGATTTCGAACAGGAAAAGGCTTATCTGGAAACTGAGCTGAAACAGCGTAAAGCCAATCTTGAATTTAATGCAGCCAAAGAAAAATTGGCCGAAGCCGCGTTCAACAACCCGAACAGCCTTGCCGAAGCCGCCAAAGTATTAGACTTGAAAGTTGTCTCGCCCGACGAATGGCTGAACCGCGAAAACGGTAAAGCCGCCGGTATGTCTGATGAACTCTTGGATACGGTATTCAGCGATGAAGTGTTGAATAAAAAACACAATTCCGAGCCGATTAACATCAGCAACGATACCGTGTGGGTGGTGCGCGTTAAAGAAGTGCGCGAAGAGAAAACCGCACCGTTTGCCGAAGTAAAAGAAGATGTTCTGATGAGCTATCTGCGGAGCGAAGCCGGCCGTCTGGCTGCCGACAAAGCAGACGAAGTATTGGCGGATTTGAAATCAGGCCGCCAAACCGATGTCAAATGGTCGGCGGTATCTGATTTGAACGCACAACAGGCGCGTCAGTCCATGCCGCCCGAAGCCTATGCGGAATTGCTGAAGGCACGCCCCGAAGACGGAAAACCGGCTTATGTTTTGCTGAAAGGGCTGCCCGCACCGGTTATTTTGGAAGTGCAGAAAATCAGTACGCCCGAAAATATTGCAGAGCAGATTCCTGCCGCCAAACAAGCCATGCTGCAAGAGCAGGCGGGCAATACCTTTGATTATCTGCTGCAATATCTGTACCGGAAAGTATCTCAAAAAACCGGCGCACAGAAAGTCAATCCTGCCGAATAAGGCGGAAAGTCTGAAAGCCGTTAAAAGGCCGTCTGCAAATGCCGAATTTGCAGACGGCCTTTTTGGTGTTTTGCACCCGTATAGTCATTTAAAATAAGAATGATACAGCGTTGCTTTGCCTTGCCGTACTATGTGTACTGTCTGCGGCTTCGCTGCCTTGTCTCATTCTTATTTTATTCGACTATATAACCGGTTCGTGCGGCTTGGTTCTTATGAACGGGGGCTAATTCTGCACGTAGGTATGCTTTTTCCGCTATAATAGCGTCCGTTTAACATCAAACCGTTTTGAAGGACGCAGTTATGAACCGCAATTATCCCCATCCGATTATTGCCCGCGAGGGCTGGCCGATTCTCGGCGGCGGCCTGATTGTCAGCCTGTTGGTTACGATGTGCGGCGGCTGGTGGTCGTTGCCGTTTTGGATTTTTACGGTGTTTGCGTTACAGTTTTTCCGCGATCCCGAACGCCCCGTACCGCAGGATGCCGATGCGGTTTTAAGCCCTGTGGACGGCAGGATTGTAGTGGTGGAGCGTGCCGAAGATCCTTACCGTCGGGTAGAGGCTTTAAAAATCAGTATCTTTATGAATGTATTCAACGTCCATTCGCAAAAATCGCCGGTTGACGGTACGGTTACTGCGGTCGAATACAATAAAGGCAAATTCTTAAATGCGGATTTGGATAAGGCCAGTGTGGAAAACGAGCGCAATGCGGTGCTGGCAACCACTGCTTCGGGACGTGAAATTACTTTTGTGCAGGTTGCCGGATTGGTGGCGCGCCGTATTTTGTGTTATACCAAAGTCGGCGACAAGCTGGCGCGTGGCGAACGCTATGGCTTTATCCGCTTCGGTTCGCGCGTGGATGTGTACCTGCCTGTGGACGCTCGGGCAATGGTTGCCATCGGCGAAAAAGTAACCGGTGTTCAAACGGTTTTGGCGCGTCTGCCGCAACAGGCGGAGCAGGATTCTGAAAGCGACCGCGCTGAAGAAGCAGTATCGCACGCCCCGTCTCAAGCGGACAGCGAGCAGGAAATGATTGCTCAGGCGGCAGAAAAAATCCGCCAAGCCGTGCAAAAAGTTGCAGAATAAAAGAGATGTATCCCAATTAGCATATGAAGCCGTCTGGAAACCATTTTTCAGGCGGCTTCGTTTTTTGCGTCGGCGGCGTGGTAGAATATACGCTTTTGCAGACGGCTTTTTCGGGAAGAATGCAGCCCGAAACGGCAGCAGTAACAGAATGGCGGCAGAGTATGGGCAGACATACCGTGTTTCAAGTAGACAAATCATTAGAACGCCCCGAGCGCGTGATGCTGGTCGGGGTGATGTTGAGTGCCGACTATTCCGGAGCGAACGAAACGCGGGAACGTTGTTTTCAGACGGCTTTGGCGGAGGCGGCGGAGCTGGTGTCGGCGGCGGGCGGTGATTTGCAGTTGGTTGAAACGGCCAAGCGTGATAAAGCGCAGACGGCATTGTTTGTCGGCACGGGAAAGGCGGAGGAGCTGGCGCTTGCCGTGAAAGCAAACAACATCGAGCTTGCGGTATTCAACCACGAGCTTACGCCGACGCAGGAGCGTAATTTGGAAAAAATCCTGCAATGTCGGGTGCTGGATCGGGTGGGGTTGATTTTGGCCATTTTCGCCAAACGCGCCCAAACTCAGGAGGGCAAACTTCAAGTGGAGTTGGCCCAGCTCAACCATTTGAGCGGACGGTTGGTGCGCGGCTACGGACATATGCAGAGCCAAAAAGGGGGCATCGGCTTGAAAGGGCCGGGGGAAACCCAGTTGGAAACCGACCGCCGTCTGATTAATCAAAAAATTACCGCCTTGAAAAAACAGCTCCAACAAGTGAAGAAACAGCGTGCCACCCGCCGCAAATCCCGCATGGACAGCCGTCTGAAAACCTTTGCCATTGTCGGTTATACCAATGCAGGCAAATCAAGCCTGTTCAACCGCCTGACCAAAGCCGATGTTTTGGCGAAAGACCAACTTTTTGCCACGCTCGATACCACTGCCCGCAAGCTGTTTCTGGCACCGGAAGCCAGCGTGGTGCTGACCGATACCGTGGGTTTTGTCCGCGATTTGCCGCACAAGCTGGTTTCGGCATTTTCGGCAACATTGGAAGAAACCGCTTTGGCAGATGTCTTGCTGCATGTTGTCGATGCTTCCAATCCTGATTTCGAGCGGCAGATAGACGATGTGAATACTGTATTGGAAGAAATCGGCGCACATGAAATCCCTCAACTTCTGGTGTACAACAAAATCGATTTGCTGCCCGAAGGCAAGCGGGAAGCCGGTATTCTGCGCGACCATCAGGGCGTGGCGGCGGCCGTCAATATTTCGGTCGTGCAAAATAGCGGTTTGGAGGCTTTGCGGGAAGCCATGACCGAGCACGTATTGATGCAGTAGCCATATATTGGCAAAACTGCTTTTTTATTGGCCGGACTGCTGATTTACAGACGGCCTTTTCCTGATTGAAGGACTGAACGGATTGCAATCATGACCCGACACACCTGTTTCCATTGCGGATTGGACGTTCCCGAATCCGTGCATTTACCCGTTGTCTTTGAAAATCAGGAGCGCGAAACCTGCTGCGTGGGCTGTCAGGCTGTGGCGCAGAGCATTATCGAAGCAGGATTGGGCAGCTATTACAAACAACGTACCGCCGATGCGGAAAAGGCCGCGCTGCCGCCCGACGAAGTGTTGGCACAGCTCAAACTTTACGATTTGCCGGAAGTGCAGGCGGAGTTTGTGGAAAGCGGTGCGGACAACCAAAAAGAAGCGGTATTGATGCTCGGAGGCATTACCTGCGCGGCGTGCGTATGGCTGATTGAGCAGCAGCTTTTGCGTTTGGCCGGGGTAGTGCGTGTGGATTTGAACTACACCACTCAGCGCGTGCGGGTAGTATGGCATGACGGGCAGGTTGCGTTGTCGGATATTCTGCTGCGTATCCAATCGACCGGCTACACGGCCGCGCCGTACGATGCACACAAAGTCGAAGCGCAGCACCAGCAGGAGCGCAAGCAGTTTATTGTGCGGCTGGCCGTAGCAGGGCTGTGCATGATGCAGACCATGATGTTTGCCATTCCCACTTATCTTTACAGCGAGGGCGAAATCGAACCGCTGTATTTGGGTATTTTGCATTGGGGGGCATTTATTATGGTCTTGCCGGTGGTGTTTTACTGTGCCTTGCCGTTTTACAAAGGCGCGTGGCGGGATTGGAAAAACCGCCGTGCCGGTATGGATACGCCGATTGCCATTGCGGTGGTGATGACGTTTATTGCCGGCATTTACAGCTTGGCCACCAATGCAGGGCAGGGAATGTATTTCGAGTCCATCGCCATGTTGCTGTTTTTCCTGCTCGGCGGCCGTTTCATGGAGCAAATTGCGCGGCGAAAAGCCGGAGACGCGGCGGAGCGTTTGGTCAAACTCGTTCCCGCGTTTTGTCACAAATTAAGCCGTTATCCCGAAAGCGAGGAAATCGAGGAAGCGGCGGTGGTCAAATTACAGCGCGGCGATGTGGTGCTGGTCAAGCCGGGTGAGGTCATTCCGGTGGACGGTATCGTGCTGTCGGGAGAAAGCGAAGTTAACGAAGCCATGCTGACGGGAGAAAGCCTGCCGGTAGCGAAGCGCACCGACGACAAAGTAACGGCCGGTACGCTGAATGCCGTTGGTCCTTTGGTGGTGCGTACCGAGCAGGCGGGCAGCGATACGCGGCTGTCGCACATTGTCAAGCTGCTCGATCGCGCTTTGGCTCAGAAACCGCGTGCGGCGGAGTTGGCGGAAAAATATGCTTCCCATTTCGTTTTGGGAGAGCTGCTGCTTGCCGTACCGGTGTTTATCGGCTGGACGCTTTATGCAGATGCCCATACCGCATTGTGGATTACCGTGGCCTTGCTGGTCATTACTTGTCCGTGTGCTTTATCTCTGGCCACACCGACTGCTTTGGCAGCAGCTACCGGCAAATTGGCGGGCAGCGGCGTATTGGTCGGCGGCCGGCAGAGTTTGGAAACGCTGGCGCAAATCAGCGATGTGGTGTTCGATAAAACGGGAACGCTGACCCGGGGCGAATTGTCTGTCAGCCGGCTGATTGCTTTAGGAACATGGAAGGAAGCGGATTGTCTGGCTGTAGCCCGCGCATTGGAGGCACAATCGGAACATCCGGTCGCGCAAGCGATTTTGCGCGGCGGAAATCAGGATTTTGCAGACGGCCTTCAGGTGGCGCAAAGGATAAACCGTGTCGGTTACGGAGTCAGCGCGCACATCACGTTTAAAGGGGAAACCCAAATTTGGTCGCTCGGCCGTGCAGAATTTGTTGCCGAAACAGCGGGCAGCATACCCGATCTGCCGTTGGCAGAACATCGGGGCAGCATGGTGTTTCTCGGCAATCAACAAGGTTTTCAGACGGCCTTTCTGCTGGAAGATGAAATTAAAGAGGGTGCGGCGGAGATGGTTGCCGATTTGAAAGCAAAAGGTTTGCGCCTGCATGTGTTGAGCGGAGATAGGGATACCGCCGTTGCCCATCTTGCCGCTGCTTTGGATTTGGACGCATACCGCTCGGAGGCGGTACCGGAAGACAAGCTGGCTTATGTGGAGACTTTGCAGAAGCAGGGTTGTAAGGTGTTGATGGTAGGAGACGGCATCAATGATGCGCCGGTTTTGGCACAGGCTGATGTATCGGTTGCCGTGGCGGGCGGTGCGGATATTGCGCGGGACGGTGCGGACGTGGTGCTGCTGAATGACGATATGCGCGTATTGCCGCAAATGCTGGAGCAGGCGCGGCGTACCCGGGCGGTTATCGGACAGAATCTGCGCTGGGCAAGTGCGTACAACCTGATTGCCGTGCCGCTGGCGGTGTTTGGTTTTGTGACCCCGTGGATTGCCGCATTGGGCATGAGTTTAAGCTCGTTGCTGGTGTTGGGGAACGCATTGCGGCTACTGAAAAAATAGTCAAGGCCGTCTGCAAAATGAAACAGTTCAAGCTGTCTTTATTTTGCAGACGGCTTTTAAACGGCTTCATCAGGTGGTTAAGCCGTCGGATATTCGGGACGGTTGCGAACAGATACCGGCAGTTGCCCCAAGCAAACGGTTAAGGTAAGACGAAACAGAAGATGACGACAGAAATCCCCAAGCCTTCGCGCTGGCTGCCTTTGCTGCTGGCGATAGCGATTTTCATGCAGATGCTGGACGCGACGATTTTGAATACCGCGCTGCCGGCGATTGCCGAAGATTTGCATGAGTCGCCGTTGAACATGCAGTCGGCAGTGATTGCTTATGCGCTGACGGTGGCATTGCTGATTCCGTTGAGTGGTTATCTGACTGACCGCTTCGGTACGAAAAAAGTATTTTTGGTCTCGGTGGCGCTGTTTGTGGCGGGGTCGTTATTGTGTGCGGCAGCGCCGAATCTGACTTCGTTGGTGTTGGCAAGGGTTGTTCAGGGCGTGGGCGGTTCTATGCTTGTTCCCGTGCCGCGCCTGACCATCTTGCGCGTTTACGACAAATCCCGACTGCTGAACGCCATCAATTATGCCGTTATGCCCGCGCTTATCGGGCCGGTACTCGGGCCGTTGGTCGGCGGCTATCTGGTGGAATATGCAACATGGCATTGGATATTCCTGCTGAACGTACCGATAGGATTGGTCGGTTTGCTGGTCGGTATGAAAATCATGCCGGATGTGCGCGGCGAGCAGAACCGCTTGGACGTGGGCGGTTTTCTGTTGTTTGCTTCGGCTGCTGCGGCTTTGACTTTGGCGGTGGATATTGTTTCTTATCCGAATGCGGCGGTTTTTTCCCTGCTGCTGGCTTCAGGTGGCTCATTGTTGCTGTGGCGGTATTACCGGCACGCGCAAACGTATCCCCAACCTCTGTATGCGGGGCATTTGTTTAAAGTTCGGACCTTCCGCTTGGGGTTGGGCGGCAATTTGTTCAGTCGCTTGGGCATCAGCTCCGTACCGTTTCTGCTGCCTTTGTTGTTTCAGGTGGCGTTCGGATACAGTGCTAGTGTGTCGGGTTGGCTGGTTGCGCCGATTGCCTTGGCTTCTTTGGCGGTAAAACCGGCCATCAAACCGCTGATGGCGCGTTTCGGTTATCGTGCGGTGTTATTGTGGAATACGAGGCTGTTGGCCGTATTGATTATGCTGTTGGCCTTGCCTGATGCGGGTACGCCGTGGCCGGTGTGGACGATGTTGCTGTTGGCAATGGGCGCTTGCAACTCGGTACAGTTTTCTGCAATGAATACGCTGACACTTGCCGACTTGCGCCCCTATCAGACCGGCAGCGGCAACAGCTTGATGGCGGTCAACCAGCAACTGGCTATCGGTTTGGGCATTGCGGTGGGCGCGTTGATGTTGCAGCTTTGGCGCAACAGCAGTATCGTCGGGCAGGATTTGCACGCGGCATTCCAATATACTTTTATCGGTATCGGCATGATTACGCTGGCTTCCAGTATGATTTTCAGAAGGCTGCATATGTCAGACGGCAGTAATCTGACCACGCGGGCGGAAAAATAGAGTAATCACGGAAAATCGGTTAAAATGCCGCTGTTTTATTATAAATAAGCGGTAAATATTACAGTAAGGCCGTCTGCAAAACCACACCACATGAACAAATACCATCTTGTGCTTATGATACCCGCATTTCTTTCGGGCTGTGCTTCGCTGCCGCCGCTTGAAGAGCGAAGCGAAAGCCGCTATCTCAAAGTAGAATCCTCTCCGCGCTTGGATGCAGTGTTACGGTCTGATGAAAATACGGAAATCTCAGCCGATACCGATATTTCCGGCGTATACCTGCTCAATGACGCGCACGAAGCATTTGTTGCCCGGGCGGCACTGATTGAATCCGCCGACCATGCACTGGATATCCAATACTATATCTGGCACAACGACATTTCGGGACGGCTGCTGTTTAACCTGCTGCACCGTGCTGCCGAGCGGGGTGTTCGCGTACGTCTGTTACTGGACGATAACAATACCAATGGGCTGGATAACGTCCTGTTGGCACTCGACAGCCATCCGAATATTGAAATCCGCCTGTTTAATCCCTTTGTATGGCGGAAATGGCGCGCACTCGGCTATTTAACCGACTTTCCGCGCCTCAACCGCCGTATGCACAATAAATCCCTTACTGCAGACAACCGTGCGACCATACTCGGCGGCCGCAATATCGGCGACGAATATTTCAAAGTAGGGGACGATACCGTCTTTGCCGATTTGGATATTTTGGCAACCGGTCGCGTTGTTACCGAAGTATCCGAAGATTTCGACCGTTATTGGGCCAGCCATTCCGCTTACAACGCAACAGATGTGATTAAAAAAGGCAATGTTGAAAAAGGTTTCGACGAGCTCAGTTACAGCGATTCCGATAAAAACAATACGCTCGACCGATACCGCAGGGAGGTAGAAAATTCCGCCTTATACCGCGCTATGTCGGACAAACGTATCCCGTTTCATCATGTCCGCACCCGCCTGATCAGCGACGATCCGGCCAAAGGGCTGAACCGCGACCGTCATAAAACGCCGATTCTCGACCGCATGGTTGAAGCACTCCAAAAACCTGAAAAAAGTATGTATTTGGTTTCTCCCTATTTTGTCCCCACAAAATCCGGTACGCAGGCATTGGGAGAAATCGCGGCAGACGGCGTGGACGTAACCATATTGACTAACTCGTTACAAGCCACCGATGTTGCCGCCGTGCATTCCGGTTATGCCAAATACCGCAAGCCGCTGCTTAAAGCAGGGGTAAAATTGTATGAGCTCCAACCTAATCATGCTGTGCCCAAGAGTAAAGACAGAGGCTTGACCGGCAGCTCGGCCACCAGCCTGCACGCCAAAACCTTTATCGTTGATGCCAAGCGCGTATTTATCGGCTCGTTTAATCTGGACCCGCGTTCGGCACGCCTGAATACGGAAATGGGCGTAGTTATCGAAAGCCCGACCATCGCAGGGCAAATGCAGCGCACGCTGGAAACCACTACGCCGGATTATGCTTATAAAGTAACATTGGATAAGCATAAAAAATTGCGCTGGCAGGATCCGGCAGACGGAAAAATCTATGCCAAAGAGCCTGAAGCGGGATTTTGGAAGCGTGTAACCGCCAAAGTATTATCGTTTTTACCGATTGAAGGATTGTTGTGAAGATGACTGTTAACAGGCCGTCTGCAAAATAAGGCCGTCTGCGAAATTTATATGGCGGTTGCTGATTAATATTCGGAGTCTTTGTTGGACGCAGCGGGGCAGGAGATAATCAGACAAGCTGATGAACCGGAGCGGGCATGGCCATCGAACACAGAACGATACAGCGTTCTTACCTTGTTCAAAGAGAAAGGCAGACTAAGCTGCTGAAACAGTAAGGCTGCCGATTCGTACTGTTTGTACTGTCTTCGGTTCTTGTTCTCATTTATTCGACAATAAATAACGGATAATCAAAAAGCAAATATAGTCATTTAAAATAAGAATGATACAGCGTTGCTTTGCCTTGCCGTACTATGTGTACTGTCTGCGGCTTCGCTGCCTTGTCTCATTCTTATTTTATTCGACTATAAAAGCGGGCAAACAAAAAAACCGTACTTCATGAAGAAGTACGGTTTTGGATTGAATCAGCTTATTCTTCGCCGGTGTAAGGGCGGATGCTTACGGTTTTGCGGTTCAATGCACCTTTGGTTTTGAACTCAACGTAGCCGTCCACTTTGGCGAACAGAGTGTGGTCTTTGCCCATGCCTACATTGTCGCCGGCGTGGAATTTGGTACCGCGTTGGCGGACGATGATAGAGCCTGCCGGAATCAGTTCGTTGCCGTAGGCTTTAACGCCCAAGCGTTTGGCTTCTGAATCGCGACCGTTGCGGGTGCTACCGCCTGCTTTTTTACTTGCCATTTTTAATACTCCTAAACTTGATTAAAAAATTAGGCGATTGCCACGATTTCAATTTGGGTGAAATTTTGGCGGTGGCCTTGGCGTTTTTGGTAGTGTTTGCGACGACGCATTTTGAAAATGCGGATTTTTTCGCCACGACCATGAGCAACTACTTTAGCAGTTACTTTCGCGCCTTCGATAAAAGGTGCGCCTACTTTTACAGAATCGCCGTCAGCAATCATCAAAACTTCAGTCAGTTCGATTTGGCTGTCGAGTTCGGCTGGTATCTGTTCTACTTTCAATTTTTCGCCAACGGTAACTTTGTATTGTTTACCGCCGGTTTTTACGACCGCGTACATACTCAACTCCATGAGAATTTTGGTTTAAACAACCGCACACCATTGTGCGGAATTTCGCATTATGCAGGTATTTTGCTGTTTTGTCAAAACTTATTTGAAAAATGTGGTACAGAATGCGGTTTTGCTTTTTGAAAAGCGTGTTTAATGTGCCGGTTGCTGATATAATCCGACGATTGACCGGAAACATGGTCTGCCTCGTGCTTAAATAAACTGTTTATTTTTTGCTAAAGACAATCATCATGCTCGAAAACCTGCCTTATTTCCAACGCCATTTGCCGGATGATCTTGCTAAGGTTAATGCGGTCATCAGCAGTGCGGTTCAATCGGATGTCGCATTGATTTCGCAAATCGGTACCTATATCATCAGCGCGGGAGGCAAGCGTTTGCGCCCGATTATGACGATTTTGGCCGGCAAGTCGGTGGGTTACGATGATGAAAAGCTGTATTCTCTGGCGGCGATGGTGGAATTTATCCATACTTCTACTCTGCTGCATGATGATGTGGTTGATGAAAGTGATTTGCGCCGCGGCAGGGAAACGGCAAATAATTTATTCGGTAACGCAGCGGCGGTATTGGTGGGCGACTTTCTCTATACGCGCGCGTTTCAGCTGATGGTTGCTTCGGAAAGCATGAAGATTTTGGAAGTGATGGCTTCTGCCACCAATATCATTGCTGAAGGCGAAGTCATGCAGTTGATGAACATCGGCAATACCGATATTACCGAAGAGCAGTATGTTCAGGTTATCCAATACAAAACCGCCAAGTTGTTTGAAGCGGCGGCGCAGGTTGGGGCGATTTTGGGCGGGGCAACTCCCGAACAGGAACAAGCCTTGAAAGATTACGGTATGTATGTCGGTACGGCATTCCAAATTATCGATGATGTGTTGGACTATTCGGGTGAAACCGAAGAAATCGGTAAAAATGTCGGCGACGATTTGGCAGAAGGCAAGCCGACGCTGCCGCTGATTTATCTGATGCGTAACGGCAGTGAGGAGGCGGCAAATGATGTGCGTTATGCTTTGGAAAATGCCGACCGCAGTTTGTTTGAAAAAATCCACGCTCATGTAGTCAATTCGGAAGCATTGGAATATGCGACAAGCGAAGCCCGCAAGGCGGTAGAAAAAGCGGTGGCCTGTTTGGATGTGCTGCCCGATAACGATATTACCCAAGCGATGCGCCAGTTGGCTCAGGAATCATTGGTACGGGTGTCGTAAACGTGAATTTCAGTTTGATTCCGCTGTTTTTGGTATCGCTTATTTTTCTCGGCGTATTGAGCAACAATAATACGATTACCATTTCTGCCGCAGTATTGCTTTTGATGCAGCAGACGGCCTTGGTAAAATATGTTCCGATGGCAGAGAAGTACGGCATGACGTTGGGTATTATCTTCCTGACCATCGGCGTACTCAGCCCGCTGGTATCGGGAAGGGTTCAAATACCGGGTTGGTCGGAATTTGTTAATTTGAAAATGTTGGCAGCCGTGGCAGTCGGGATTTTTGTGGCATGGGTAGCCGGATATGGTATTCCGCTGATGAGCAGTCAGCCCGTTTTGGTTACAGGCTTGTTGATCGGTACCATTATCGGTGTGGCCTTTATGGGCGGTGTTCCCGTGGGGCCGCTGATTGCTGCCGGATTGTTGTCGTTTGTTGCCGGAAAGATTTAGTTTTGGTGTCCCGCCGTAGTTCAACGGATAGAACGTATGCCTCCTAAGCGTAAAATACAGGTTCGATTCCTGTCGGCGGGGCCACACTAGATAAGTGCAGTTATTGGATATGCAAATGATACGGCGTTGCTGTGTCCGGCTTTCCAAAGGGGTTAAGCCGCTGAAGCAGTAAGTTTTCCGATTGGTATTATGGTCATTTAAAATAAGAATGATACAGCGTTGCTTTGCCTTGCCGTACTATGTGTACTGTCTGCGGCTTCGCTGCCTTGTCTCATTCTTATTTTATTCGACTATATTTGGTATCGTTTGCGCTTTTGCTGCTTTATATTATGCTGTGTTATTCAATAAAAAAAGCCTTGAGACCGGATTGCTCAAGGCTTTTTTGTATCAATATGGTTGAAAAGCCGTCTGTAAAATAGCTTGTTTGTTCATATTCAAGTATTTACAGACGGCTTTGTGCGGTTTAAACGGTGAACTGTTCGTTCAGGGAAAGCGTATGCTTTTACCGGCTTGATATAAATTACGAGGTTTTGTTTTCCCGATACACGAAATATTTCAAGGTCAGCGCAGCGGCAATCAAAACGGCAGGGACGGTCAGTGCCATGGCGACGGTGGAGAAGTTCCAGCCCGCGTTCAGCATCCATGCGCCTGCGAAGGCGGAGATGATGGCTCCGGTGCGGCCGATGCCGTGCATCCAGCTGTTGCCGGTGGCGCGTGCGGCCAGCGGGAAGAAATTGCTGGAAAGCGCGTTCATGCCGGTGCCGCCGCCGTTAAACGCCGCACCGATATAGAACGATGTGATGCAGAGCAGAAGGTATTCCGGCCCCAAAGTGCTCATCCATACCAAAACCGCTGCGCCGCTCAGGTATGACAATGCCAAAACGCGGTGCGGTTCGAAACGGTCCATAAACCAGCCGAGCATGATGGAACCCAGCGGGCCGCCCAGTTGGAACATCGCTGCGATGATGGAGGCTTGCGCGGTATCCATGCCGGATTCTTTAATCATGGTCGGCATCCAGCTTCCCAGCAGGTATACGAGGAAGAGATGGCTGAAATAGATAATCCAAAGTAATACCGTGCCTTTGGCGTAGTGGCGGTTCAGTACGGTTTTAATCGGATTTTCATCACTTTTTACCGTGGCGGGAGAGGGGATGTAAAAAGTGCTGTGTTCTGTGGTCGAACCGGGGGCGCACCATTCGACGATTTGGCGGATTTTTGCGCGATCTGCGCCTTTATGCACCATATATGCCAGCGATTCGGGCAGTTTGAATACCATAAAGATGCTTAATAAAACCGGCATGATGCCGCCGAATACGAAAACGCTTTCCCAACCCCATTGCGGAATCATCCATGCGGCCAGAAAGCCGCCGCCCGCCGCTCCGACGGTAAAGCCTGCGAAGACGATGGTTACCAGCAGCGAGCTGCGTTTTTCCGGCGAGTATTCTTTTGCCAAAGTTGCCACCATCGGCATGATGCCGCCCATGGCAAAACCGGCGATAAAGCGGAAGGCAATCATGTGCCAGATTTGGGTGGCGTAAGCGACCAGCCATGTGAACAGGCCGAAAATGAAGACGCTGGCAATCAATACTTTGCGGCGGCCGAAGCGGTCTCCCAAGGGGCCTGCGGTGAGTGCGCCGAAGGTCAGGCCGAAGAGGGCGGCACTGAGTACCGGAGCCAAGTCGTTATTGGAAAGGTTCCATGCCTCTTTTAGAGAAGGGCCGACAAAGCCCATGATGACGACGTCGAAGCCGTCCATGACCACAATCAGAAAGCATAGGAAGACCACCAGCTTCTGATAAGTGCTGACATCGCGGCTGTCGAGCAGCTCGCGCACATTGATTTCATGAGAAGGTTGCGGCATGGTTTTCTCCTTTGTATTGAGGTGGTTGTGTTATTTTGCAGACGGCCTGTGCGGTTGCGGAGCCGTAGTTTCGGGGCTTACAGCGAACAGTTCAGACCCATATCCCAAAAAGCGGCTTCCATACGGGTTGCCGTGGTGAAAATATGTCCGGCTTTTTCGAGTTGTGCGGGGGTGAGTGGTTGGCAAAGGTTGTCTATAAAATGTGTCATTTCGACGGCACTTTGTTGGAACGCACTGTCCGCGTAAGTATCAATCCATGCGCGGTAGGGGTGGTTTTCATCAATCTGCCGCTCTTCTTTGATCCAGCGGCCGATTTCCGCATAACCCAGCATACAGGGCGCGATGGCGGCATAAAGTTCCGCCAGAGAACCGGTTAAACCGCAGTCCAATACATAGCGCGTATAAGCGATGAGTGCGCTCGATTCCTGCTCGGCAAACAGCTCTGCTTCGCCAATGCCCCATTCGCGGCAGAAGGCGATGTGCAGTTGGATTTCGTCCAATACGGCGTTCAGGCTGTCGCGCGCCGTCTGCATTTGCGTAAAGTTTTCCGACTTGTACATTGCCAATGCAAACATTCGGCTGTAATGGAACAGATAAATGTAATCCTGTTTCAGATAATGCCGGAAACAGGCTTGGGGCAGCGTGCCGTCTGCAAGCCGGCATACAAAGTCATGGCGGACATAGGCTTGCCAGTGCGGTTCGGATTGTCGGATAAATTGTGCGGTACTCGACATTTTTTTCTCCTGTAAACGGGAAATACGTTAAACATGAAATAAGATTCCGGCAAAACAGTTGGTTTGGATACGGTAATGCCGTCTGAAAAATCAATATTCGATTCGCGCCACTTCGCGCAGGTGTTCGGCGGTGGTAGCCGGCAGGCCGAAGTATTCGAGATACACGGGAATTTGTTCGAACAGCATGTCCGTACCGATTTGGGTGGGGCAGCCTTTGGCTTGCGCCGCTGCTAAAAACGCGGTGGTTGCGCTTTTGAGCACGACCTCGCCGACAAAGGTTGACGGAGCGATGCGGCCAACATCCACAGGCATGGGATCGCCTTCGTACATGCCCAACGGCGTGGCGTTGACAACCAAATCGAATCCTGCCGGATCATTGCCGCCGGTTTCGACGGTCAAAGCGGGGTAATGCTGTTTCAGACGGCCTGCCAGACTTTCCGCCGCAGCGGTGTTGACATCGAATAAGGCCAAACGTGCCACGCCTGCGGCAGCCAAAGAGGCCGCAATCGCCGAGCCGACCCCGCCGCTGCCGACAACCAGTGCGGATTTGCCTTCAGGGGCGAAACCTTTCCGGCGCACGCCGCGCACAAAACCTTCACCGTCGAACATATCGCCTTCGAGTTTGCCGTCGGCCCCGCGGCGGACGGCGTTGCACGAACCGGCTATTTGCGCGGTGGGTGTCAGGCGGTCGGCCAGCGCGGTGGTGGTGACTTTGTGCGGCATGGTAACCAATGCGCCGATTACGTTGTCACAAGTAAAGACGGAGCGCAGGAAATCGGGATAAACGGGAGCTTGGGAGGAGAAAGGAACCACCAGGGCATTGATGGAGGCATGCTCGAAATAAGGGTTGTAAATCATCGGCGATTTGAAAGTGTGGGTGGGGTAGCCGATGTGTGCGATGACCCGGGTGTTGCCGTCGATGTTCATGAAACAGCTCCTTATGCAGATAAAATGTTGTTGATATTTGAAATTTTTCAGACGGCCTCCGGCTGGCAGGCCGACTCTTGCAGGTATTGGATTTCATACCGTCAGTTACGGTATTGTAATACAGTATGCAAGGAATGTTTCGTGCCATTTGTTGACAAAAAACACCATGTTTGGTTTCAAAAGCCTGCGGAGGCCGTCTGAAAAAACGGACGGTATCCGCTTTACCCGCGCCGGTGCGGCAAACCTTTTTGTTCGAACCCACACGCTGTAGCGTTATTTAACACGGAATGATACGGCCTTGGTGTGTCTTGCTTAAAGAGGGCTTGACTGAACTGCCGAAGCAGCAAGTCTGCCTGCCCGTACTGTCTGCGGCTTTGCGGCTTTGTCTCATTTTGTATCATCCGACGGTTTTCCGTTCCAAATACGGCTTGGAATCATGATTTCTCCACGCATAATGTTGCGCGCCGTCCGGATTAGTGCGGCTCCTGTCACCCTGCCTCCGGCATCGGTTTCCAGCGCAACACTAAATTCGCCGCCCGGGTGTTCGATGGAAAGGGAGGCGGGATTGCCGACGGCGGCCAAACCGTCGGCAACGCTGTTTTCCATCACGCAGGCGGTGGCAATGGTAACGGCGGCCAAAACGCCGATGGCTTCATGGCAGACATGTGGAATGAAGCAGCGCGTATGGACGGCTCCGCCGTGAAGCGGGGCATTGAGCAGGCACATTTTCGGGTAGTTTTTGGCGGAAACATCGCCCAATCCCATTTTTTCTGCGGCAATCAGGCGCAGTTTTTCCAAGGTGGCTTTCAGGGTTTCGTTGCTGTTGAGGTCTGCAACCCCTTCGTAGGCGGTGCAATCCAAATCGGCTGCGCGGACCAGCACCATCGGCATGCCGTTGTCGATGCAGGTGGCTTCCAATTTGCCGAAACCCTCGATATCGAAAACATCACTGATACTGCCGGTAGGCAGCAGGCTGCCCGCAACCGAACCCTCCGTATCGAGAAAGCGGATAAGGACGGGTGCGGACGTGCCGGGCACGCCGTCGATTTTGGCGGAGCCTTCATAGCAAACCACACCGCCGGGCGTTTGCACGGTAATATCGCTGAGCATGCCGGTGTTTAAGGTGAGCACGCGCAAAGTCGTTTCCTCACCCCGCGCCCGAACCATACCTTTTTCGAGTGCGAACGGCACGGCGGCGGCCAGCATGTTGCCGCAGTTGGGTTTGGTATCGACTATATCGTTTTGCGGCTGGAGTTGGGCAAACAAAAATTCCAAATCCACACCTTCCCTTTCGGAAACGGAAACAATGCCGACTTTGCTGCTCAGCGGGTGCGCGCCTCCCGCACCGTCAATTTGGCGCGGATCGGGCGAGCCGACTGCCGCCAGCAAAACCCGATTGCGTAAGTTTTCATCGGCAGGTAAGTCGGACTGTGCGAAAAAAAGCCCTTTGGAGCTGCCGCCGCGCATCAGCATGGCGGGAACGGGGGTTTGGGCGGACATCGGCATTCCTTTTTTAATGTGGTGGGTTGTTGAGAATTATTGACGGTAAAATTTTGTTTAGAAAGAATAGGGCAAGACTATCAGTTATAACAAAAACGCATAGAATAGTGTTTTGTGATATAGTCATCTTGTATCGGACAAGGTAAAGCTAATATAAACAAACCGGTATAGGCAGTTGGCCGTTATGTATTGAGCAGGTATTAATCTTAAGTTAGAGAAAAAGCATGAATCTAAAACAGCTTCAATATTTTCAATCTATCGCTCGCTCCGGCAGCTATACTCGTGCTGCTGATGAACTTGGTGTAGCACAGCCGGTTTTGAGTCGCCAAATACGTTTGTTGGAAATCGAGCTGCGTCAAAATCTGCTTACTCGGCATGGACGCGGTGTTACTTTAACTGAATCCGGCCGTATTTTGCTTGAGCATTGCCGTATTATTTTGCAACAAATCGAGTTGATAAAAGAGGATTTGAACCATAACAGCGGCAAATTGGGTGGACATATTGTTTTGGGATTGCCTCCTACCCCTGCGAAATTGTTGTCTCTACCTTTGATTAAACGCTTCCGCAACGAGCTGCCGGATGCACAATTAAGGATTACTGAAGGGCTGAGCAACCAACTGCAAGACCGCCTGCAACAGGGAAAAATCGATATGGCGTTGCTGTACGATCCGCAATATTCGCCGGATATCGACAAATTGTTGGTGCATGAGGAGCGTTTGTATTTGGTTGCTCCGAAAAGTGATACAGAAATCGATGAACAAGGTATTCAGACAGCACAGGAGTTGGCTGAGTTACCACTAATTATGCCTTCGGCACCGAATACTTTCCGGGTTTTGGTAGAAGATGAAATGGCGAGGCATAACAGTCAACCCAATATTATCTTGGAAATTGACAGCGTGGAAACCATGCTGCAATTGGTTGCAGAAGGTATGGGTTATTCGATTTTGTCGCAATATTCGATTGAGCTGATGAATTACCGTGACCGTATCCGTTTTATACCGATTGAACAGCCGAAATTTACCAGCCGTTTGTTTTTGGCAACTTCCTCCAAGCGTGCGCTGACACGTACTCAAAGAGCAGTTATTTTGATGTTGAAACAATTGCGAACAGATTTAGTAGGTAAATGAAAAAGCCGTCTGTAAAACAAGACTCTGTTTTGCAGACGGCTTTTTATTGTGTTTTGCTGACATTAATCTAAAAAATATAGTCATTTAACACGGAGTGGCAAGATTTTGCCGGTTCGGGTTTCTAAATGGGGTTAAGCCGGTGGAGCAATGAGTTTGCTGTATTGATGTTTAATATTCTTCCGTATCAATTTCAGCTTGGGTGTTTTCCGGATAGCGGGCACCTTTGACATTGCTGGAGCAGATAATTTGACCGGCCTGCCGTAACAACTCTAAGGGAATGTCTAAAGCAGCCGCTGCGATATTGTCGGTCAGGTGTTGCAGATTGGTAGTACCCGGAATCGGCAGGATATTGTCGGACTGAGCCAGCAGCCATGCCAAACCGAGTTGCGCGACAGTGCAGCCTGCTTGATTGGCAAGAATTTGCAGTTGGTCACGCAGTTGCAGGTTGGACGGATAATTTTCTGCACTAAAACGTGGCATAGAACGGCGGATGTCTTTTTCAACCAATGTTGAGATGTCGCGTAAATTTCCTAAGAAACCACGGGCAATCGGGCTGAAGGCAACAAAGGCAATGCCCAAATCTTGCGTTTTTTTCAATACGGCGATTTCGGGATTGCGCGTCCATAAAGAGTATTCGGTTTGTACTGCGGCAATAGGATGTACAGCATGGGCTTTGTGCAAGGTGTCGGCAGAGACTTCCGATAAGCCGATGGCACGGATTTTGCCTTGTTCGACCAAGCGGGACAGTGCGCCGACACTTTCTTCAATCGGCACGTTTTTATCCCAGCGGTGCAGGTAATAAAGGTCAATCACATCGGTTTGCAGACGGCGTAGTGACTCATCAGCTTGGCGGATTAAGGTTTCTGGGCGACCGTCGATGACACGTTTGCCGTTTACACCGCCCATGCCGCATTTGCTGGCGAGCAGAATTTGGCTGCGGTAGGGCTTGAGGGCTTGGCCGACTAGGGCTTCATTCGCTCCGAAGCCGTAAAGAGTGGCGGTGTCGAAATGGTTGTAGCCCAAATCAATGGCATGGTGCAGCAGGGTCACGGCATCATTTTCGGACGGCGGTGTACCGTAGGCGTGGCTTAAATTCATGCAGCCGAGACCGATGGGGCGGACAGAGGTGTTGTGCAGGGTACGGTTTTGTGGCATGTGGATTCCTTTGGGAGATGTTTGTCCGAAAAGGGTTGGCATCATTATAGTTATGTAACACAGACTGATACATTATTACTGCCTTATCTTAATTCTGTGTTGTTCGACCATGGTAGGTTGAGCTTTGGTTTAGCAAGCTCTGTGAGTCCAAAGTTATTGAGTCATGGTTAGAATTTTGGACTATATGCTTCATCAAACATTAAAAGGCCGTCTGAAAATATCTAAAATTTGCAGACGGCCTTAAAAGAAATTCAACCTTCCAGCTGTTTTTCCAATTCGTCCAATACTTTGTAGCAGTTGATTACGCTTTCTACGCTGGAATTGGGTTGGCGGCCTTCGCGGATGGCGGCGAAGAATTCGCGGTCTTGCAGCTCGATGCCGTTCATGGATACGGCGGTTTTGCTCACGTCAATCGGTTCTTCTTTGCCGTTGACCAAGTCGTCATAGCGGGCGATGTAGGTGCCGTTGTCGCAGATGTAGCGGAAGAAAGTGCCCAAGGGGCCGTCGTTGTTGAACGAGAGCGACAGGGTGCAGATGGCGCCGTTTTCAGCCTGCAATTGGATGGACATATCCATGGCGATGCCCAATACGGGGTGTTTCGGGCCTTGGATGGCGTTGGCTTTCACCACTTTGCTGCCGGTTTGGTATTGGAACAAATCCACGGTGTGGGCGGCGTGGTGCCACAGCAGGTGGTCGGTCCAGGAGCGCGGCTCGCCTTTGGCGTTGGTGTTGGTGCGGCGGAAGAAATAGGTTTGCACGTCCATTTGCTGGATATTCAATTCGCCTGCGCTGATTTTGTTGTGCACCCATTGGTGGCTGGGGTTGAAGCGGCGGGTGTGGCCGACCATGGCAACCAGGCCGGTTTCTTTTTGTACGCGCAGCACTTCTTCGGCATCCGCCCAAGAGTCGGCCAGCGGGATTTCCACTTGCACGTGTTTGCCGGCTTTCAGGCATTGCAGGGTTTGCGCGGCGTGCATTTGGGTGGGGGTACACAAAATCACGGCATCCAATTCGGGCAGTTCGAGTGCTTTGGCCAAGTCGTCGGTAACGAAGCCGATGCCGTATTTGTCGGCTACGGCTTGGGTTTTGGCCATGTCGCGGCCGATGAGGGCGACGACTTCCACATCGGGGATGTTTTTGATGCCGTCGAGGTGTTTTTCGCCGAACGCGCCGGCACCGGCGAGGGCGGCTTTGATGGTTTTGCTCATTGGGTTTCCTTTCAATGGGTGGTTGTTGTTGGCGGGGCTTGGGGAGGCCGTCTGAAAACCATGATGGCGTTTTCAGACGGCCTGACGCATTATTTCTCCGGTGCTTCCAAAATCAGATGGCCGACCGCGGTGTTGGATGCGGGAACGTGGTAGAAGCGGTGTTTCACCACCGGCTCTTCGCCTTCTTCGCACATGGCGGCGCGGGCAATCAGCCACATCACCAGCTCGATGCCTTCGGAACCGGCTTCGCGCACATATTCCACATGCGGTTTTTCCGCCAATTCTTTCGGGTCGGCAATCAGGTCGTCCAAGAACCGGTTGTCCCATTCTTTGTTGATCAGGCCGGCGCGCGGGCCTTGCAGCTGGTGGCTCATGCCGCCGGTACCCCAGATGTGGACGTTCAGGTCTTCGTCGTAGCATTCCACGGCTTTTTTGATGGCGCGGCCCAAATCGTAGCAGCGTTGGCCGCTGGGCACGGGGTATTGCACCACGTTTACATGCAGCGGAATCACTTTGACCGGCCATTTTTCCACGTCGCCGAACATCAGCGTCATCGGCACGGTTAAGCCGTGGTCGACTTCCATTTCGTAGCACAGGGTCAGGTCGAAGCCTTGTTCGATAACGGAATGCGCCAGATGCGAGGCGAATTTCTGGTCGCCTTCCACAGCCGGTACGGGGCGCGGGCCCCAGCCTTCGTCGCTGGGTTGGAAGATGTGGTTCATGCCCAGGGCAAAGGTGGGAATCAGGCTGAAGTCGAAGTTGTTGGTGTGGTCGTTGTACACCAGAATAATGATGTCGGGGCGGTTTTCCTTCTGCCATTCTTTGCTGTAATCGTAGCCTGCGAACACGGGTTTCCAGTAGTCTTCGCCGGTTTTTTTCAAGTCTGCGGCCACGCCGATGGCGGGAACGTGCGAGGTGTAAACGCTTGCGGTGATTTTTGCCATGATGTCTCCTTTCAGACGGCCTTCATTCGGATTTTTGTTCGTGCAGATAGCGGTTGCCTTCGATGCTGCGGCCGCCGTTAATCATCATGTCGCGGTATTCCTGCTCGCTCATGCCGGTCATGCTGCCCGCCATTTGCTGGAAGGTCAGGCCGTCGGTGGCACCGATTTTCGCCAACACATAAATATTGCCGCCCAAATCAATCAAGCGGTTCAAATCGCGGGCGATAACGGCGTCTTTCTGTTCTTCGGTCATCGGCCACTGATCCATATAGGCGCGTTGGTCGGTTTTGAAGCGTTCGCGGTTTTCAGCTTTCATCAGCGACATACAGAATTGGTTTAAATGATAGCCTTGGCTGGCGCGTTCGGAATCGAAAATGCGCGTGCCCGGAATGTCTTTGTAAGGCTTGTCGAGTGCCATGAGATTCTCCTTTTGTATGGTCGGGTTTCAGACAGGCTTGCCATGCACGGTAATGTGAAACTGCAGCATCGTTGTGCCGTAAAAAGCCTGTCTGAAAGATTTATGCCTGACTGCCGGACTCTTCCGGCCAATACAGGCGCATCGGATTGTCTGCCAGCAGTTTTTGGCGTTCGGCTTCGGTGGGCGCGATTTGGGCAACCCAGTCCACCAGCAGGCCGTCGTCGGGCATGTGGTCTTTCAGGTTCGGATGCGGCCAGTCTGTGCCGAACAAAACGCGGTCGGGAAATTCCTGCATCAGGCGGCGGGCAAACGGCACCACGTCGGTATAGGCCTGCTGTTCTCCGTTTAAGGCTTTGGGGCCGGTGTTGCTCAAACGCTCTGGGCAGGAGAGTTTGCTCCAGAAATTCGGGTTTTCGCGCATCAGTTTGACGAATAATTCGAAATCGCCGCCGTGCGCGGGCTGCGATACGTCGGGTCGGCCCATATGGTCCACCACCACGGTGGTCGGCAGCGAAGTAAAGAAATCATAGTATTCAGCCAAGTCTGCCGCTTCAAAATAAATCACGATGTGCCAGCCCAAAGGGGCGATTTTGTCGGCGATGGCGCGCAGGGTATCGACCGGCGCGGTGTCAACGAGCCGCTTGACGAAATTGAAGCGCACGCCGCGCACGCCCGCTTCGTGCAGCCGCTGCAATTCTTCCTGCGTAACACCGGCTTTTACCGTGGCTACGCCGCGCGCCTTGCCGCCCGCAGCCTGCAATGCGTCGACCAGGGCGCGGTTGTCCGCACCGTGGCAGGTGGCCTGCACGATGACATTGCGTGAAAAACCCAGATGGTCGCGCAGGGCAAACAGTTTTTCTTTGCCCGCGTCGCAGGGGGTGTATTTGCGCTCGGGGGCGTAGGGGAATACGTCTCCCGGCCCGAAAACGTGGCAGTGCGCATCCACCGCGCCTTGCGGCAGTTGCAGCTTGGGTTTGGACGGGTTGGGGTGGAAATCCAGCCAGCCCGGCGTTTTTTCAAATGAACTCATGCGTTATCCTTTTTTCGGAACAGGTTTTTTCAGACGGCCTTTTGTTTCGGCATCCGTAGCATTTGTAGGCCGGGTTTCAACCCTGCACCGTCAGATTGAATGTGTTGTTCCGGTTTTGCCGGACTGAAGCCCGGTCTGCGGCTTTCTTTTTTCCGGCGCAAGTTTTTTCAGACGGCCTTCCCGTCAATACGGCAGGCCGACGTAGTTTTCCGCCAGCGTTTTTGCGCCGTTTTCCGTGAGTACCAGCTGGTTGAATTCGGCTTCCTGCATTTTTTGTTCGAAGTCGTCGCTGTCGGGGAAGGTGTGCAGCAGCTTGGTCATGTACCAGGAGAAACGCTCGGCCGCCCACACGCGCTTGAGGCAGCGGGCGGAATAGCCGTCGATGCCCGCCGTGCTGCGGTTGTGGTAATAATCGGCCAGCGCGTCGGCCAGACATTGCACGTCTCCCGCCGCCAGATTCAGACCTTTCGCGCCGGTAGGCGGCACGATATGTGCGGCATCGCCCGCCAGAAACAGCTTGTGGTAGCGCATCGGCTCGCTCACAAAGCTGCGCAGCGGGGCGATGCTTTTTTCCAGACTGGGGCCGGTTACCAAACGCCCGGCTGCTTCCGGATAAAGGCGGTTTTTCAGTTCCGCCCAAAAACGCTCGTCCGGCCAGTCCTCCACTTTGTCGGTCAGCGGCACTTGCAGGTAGTAGCGGCTGCGGGTTTCCGAACGCTGGCTGCACAGGGCGAAGCCGTCGGGGTGTTTGACGTAAATCAGCTCGTGCGACACCGGCGGCGTGTCGGACAAGAGGCCGAGCCAGCCGAAGGGGTATACGCGCTCGTAGGTTTTCAATACGTCGGCGGGAATGCTTTGTCTGGATACGCCGTGGAAGCCGTCGCAACCGGCGATAAAGTCGCAGTCGATGCGGTGCGTTTGGCCGTCTTTGGCGTAGGTAACATAAGGCGCGTCGGTGTCGATGCCGTGCAGGGCGACGTCTTCCGCTTCGTAAACGGTCAGTCCGCCTGTGGCCGCACGCGCGTCCATCAAATCGCGGGTGACTTCGGTTTGCCCGTACACCACCACGCTTTTGCCGACGGCTTCGGTGAAATCCACGCGGTATTTCTCGCGGTCGAACACCAGCTCTACGCCTTCGTGCACCAAGCCTTCGCGGTGCATCCGCTCGGCTGCGCCCGCTTTTTCCAAACCTTGCACGGTGGTGTGTTCCAATACGCCCGCGCGGATGCGCCCCAGCACATATCCGCTGCTTTTACGCTCCAGAATGATGTTGCTGATGCCTTGTTTGTGGAGCAATTGGCCGAGCAGCAGGCCGGAAGGGCCGGCACCGATAATCGCAACTTGGGTTTTCATGGGCTTTCTCCTTTGTTTTTTTGTGTGAAACGGTGTGGTGAAGCGTTTCAGACGGCCTGTTTGGTTTCGGCCTTGTTTTTATGGTGTTTGGGGGCAGGCCGGGGATTTTGCCCGGCATGTTGTTTTGTCAGGGTATTGCCGGACTGAAGTCCGGTCTGCGGGGTTGCTGCTTTTCAGACAGGCTTTTATCCCAACCTGTCTGCATACCGTCAGTCAATATATTTCAAACCGGCTTTTTCCAAGCCCTCGCGCATTTTGTAGTAGTCCAAACCGAGTATGCCGGAGGCGAACAACTCGCGCTTGCTGCCTTCGCCGGCTTCGCGCGCTTCGGCTTTGTCGGCCACTTCCTGTGCACGTTCGGCCGGTACGACCACTACACCGTCGATGTCGGCAATTACGACATCACCCGGGTTGACCAACGCGCCCGCACACACCACGGGTACGTTGACCGAACCCAGTGTAGCTTTGATGGTGCCTTTGGCGTGGATGGCTTTGGCGAATACGGGAAAACCCATGGCTTCCAAGTCGGCCACGTCGCGCACGCCGCCGTCGATAATCAGGCCTTTGCAGCCTTGCGCTTTGAACGAAGTGGCCAGCAGGTCGCCGAAAAAGCCGTCTGTGTTTTCGGTGGTGCAGGCGGCAACGGCCACGTCGCCCGGGCGCAACTGCTCGGCAGCCACGTGCATCATCCAGTTGTCGCCCGGTTGCAGCAGGATGGTAACGGCGGTGCCGCAGATTTTCGCGCCGCTGTAGACGGGGCGCATATAGGGTTTCATCAGGCCGGTGCGCCCCATGGCTTCGTGGATGGTGGCTGTGCCGAAACGCGACAGTTTTTCTACCGCGGCCGGGTCGGCGCGCTTGATATTGCGTTTGACCACGCCTAATTGGTTCGGATATACGTCGGTCATGTTTACATTCCTTTCGATTTGAGCAGGGCATCCAAGCGCGGGAAGACGCGGCGGGCGTTGCCTTCGTATATTTGGTGTTTGTCTCCGGCGGAAATGTTTGCCGCTTCGATGTAGCGTTTGGTGTCGTCGAAGTAGAAGCCGGTGCGCGGGTCGATGTCGCGTACCGCGCCGATCATTTCGGAGGCAAACAAGATATTTTTGTTCGGCATCACATCCAGCAGCAGGTCGATGCCGGGCTGGTGGTAAACGCAGGTGTCAAAGAAGATGTTGTTTAAGAGATGTTGTTCCAACTCGGGCTTTTTCAGCACCATTGCCAAGCCGCGGAAGCGTCCCCAGTGGTAGGGCACTGCTCCGCCGCCGTGCGGAATGATGAAGCGCAGGGTGGGGAAGTCTTTAAACAAATCTCCTTGCAGCAGCTGCATAAACGCGGTGGTGTCGGCGTTCAGGTAGTGCGCGCCGGTGGTGTGGAAGCAGTGGTTGCACGAGGTGGAAACGTGAATCATGGCGGGGATGTCGTATTCCGCCATTTTTTCGTAAATCGGATACCAGTATCTGTCGGTCAGGGGCGGGGAAGTCCAATGGCCGCCGCTGGGGTCGGGATTGAGGTTGATGCCGACGTTGCCGTATTCGTTGACGCAGCGTTCCAGCTCGGCGATACAGGTTTCGACCGGCACGCCGGGGCTTTGCGGCAGCATGGCGACGGGAGCGAAATTGTCGGGGAAGAGCTGCGATACGCGGTAGCACAATTCGTTGCAGACGGCAGCCCAAGCGGAAGACACTTCAAAGCCGCCGATGTGGTGCGCCATAAAGCTGGCGCGCGGAGAAAACAGGGTCATGTCCGCGCCGCGCTCTTTCATCAGGCGCAGCTGGTTTTTCTCGATGGTTTCGCGCAATTCGTCGTCGCTGATTTTGAGTTCGCCTGCTTTGGGCATTTGCGACGGGTTGCCGATGGCGGCGATTTGCTTGTTGCGCCAGGCTTCCAATGAAGGCGGCGCGGTGGTGTAGTGGCCGTGGCAGTCGATAATCAGGCTCATGTTTTTTCTCCTGTGGTGTTTTTCAGACGGCCTGCTGATGAAAAGAATGAGGCCGTCTGAAAAGGTTGGATATGAAACGTGTTCAGCTGTTGCCGTAAACTTTTTGTTTCACCAGCAGGCAAACGGCCATGATGACTGACGGTATCGCCAAGATGATGAAAATGCTACCGAAATCCAGTTTCCATTGCAGCAGCAGGCCGGTCAGGAAAGTGCCTGCAATCGCCCCAAAGCGGCCGATGCCCAGCATCCAGGATACGCCGGTGGTGCGGCACTCTGCCGGGTAAAATTTGGCGGCCAGCGCAGGCAGCGAGGATTGGGCGGTGTTTTGGAATACGCCGGCAATCAAGACCACGGCAACCAGCATGCCCAAGCCTTGGCCGATCGACCAGCCGATAAAGGCTACCGACACGGCGGTTAAAAGGGACAGCAGCGCAATCAGTTTGTTGCCGTTGAATCTGTCCATCAGGTAGCCGTTGGCAATCGCGCCCAAGCCGCCCAAGGCGAACAGGCCGGAAATTTTCGGGCCCAAATCGGCAGGCATACCGGCTTCGCGGAAAATCACCGGCATCCAGTTAATCATGGCATAGAAAATAATCAGACCCATAAAGTAGCTGATCCACAGCATAGTCGAGCCTAAGCGGAAGTGGCTGCCCAGCACCATTGCCATCGGGTTGCTGCTGACCGCTACGGCTTTTTTACCGTCGATCACAAATTCGGCGTTGTCCAAATTGGCCTGCGGATTGATGCGGTGCAGAATCCGGCGGATTTCTCCGGCCGGTTTTCGGGTTACCGCCAAATAGGAAACAGAACGCGGCATGATGAAAATCATCAGCACCCCCAAAGCCAAGGGCAGCAGGCCGCACCACATAATTGCGGTTTTCCAGCCGTAGGCCGGAATCAGCCATGAAGCGAAAAAACCGCCGGCGGCCGCGCCGATGGGAAAGCCGGTATACATGGTGTTGACGATAGTGGCGCGGCGGTGTGTCGGGCAGTATTCGGTCAGCAGGGTAACGGCGGTCGGCATGGCCGCGCCCAAGCCCAAGCCGGTGATGAAACGCAAAACCGACATCTGCGCGATATTTTCCGCCCAAGCCGAAGCGGCGCAAAAGCCCGAAAACAACAGCACGGAAGCGGTTAACACCAATTTGCGCCCGAACTTGTCGGCCAAGGGGCCGGAAGTCATCGCGCCGATGGCCAGACCGAACAGCGCGGCACTCAACACCGGCGCGAGCTGGCTTTTTTCAATACCCCAGTCGTCGAGCAGGCTGGGGGCGATGTATCCGATGGCGGCGGTGTCCATGCCGTCGAAAAACGCCACCAGAAAACAGATGATGAAAATCATCCATTGATAGGGGGAAAATTTGTTTTCGTCCAAAAAATGCTGGACGTTTATTGTGCGCGTCGCACTCATGATGTTTCTCCTCGCAGTCCCGGATGTAGTCTTGAGAAATCCGTATATAAATGTTTTAGTTTGTCCGACAGATTATTGGCGATATTGGTGTTAAGTAAAAGCATGTCTTTCTACTAAGAGTTATAACAAAACCGTATAGGCAGAATATACCGAGGCCGTCTGAAAATAATATTCAGACGGCCTTTTGAATCCGAATATAGCACAAATGCCGTTTCCGCATATGAGTTATAAGCAAAACAATATGGCTGTTCTCCGTCAGCCCGTTACAATTTGAACGGTTACAACCCGCTATAAAAGGTACGGATGATGACGCACACGAAGACACATACCGAATGGCAGTGCGACGTTTTGATTGCGGGCAGCGGTGCGGGCGGTTTGGCGGCTGCGGTGACGGCGGCGCACCACGGCTTGAAAGTCATCGTGGCCGAGCGTGCGGCGGTTTGCGGCGGTGCAACGGCGCGTTCGGGCGGTTGGGCTTGGGTGCCGGGCAATCCGCTGGCGAAGGCCGACGGCGTAAACGAGCCGCGCGACGATTTCCGCAATTATCTGAAAGCCGTTATCGGTGAAGCCGGCTACGACCACGAGCGCATTGAAGTGTTTCTGGAAAACGCGCCGCATATGGTGGGCTTTTTTGAAAACTTCACGCCGCTGAAATTCACGCCCGGTGCGAAAATCTGCGACATCTACGGCAAGCTGCCCGGCGCGGGTACGGGACACCGTTCGGTGGCCGCCACGCCGTTTTACGCCGCGTCGCTGCCCAAACACCTGCTCGGCATCCTGCCCGACCAGTTCAAAATGACTTCCTTCTGGGGCATGGGCATCATGGCCGGCCCCGACCTCGGCCATTTCCTCAATGCCATGAGAAATCCGCGCAGCTTCGCTTATGTTGCGCGGCGCACGGCGGTGCATATCTGGGACAAAATCGTCCACCGGCGCAATATGCAGATGGTGAACGGCTTGGCACTGATTGCCAAGCTGGTTCAGGCTGCCGACGAAAAAGGCGTGCAAATCAAGGTCAATTCCCCTGTTGGCGAATTATTGTTTGACGAAGGCGGCCGCGTGTGCGGCGCATTGCTCGACACGCCCGAAGGCAAGGTCAAAGTGCATGCCGCACGCGGCGTGGTGTTGGCTACCGGCGGCTATCCGGCCAATATCGGACGGCGCAAAAACTTCCCGCGCAATCCCGACGGCCGCCACCATTGGACGCTCGCGCCCGACGAAGCAGACGGCGCAGGCTTGGCGTTGGCCGAAAGCGCGGGCGGTTATTTGGACGACAGCGGCCGCTCGCCCGCCGCGTGGTGTCCCGTATCGCTGGTGGACTTCAAAGACGGCAGCACGGGCGTGTTTCCGCACATTGCCGACCGCGCCAAGCCCGGCGTAATCGGCGTGCTGCAAAACGGGCGGCGTTTTGTCAATGAGGCCGACGGCTATTACGACTACGTTTCCGCCATGATACGGGCGGTGCCGGAGGGCGAAACCGTGCAGTCGTGGCTGATCGGCGACGCACGCGTCATCCGCCGGTATATGTTCGGCTACGCCAAACCGCGCCCGATTCCGCGCCGACTCTACACCCGCCGGCTCAAATGCGTGGTGCAGGCCGATACTTTGGACGGATTGGCGGAGCAATGCGGCATCGATCCGGTCGGGCTGATGAACACCGTCGCCCGTTTCAACCAAAACGCCAAAAAAGGCATTGACCCCGATTTCGGCCGCGGCGAAACGCCGTTCAACCGCTACGGCGGAGACGCGTCCGCCGGTTTTCCCAATCCCTCGCTCGCCCCTTTGGGTAAAGGCCCGTATTACGCCGTGCGCGTGCTGCCCGGCTCGTTCGGCACTTTTGCGGGCATCGCCGTGAACGCGCGCTCGCAAGTCATCCGCGCCGACGGCGGCACGGTGGACGGCCTCTACGCCATCGGTCTCGACCAGAAATCGGTATTCGGCGGCAACTACCCCTGCGGCGGCATCAACATCGGTCCCGCCATGACTTTCGGCTACGCCGTTGCCCGCGATTTGGCCGGTGCGCGGCGTTACGAAGACGACAACAGCGCGGCACCGTCGCCCGATTACCAAGGCAGCCTGCATGTTGATACGCAGGCCGTCTGAAAATCCGGTTGAAACAGTTTTTCAGACGGCCTTTCGGATACCGAAGAATAAAAGCTGCAAGGATTGCGGCATGGATTTTAGTTAATTGTCGGATTGGCTTTACGCTTCGTCGCCATGCAGCTGCGCACCGTATGTTTTGAAGCACACTTGTCGCAGAAAAGGTAAGTTGGTTTTGATGCAATATTTTGAAATTATTGAATATTGTGTTGGATTTTCAACCCAATCTACAGCTTGTTTGCCATTCGGTAGGGTGCATGCCGAAGCATGCACGCGTTGCATAATGGGACAGGGAAAGGTTCAAACCGAAGGTGGCAAATCAAATCGGCAAGTCATTTAAATCAAAACAAATATGCCGTCTGAAAATGTTTCAGACGGCATAAGAGCCAAGCCCGACCGACGCATGCATGCAAGGGCATGCGCCCTACGCGGGGAATTTGGCGTTCCATGCAGGCTGCGGCGTGTTGATAATGCTTGATTGTTTTAATGGTATCTGCGCCTGTGGATTATTTTATCGAAAAAACTTTTCAGGCAGCCTGAAATCCTGATAAGCAACCGTTCAAACAAAGGAAAATACGATGAAACTGACACTCAACGGCTCAACCCGTTTGTATTTCGTGGTGGGCGATCCGATTGCCCAAGTCAAATCTCCCGAAGGCATGACTGCTGCGTTTCAGGCAGCCGGCATCAACGGCGTGTGCCTGCCCGCCCACGTTGCGCCCGAGGATTTGGAAGACTGGGCTGCCGGTATCCGCCGCATGAAAAACGTCGACGGCCTGATGGTTACCGTGCCGCACAAAATCGCGTTTACCGGATTGTGCGACAGCATTTCCGACACCGCCCGTTTTTTGAATACCGTCAACGTGGTGCGCTTCGATGGCAGCGGCTGGCACGGCGATATGTTCGACGGACGCGCCCAAGTGGAGGCTTTGCTGAAAAACGGCGCGGTGCTGCAAGGCAAAAAAGCTATTCAGGCAGGCGCGGGAGGCGCGGGTACGGCGATCGCCCATGCGCTGGTGATGGCGGGCGTGTCCGAGTTGGCCGTCGTGGAAACCGACGCGCCGCGCCGCGACAGCCTGATTGAGCGTTTGAACAGCTTGGGCAGGGCGAAAGTGTATGCCGGAACGTCCGATCCGGGCGGTTTCGACATTGTGGTCAACGCCACGCCGATGGGTATGAAAGAAGGCGATCCTCTGCCGTTTGACGGTGACAGGCTCACGCCGCAAATGTTTGTCGGCGATGTCGTGACCTATCCCGACACCGCATGGATTGCCAAAGCCAAAGCGCAAGGCTGCCGCACCGCCACCGGCTTGGATATGTATGCGGCGGTACGCGATTTGATGGCGGCGTTTTTATTGGAAGGCAAGGTTTAGGCCGTCTGAAAAACCGCATGGGATGCATTCCTGCGTATCGTTAAGAAAGCCGGTTTTCAACAGCCGGGTTGTTTGCCGGCCCAACGATAAGCTCGAATCATCAGGCCGTCTGAAAAAACTGTATGGGATACGCCCCGGCGCATCAGGCTGTATTCCTTTATCGGAGAAGCACATGAATACCACACAACAAGTTGATTTGCTCGTCATCGGCGGCGGCGCGGCAGGCATGACGGCCGCGCTGACGGCCAAACTCGAAGGTTTGAATGTTTTATTGTGCGAAAAAGAGCCGTATGTCGGCGGCATTACCGCCACTTCCGGCGGTACGACCTGGGTGCCCGGCACGCATTTGAGCGTGAAGGCGGGCGTGCCCGACACGGTAGAAGCCGCACGCGAATTTTTAAGCCATGTCTGCCAAGGCAAAAACGGCGAAGCGTTGCGCGAAGCCTTTCTCGCTTCCGGCCCCGAGATGATTCGGGAGCTGGACGAAAAAACCGAAGTGAAATTTGTGGCGGCGCAGGCGCATCCCGACTACATCGGCCCGCTGCCCGGCGAAGCCTACGGCGGCCGCGCACTCGCGCCGGTAGCGTTTGACGGCAAGCTCTTGGGAGAAGACTTCGACCGAGTGCGCCCGCCGCGCCGCGAATTTATGGGCTTGGGCGGCATGATGGTGAACCGCAACGAATTGGGTGCGCTGCTCAATCCCTTCCAATCGGCCGGCAATTTCAAAACCACCCTGAACGTGGTGCTGCCTTATTTCAAAGACCGCCTGAAATACAAGCGCGGTACGCGGCTGGTGATGGGCAATGCCTTGGCCGGCCGCCTCTATTACAGCCTGAAAAACGCGGGTGTGCCGGTGTGGTTTGATTCGCCCCTGAAGGAATTAATCGTGGAAAACGGCAAGGTTTGCGGCGCGGTGATTCTGCAAAACGGCCGCGAAGTGCGCGTATCCGCCGCCAAAGGCGTGGTGCTGGCCACCGGCGGCGCGGGTTGGAACAAATCGCTGCGCGAACGCTTTTTCCCGCAGGGTACGCCGGATTCGTTTGCCCCGCGCAGCAACAGCGGCGACGGCATCGCAGCGGGCGAAGCGCTCGGCGCGGCATTGGAAAACACCGACAGCCCCGCGCTCTGGTTTCCCACTTCGTTCAAACAGGAGCGCGACGGCTACCAAGCCATGTGGCCGCACATCATTCTCGACCGCGCCAAACCCGGCCTGCTGGCAGTAGCATCCGACGGCAAACGTTTCGTCAACGAAAGCGACTCCTACCACGACTTTTCCACCGCCCAGCTGCAATACAACAAGCACACCCCCGCGCTGCCCGCCTATCTGATTGTGGACGAAGCCTTTATCCGCCAATACGGCTTGGGCTTCATCATGCCCGGCGGCAAAAGTCTGGGCAGTCATCTGGCACGCAATTATCTGACCCGCGCCGACAACTTGGACGAATTGGCACGCCGCATCCGAGTGCCTGCCGACGCACTCAAAGCCACCGTGCGGCGTTACAACGAACAGGCCGTACGCGGCGAAGACAGTGATTTCGGACGCGGCACCAGTGCGATGAACCGTTTCAACGGCGATGCCGCCGTGCAGCCCAACCCCTGCCTGCGTCCGCTGGCGCAGCACGGTCCCTATTTCGCTCTGGCGGTGCGCCCTGCCGATTTGGCGGGCAGCGTCGGCCTGTCGTGCAATGAATACGGTCAAGTCTTGAAAGCAGACGGCAGTACCATCGAAGGCCTGTTCGCCTGCGGCAACGATTTGGCCTCCATCTTCCGCGGCACCTATCCGGGGCCGGGTACCACCATCGGCCCGGGCATGGTGTTCGGCTGGCGGATTGCCAAGTTTGCGGCGGGGAAGCTGTAAACCGTCAAAGTTTCAGACGGCCTTGCCGTACACGATAAAGATTGGACGGGTTGCCGGAAACAATTGTCCGGCAGCCATCCATTCCACGGGGCAGAAAGGGGGAGGATGGTTGCTGGTGGAACAATATTGGTTATATCCGAAAGCCCGGCCCACTCCCCAGCCCTCTCCCGTAGGAGGGGGAGTGGGTTTCAGGCTGCATTAAGGAGATGTGGCTTGGGTTGCAAACCTAAAGGAATCTTTAATGATTTCAAAATGTCGGGCATAAACACAACCTGCCTTTTCCCTATGCCGTAAGGCCGTCTGAAAGGAAAAATATCGTTTTGCAAAGTTTCAGACGGCCTGAAAAAACTTCAAACCGATTATTTAAGGAGAAACATCATGACACGCCCCATCGGCATCGCACCGCTCAGCGTATTGGGCACCGAGCCCGTCGAGTTCATTCAGGCAGCCGCCAAAGCAGGCTATGACTTTATCGGCCTGCGTACCCGTCCGGTAACCGATACCGAAAAAGACTTCAACCTGCTGCACGGCAACCAACGCCTGAAAGAAGTGTCGGCGGTTTTAAAAGACACCGGCATGAAAGTAGTAGACACCGAATTTCTGGCCATCGGTGAGCAGACCAACGCCGACACCTGGCTGCCGATGCTGGAAGCCGCCC
The DNA here is from genome assembly GCF_900636515.1 of Neisseria animalis. Lineage (NCBI taxonomy): Bacteria > Pseudomonadati > Pseudomonadota > Betaproteobacteria > Neisseriales > Neisseriaceae > Neisseria > Neisseria animalis. Next base: position 1,023,803 of record NZ_LR134287.1, read on the forward strand.
AAGCCCTCGACGCACAAACGCTCACCGCCACCATCGTCGATCCCGACTTGGCACGCGCGACCGCCGTGATGGCAAAGCTGGTTGAAGATGCAAAAGCCTTTCAGTTGAACATCACTTTGGAGCCGATTTCCTACCAAACCGTCAAACAGCTCGCCGAAGGTGTCGAAGTGGCCAAACAAACCGGCTGCCAAGTGCTGTTCGACACCCTGCATTTCCACCGTGCCTTCTGCGGCTTGGAGCAGATTACCGCCGCCCAACCTTATTTGGCTGATATGATCCAGCTGTGCGACGGTATTCTGGCCGACCGCGCCGACACCCGCGAAGGCTTGATTGAGGAATCGCGCGCCAAACGCTATGTGCCGGGCGAAGGCGATTTCAAACTCGCCGAATGCGTGGCACTCCTGCCTGAAACCATGCCCGTCAGCATCGAAGTGCCGAACCCCAAATTCGCCGAGCTGGGCTTGGAGGGTTGGCTGAAATATTTGAAAACTGCAACCGAAAGTGTTTTGAAAAGGGCGGATAAATTGCGTTGATTGGTAAGGAGTAGATGTTTTAAGCTATTACTATTATTTCGAATAACGACAACACCAGAAAGGCCGTCTGCAAAATTAAGAATTTTGCAGACGGCCTTTGTTTTTTTCCCTTCTATTTTTCTAATTGCCGACTTGGCGGTTATGCCTGCGCTATCCAGAAATCGCGCGGGGCATCGAGCACGGGTTGGACGATGCCGGTGCGGACGGCGAAATCGCCGAAGCCTTCGCCGGTTTCGCGGTTTTTTGCCCAAGCGGAAATCCATTCTTTCAGAATGTCCAAAATCTCCGGTTCGGTGATGTTTTCTTTAAACAGCCGCGGCAGCCGGGTACCTTGGCGGTTGCCACCGGTGTAGAGGTTGTAGCGGCCGACGGCTTTGCCGACTAAACCGATTTCGGCCAGCATGGAGCGGCCGCAGCCGTTCGGACAGCCGTTGACGCGCAACACGATGTAGTCGTCGCTCAAGCCGTTTTCTGCCATGATTTCATCGATTTTGTCGGAGAATGCGGGCAGGAAGCGTTCGGCTTCGGCCATGGCCAGCGGGCAGGTCGGCAGGGCGACGCAGGCCATGCTGTTTTCGCGCTGGCGGCTGACTTTATCGCTGATGAGGCCGTGTTCGCGGGCGATTTGCTCGATTTGGGCTTTTTGTGCTTCGGGTACGTTGGCGACAATCAGGTTTTGGTTGGCGGTAAGGCGGAAGTCGCCTTTGTGGACTTTGGCGATTTCGCGCATGCCGGTTTTCAGCGGGCGGCCGGGATAGTCGAGCAGACGGCCGTTTTCAATGAATAAGGTCAGGTGCCAGTTGCCTTCTTCGCCTTGCACCCAGCCGATGCGGTCGCCGCGCGAGGTGAAACGGTACGGGCGCAGCGGTTCGAATTTGGCTCCCATGCGGTTTTCTACTTCGTCGATGAATACTTCCAAACCGACACGTTCGATGGTGTAGCGGGTTTTGGCGTTTTTGCGGTCGCTGCGGTTGCCCCAGTCGCGTTGGACGGAGACGACGGCGGCGGCGCAGTCGAGTACTTTGTCCAAGCCGATAAAGCCGAATTCGCGGGCGGTATTGGGGTAGGTTTTGTGGTTGCCGTGCTCCATCGACAGGCCGCCGCCGACCAGTACGTTGAATCCGGCCAGTTTGCCGTTTTCTTCGATGGCTATGAAGTTTAAGTCGTTGGCGTGCAAATCAACGTCGTTGTGCGGCGGAATGACGACGGTGGTTTTGAATTTGCGCGGCAGGTAGTTTTTGCCCAATACCGGTTCGGTAGCGTCGCCGCTTTTTACGGCATCGGCAAGCGGTGTTTCTGCCAAATCTTCGGTGGAGTGCAGCTTTTTCCCGTCCAGCCAGATTTCGGCGTAGGCACGGGTTTTCGGCAGCAGGTGTTCGCTGATTTTTTTCGCCCATTCGTAGGCTTCTTTGTGCAGGCTGCTTTCAACGGGGTTGCTGGTGCAGAGTACGTTGCGGTTGACATCGCCTGCGGTGGCGATGGAATCCAGCCCCAGTTCGTTGAGCCATTGGTGCATGGGTTTGATGTCGTCTTTCAGTACGCCGTGGAATTGGAAGGTTTGGCGGTTGGTCAGACGGATGGAGCCGTAGAGGGTTTTTTCTCCGGCAAATTGGTCTATGCCCAGCCATTGTTCGGGTTTGATGATGCCACCGGGCAGACGGCAGCGCAGCATGACGTTTTTGAGGTTGTCGAGTTTTTGTTCGTTGCGTTCGGCGCGGATGTCGCGGTTGTCTTGTTCGTACATGCCGTGGAAACGGATGAGCTGGAAGTTGTCGCCGTTGAAACCGCCGGTCAGACCGTCTTGCAGGTCTTCGGCGATGGTGCCGCGCAGGTGTCGGCTGTCGCTTTTCAGGCGTTCGTTGTCGGCAAGGGGTGCGTCGGGCAGTTTGGCGCGTGGGTCGTTGGTGGTCATGGTCGCTCCGGTTTGTTTTGATAGTGGGTCGGACGATACTGTACCGATGCCGTCTGCAAATGGGAAAGAATGGTTGGTTGTAATTAAAGATGATTTTGTTATATTGTTTTGGCTGAAATGGAAAACGGCATACTGTGGTATGCCGTGGTGGGGGTTATTCGGATTGTCCGGGGTCGGTAACTTCAAATACTTGGCGCAGGTAGGCGAGGAAGGTGCTGTTGTTGGTCATGGTTTTTCCGGGGCTGTCGGAGAGTTTGGCAACGGATTGGCCGTTGCATTCTACCAGCTTGAGGACGATGTTCAGCGGGGTATGACCGACATCGTTGGTCAGGTTGGTGCCGATGCCGAAGCTGGTTTTGAAGCGGTCTTTGAAATATTGGTGTAATGCCCATGATTTGTCGAGGTCGAGGCCGTCTGAAAAAGTGAGCATTTTGGTGCGGCTGTCGATTTTGAGCTTTTGGTAATGTGCGTGTGCTTTGTCGCCCCATGTATAGGGGTCGCCGCTGTCGTGGCGCAGGCCGTCGAAGAGTTTGGCGAAGTAGAGGTCGAAATCGCGCAGGAATGCATCGATGCCGACGACATCGGTCAGGGCAATGCCGAGGTCGCCGCGGTATTCGTGCACCCATGCTTCGAGGGCGGCTTTTTGGAAGTTTCTCAGGCGCACGTCTAGGGCTTGGAATGCTTGTAAAAATTCGTGTGCCATGGTACCGATGGGGAAAATGCCGAGTTGTTTGGCAAGGTAGACATTGCTGGTGCCGCGGAAGATGTCGGGCGCTGCTTGGTGCAGGGTGCGGACGACGTGTTCCTGCCATGAGCGGTTGTAGCGGCGGCGTGTGCCGAAGTCGGAAACGAGAAAGGGCGGGTCGTTGGGGTTTTGTGTGGCGGCGATTTCTTTCAGGCGTGCGGCTTTGATTTGCAGACGGCGTTCGCCTTCTTTGAGGATTTCGGGTGTTTCGAGACGGCGGAAGTAGAGTTCGTTGACGATGGCTAAGATGAAGATTTCAAAGAACATGGCTTGAATCATCGGGCCTTCGATGCGGATGTTCAGACGGCCTTTGTCGTCGCTGCCGACATGGACGAAGCGGCGTTGCAGTTGGAAGAGTTCGAGGTAGTCGACAAAATCGCTTTTGATGAAACGCAAGCCGCGCAGGTAGGCAAGTTCGTCTTCGGTAAAACGCAGACGGCATAAGGCATCTAATTCGCGCTCGAAATCTTCCTGTATGTCGGAAAGCGGGTAGGGCATTTCGGCATTGCGGCAGCGGAATTCGTACACGCTGTGGGTTTGCGGAAATTGGTGCAGTACGACTTGCAGCATGGTGAATTTGTACAGGTCGGTGTCGAGCAGGGACTTGATAATGGGTGTGTGTACGCTTGGATTCATAGTGGTCTCGTTTGCCGGATAAGCAGTTGCGGTATGCTTTATTAAACCATGTTTGCGGTGTGTGGTGTGTGAGACTGTGTAAAAGCCGTCTGCAAAATGATTAGGAGGACTCTGCTTCTTCGGTTAATGTAGTGTCTGTTTCTTCCTGTTTGATGTGGATTTCGATTTCGCCGAAATGATCGGGTTGGACAATCCGTACCAAACCTTCTTTGGCCAACTCGAGCAAGGCGATAAAGTTGACGACGACATAAGCAGCCCCTTGTTCGGGTTTGAATAGTGCGGAGAAACAGCAGAAACCCCGTTCGTTCAGCCGGCGCAGAATGCTGCTCATTTGGGCGCGCACGGAAATGGCTTCGCGCACGACAGAATGGTTTTGGGTATGTTTGGCGCGGGAAAGGATACCCAGCCACGCTTGGGTTAAATCCGCTACATATACTTCCGGCAGTTTGGCTTCGACGGCGATTTCCAGCGGCAGGTGCGCCCATGCGAAATCCCGCCCGGCGCGAGGCAGCGCATCCAAACCTTGTGCGGCCAGTTTCATTTGTTCATACGCCAGCAGACGGCGCACCAGTTCGGCACGGGGGTCTGCTTCCTCCTCTTCGATTTCTGCCGGGCGGGGCAGCAGCAGCCGCGATTTGATTTCAATCAGCATGGCGGCCATCAAAAGATATTCCGCTGCCAAATCAAACTGATAGGCTTCCATTTGCGCGATATAGTGCAGATATTGCTCGGTAATCTTTACCATCGGAATATCCAACACATCAATATTCTGCTTACGAATCAAATACAACAGCAAATCCAGCGGCCCTTGGAAGCTGCTTAATACGACTTCCAAGGCATCAGGCGGGATAAACAGGTCTTGCGGAATATCGGTAACAGGCTGCCCGAATACCCATGCTACGGTATTTGCAGACGGCATTGAAGACGGATTGGTGTGGACGGCGGTATTCATTTTTTATCCGCTGCAATATGGTCAATGGCTGCTTGCGCGCAATACAGGCCGAAAGTTGCGGTAACCAGCATACTGGCACCATACCCGGCACACGACAAGCCCTGCGGCGAGGTATCGGCGGCACAGGCTTCTCCCGACTGGGGCGGAGTAATGTTTTCGGTGGAATACACACAAGGCACGCGCATTTTGGCTTGGGTGTCGCGGGTAAAACCGTAGCGTTTGCGTAAAGTGTAGCGCAGATTGGCGAGCAAGGGATCGTGGGTAACGCGGCTTAAGTCGGCAGTTTGAATCAGCGACGGATTTTTTTGTCCGCCCGCGCCGCCACTGAGAATAAAGGCTTGGCGGTGTCGGACAAAATAAGCCGCCATCGCCGCTTTGACACGCACTTGGTCGATGGCGTCAATCACAAAGTCAAAGCCGTCTGCAAACAGCGCATCGAGATTGTCTTCAGTTACAAAATCTTCGATTTCGGTAACGCGGCATTGAGGATTGATTTGGGTAATGCGCTCATTCAATGCAGTAACCTTCGCCTTACCGAAATCATTTGTCAGCGCATGCAGTTGGCGGTTGACATTGGATTCGGCAACATTGTCCAAGTCGATTAACGTCAGCTTGCCGATGCCGCTGCGGGCCAAGGCCTCAACCGCCCAAGAACCGACACCGCCCACGCCGACCACGCAGACGTGTGCTTGGGCAAAACGCTGTAAGGCAGAGTCGCCATATAATCTGGCAATACCGCCGAAGCGGCGCGAGGAAGTAAAATCGGTTTCAGACATGGTAGTTTGTGCTAAATCAATAAACAGACGGATAATCCGCACACACCGCAGAAAAACGCTGTACGGACAGATAAGGCGTATTATACTTGAAAGCTGGAAGACTGTTGTGTATAGTCAGTGCCAATGTCCGCCCGCATGGAGCGGTTTGAGCGGATAAAGCAGTTCAGTATCGGAATTTCCGCCTTCAATCCCATTCAGCCGTTCAGTGCGGCGTATAAAAGGAGAACAAATATGTACAAGCATTTAGTTGTTGCCGTTGACGGTAGCGAAACTTCTTTGAATGCATTGAAACACGCCGCAGACTTGGCGCGTACCAATGCAGCCCGCCTGACCTTGGTACACGTTGCAAACCCTGCCGAATACATGGCTTTGGCACCTGAATTTTTACAACACGAAAGCTACGAAGCAGCCGCCGTCGCACAAGGTACGGAAGTATTGGAAAGCGCAGAAGCAGCCGCCCGTGAAGACGGCGTGGAAAACATCGTCAAACACCTGCTGGTTGCCAACAAAGGAGCTCGCGAAATGGCGCAGGAATTGGTGGACTACGCCGATGAAAACGGCGCGGATCTGCTGGTGTTGGGTACGCACGGCCGTACCGGTCTGATGCACCTGCTGATGGGCAGCTTTGCCGAAACCGTTATGCGCCAAAGCCATCTGCCCTTGCTGATTATCCGCAGCAAAGGCGAAGATGCCTGATTATTTCTGTTGAATAAACCAAAAAGGCCGTCTGCAAATATTTGCAGACGGCCTTTTTGGTTTGGATTTGAGCCTGAATAGGATTATTAAGAGAGCAGGAAAGATCAGGGTTATACCGTCTAATCATTATTTAAAAAAACAAATATATAGAATGTTTTTCAGCGGCTGATTACATCATAATCTGATTATTGAGTAATGCACCTGAGGTAAGACTTGGTTTCAGAAAGCGGTAACCGGTGTTGGATTGCCTGCGACGCGCTTACTTTTGCAGACGGCCTACACGCGCCAAAACGCCGTGCGCATAATCACAACTTGCCGCCATCGTCCAGCCGGACTGCTCCGCTTCGGCCATTGCCGCCTCCACCAACACCCGCGCCAAGCCCCGACCTTGATAGGCAGGGTTGACACCCGTGTGGGTGATGTCCATCACCTCACCGCTCAAACGTTAATCCAATTCACTGATTTCGGTATCGCTATCCGATAAAACAAAACGGCGGAACTCAGGATAATGGCGGACGGTCGGCATGGCGGAGATCCTTATCAATAGGGAGAACAAGCAGTATAGGGCGTTTGCAGGAGCAGGGCAAGGCCGTCTGAAAAGCCCGCGCCGGTATAGTCAAATGCAACCTACAGCTTGTTTGCCATTCGGTAGCGGCATGCCGAAGCATGCACGCGTTGTATGATGGAACAGCGAAAAGTTCAAACCGAAGATGGTAAATGCAATCGACAAGCCATTGAAATCAAAATAAACATGCCGTCTGAAAGTATTTCAGGCGGCATAATCACAAAGCCCGACGAACGCGTGCATGCAGGGGCATGCATCCTACGCGGGGAATTTAGCATTCTATGCAGGCTACGGCTTGCTACGGTTTGCTTGCTTAGCGATTTAATAGTTCTATCAAATCTGCACGACGAAATGTTGCAGACAGTTGCTGTAATGAAACTTGGCTTTCATAGGATGGGTTGTATAAATCTTTCAATGCTGTATCAATGTCCTGAACAGCCTGGTCAAAATATGCATCAATATTAGCATCCAGCATATCTTTGACCTGTTGAAAATTACGATGATCGATGTCTTTAAATGATGCCAATTCCTTTTGTGTTACCAATTTTTTTGCCATTTGCATGGATAAAAAGCAAGATGCATAACGTACAAACAGTTTATCTGCATCCAATAATTTTTTGCGTCGGGCTTCGGTAAAACGATAGATTTGAACAGCAATAATGGTTTGTGCGGCATTTAACTCTTTAAAGAAAATTTTTTCATAAAATTTGCCAAAATGTTCCGATGTTCTAAATTTGGCTTGATGTGGAAGTTGTACGATAACTGATAAAATAGCTTCGGCCGCAGTACCAGAAGTAATATCGCCTGCACGGACATTGGTGGTGCTGCGCTTGCGGTGATATGCATAGCCTAAGCCTTGGATACCTTCTTCTAATTGAAGTTGTTTTTCATCATTGGCACGCAAATCTTTTAAATCTACAGGATTCTGGTTATTGGTTGCATGGGTAATTTTATTAACGTAATTTTCATATTGTTCATCAGGCAAAGCATAAATTCGCACTAATACCGAAGCATTATCAGAAAGTACGCCATGAGTTTGCAGATAGCGATGTAGGGTCATGGAAGTCTGGCCGCCATTTACAATCTGCAAATCTTTAACTTTAATAGTAAAATTATCTTGCTGTAATGCGTTGTAATTAAAATTTTTGCATACCAAAGTTAACCCATTATTCAGAAAATAAAAATTATCGGGGTCTTTTTCTAACGTGGTGTGAATATCGTTATTGACCCGATTGCCTTGTAAGCCCAAATAGCGGCGTACGTTTCTCTCTAATAGCCTATCTCCGTATTGCTCAATCAAAGATGCCACCTTATTCACAGACATCCGACCAATACACACACGGCTAAAATTCATGTCTTCCACAATTGCTTTACCGATTAAGGGCAAATCAGCATCTACTTTTTCTGTATTTTTAAGTAGATTAAACAAAGTATCGTGATTAACGTGTTCCCAAGTAACTTGTTGGTTAAACGACGATAAGTTGATTTGCTCTTGGGCAGCGTCATTCCATTTTAGACCATTGTTTAAGGCAATCGCCCGAATTTTTGGAATATTGCCATCGCGTATCATAGAACGGATTTGTTCTATTTTGGTGCGTAAACGGTTATTTACCGCACCCAACTCAATATAAGGATCAAACAAATAACGTAAAGCATTCAGCATGTCTTTGATGCCATTTTCAGGAAAATTGCTGTTGCCTGCTAAGTTTTGCGTATATTTGGCTTGGATAATCGTAATAGGTAATTCACTTTCTTCGGGCGAACTCACATAAATAGCATCCACACCAAAATCTTGTCCACCATCTACAATACACTCTATGATTTCTTCTCTGTCCAAATCCAATAAGGCTCTAACCGAATAATAGAGAAAATAGATAGATTTTAATTTATTTTCATCTGTGCCTAGATTGAGCTCATCACGTAGCATTTGTTTGGTTTCATCATCTAAACCTAAAATTTGTTGTTCAATAATAGATGCAGTAAAGTCCATTTTTAAATTCCTTAATAAAATGATAATTAAGATAATGAAAAATTTCTTTCAATTTCAGGCCGTCTGAAAATCACTTCAAGACCATTTTCAAATACTTTCCAGTATAGCTAAATTTATTCTTTGCTACCATTTCAGGAGTGCCAGATACTAAAATCTTCCCCCCGCCGTCGCCGCCTTCCGGCCCTAAATCCACAATCCAATCCGCGGTTTTAATCACGTCCAAGTTATGCTCGATAATCACAATCGAGTTGCCTTTGCCTTTCAGACGGCCTATTACTTCCAATAATAAAGCGATGTCGGCAAAGTGGAGGCCGGTTGTCGGTTCGTCCAAAATATATAAAGTGCGGCCGGTATCGCGTTTGGAGAGTTCTAGGGCGAGTTTGACGCGTTGGGCTTCGCCGCCGGAGAGGGTGGTGGCGGATTGGCCGAGGCGGATGTAGCCGAGGCCGACGTCTTCTAGGGTTTGCAGTTTGCGGGCGACGGTGGGGACGGCATCGAAGAATCGGCGGGCTTCTTCGACGGTCATGTCGAGGACTTCGCTGATGTTTTTGCCTTTGTATTGCACTTCGAGGGTTTCGCGGTTGTAGCGTTTGCCGTGGCAGACTTCGCAGGGGACGTATACGTCGGGCAGGAAGTGCATTTCGACTTTGATCACGCCGTCGCCCTGGCAGGCTTCGCAGCGGCCGCCTTTGACGTTGAAGGAGAAGCGGCCGACGTTGTAGCCGCGTTCGCGCGAAAGAGGTACGCCGGCGAAGAGGTCGCGGATGGGGGTGAAGAGGCCGGTGTAGGTGGCGGGGTTGGAGCGGGGGGTACGGCCGATGGGGGATTGGTCGACGTTGATGACTTTGTCGAGGTGTTCGAGGCCGCGGATGTCGTCGTAGGGGGCGGGTTCTTCGCTGGCGCGGTTGAGCTCGCGGGCGGTGATTTTGGCCAGCGTGTCGTTGATGAGGGTGGATTTGCCGCTGCCGGATACGCCGGTGATGCAGGTGATGAGACCGAGCGGCAGCTCTAGGGTGATGTTTTTAAGGTTGTTGCCGCGCGCTCCGGTTAAGACCAGCATTCTCTCGGGGTTGACAGGCGTTCTTTCAGACGGCACGGCGATGGATTTTTTGCCGCTGAGGTATTGGCCGGTAATGGAATCTTTGCAGGCGGCGACTTTGGCGGGGGTGTCGGCAATCAGTACGCTGCCGCCGTGTTCGCCCGCGCCGGGGCCCATGTCGACGACGAAATCGGCTTCGCGGATGGCGTCTTCGTCGTGTTCCACCACAATCACGCTGTTGCCCAAATCGCGCAGGCGTTTGAGGGTGGCGAGCAGGCGGTCGTTGTCGCGCTGGTGCAGGCCGATGGAGGGTTCGTCGAGCACATACATCACGCCTGTCAAGCCGCTGCCGATTTGGCTGGCGAGGCGGATGCGCTGGGCTTCGCCGCCGGACAGGGTTTCGGCGGAGCGGGAAAGGTTGAGATAATCGAGGCCGACGTTAATCAGGAAGCCCAAACGCTCGGTAATTTCTTTGAGGATTTTTTCGGCAATCTGTTTTTTGTTGCCTTCCAAATCGAGGGTTTCGAAGAAGCGGTGGGTTTGGGTGAGCGGCCATGCGGAGATTTCGTGCAGCGGCTGTTTGCCTACATACACATAACGCGCCTCTTTGCGCAAACGTGCGCCGCCGCAGCTCGGGCAGGCGCGGTGGCTTTGGTATTCGGCCAACTGTTCGCGCACGGTAGGCGAATCGGTTTCGCGGTAGCGGCGTTCCAGATTGGGCAGGATACCTTCGAAGGCGTGGCTGCGGTTGAAGGTGGTGCCGCGCTCGGAAAGGTAGGTAAAATCGACCACTTCCTTGCCGGAGCCGTGCAAAACGATTTTGCGGATATTTTCAGGCAGGCTTTCAAACGGCGCATTGACATCGAAACCGTAATGCTTGGCCAGCGACTGAATCATTTGGAAATAAAACTGGTTGCGCTTGTCCCAGCCTTTTATCGCGCCGCCCGCCAGCGACAATTCGGGGTGGGCGACCACTTTTTCGGGGTCGAAGAAATTCATGCTGCCCAAGCCGTCGCAACTCGGGCAGGCACCGACGGGATTATTGAAGGAAAACAGGCGCGGCTCCAGCTCGGGCAGGCTGTAGGAACACACCGGACAGGCGAAGCGGGCGGAAAACCAATGCTCTTCGCCGCTGTCCATATCCAAAGCCAGCGCACGCTCGTCGCCGTGGCGCAGCGCGGTTTCAAAACTTTCCGCCAGCCGCTGTTTGATGTCGGCACGCACTTTGACGCGGTCGATGACCACATCGATATTGTGTTTGAAATTCTTTTCCAGCTTAGGCACTTCATCCAGCGTATAAACTTCGCCGTCCACGCGCACGCGGGCAAAACCCTGAGCCTGCAAATCGGCGAAAAAGTCCGCAAATTCCCCTTTGCGTTCGCGCACCGCCGGTGCCAGAATCATCACGCGCGTGTCTTCCGGCATTTTCAACACGGCATCCACCATCTGCGACACGGTTTGGCTGGAAAGCGGCAAATCGTGTTCCGGGCAATACGGCGTGCCGACGCGGGCATACAACAAGCGCAGGTAATCATGGATTTCCGTAACCGTGCCCACTGTTGAACGCGGGTTGTGGCTGGTGGATTTCTGCTCGATGGAAATCGCCGGCGACAGACCCTCAATCAAATCCACATCGGGTTTGTCCATCATCTGCAAAAACTGGCGCGCATAGGCGGAAAGGCTTTCCACATAACGCCGCTGCCCCTCGGCATACAGCGTGTCGAACGCCAGCGAAGATTTGCCGCTGCCCGACAAACCCGTTACCACCACCAGCTTGTGGCGGGGGATATCGAGGTCGATGTTTTTCAGATTATGCGTGCGCGCGCCGCGGATGCGGATGGTGTCGTTGTCGTGTGGGTGTTTGTGGTCGTGGTTGCACATGATGGTAGGCCGTCTGCAAAATAAAAATCAAAACGCCGTATTGTAGCACTTTTTAAACAGACGGCACTTTAACAACCATGCTTGGAAAAGGGTTAAGGCAGCTTTGGCGCGGGCTGCCAGCGGCCCGGCTGCAAGCCTGATTCAAAAATGTTCAGACGGCCTACCGCTATGCGTACCAAGCGCAGACAGGGATAGCCTGCTTTGGCGGTCATTCTCCGTACCTGACGGTTTTTGCCTTCGGTAATTTTGATTTCCAGCCAAAAATCGGGAACGGTTTTGCGTTCGCGAATCGGCGGATTGCGCGGCCACAATTTATCTGCTTCGCCTGTTGGCAAAACGCGGACTTTGGCGGGGCGGGTAATAAAGTCTCCCAAATTTACACCGTTTCGCAACATATCCAGTTTGGTTTCGTCGGGAGAGCCTTCCACTTGTGCCCAATAGGTTTTTTCCTGCTTGAATTTCGGATCGGCAATCCGAGCTTGAAGTTTGCCGTTGTTGGTCAGCAGCAGCAGTCCTTCGCTGTCGGTATCCAAACGCCCGGCAGGGTAGAAGTTGGGCAGATGGATATATTCTTTCAGACATGGATGTTTCTCGTGGGCGGAAAACTGGCAGATTACCCCGTAAGGTTTGTTGAATATAATCAAATCATTCATTTTGCAGACGGCATTTGGTCAAATTGTGCTTATTGTAGCGTAGAACCGTATCATTGCAGTACCTGCTTTTGAGAAATTAAGACGGTTGTGCCGATATTGCTTGAAGTGTTTTTATTGGTAATTCAGTTGTTTAATAAATTAGCTCAAATTCATGCTTGACGATAAAAGCCGCAACCAGTATAGTTCGGGCTTCCCTTAGGAGTAATGGCTGAGAGGCTGAAGGCACTTCCCTGCTAAGGAAGCATGTGGGGTCAACCTGCATCGAGGGTTCGAATCCCTCTTACTCCGCCACAATACGGTAAAACCTGTCGGTAAACGGCAGGTTTTATTTTTTATTTATAGCCGAATAGCAAGGAGTGAGGTAAAGCCGCAAGCCGTACAGACATACGGGCGGAGGACTTATTGCCTTAACAGCTTGGCCGAGCTTCCTTTCTGAGCAAGGTGCGGCAACGCCGTATTATCCCGTGTTATTTGACTGTATCTCTTAAATTTACCTGAAAAGGCCGTCTGCAAAATACGCATTGCTTGCATTTTGCAGACGGCCTTTTTACATACTTTTGTTCACAATCCGTTAAAATATGCCATAATAGGGATTGTGTGGAATGAAAGCCGCAAGTTTAAAAGAAAAACCAACCTAGAAGAGAAGATCTATGACTAACAAAGCCACCATTATTTACACCCATACCGATGAAGCCCCTGCGCTGGCTACCAAATCCCTGTTGCCCGTCGTGCGCGCGTTTACGCAGTTTGCCGACATCGATGTAAAAACCAGCGATATTTCGTTGGCAGGACGTATTTTGGCTCAATTTCCGGAATATTTGAGCGAGGAGCAGCGCGTGCCCGATGCTTTGGCGCAACTGGGCGAGCTGGTCAAGCAGCCGGATGCGAATGTAATCAAACTGCCGAACATCAGCGCGTCTGTTCCCCAACTGACCGCCGCCATCAAAGAACTGCAGGCTAAAGGCTTCGCCGTACCTGATTTCCCGGCCGATCCGCAAACCGACGAAGAAAAATCCGTACTCGAGCGTTACAACCGCATCAAGGGCAGTGCGGTCAATCCGGTATTGCGCGAGGGCAACTCCGACCGCCGCGCACCGAAAGCGGTGAAAAACTTCGCCAAGAAAAATCCGCACAGCATGGGCGCATGGGCAAAAGATTCCAAAACCCACGTCGCTACCATGACTTCCGGCGACTTTTTCCATAACGAACAATCCGTTACCGTACCGGCCGCTACTTCCGTATCCATCGTTTTCACCGACAATGCGGGCAATAAAAAAGAATTGCGCAAGCCGGTAAGCCTGAAAGACGGCGAAATCATCGATGCAACCGTGATGAGCAAAAAAGCCCTGCTCGCCTTCCTGACCGAGCAAGTGCAAGATGCCAAAGCACGCGGCGTATTGTTCTCGCTGCACATGAAAGCAACCATGATGAAGGTGTCCGACCCGATTATCTTCGGTCATGCCGTGAAAGCCTTCTTCGCTCCCGTATTTGAAAAATTCGGTGCCGAACTGGCCGCTGCAGGTGTCAATGTCAACAACGGTTTCGGCAACCTGCTGGCCAATCTGGACAAGCTGCCGTCTGAAACCCGCGCAGCTGTAGAAGCCGAAATCGCCGCCGTTTATGCCGCCAACCCCGACTTGGCTATGGTGGATTCCGACAAAGGCATTACCAACCTGCACGTTCCGAGCGATGTGATTGTTGATGCCTCCATGCCCGCCATGATCCGCAACTCCGGCCAAATGTGGGATAAAAACGGCAAAGCGCAAGACACCAAAGCGGTGATTCCCGACAGCAGCTATGCCGGCGTATATCAAGCCACCATCGATTTCTGCCGCGAAAACGGCGCATTCGACCCGACAACCATGGGCACCGTGCCGAATGTCGGTCTGATGGCACAGGCAGCCGAAGAATACGGTTCGCACGACAAAACTTTTGAAATCGAAGCCGACGGCAAAGTCGAAGTAGTGGATGCAGACGGCAACGTATTGATGGCGCATAATGTTGAAACCGGCGACATCTGGCGTATGTGCCAAACCAAAGACGCTCCGGTTAGAGACTGGGTGCAGTTGGCCGTTAACCGCGCACGCCTGAGCAACACGCCTGCCGTGTTCTGGCTGGATGAAAACCGTCCGCACGATGCCAGCCTGATTGCCAAAGTAGAGCAATACTTGGGCGACCACGATACCGACGGTTTGGACATCCGCATCCTTGCCCCTGTCGAAGCCACCCGCTTCAGCCTGCAACGTCTGAAAAACGGCGAAGACACCATTTCCGTAACCGGCAACGTATTGCGCGACTACCTGACCGACCTGTTCCCGATTTTGGAGCTGGGCACCAGCGCGAAAATGCTGTCCATCGTACCGCTGATGAACGGCGGCGGTATGTTTGAAACCGGTGCGGGCGGTTCTGCACCGAAACACGTCCAACAATTCCTTGAAGAAAACCACCTGCGTTGGGATTCTTTGGGCGAGTTTTTGGCATTGGCGGTATCTTTGGAGCATTTGGCGCAAAAAACCGGCAACACCAAAGCGCAAGTGCTGGCCGATACGCTGGATGCCGCAACCGAACAGCTCCTGCTCAACGGCAAATCGCCGAAACGTAAAGCCGGCGAGTTGGACAACCGCGGCAGCCACTTCTACATCGCGCTCTACTGGGCGCAAGCTCTGGCCGCGCAAGACAAAGATGCCGAATTGAAAGCCAAGTTTGCACCGCTGGCCGAAACGCTGACTGCAAATGAAGCCAAAATCGTTGCGGAACTGGCTGCGGGTCAAAACCAAGCAGTCAATATCGGCGGCTACTACAGCCCTGATGAAGAGCTGGCTTCCAAAGCCATGCGCCCGAGCGCGACTTTAAACGAAGCGTTGGCTGCCTTGGCTGGATAATCGCAAAATACGGTCAGCTTGAGTTTCAGATAACCGGCTTTTCCGTATGCTGAGGCCGTCTGCAAATGAGAAGTTTCATTTGCAGACGGCCTTTTCTGTTGCTCAAACAGGCAGGGCGGGCAGAAAAATGGTACACTCTTTGCCGGTAAAAACGAAAAGTTTGGTTTGGTTATACCGGTTTTGCCGGAGCAGTTTTGCAGACGGCCTGCCGGCGTTTAAACAATAAGGAACAGCATGAATATCCGTATCGGACAAGGTTATGATGTCCATCAGTTGGTTGAAGGGCGTGATTTGATTTTAGGCGGCGTACAGATTCCGTTTGAAAAAGGTTTGCTCGGGCATTCCGATGCCGATGCGCTGCTGCATGCAGTTACCGATGCGCTGCTGGGTGCTGCGGCATTGGGCGATATCGGCAAATTGTTTCCCGATACGGCTGCAGAAAACAAAGATGCCGACAGCCGCGTATTGCTTCGGGAAGCCTATAAAGCAGTACAGGCGGCGGGTTGGAAAGTCATTAATGTGGACAGTACCGTAATCGCGCAGCAGCCGAAACTGCGTCCGTACATTGATGCCATGCGTGCCAATATTGCTGCCGATTTGGGGCTACCGGTTGATTGCGTCAACATCAAAGGCAAAACCAATGAAAAACTGGGCTACTTGGGGCGTATGGAAGCGATTGAAGCGCAGGCTGCCGTGCTGTTGGCCGCAGAATAATACGGTAGTTCCGTCGCCCAGCAGGCATGAGAAGTGCACACAACTTTATCAAGAAATGTTAAGATAATAGTGTTTTTCCTACTTGAAAAGGCAGCAATATGGCAACGCAAGACGAACTCAAACGCATGGCGGCGGAAAAAGCCGTTGAATTAGTGCCGGAAAACGAATACATCGGTATCGGTACGGGTTCTACGGTTAATTTCTTCATTGAGGCTTTGGGCAAAAGCGGCAAAAAGATTAAAGGTGCGGTTTCCACTTCCAAAGAATCCAGCGCGCTGATGGCAAAATACGAAATTCCCGAAGTAGCATTGGGCGATGTAATCAGCTTGGCGGTGTATGTGGACGGCGCAGACGAAGTCAACCATATGCTTCAGATGATTAAAGGCGGAGGCGGCGCATTGCTGAATGAAAAAATCGTTGCGAGCGCCTCTGAAAAATTTATCTGTATTGCTGATGAAAGCAAATATGTTTCGCGTTTGGGGAAATTTCCGTTGCCGGTAGAAGTCGTTCCGCACGCCCGCTCGCTGGTGTCGCGCAAGTTGCTGGCCATGGGCGCACAGCCCGAACTGCGTGTAGGATTTACCACCTTCAATGGTAATCAAATCCTTGATTTGCATAATTTTTATATTGACCGCCCCGTTTCCATGGAAGATGAAATCAACCGGATTACCGGTGTAGTGGAAAATGGTATTTTCGGCCATAAAGCGGCAGATGTATTGATTTTGGCGACTGCCGGCGGCGTAAAAGTATTGAAACCGGGGCAGGAAGCCGTTTAACGCCGCTTATGCCGTCTGCAAAATATCGGTTTTACCGGATTGAGTATTTGCAGACGGCATATGCATGATAAAACACCATCAAAATCTCGGAAATAAGAAGCAATATGTACAAATGGCTTGCCGTTGTGGCGGCGTTGGCGGCTGCACTCGGATACAGCAACGATAAAATACAATGGTTGAAGTTGGGCGGCGAAGTTGTCGAGCGCGTCAGCAGCGGCAAAGGCAACTGGCGCGACATACTGCCTGATTTGGCGGAGCTTGCCGGCATGGGCAATGCGACTTCTTCCGCGCAAAATTCTGCTGTCGAAAGCCGGCGTGCCAAACTGCCCAAAACATACAGCGGGCGCATTACCAGAGTTTCCGACGGCGATACCATACAGGTTACCGATGCCGACGGGCGCAAACATAAAATCCGCATGGCTTATATTGATGCCCCCGAATTGCAGCAGTCTTACGGTACCCGTTCGCGCGATAATCTGAAAACTTTTGCAGAAGGCGCGAAAGTCAAAGTACGCGTGTTCGACATCGACCGTTACCAGCGGGAAGTCGCGCAGGTATCCAAAGGCAGCGTGGATTTGAACCTGATGCAGATTCGGGACGGAGCGGCTTGGCATTATGAAAGCTATGCCAAAAAGCAGCAAAGCAAAACAGCCTATACGGATTACGCAGCTGCACAAAAAACCGCACAAAAGCAGCGTTTAGGTTTGTGGCGCAGCAAAAATCCGCAAGCGCCGTGGGAATACCGCCGAGCGCAAAACGGCGGCGCAAACAAGCAGGAGGGCGGCAAACAATGGTTCGGATTGTGGTAAAGGCCGTCTGCAAAAAGGCGGTGTATCCGGTTTGCTTGTGATGCCACCATCAAAACAAAGGCGGGCAGAATGCCGAAACAGAAAATACTGATTATCCGCCCTGAAGCGCGTGCGGCTGCCGATGTGGCCGTCTGCAAACAGCATGGCTGGGAAGCGGTGCCGCTTGCGCCGATGGAAATCGTGCCGGACGAAGCAGCATTGCAGCAGTTGCCGCAACAGTTTGCACAAGCCGATGTGGTATTTTGGGTCAGCCCGACAGCAGTCGAAACCGCTGCGCCGTATGTGGATTTTGCAGACGGCCTTTCCGTACAGATTACCGTCGGCAAAGCCAGCAAGAAAGCCCTGAAGCAGTATGCAGGCCGGAACGTCCACGCACCTGCAGACGGCAACGACAGCGAGGCGGTTTTGCGCTTGCCGTTATGGGATACGCTGCCGGAAAAAGCGCGGATATTGATAATACGCGGACACGGCGGTCGGAAGTTTCTCGCAGACGAGCTTGCGGCCAAAGGTTTTGCCGTTGATTTTGCCGAAGTATATTGCAGACGGCCTAAAGGATTGAATTGGCAGGACTTTCAAACAGAAAACATCAAGGCGGCATATATTACTTCAAGTGAGCTGGTGCGGATGTTGTTTGCACAAATTCCGGCCGAACACTCCCGATTCTTCAAAACCTTGTTATACTTTACCCATCACCACCGTGTTGCCGAAGCCTTGCGGCAGGCAGGCGCGGAACAGATTTATGTGGCGGCATCGTTG
The DNA here is from genome assembly GCF_900636515.1 of Neisseria animalis. Lineage (NCBI taxonomy): Bacteria > Pseudomonadati > Pseudomonadota > Betaproteobacteria > Neisseriales > Neisseriaceae > Neisseria > Neisseria animalis. Next base: position 1,042,118 of record NZ_LR134287.1, read on the forward strand.
CACGAAGCCTTGTCGGCACCCTTTCCGAACGGAGCAGATATGAGTCAAACCGAACACAATACGCCTGAAAACGAAACGCAAGCTGCCAAAGCCGAATATGCAGGCCAAGCAGCGGAGCAGGAAACAGAGGTCTCTCGCAAAGAGCAGGATAAAGCTGCGGTTGCAAACACAGGCGGAGCAGCAGAGGAAAATACAGGAAAGAGTATGTCGGAATCGAAAAATATACCGCAAACAGCCGCTCCGGTGGTTATCAAAGAATCTTCAGGAAAAGGCTTAGCCGCCGGTGCGCTGGTGCTGGCGCTGCTGGGCTTGGGAGCAAGCGGATTTCTGTTTGTGCAGGGGCAGAATGTTTTGAAAACCCAAGAACTGGCGTTTGCACAAAAAATCGATAAAGCCGCGCTGGGCGAGTCTGAAAATGCTGCGCTGCTGAAAGACAATATCAACCGCCAAACCCTTATCCAAACAGAATTGGAACGTCTGGGCAGCGGTCAGAAAGCCAATGCGGAACAAATCGCCATGAGCCGCAAAGCCTATCAGGAATTGCTTAAAGGACGTGCCGACTGGCTGGTGGACGAGGCTGAAACCATGTTGAATCTGGCTTCGCAGCAATTATTGCTGTCGGGCAACGTGCCGGGGGCAATCAGCGTATTGGAACACATCAACAACCGCTTGAGCCGCTTCGACCAAGCCGGGCTGCTGCCGATCAAGCAGGCGGTCAGCCATGATTTGTCTGCATTGAAAAGCCGCCCGTATGTCGATATTTCCGGTACGGCGCTGCGGATTGACCGCTTGGAGACCGCAGTATCCGGTTTGCCGTTGATTGTGGACGGTACGCTGAAACCGGGTGCGGAAGAAAAAGTGGCAACCGATGCATCGCTGTCTTGGTGGGAGAATGCATGGGAGAAATCGCTGGGCGCGTTGAAAGGCTTGGTTGAAGTCCGCAAGCTGGACAGCAACGATGCCATGTTGCTGGCGCCGGAGCAAATATATTTTGTGCGCGAAAATCTGCGCCTCCGCCTTTTAGATGCGCGTACCGCCTTAATGCAGCGTAACGGGGAAGTGTATCAAAGTGATTTGAACAATGTTGAAGCAGCAGTCAGACAGTATTTCGATAACAAATCTCCGGCAACGCAATCTTGGCTGAAAGAGCTGGCAGAATTGAAAACATTAGATGTGCGTATGGTTTCCGATGATGTGCTGAAGTCCAGTTTGGCGGCAGTACGCGCTTATCAGGACGATGTGCGTACCCAAGTTGCCGGTGTTGCCGTGGAAGAACCTGAGGCTCAAGCGGCCAGCGCGGCTGTCGAACCGGCGCAAGCAGCCGCCAGCGCGCCTGCTGTGATGCCGGAAGCCCCTGCATTGCCGTCCGAACAATCGGCTACTCCTCCGGAAGCATCTGCTTCGGCTCCGGAACAAGAGGGTAAGCAGAAGCCGCAGACTGCTCCGGCAACCAATAAAGCAAAAGGGGAAGCTGCATGAAAACCGTTGTTTGGATTGTGATTCTGTTTGCCGCCGCGGTAGGTCTGGCGTTGGTTTCGGGTATTTATACCGGTAATGTCTATGTGGTGCTCGGGCAAACCATGCTGCGCGTTAATCTGCATGCGTTTATCTTGGGGCTGATTATTGCGGTCGTGGTGCTGTACCTTCTGGTGGGATTGCTGGCCGGCGTGTTGAACGTACCCGGCCGTATGCGCCGTTTCAATACGGCGCGCAAAGGCCGTCAGGCGGCGGTGGCATTGAACAGTGCAGGCTTGTCTTATTTTGAAGGCCGTTTCGAGAAGGCGGAAACAGAAGCTGCCAAAGTGTTGGCAAACAAAGAGGCCGGCGACAACCGTACCTTGGCTTTGATGTTGGGGGCGCACGCTGCCGATCAAATGGATAATTTGGCTTTGCGCGACCGCTATTTGGAAGACATCGAATTGCTGCCGAAAAAGCAGCAGCTTTCACGCTTTTTATTGTTGGCAGAATCTGCTTTGGGCCGCCGTGATTATCCGGTTGCCGAAAACAACTTGCTGGCCGCCGCACAAATTAATCCCAACCTTACCCGCTTGGTGCGTTTGCAACTGCGTTACGCATTTGATAAGGGAAATGCTTTGGAGGTTTTGGATAAATCGGCGAAGCTGGTCAAGGCCGGCGCAATCAATGATTTTGAAGCCGAACAATATCAAGTTTGGGCATACCGCCGTCTGTTGGCAACAGTATCGGATGCTGCCGGTTTGAAAGCCTGTTTGAAGCGCATTCCCGACAGCTTGAAATCGGGAGAGCTGTGTGTAGAGATTGCCGAGAAATACGCACGTTTAGGCTTGTACGGACAAGCGGTAAAATGGGTCAATCAGTATTATCCGCAAACACAACAGCTTGAGCTGCTCGAGCCGTTTATTGCAAGCGTTCGCTATTTGAGCGACAGGGAGCAGCAAAAAGCCATCGATACCGCGGAAGGCTGGCTGAAAACCACGCCTGATAATGCCCAGCTGCTGATGTATCTCGGCCGGCTTGCTTATGATGAAAAATTGTGGGGTAAGGCACAAGGTTATTTGGAAGCCAGCCTTGCCGTCCAACCGAGCTTGACCGCCCACTTATCGCTGGCGCGTGTGTTTGACGAGGCCGGACAGCCGCAGAAAGCCGAGGCGCAGCGTAAGTTGGCGCTGGAAGCGGTAGACGAAGAAGATATGCCTGCCGAGCATAAAGCAGTTTGATTTGTTTGACTTGAAATACATCACGATAAGGCCGTCTGTAAAATGATGATTTGCAGACGGCCTCAACCCTGAAACAGAAAGCCTGAAATGACTTCTTTAAAAAACGATACTTTTTTGCGAGCATTGTTGAAAGAGCCGGTAGATTACACGCCGGTATGGATGATGCGCCAAGCAGGGCGTTATCTGCCTGAATATAAAGCTACCCGCGCACGGGCAGGCAGCTTTTTGGATTTATGTAAAAATACCGAGTTGGCCACCGAAGTAACCATCCAGCCGCTGGAGCGTTTCGATTTGGATGCGGCGATTTTGTTTTCCGATATTTTGACCGTTCCCGATGCAATGGGGCTGGGCTTGTATTTTGCAGAAGGTGAAGGTCCGAAGTTTGAACGTCCGTTGCAACACGAGGCCGACATTGCCAAATTGGCTGTGCCCGATATGGAAAAACTGGAATATGTATTCGATGCGGTAAGATCTATCCGCAAAGCTCTGGATGGGCGCGTACCGCTTATCGGCTTTTCCGGCAGCCCGTTTACGCTTGCCTGCTATATGGTAGAAGGCGGCGGCAGCAAAGAGTTTCGTACCATCAAAACCATGATGTACTCACGTCCGGATTTGTTGCATAAAATTTTAGACGTGAATGCCCGCGCGGTAACGGAATACTTGAATACCCAAATTGATGCCGGTGCACAAGCAGTGCAGATTTTCGATACATGGGGCGGAGTATTGAGCGATGCCGCATTCCAAGAGTTTAGTTTGAAATACATACAGCAGATTATTGCCGGATTGAAACGCGAAAACGAAGGCCGCCGCGTTCCGGTGATTGTGTTTGCCAAAGGCGGCGGTTTATGGCTGGAACATATGGCGGAAATCGGCGCAGATGCCTTGGGCTTGGATTGGACGTGCAATATCGGTGAAGCCCGACGCCGAGTAGGCAGTAAAGTCGCACTGCAAGGCAACTTCGACCCATTTGCCTTATTTGGCACGCCCGAGTCCATTCGTCATGAAGTCGAACGCATTTTGAGCGGTTACGGGTCAGGCAGCGGTCATGTGTTCAATTTGGGACACGGCATCAATCAACACACCAATCCCGAACATGCCAAAATCTTGGTAGACAGCGTACACGAATTGTCGCGCCAATATCACAAATAAAGATAAGGCCGTCTGCAAATGAATGGAAGGAATAACCGGCAAATTTCCCTACATTTATACAGACGGCTTTTTAATGCTTATCCGTTGTAGAGGAGCAAACCATCATGGATTTGAAAGAAACCAGACTTTCCGGCGAACCGATTTATCAGGGTTCGTTTATCACCATCAGCCGTGACCAAGTGCGGCTGCCAAACGGCAATGAAAGCAGCCGTATCGTTATCCGCCATCCGGGTGCAGCGTGCATATTGGCCGTTACCGATAATGACGAGGTCGTCTTGGTACGGCAATGGCGTTATGCCGCCGATCAAGCCATATTGGAATTGCCGGCCGGCAAGCTGGATAAGGGCGAAGACCCTGCCGAGTGTGCATTGCGCGAATTGGCAGAAGAAACCCCTTATACCGCAGACAAAGTAAAACTATTGCATACATTCTATACGGCAGTCGGTTTTTGTGATGAAAAAATGTACCTCTACCAAGCCGAGGGCGTGCGATTGGGCAGTACTTTGAGTAATGATGAAGACGAAATTACCGAAACCGTTTTAATGAGTCGCGAAGCCGTGAAACAAGCATTGCAAAACAACGAAATCCAAGACGGAAAAACCTTGGCAGGTTTGCAATATTGGTTATTGAACAGTTAAAAGTGTTGTATGCTTGATAAAAATACATGATTAAACAGCAAGGTAAAGTTACCGGCTGACGGCAGGACAGCTTTGGGCGGAATGGTTTGAGAGATTTACCGAGCAGCAGGAATGTAGTTTTTATAGTCGAATAAAATAAGAATGAGACAAGGCAGCGAAGCCGCAGACAGTACACATAGTACGGCAAGGCAAAGCAACGCTGTATCATTCTTATTTTAAATGACTATAACACAAAACCATGTTGTTGCTTCAGGTAAAAGCATGACTTCAATCAAATCATCAGACGCATTGCACGATTCGTCCGCCAGATATAAAAAACGCCGCTTGGAAAACAAGTGGCGTTTTGTATAACGTCCGAAACACATCAAGCCAAGTTTGAAACCAATCTGAAAAAGTATCCCGAACCATCTGTTTTCCGGTCGGTTTTATTCAACAAACATCAAAGGCTGTTTTGCCCGAATCAGCCTGTTGATTAAATGAAAAGTATAGTCATTTAAAATAAGAATGATACAGCGTTGCTTTGCCTTGCCGTACTATGTGTACTGTCTGCGGCTTCGCTGCCTTGTCTCATTCTTATTTTATTCGACTATAATGCGGATTTACTGGCATTGGAGCAGGAATATACTGCCCGCCGCCGTGGAGAAACCCGCGAGGATTACGACAAGCGTGTAGCGGAGACGGCGGATAAGTTCGGGCAAGCGGTGGCAAAAACCAACCGCAAATACGATGATTTTACCGGCCGGCTGATGGCTGATGTCCGTTCGGGCAAGGGGGTATGGAGCTGCGATTCGGAATACGAGCAGTTTGCACGCATGGTAACGGCGGGGCAGTTTATGCCGTCTGATACGGCGGCGCAGGGTGTGCCGCAGCGCAACCGTGATGCTTCGGCAGTAGCTCCCGTAGAAACACAGGCTGCCATATTGCAAGGCGCGCCGGTATCAGTGCTTTCCGATACGGATTTGGCGGTTCCTGTTCCAAAGAGCGGCGGTATCAAGGCGGTGGTGGATTGGGCAGCGGACTTGTTCCGGCAATGGGGTAATGCGGCAGTCAATCCGATAATCGGCAGAGTGGAATTGAAACGGCGTTCGGCAAAAGACAGTTTGGCGCACGGCAAGTTTAATCCGGCTAAAAATTTGGCTTTTGCCGGGGTAAAAGATGTGCTTGAAAAAGGTGTGGTGGTTGCGGAAGACAGCAACGAACAGGGCGAAAAGAGTTTTTATATTTCCGCACCGGTTATGATGAACGACAAGCAGAATGTGGTAACGGCATTGGTTCACCGCGACCCCAATACGCAGAGACTCTATTTGCACAGCGTTTCATTAAAAGAAAATCTGCTGAAACCCGAGTATCCGGCACCCTTGGGAAATCTTCCCGCACGCACTCCGGCTCACTGACTTCAGCAGATATTCACAATGTACTACAAACCGCATTGACCTACAAGCGGGGCAACACCACCCCTACCGACCTGCCGACCGACCGTATCGCACCGACCGCCCGCGAGCGGGCAGCGGCGGCAAGCACGCAGACGGGGCGTGTGGTGGCAGGCAAAGCCGACAGCGTGGACGTATCGGGCAGATATGAGCCGGTAGTGTGGGAATTGCGCGAAGCTTCCGATATGGGGGCAACGGTAAGCAAAGCAGAGAACCAATACCGTGACCGTAACCGTGCAGCCAGCGAGCAGCAAATCAACCATATTGCGGCAAACTTGGATTTCCGCAAAATCAGCGAATCGCCGTTTATGGATTTCGGCGCACCGGTATTGGCCAAAGACGGAGAAACCGTTATCGGCGGCAACGGGCGCGTGGCGGCGGTGAAACAGGCGTATGCTCAAGGTACGGCAGAAAACTACCGGCAGCAGCTTGCCGAACATGCGGCGGATTTCGGCTTTACCCCCGAAACCGTGGCAGCATTCGAACAGCCGGTATTGGTACGCCGTCTGCAAAACGATGTGGACATCAAAAAAGCAGCAATTGCTTCCAACGAAGGCGCAGGCTTGGCCATGAGCAGTTTGGAACTGGCCAAAACCGATGCTTCGCGTCTGCCGCCGTTGCAGCTTTTTACGCATAACGAAAGCGGCAGTTTGAACACCCCTGCCAACCGCAGCGCGATTGCCCAATTTGTCGGCAATTTCCCGCAAAACCAACAGGCAGCCTTGCAGGACGCAAACGGTATGCTTTCGCGCGAAGGATTGCGCCGTTTGGAAAACGCCATGCTGTATCAGGCATACGGCGACAGCCCCGCTTTGCAGCGCATGGTGGAAAGCAACGACGTAGAAAGCCGCAATGTGGGCAACGCCTTGGCGCAATCGGCGGGCGTGGTGGCCGATGCGCGCAACGATATGGCTTATGGCGACTTGTACGATTTGGATATTGCGGCCGACTTGGTACAGGCGGCAGATTTGATTGAGTCGTTGCGTTCGCAGGGGCGCAGCGTGCAGGATTATTTGGCACAGCAGGACTTTGCCGATACCGTGGGCGATACGGCGAAAATGTTGCTGGCGTATCTGGACGGCAATATCCGCAGCGCGAAAAAAATCCGCGATTTGATACACGCCTATTACGGCGAAGTCCGCGCATTGGGCAATCCCAAAGAAGGGGATATGTTCGGCGGAAACGATACGGTAACACGACAACAGCTATTGAGAAAGGCTATTCATGAGCAATCGGGAGACTTTGGAACAGAAACGCAACCGGGAAATACGGGAGCGGATGCAGACGGCGAAACAGGCAACGGCCGGGCAGCAGAAGCAGGCTCTGATGAGGCTGATTTACAATCTGGAACACAATCCGCAGATGGCGCAGGCGATGGAAGCGGCGTTGAAACGGTTGGCGGGGCGGTAAGGCCGCAAGAGACGGACGGGGATTATCTTGCCGATGATGAGGCAATGACGGATGCGGAGCAGGAAGAGTTGTACAACTCGGTAATGTTCAGCCGTTCGGCGATGAAAGACACACAGGCGAATATCCGGCGCGGGCGTGAAAGCATGAACCGTGCGATTGTGGAAAAAGCAGATGTGCACCGTGCGATGTACCGCCAAGATTTGGGTTGGGTGGATTTTGTTTGGGGTAGTGAAGGCCGTCTAAAACCAAACAATAAAACAGTCGGTGCGATGGGCTTGGCGCATATTATTGAATCGCGTATGCGTAAAGATGATATGAGCTATAACGATGTTGTGGAAATGTTGACCGAACGTGTGGTGGATACCATTGCGAAAGGGCATGATTCACAAATTACAGAAAGTGGAAAATCCAAGCGGGTATTTGTTGAATATAACGGAAACCGTGCAACGCTGGTTAAGCATACAGGAAGCAACAGTTGGTTGATGAATGCGTTTGAGTTGCGATCAGACGATGATGCGGCGAGGAGTAACGATTCAACCGAACCTACGCACAACAAGCCTACACGTCATCGTCAAGTTGTGGGAGCGTCTGTCGCTGATTCCAATGTACGCGCAAATGATGTTGATGTCAATGAAATCCACACCCGTTTGCGCCGTGCATTGGGCGGCGAACGGGCGGCTTTGGTGCGGGTAGTGGATTCCAAAACCGCTTTTCCCAAGGATTGGGAAGCCATCATAGCGGGCGGTATCGAGGGCAGCTTTAACCGCAAGACGGGCGAACTGTATCTTTTTGCCGACAACCTGACCCCGGAGCGGGCGGTATGGGTGGCTTGGCATGAGCTGGGGCACAGGGGTTTTGCGGTAAAAGGCAGCCGCGAATACCTGAATACGCTGGATTTGCTGGGGCGCAATGAAACGGTGGCGAAGATGGCAGACAGAATCCAACGGTTGCGACGCGATACGAACGATGCGGCGGCAACGGTACGCAGCGTGGCGGTGGAAGAAGCGGTTGTGGAACTGTATGCGGCACAGCAAACAGGCAACTGGGCGGAAATCGAGACGCGCTACGGGGTGGAAATTTCAGACAGCCTGAAACGCCGTGCGGGTAATTGGTTGAAACGGATTGCCGAAACCTTGCGCCGTGTGTGGGCGATGGCAACGGGCAGACGAGAGGTTTCCGATCGCGAGGTGCTGGAAGCCTTGGCGGATATTCATCGGGATAATACGGCCGAATTGGACGGGGATTTGGGCGGAGATGTGCTGTTTTCCAAATACAGCGATGATGCGGATAAAGTGAATCGTGCGTTTGAAATCATGACAGAACCGTTTGGGGACAGGTTTATCGTAAGCAGAGATTCTTCGCGTATCAGCAATTCAGAATATGTTGAGATTTACGATGCGGAAAATGATGAAGGTTTTAAAGTACGCGTTTCCGACCATTCTTTGCCTGCTCATCATCGTAATCCTTATGAAGCGAAGTTTGAAGTATTTCCGCGCGGCGGCAAGGATACCAACAGTCGCGGTGAAGATGCGAAGTGGCATACCGACGGCAGTTGGGTGGAAGCGGTTGAAAAGGCGGCAGAAATGTTCGGATTGGAAATTCCGCCGCATGTGAAAGCGGTTAAAACCCGCATGGAGAGAAAGGCGGAGCAGGGGGAACAAAGCAAACCTGCAAGAAAAGCAGCCAAACGTAATCCGAACGCCAAGCGGATTAAGGAATTGAAGGCGCGTATTGCCCAATACGAGGAGATGATTTCGTGGAATCAGGGCGAATCGGAAGCGGCGGTAAGCAACCGTAAGTATTTTAGCGAACGCATTGCTGAATTTAAGGCTGAAATGGAATCGCTTCAGGATTCGGGCAGTCGGTTCAGCCGTTCGCATGATGCGGATTTTGCACGCAAGGCGGCGGTGTTGCAGGGAGAGCCGGTGGCAGTTATCAGCGAACGGAAAGCTCCACAAGGATTTAAGGCTTTAAGGGAATGGGCTGCAGGCCTGTTTAAACAGGCGGGTGGTGCGGCAGTTAATCCTGAAGTTGGAGAGATTGCATTAAATGAGCGGGCTGTTCGTGACTCCATTGCACACGGAATGAATCCGTTTAAGGCAGAAGCATTTGCTGTTGTTCCGGAAGTGATTGAACAAGGTGTAGTTATCCATCAGGGCAGAAATCCTGATAATGGTGCGGAGTATGTTTATATCAGCGCACCAGTGATGATAGAAGGGAAAGATGATGTGGTTACGCTGCTGGCAAGAAATACGGGCAGCGGCAGACAGATGTATCTGCATAGTGTGGTTACAAAAGAAAGTATCCTGAATGCCAGTGATACCGAGACGGCTGTAATCAGCCGCGAAACGGGGAAGGTCAATTCAGGATACATAGCCAATATACTCCGTAATTATCTGAATTACAAGCCTGAAACGGAAAACAGTCTTTCCGATATGCGTTTTTCCCGTGCTGACTTGATGACGGAAGAGCAGGTGCGGGAGTTTGCCGAAACGGGGGAAATGCCGCCGTCTGATTCGGTGTGGCAGGATATGCAGCAGGCTTATCGCGACGAGCAGGTGCGCGGGCGGTTGAAAGACGGAATCGTCAGCAAGAAAGACAAGCTGCTGGAAGCGGTGGAAGATGCGGCCATTCAATTGAAACGCTGGGCGGACGGTCTGCCTGATTTGGTGGCCGATGCGCCGATGCGCCAGCTTTTGGAACAGGCTTTCCGCCGCGCGCCGAATATGCGTAATGCGAAGAATCAGGAAATTCAGGTGCGTTTTGTAACGCCGCTGAATAAGGAATTGTCGCGTTTGCAGAAAAAGTACAAGGGCAAGAGCTTGGTTGAGCTGAAAAACCTTGTCGGCTATTGGATGAGCGCGAAGTATGCGCCGACAGCCAACAAGCGGCTGATTGAGCGGGCAGAAGCCAAGGTTGAAGAGGCGAAGGCGGCGTTGGCGAAAAAGGAAACGGCGGCGAATAAGGCGGCTTTGACCCGCGCGGAGAAGGAACTGGCGGAATACCGCGCGTCCATCAGCGGTAAGAAGCAGGGCAAGACGGCGGGCGGTTTCTCTAATCCTGTGGCGGCCAAGGTTAAGGCGGATATTGAGCAGCATATCGAGCTTGCGGACTTGGAGGCGGTGGCCGGCCATGTACGGGGTATGCTGGACTTTGCGCTGGACTTGGATTTGGAAAGCGGTATGATTTCCAAGGAGATGTATGATGAATTTAAGGTAAACGTGGATTATGTGCCGTTTACGGGCAATCCTTACGACCCGCTGAACGGCAGCGATGATGAACGCGATGTGTTGTTCGGCGGCGGCAGCGGGATTAATCAGGCGCGCGACAAGCAGATGAAAGGCCGTGTTTCGATGGCGCAAAACGGTATTGATGCGGCGTTCGGCAGGGTGGCGAAATCCACGGCCAACTACGGCTATGCGGATTTCAAGAACAAGCTGAATACGGTGTATGAGCGTGCGCTGCGCCATTATCTTGATATGGGGCTTGATGAGCATGAGGCCAAGAAGCGCGTGGCGGAGGAAATCGGCATTGCGCGCGCGGCGCGTTCGCCGTTTTCGCGCAATACGGACAATGTGATTTTTCATAAGGTAGACGGGCGTGATGTGGAGTTTTCGTTGCGCCCTGCGGTGATGGCGGGGATTGTGAATGCGAACCGCGAAGAAGTGCCGTCTTTTGTAAAACCGGTTCAGGGATTTACGCGGCTGTATGCGCGCGGGGTAACGCAATTTGCGCCGGCTTTTGCGCCGATGAATGCTTTCCGTGATATTTGGGAAAAAACGGAGATGATCCGGGTAATGGAAGGCTGGAACGAACAAGGCGGAAAGGTGGATATGGATAAGGTGGCGCGGCAGGCTTGGGCGAATTTTACGAAGTCTGCACCGACAACGTTTAATGCGGCGTGGAAGGGGGATTTTTCAGGGAAGGACGGCAAGCTGCTGAAGCAGTTTTTGGATTTGGGCGGGGTATCGACTTACGGGACGATGCTGGCGAAGACGGAAACGGATATGCTCAAGCATGTGGCAAGGGAAAGCGGTACGGCTTTGTCTGTGCTGAAAAAGGGTGTGGAAAGGGTTGAGCAGTACAATCAGATGTTTGATTTGATGCCGGGCTTTTCGCTGTTTAAGGCGTTGACCGACAACGGGGTATCGGCGGAGGCGGCGGCGGTATCGCCGTCTGAAATTTCGGCGGCGAAGTATCTGGGGGCGAAGCTGGCGATGACGGTTACGCCGACGGTTTTTCAGCCGAATTATAGTCATTTAAAATAAGAATGCTACAGCGTTGCTTTGCCTTGCCGTACTATGTGTACTGTCTGCGGCTTCGCTGCCTTGTCTCATTCTTATTTTATTCGACTATACCTGCCCATAAAAAGGCCGTCTGCAAAATCGGATTTGCAGACGGCCTTTGGCGGCTTTCTACTATATTATTTCAATAATGCCGGAGCAAAACGCAGTATGGTATCGCGCAGGGCGATCAGTTTGCCGTGGAAGAAATGTGATGAGCCGGCAAGGGTGATAACGGGTAAGTTTTGCGGCTCCGCCCATGACAGGGCTTTGCTGATTTCGACAACTTCGTCTTCAGCACCGTGAATGAGCAGTGTTTTGGCTACATCGGGAACGGCTTGCGGCTCGGGGCGGTTGGTGTAGTGGTGAACGGCAGGTCCCAGCAGCAGCAGCAGGTCGGGCGTGCGTTGTTGTGCGGCGAAGGTGGCAACGTAACCGCCGAATGAAAAACCGGCCAGTGCAAATTCGGGCGAGTCGGGGTGTTGTGCGCGGGCATAGTCGATAACGGCGATGCAGTCGTCTGTTTCGCCTTTGCCGTAATCGTGTGTGCCTTGGCTGTTGCCGACACCGCGCAGATTGGGCAGATAGCAGTGAAAACCCAGTTGGGTTAAGGCTTTGGCTGCGGTTTGAATAACTTTGTTGGTATAGGTGCCGCCTTGCAGGGGATTGGGGTGATTGATGACGGCGACACCGCGTTCCTGACCTTGTGCGGGCAGGTAAATGGTTTCGAGCAGGCCGGCAGGGCCGGAAATGTTGATGATGTCAGGTTTGTTGAGCATGGTTGTTCCGATGGTGTGGTTGGGTTCGGGGTGGTTATTCTGTTTCGCCGTAGGGACGGTTGCGTTTTAATAAAATCCGCACGGCTCCGTCGTTGTTGGCGCGCGGCTCGACATAGGCCAATACGTCGGGGTGTTGCATCAGCCAGCGGCGGGTCATGTTTTTTAAAACGGGTTTGTAACCTGAGGAGCCGAGGCCGCTGCCGTGTACGATTTCTCCGCATACGCCGCGTTTTTTGACAAATTCGATAAATTCGTTCAACACTTGCTGTGCTTCCTCTTGGGTGTAGCCGTGCAAGTCGACATCGGCGACAACGGTGTAATGGCCGTTTTTCAGGCGTTGGATGTCGTTTTTGCCTTGTCCGTTTTTGCTGAAACTGGGCGGCGGTTCGTCCCAGTCGGTTCCGCCGTGGCCGACATAAAAGTAGTCTTCTTCGGCAAGGCTCTGTATTTCTTGCGGACGGGGTTTGATGGGGGAAGTGTCGCGCGGAGCTTGGTAGCGTCGGGTGTCTTTCAGCGGGGTAACTTCTCCTACCGCTTTGGCAAAGTCAATCTCCGCTTCGGCGCGTTTTTTGGCTTCCTGCTCGACAAGGGCGCGTGCTTCGGCTTCTTTTTTTGCTTGTTTGCCCAAGGCTTTCAGGGTTGCTTGGAAATCCGTGGTCATGATGTGTCTTTCTGTGGGCGGTTATTTCCGCAGGCTGATTTGGTCGGACAATCCGACTTCGTGGGGGTTGATGCGGGCGTTGTCTTCCTGCCCCAAACCGATGAGCCGGCGCAGTCGGGTGATGTAGGCGTTTACGTCTAAGCCTCGGCCGTAGCGTTGGGCTTCCCAAATGGTTTCGACCAAAGCGTCCATCATTTCGTGTTCCGCGCGCAGCCGGTCGCCGTTGTAGCGGCCGCACAGGGTTTGGTGGATATGGCGGATTCCGTGCGGCTGGTCGATGGCCGTCTGCTCTTGTAGGGAAAGGTGCAGCGACATATGCAGAAACGGGTTGGTTTCTCCGCTTTCGGGCTGCCAGTTTTTATCCAAATAATGTTCGATGTCGTCAAGATAGTGATGATATTCGGGGTGTGCTTCGATAATCTTCAGGGCTTTTTGTTGCAGGGCATCAAGTTGCAGCGGTTGGAAACGCTGCTGCCAAACTTGCGCGAAAAAGCGGCGGACATCGGAAGTGTTGACATCGTACATGACATATCCGTTGATAATGGGAACAAGGCCGTCTGCAAAATGCGGGATAGGGTTGCGGCGTATGTATTGCGCCGGAAGGCTGTATTCAGACGGTAAAACAGGCCGTCTGCCGACGGTTGAGCGAGGGCGGACGGCCTGTATTTTAACTGTTTTTACCGTAAGACAACAGTAGGCGCGCGGCATGGGATTTTGCAGACGGCCTGATGCTGTTTGAAGTTACTGCTTTTTCAAACTTTTGGCTTTAACGGCAGCGATGGCGCCGTCGATGCCTTTCTGTTTGATCAATTCGTTGAACTGGTTGCGGTAGATGGTAACCAAGCTCGCGCCGTCCACACGGAAATTGTAGATTTTGTAAATCGAACCGGCAGGATAAAGCTGATAGGCAACTTCGTATTTTTTGCCGTTTTTGGTTTGCAGTTCGGAAAATACATCGAGACGTTTGCCGTTTGCCGTCATTTTGTTCGGCAACAGTCTGACTTTGGCATCGGCCGCGCCAATCAGGGCAGAACGGGCATACATCGAAACCACCATATCTTTGAAGGCCGCGATAAAGTCGGTTTTCTGCTTGACCGAAAAATTCCGCCACGGTGCGCCTACCGCCATTGCGGAAATCCGTTCGTAGTCGAGATAACGGTTGGCATAACTTTCGATTTGTTTGATTTTTTGAGCTTCGCTCAGGGAAGTGTTGCGGGCGATTTTCAAAACGGTATCAATATTTTGCTGCATTTGTGTTTGTGCCGGATGCTGGGCGGCAACGGCATAGGGAGCGATCACGGCAAAAGGGGCGGCCAGCAGCAGGGCGGAAGAAAAGCGGTTCATCAGGTTTCCTTATTGATGGAGGGTGTGTACGGCGGCTATTGTAGGATATGTAATAAAGGAAAAGGTTTAATGCGGTGTAAAACCGCGCAATGCCGTCTGAAAAATTGCGAAAAATACTTTACAAGCGTAAAGATGGTTTATATAATTGCGCCTTAATAATTCCCACCGCCCGGGTGGTGAAATTGGTAGACACAGGGGACTCAAAATCCCCCGCCGCAAGGTGTGTCGGTTCGAGTCCGACCCCGGGCACCAAATATTAAAAACCGCATGAAACATGAAATGATTGTTTCATGCGGTTTTTTCCGTTATCCAGATGAAAAAGTACCGTTATGCCGCATATGATTTCCAGCGACCGCGCCGTCATCGAATGGCGCAATGAAAGTACGCAAAAACCGCCCAAGGCCGCGCTTTATCTGCATGAAGCCGGTGCGGAGCGTATTTTAAAATCTGCTTATGAGCAGACGGCAACGGTGTGGACAGGCGATTTTCACAATGCCAAACAGGTGTTGTCCGCATTGAAAAAGCGCGTCCGCAAGCCTTCGGGAAAGAAGAAAACTGCCGATGTGCAGGATATGCAGACGGCCTTTCACAGCCACCGTATACGGCAGGCGCAGCAAAGCAGGGTATTAAATATGCTGGCGGTGGAAATAGGCGCGGGTTTCGTATTGGATATGCCGCGTGCGCCGGATGTTTCGGCGGCTTTGGCCGATGTGTACGGCGAAGCAAATCACGAACCGTTTTTGCTGCCGCTCAACCAACTTTTGGGCTTTATCGGCGCGCATGAATGGCATAAAAAAGGTATTGCGCTGCCGCAGCTTGGCGGTAGGATTCATGTGCCGTTTGGTGTGTTTTCGCCCATACGCGGCGAATATTTGGATTTGCTGGCCGCCGCGCCGCTGCCGCCGTCTGCAACCGGTATTGAAGGGACGGCATTTGACATCGGTACGGGGTCGGGTGTGATTGCTGCGTTGCTGGCCAAGCGCGGTGTGCCGCGTATTGTGGCGACCGATACTAATCCGAGAGCCGTGGCGGCGGCGCGTGCCAATTTCACACGTTTGGGCTGTGCGGACAAGGTTGATTTGCAGACGGCAGATTTGTTTCCCGAAGGTTGCGCGGATTTGATTGTCTGCAATCCGCCGTGGTTGCCGGCGAAACCGACTTCTGATGTGGAAACCGCATTGTACGACCCCGACAGTGCGATGTTGCGGGGATTTCTCAATGGTGTCCGCAGTCATTTGAAGCCGAATGGTGAAGCATGGCTGGTGATTTCGGATTTGGCGGAACACCTGAGTCTGCGCGAATCTGGTTTTCTGGCGCGCTGTTTGCAGACGGCCTTATTGGAAGTGGTTGATGTTTTGCAGACCAAACCGCAACACGCCAAGGCATTTGACGGGAACGATCCTTTGGCATTTGCCCGCAGCAGGGAAACGACTTTTCTGTACCGTTTGAAAGCTGCCGACTGAAGGAAATTTGCGGTTTGAGGCCGTCTGCAAATTAAGGTCTTCTGCAAATGGCTTTAAGCGGCTACAGAGCTACGCGCATTGTTTTCTGATGAATGGGAAAAGTGTGGCAGATATTTTATCGGAAGCTGCCGCGCTTGTTTGGCGGTTGCCAAAACAGGATGTAAACATATCGGAAATCGTCGAAAGCTCAGACGGCATAAGTTCAGACGGCATATTGACGATGATGTTGATAACGCTCTGCCAAGCCGTAGAGGATAATGGCCGTCAACCCCCAAATGTCGTAATGCAGATAAGGCAGCGTGGGCGAAGCAAGGTTGCTGCCGTTGAAATGCAGTATCCGTTCGGCATAATTTTCGGGGTTGAGGACAACGGATAAGGGGATATAAAAAATTTCGGCAACTTCATTGCTGTCGGGCAGCAGCAGGGGCGGTTGCGCGGCGGTGTAAATGGCGGGGACGGGGTGTACCTCGTAGCCGGAGGGTGTGTAGTGAGGCGGCAGCTGCGGAAAAGTCTGCCAAGCGGCTGACGGAATGCCAGTTTCTTCTTCGGTTTCGCGCAATGCGGTTTGGGTAAAGTCTTTGTCGTGTTTTTCACGTCCGCCGCCGGGCAGGGAGATTTGTCCGGTATGGTGGCGGAGCTGTTCGGAGCGGCGGGTCAGCAGCAGTTGCCATTGATTGCCGTCGTGAAGACAGGGCAGCAATACGGCGGCTTTGCGTGCGCGTTCTGGATTGCTGTCGAGCAGCCGGTTTCGCAATGCTTCCAAAGAGGCGGGATATGTGGCGGCGCAGTTGAGAAAGGCGGCAAGTTGCGGCTGGGTCATGCTTTTCATGATGATGCGTCCGGGTGGTGGCAACAACCGAATATTACCTTAGGTTTACGTTTGCCGAAATCCATAAATCTCCGGCTTGTGATAAAGTTGCAGCGATAAAGGCCGTCTGTAAAACGGAAGTTTTGCCGGAAATGGGAACATCATTGCGGCATGCGGATATTACGGACGGTTGTTTGAACGATAAGGAAGAGTTATGTGGTTTGCCTGTTCGCGCCTTAAGGTGCTGGTGGCGGCGGTTGGCATGATGTTTGCGGTGCAAGCATCGGCTGCCGGTGAGAATCTGCCGAAAATCGATACTGAAATTAAAAAAACTTCTGAACGTAAAAGCCGTTTGACTCCCGAACAGGCCGAGGCGGAGCGCAAACGCCGTGCGGAAGTATCCAAACGCTCCAGCCAGTTGTTTACTTTACTGGGCAGCGAAATAGCCTTGCAAAAAGGTAATCCGGCCATGGCATTGGCCACCCATATGGCCATGATTGACCGGACAGGCTCGCCGGAAGTTGCGGAGCGGGCGTTGGAAATGGCGGTTTCGCTCAATGCGTTTGAACAGGCAGAGGCAATTTATCAAAAATGGCGCAAAATCGAGCCGGAACCGGGTGAAGCGCAACGGCGTATGGGTTGGGTGCGCGGCTTGCTGGCAGGAGATGCGGGTCAGACCATGAGCGGCTTGGAAGATGTATTACGCCATGCCAATGAGGAGCAGACCCAACGGATCTTCCTGCTGCTGGCACAGGCTGCCGTGATGCAGCCCGGATTGGCGGAAAAAGCGGTCAAGGAAGTGCACAAGGCAGCGCGCAACTATCCGAATATGCCGGAAGCTGCGATTGCCGATGTTATTTACAGCGCGCAAAACGGCAAAGAGCGTCATGCTGTGGCGGCATTGCAGAAGTTGGCGGCGTTAGACGAGGAAGTCTTGCCGCCGACTTGGCTGACTTTGCGCCTGATGGCACAACGCAATCCCGAAGTGTTAAACCGTTTTTTTGCTGAAACGGATACGCAGAATCTTTCTGTGGTATGGCAGGAGTTGGAAATCAGCAGTTTGGTGGCGCAGGGACAGCAGGATAAGGCATATGGCCGTCTGCAAACGCTGTTGGAGCATAATCCGAATGCGGATTTGTATATTCAGGCGGCATTTTTGGCAGCGGCGCGGGAAGACGGTGGCGCACTCGATAATTATTTGGATAAAGCCTACCGCTTGGGCACGGCGGAGCAGCAAAGCCGTGCGGCGGTAATCGGTGTCATGCGCTACGCCGAATTGAAAGACACCAAGCAGGCGAAAGTATGGATAAACCGAATCAGCGCGCCGGATTATGTATTTGACAAAGCAGTATTGAATGCCTCAGTTGCCGCAGAATCCGGCGATTATCGGACGGCGTTCGCCGAAGCACGCCGCGCCCGAAAACTGCCGTCGAAACAGGGGCGGTTTTTCGGCAGTGAAGAGTTGCAAAGAGTGTATCTGTTTGCCTTGTC
This sequence comes from Neisseria animalis, assembly GCF_900636515.1. Classification (NCBI taxonomy): domain Bacteria; kingdom Pseudomonadati; phylum Pseudomonadota; class Betaproteobacteria; order Neisseriales; family Neisseriaceae; genus Neisseria; species Neisseria animalis. The sequence continues at coordinate 1,060,270 of NZ_LR134287.1, forward strand.
GCAGCACGACAAACCGCGCGAAGCCTTGATTGAATTGAATGCGCTTGCCGCCCAAGCGGCCAAAAAACCGGAATCGGCCGGATATTTGCCGGATATTCTGTACCAGCGGGCATTGGTATATGAGCGAATCGGGGAGCATGGCAGAGCCGTTGCGGATTTGCGCCGTTATGTGGAAATTAATCCCAACAGCGCAGCCGGCATGAATGCGCTGGGTTATACTTTGTTGGTGTCTCCGAAACATACACAGCATTTGGAAGAAGCCTTCTCCCTGATTCAGGCCGCCTACCATTTGGAACCCGAATCGGCGGCGATTAACGACAGCATGGGTTGGGCATATTATCGCAAAGGAGATGCCGAGGCGGCGCTGCCATATTTGCAATATGCCTACCGTGAAGAGCCTGATGCCGAAGTTGCCGCCCATTTGGGAGAGGTGTTGTGGCAGACCGGCGCGCGCGAGCAGGCGGAAACAGTTTGGCTGGACGGCTTGCAGCAGCGCGGCAATACCGCATTGTTGAAAAATACCATGCAGCGTTTCGGCGTAAAGATACCGAAGGCAGCCGGAAACAAGCATAAATAATGGTTAAGGCCGTCTGTAAAAGTAAATGTGCAGACGGCCTTCGCGGGCAATTTTATAGTCATTTAAAATAAGAATGCTACAGCGTTGCTTTGCCTTGCCGTACTATGTGTACTGTCTGCGGCTTCGCTGCCTTGTCTCATTCTTATTTTATTCGACTATATTTGCATTGGAGCTTTGCCTGTAAAAGAAAGAAAATCAAGCGGCAATATTTCTGATTTGTTATCATCAGGCCGTCTGCAAATCGAATGGTTTTACAGACGGCATATCCTGTACCGATACGGAATACTTATGAAATTCAAACTACCCATCATGCTGGTAACTTTACTGCTGGCAGCCTGTACGACGACCGGTTTGCCGCAGCAGGGCGGTTGGCCGGCTGCAGATGATGTCGGCAGCTTTACGGCCGCCGGCAGGCTGGCGGTGAAAGTGGAAGAAAAAGGTTCGTATGCCCATTTTGATTGGACCTACCAAAACAAAGTGCAGACGATTAATGTCAATACCCCGCTGGGTACGACAGTCGGACAACTCTGCCAAGACGCGCAGGGTGTGCTGGCGGTGGACGGTAAAGGCAGAATTTATCAGGCGGATACAGCAGAAGAGTTGAGCACGCTGTTGCTCGGCTTTGAGCTGCCGGTTCAGCATCTGTATATTTGGGCAGACGGCAAACGTGTGGCCGGTGCGCCGTATCAGTTATTGGCAGACGGCCGTCTGCAACAGTTCGGCTGGACGATAAACCGCAGCGTTACCGAGGAAAACAAACCGAGGGTATTGCAGTTGGCAAACGACAAATTATCGGTTCGGCTGGTGTTTGACGAAGTGGATATGCAGCCGCCGTATAGTGCACAAAACAGTTGTGCGGCACGCACTTGAGAGACAAAAAATGGATATTCCCCCCTATGCACAAGCCTTTGCAGCGCCGGCAAAGCTGAACTTGGATTTGCGGATTACCGCCCGACGTGCAGACGGCTATCATGAATTGGAAAGTATTTTTTGTCTGATTAATTTGCACGATACCGTTTATTTGTCCGTGCGTGAAGACGGCAGGGTTGTGATACACACCCCCGCACAAGGCGTTGCGCCCGAACAAGATTTGGCATACCGTGCAGCGGTGTTGCTGCAAAAGCATTGCAATGTCGGGAAAGGTGCGGATATCTGGCTGGATAAAAAAATCCCGATGGGCGGAGGCTTGGGGGGCGGCAGTTCCGATGCGGCAACGGTTTTGCTGGTGTTGAACCATTTATGGCAATGCAGTCTGAACCGCCAAGAGCTGATGGATTTGGGCATCACCTTGGGGGCAGATGTACCGTTTTTTATTTTCGGACGCAACGCATTTGCCAAGGGAATCGGGGAAAAACTGACTGCGATAGATGTGCCGAAACAATGGTATGTTGTGGTAAAACCCAATGTTCATGTTGCAACTGCAAAAATTTTTGCACATCCGCTCTTGACACGAAACAGCAAACCAAGCATAATGCCGACTTTCCAAACATTGCAGCCGTTTCAGAATGATATGCAGGCGGTTGTATTTCGGGAGTATCCTGAGGTTTGGCAAGCTTATCTGGAATTGTCGAAATACGGCAAAACATTAATGACCGGCTCTGGGGCCTGTTTGTTTACCGCATTTGATAATCATCAGGAAGCGTACAATTTATACCGGCAAGTTTCTGAAACATACGAAGCATATTGCGTGGAAGGTTTGGATTTCCATCCTTTGCATTGTATGGTTTGAGGGATAGTTGGGGAGTCGTCAAGCGGTTAAGACACTGGATTTTGATTCCAGCATGCGAAGGTTCGAATCCTTCCTCCCCAGCCAAAATCCTACTTGTTGGGGAGTCGTCAAGCGGTTAAGACACTGGATTTTGATTCCAGCATGCGAAGGTTCGAATCCTTCCTCCCCAGCCAACCCTTTTGGGGAGTCGTCAAGCGGTTAAGACACTGGATTTTGATTCCAGCATGCGAAGGTTCGAATCCTTCCTCCCCAGCCAGACAGAGCGTGTAAGTTTCCTTACACGCTCTTTTAATGTTTTAGTGTTGCAAATAGGCTAATCGGTGCGGATTCGCTTGGTTTTACAGAAGTTTCTGAGTATAATATCGGACTTGGCGAAAAGCCGCAGGCAGAAGGAAGCATGATGTTTTCCGAGCAAATTTCAAACAGACAATCAGGTGAAAAAGATATGGCCGCATACGATAGTTTGATGGTGTTTACCGGTAATGCCAATCCCGAATTGGCGCAGCGCGTGGTAAAACATCTGGGTATTTCTCTGGGAAATGCCTCTGTAACGAAATTTTCAGACGGCGAAGTTGCTGTCGAATTGCTGGAAAACGTACGCGGACGCGATGTATTTATCCTTCAGCCGACCTGTGCACCCACTAATGACAATCTGATGGAAATTCTGACGATGGCAGATGCGCTGAAACGTGCTTCTGCGGGTCGTATTACAGCCGCCATTCCTTATTTCGGCTATGCGCGCCAAGACCGCCGTCCGCGTTCCGCCCGCGTACCGATTTCTGCAAAACTGGTGGCCAATATGCTGTATTCGGCCGGTATCGACCGTGTATTGACCGTTGATTTGCACGCCGACCAAATCCAAGGTTTCTTCGATATTCCGGTAGACAATATCTATGCTACGCCTATTTTGCTGAACGACATCAAGCAGCAGCGTATCGAAAACCTGATCGTTGTCAGCCCCGACGTAGGCGGCGTTGTGCGTGCCCGTGCCGTAGCCAAGTCTCTGAATGTGGATTTGGCGATTATCGATAAGCGTCGTCCGAAAGCCAATGTTGCCGAAGTGATGAACATTATCGGCGATATTCAGGGAAGAACCTGTCTGATTGTGGACGATATGATTGATACCGCCAACACCCTTTGCAAAGCAGCTTCCGCACTGAAGCAGCGCGGTGCAGACCGTGTATTGGCGTATGCCTCCCATGCCGTATTCTCAGGAGAAGCAGTCAGCCGTATCGCTTCTTCCGACATCGACCAAGTTGTCGTAACCGATACCATTCCGCTTTCCGAAGCGGCAAAACAATGCGAACGCATCCGCCAAGTGAGCTTGGGCGGATTGCTGGCTGAAACGGTGCGCCGTATCAGCAACGAAGAATCTGTGTCATATCTTTTCAACGAAGATGTGATGACAGGCGGCATGATTCTGCCGTAAACCCCAAGCTGTCTTAAGCTGGTCGCGGCCGATGACGGCGATTTTCTTTAATTTGTTTTATTTACATTAGGACTTTGATTATGTCATACGAAATTCAAGCTACCGTTCGCGAAGAACAAGGCACTGGTGCGAGCCGCCGCCTGCGTCGCGAAGGCCAAATCCCTGCGATTCTTTACGGTGAAGGTCAAGAGCCGGTTGCCATCGCAGTAGACCACAAAACCGTTTACTACGCATTGGAAAAAGAATCTTTCCACACTGCATTGATCAAACTGACCCTGAACGGTGCAACTCAAGACGTTATCGTGCGCGATTTCCAAATGCACCCGTTCCGCCAACAAGTGCAACACATCGACTTCCAATCAGTGAAAGCCGACCAACCGCTGCGTATCCGCGTACCGCTGCACATCGTTAATGCTGAAAACTCTCACGCTGTAAAACTGCAAGGCGGCCGCGTGTCTCTGCTGAACACTTCGGTAGAAGTTTTGGCTCTGCCTGCAAACATTCCGGCATTCTTGGAGCTGGATTGTGCTTCAGTAGTAGCCGGCGACATTCTGCACTTGTCAGACATCAAACTGCCTGAAGGTGTAACCAGCGTTTCTCTGAAACGTAACGAGAATTTGGCTGTTGCTACCGTTACCGGTAAAAAACGCTAATTCCGGTTTATCGGAAAACAAAAACCTGCTTTTTAGCGGGTTTTTGTGTTTTTGCACGTTTTGTAGGAGTTTATTTGTTGTTTCGGTTTGGATTTCAGTTTGTGCGGTTAAGGAGTTTAGAGGGATATATAGTCTTTTAAAATAAGAATGATACTGCGTTGCTTTGCCTTGTCGTCCTATCTGTACTGTCTGCGGCTTCGCTGCCTTGTCTCATTCTCATTTTATTCGACTATATTTGATTTTGTCGGCAAAATCATACCGTTAAGTATCAAAAAGCCGTCTGCAAATCGGTTAAAGGTATTTTCTCATCAATTCGCATTTAACCTTGATTTCCTTATTGAGCGGCAACACGGCATCACATAAAGATTCATATCCGTTCAAGTGATAAAAGGGTACGGAATTGAGCGAAGCATACAGTTTCAGAAAACACAATCCTTGACTGCGCGCCAATTCCTCTGCCCGTTGCAATAAAGCGGTGCCCAGACCTTTATTATGAAAAAGAGGGTGGACATACAGCGCATCTAATTGTGCTTCTTTGAAATCTACTTGGAAAAAGCCCTGAATCGCACCTCTATATTCGATGACCCACAAAGCTTTGGTTGGATCATTGATGGTAGCATAATAGCTTTCGGTATCCAGCAAGGCTTCCCAAGCCTGTAAAACACGCTCGTTGTAGCTGCGGATACAAGCATATTGTACGGCATGCAGATGAGCATTATGAATAAAGCGGCAATCGTTTTCGGCGGCGGGGCGGAGAATAGTCAGCAGGCTCATTGGTGTCGGCAAACAGAAGTTCAGACGGCTTTAGGGAATACAAAGCCGTCTGTGTATGGGCTAATGAAGAATAATTTGGGGAAAAAGCCGGTTTTTCGGGCTTGATGCAAATATGCAGACGGCCTATCCGGTTATTTGGCCGTCTGTAAATTTACAGCTTGCCGTGCAAATCCGCTGATTTGGCAAATGCGCTATCGGCATCGTGTGCAAGGGTAACGAAATGTCCCATTTTGCGGCCTTTGCGGGCGGCTTTTTTGCCGTACAGGTGCAGGAAGGACGCGCCGTCGTTTTGCAGCGGCAGCCAATCCGGTTCACCGCCGTCTTCCTGCCACACGTCGCCCAAAATATTCGCCATGCAACAGGCCGAAAGCAGACGTGTGTCGGCAGGCGGCAGATTGCACATAATACGCACCTGCTGTTGGAACTGGCTGGCGGCACAGGCATCGATGGTGTGGTGGCCGGAATTGTGCGGACGCGGCGCGATTTCGTTGACCACCAATTCGTTGGTGTCGCCGACCACAAACATTTCCACCGCCAACACGCCGACGTAGTCCAACTCATCGGCCAAACGCTGCGCCATCTGCCGCGCCTGTTGCTGGATATCTTGCGGCAGGCGGGCAGGTACGATGGAATAGGCCAGAATGCCGTTTTCATGGATATTTTCGGCCGGGTCGAAAGTCTGCACGCTGCCGCTGTTCAGACGGCATACGATGACCGAAATCTCGCCGCGCAAATCCACCATTTTTTCCAACACGCAATCCACGCCGCCGTGCGCCGCAAACGCCGCTTTGAGTTCTCCCAGCGTTTTCACGCGGATTTGGCCTTTGCCATCGTAGCCCAAAGTGGCGGTTTTTAAAATGCCCGGCAGGTACTCCGTACTCTTATCACTGATGTCTTCAAGTTTGCAGACGGCCTGATACGGTGCGGTTTGCAAACCGGCTTTGCGTATCCACGCTTTTTCCTGAATGCGGTTTTGCGCGATGGCAACACAGTCGCCGCTTGGTGATACGTTGGTATGTCGCGCCAAAAAACGCATCGCATCGGCATTGACGTTTTCAAACTCGGTGGTCACCGCCGCGCATTCGGCCAATTCGTTTAAAGCCGCTTCATCGTCAAACGCCGCGCACAAATGGCGGTCGGCAAATTCCGCCGCCGGCGCATTCGGATCGGGATCGAGCACGGTAACGCGGTAGCCCATGGTTTTCGCGGCTACGGTAAACATACGCCCGAGCTGGCCGCCGCCGAGAATGCCGAGCATGGAAGGAGGGAGAATGGGGGTGTTTTGCATGGTTTTATTTATTTTAAAGTTAAGGCCGTCTGAAAACGGCAGGTGTTTATCAATTTTGTGAATGAGCCGGTTATTGATATCAAATCTGTATGGGTCATTATCGGATTGTAATGAAGAATCCTTGAGGATTCTGTCTGCCTAAAATCTCCGTGTTGCAGATGGGCGCTTACACTTTGTGGAAAGAATAAGAAAAAACAGTTAAGTGATTTCTACTCTTCACCCATAATTTCAGCCCACAAATCCAGACAATTCGGATTGTTTTCTTCAATCAGTCGTAATTTCCAATTTCGTTGCCACTTTTTCAACTGCTTCTCACGGTTGAAAACATTTTCCATTGTGGCGTGCAATTCGTACCAAGCCAGTAAAACCACATTATATTTTTCAGTAAAACTTTTAACCCGGTGGTTTTTATGCTGCTAAGCCCGTTTAACCAAATCAGATGTTACGCCGATGTATAGTCGAATAAAATAAGAATGAGACAAGGCAGCGAAGCCGCAGACAGTACACATAGTACGGCAAGGCAAAGCAACGCTGTATCATTCTTATTTTAAATGACTATAAAATGTACCGTTGCGTTGGCTGGCGAGGGTGTAAGCGGCGGGTTGCATGGTTTTATCGTTTATCAAAAGATGATCGGATATTTGGTATTTTAAAGCATTGGGTTTCTAGATTTCGTGCCGTAGGAAATTACCTATCCAACCCCTCCTGCACCATCTGCGCCGCCCGTATTACCGCACGGGCTTTGTTTTGCGTTTCGTTCCATTCCGACTGCGGATCGGAATCGGCAACTACGCCTGCGCCGCTTTGTACGTAAAGCGTGCCGTTTTTAATCACGGCGGTGCGGATGGCGATGGCCAAGTCCATGTCGTTGTTGAAACTCCATACACCGACTGCACCGCCGTAGATGCCGCGTTTGCTCGGTTCGGCTTCTTCGATGATTTCCATGGCGCGTACTTTGGGTGCGCCGGATAGCGTGCCGGCGGGGAAGGTGGCGGCAAGGATGTCCATATTGGAGACGTTGTTTTTCAGACGGCCTTCGACATTGGAAACGATGTGCATCACATGCGAGTATTTTTCAATCACCATTTTGTCGGTAACTTTGACTTGGCCGGTTTCGCTGATGCGGCCGACATCGTTGCGGCCGAGATCGATCAGCATCACGTGTTCGGCGATTTCTTTGGCATCGGCGAGCAGGTCTTGTTCGTTGGCCAAATCTTCGGCCGGCGTTTTGCCGCGCAGACGGGTGCCGGCGATGGGGCGCACAATCACATTGTCGCGTTCGCGGCGTACGAGGATTTCGGGCGACGAGCCGACAATGTGGAAATCGTCGAAGTCGTAGTAGAACATATACGGCGAAGGGTTGAGCGTGCGCAGGGCGCGGTAGAGTGCCAGCGGACTGTCGGTGTAGGTCATACTCATGCGCTGGCTGGGGACGACCTGCATACAGTCGCCGGCGAAGATGTAGTCTTTGATTTTTTCCACGCAGGCTTTAAACGGCTCTTCGCCGAATTCGCTGGCTGCTTCGGTGTGCGCACTGCCCAGCGAGAGCGGAATGGCACAGTTTTGGCGAAGCTGGGTACGCAGATCTTCGAGGCGCGCACGGGCTTGTTCGTAGCCGTCTGCAAGTGCGGGGTCGGCATAAACAATCAGATAGATTTTGCCGGATAAGTTGTCGATAACCGCTAATTCTTGCGACAGCATCAGGAAAATGTCGGGTGTGCCCAGCGGGTCGGCTTTGGGCGTGCGTTTCAGGCGGTGGGCGAAATGCTCGAAATGGTAGATGGTTTCGTAGCCGAAATAGCCGCACAAGCCGCCGGTAAAGCGGGGAAGGCCGGGGATTTCGGGGGTTTTGAAACGTGCGTGGAAGGCTTCGATAAACGGCAGCGGGTTGCCGTCGTATTGTTCGGTGATTTTGCCGTTGTGGAACACGTCGACATGATTGCCGCAGGCTTTAAGGTAATGGCTGCACGGCAGGCCGATGAAGGAATAGCGGCCGAAGCGTTCGCCGCCGACTACTGATTCGAGCAGATAAGTATAGGGTTTGTTTGCCAGTTTGAGGTAAAGCGACAGCGGGGTGTCGAGGTCGGCAAGCAGCTCTTGAACCAGCGGAATGCGGTTGTAGCCTTGCGCGGCTTGGGTTTGGTATTCTTGTTTGCTGATCATTTTACAGACGGCCTTGTCGGACAAAAAAGTTAGCGGGCAGGGAAATTTGCGGCTTGTTCGCGTTTGAGGCGGCGTGCGCGTTTCCATTTGGCAAGGTAGCCGATGATTACGGGAATGGCGGCAAGTATGCCTTTAAATGTCCAGCCTGCGTACCACGGCGTATCGGTTGGAATATTGCCGGCAGCGGGTATGTCTTTGACGGCGTACCAGTCGAGCAGCGGCCACCAGCAGGCTGCCAGCGCGCCTAAAAACAGCGGCCAAATCATGCGGCTGAGATTGCGCTGCCAAAGTAAAAAGCAGACGGCAGCCCAAGCCAGAGTCAGTCCGGTAATCAGGAAAACGGTTGCAGCGTCTGCGCCGAATGAGGCTGAACCGAAGTAGGTCAGGGCAACCCACAACAATGCCAAAACTAAGACGATAAGTTCTTCGGGGCGTTTGAACATTTTTTCTCCGACGGAAAGGGGCAGACAGCCGTTACTATACCGCAAAATAAAGCGGCTGGGTATGGCAGACGCGTATCTCATGCCGTCTGCAAATGGCGTATAATGCAGGGAATAAATATATTGGCGTTTGAAATGGCTTATTCTCCTTATTCTTTGCTTGAACGCGCTTTATTGTCGGGAAATCCCGATGAAAAAGGCGCGTTGACCGACGAATTGTTTGCAGCCGTACAGGATACGGCTTTGGACACGGCTTCCGCCGCCCCCGCTTTGGATTTCCGTATGGCGGGCAGGCCGTGCAAACCCGAACTGGTTGCGCCTTCTCAGGTTACGCCGCGTAAAATGAATACGGTGGAAGGATATGCGGCCATGCTGCACGCCATCTGCCATATAGAGTTTAACGCCATTAATCTTGCGTTGGATGCGGCTTACCGTTTCAGAAAGCTGCCCGAGGCATTTGTCAAAGATTGGATTGGTGTGGCGAAAGAAGAGGTTTATCATTTCAGACTGATGCGCGAGCGCTTGCGGCATTTCGGTTTTGATTACGGTGATTTTGAGGCACACGGTCATTTGTGGGATATGGCATATAAAACGGCTTTCGATCCGCTGCTCCGCATGGCATTGGTGCCGCGCGTATTGGAGGCGCGGGGGCTTGATGTAACGCCGGCTATCCGTGCCAAAGTCGCTCAGCGAGGCGATACGGAAACTTGCGGGGTGTTGGACATCATTTACCGCGATGAGGTCGGTCATGTCCGTATCGGCAATCATTGGTACCAATACCTTTGCCGGCAGCGCGGTTTGGAGCCGGTTGTATTGTTCCGCAGGCTGATTGCACGCTATGACATGTTTATTTTCCGCGGATACGTCAATATCGAAGCGCGGGAGCGTGCAGGGTTCAGCCGTTTTGAGTTGGAAATGCTGGAAGATTTTGAAAAAAGTTTGAAAACAATGGCCGGTTAGACCGGTAAGGCCGTCTGCAAAATCGGTTTTGCAGACGGCATACTGTATATTGGACGGAGAGGGAATATCATGATTCAAGCCGTATTATTCGATTTGGACGGTACACTGGCAGATACTGCGCTGGATTTGGGCGGCGCGCTCAATGCGCTGCTGCGCCGCCGCGGACTGCCTGAAAAAAGCATAGAGGATTTGAGACCTTATGCCAGCCACGGTGCAAACGGATTATTGGAAGCGGGAGCGGGCATTTCTGTTGCCCACCCCGAACATTCGGAGTGGCGTAAAGAATATTTGGAGGAATACGGACAGCGTTATGCCGATGAAACGGTTTTGTTTGACGGCATTAATGAATTGCTCATCGAAATTGACCAACGCGGTTTGAAGTGGGGCATTATTACCAATAAACCCGCCCGCTTTACCGACAAGCTCGTGCCTAAGCTCGGTTTTGCCGTAGAGCCTGCCGTTGTGGTCAGCGGTGATACCTGCGGGGAAGCCAAACCCAGTGTCAAGCCCATGCACTACGCTTGCGAACAAATCGGTGTCGCGCCGCAAAATTGTCTGTATTTGGGCGATGCAGAGCGCGATATGTTGGCCGCAAAAAATGCGGGAATGCAGGCAGTATTGGTGGATTGGGGCTATATTGCTGCGGAAGACCGTACCGAAGAATGGTTGCAGGACAGCCGTATCGCCGCGCCTTTGGACTTGTTGGCATTGCTGTAGCCGCACCGGAAACGACTGTCTGCACAGAAAGCCGCTTATTGTTTGTACTGTTTTTGGTATGAATGATGAAGCGGCTTGATTTTTTCCAAGCGCGCCTCATCGATTTTTTGGGCAATCAGATGAGGCTGATTTGCTTGCCGGCACATTCCGGCGATGGCACCGGCATCAACTTCATTTGCCGCCGCCAATAATGAGAGCCAATGTTCGCGCTGGGGATAGGGGGCATGTTCGAAATGCAGACGGCCCCGCACATCGGCAATGCAGACGTTCAAGGCCGTCTGAAAACGTTCGCTCCGGCGGAAGGCATCGGTTTTTTTCAACACATCAATAATAGTCGAAGCCTTAAGCTGGCCGACTTGGTGGAAAATAATGTGCCAGCGGCACACCAGTTCCGCCAATTCCGAACAATGCTTGGGCGCGCGCAACCGCTCATTGACTGTGCGGACCGGCACTACGCCGTTTATATCGTGGCCGTGGTGTTTGGGCAGAATGTCCGGCGGAGTCAGTGCCTTGCCCAAATAGTGCAGGAGCGCGGCATAGCGTTCCGGCAGGCTCAAGTCCATATCGGCGGCGCATTGCAGCACCATCAGCGTATGGATGCCGCAATCGATTTCAGGATGGTAATCCGCCCGCTGCGGCACGCCGAACAGCGCGTCCACTTCGGGCAGCAACACCTTCAATGCCCCGCATTCGCGCAACACTTCCATCATGCGGCGCGGCTTGCGTTCCATCAGTCCTTTGGCCAACTCCTGCCACACGCGCTCGGCCACCAGCGCATCCGCCTCACCGTCCGCCACCATGTTTTTCATCAAAACCATGGTTTCCGGCGCAATCTCGAAACCGTAACGCGCGGCAAGGCGGGCAATGCGCAAAATCCGCACCGGATCTTCGGCAAATGCAGGCGAAACATGGCGCAAAATACCGTTTTCCAAATCCTGCCGCCCGCCGAAAGGATCGATAATCAGGCCGTCTGAATCTTGCGCCATCGCATTGATGGTCAGATCGCGGCGTTGCAAATCCTGTTCCAGCGTCACTTCCTTATCGGCGTGAAACGCAAAACCCGCATAGCCTTTGGCTGTTTTGCGTTCGGTACGCGCCAGCGCGTATTCTTCATGCGTTTGCGGATGCAGAAACACGGGAAAATCCTTGCCCACCGGCTGAAACCCGCGAGCCGCCATACTTTCCGCGTTTTCGCCGACTACCACCCAGTCGCGGTCTTTCACTTCCAAACCAAGCAAAGCATCGCGCACCGCGCCGCCGACAAGATAGGTTTTCATAAGTTTCCTTGCTGTATGTGTATCACCGGAGAAATGGTAACCGATACGGGAGTTGCGGACAGTACGGGTAGCGCACAGCAATGCCGCAACAGTTGTCATTTTCCCGACTATGATGGATACGCTATAGTCATTTGATACAAAATAATACAGCGTTGCTTCGCCTTTTTCAAAGAGAGGATTGACCAAACTGCCGAAGCGGCAAGTCTGCCGACCCGTATTGGCTGAACTTTCTGCGGCTGTGCTGCTTTTCCGACTGTTAAAACTCAGATTAATTTTTATATTAAACAAATAATTATCAATATTTTTCTATTTTTTTGTCAGAAATAATCCTAATCAACCGTCTAAATGGCAAACGGTTTGTACAGACAAGCTGTTGTTTTGAACAACTTGAAAAGGAATGTAATCATGAAAAAATCAGTTTTAACTTTGGCCGCTACCGCTATTTTGAGCTTCTCCCTTCCCGCTACCGCCAAAATGCCGATGGCTAAATCAATGGATATGCAGACGGCTGCGATGCACGGTCAAAATATGAAACACAGTATGTCCGGTTTCTCTATGGAAAAAAATGCCATGATGATGGACAAGAACATGACTTCCATGCAAAAAGACAATATGGGCATGGACAAAAACATGACTTCCATGCAGAAAGACAGTATGGGCATGGACAAAAACATGGCTACCATGCAAAAAGACAATATGGGCATGGATAAAAACATGACTTCCATGCAGAAAAACCGTATGAACATGGATAAAGGCATGGATAAGCCGATGAAAAAAACAATGAAAATGAAAAAGTCTGTGCAAAAGCCCATGAGCAAAAATAGTAAAATGAACAGCATGAAAAACGGCTCAATGTAATTACCGCCAACAACGGGCGGTATACATACCGCCCGTTTCAGGAAAATCATTCATGTGTACAGATGCCGTATGGGACAGCAGCAACCTCGAAAAACTCCGCCGGAAAATGCTGCATTTTGCATTTTTACAGCTGAGGAATGAAGAATGGGCAGAGGACGCAGTGCAGGAAGCATTGACCTCTGCCTATACCAAACAACAGCAGTTCCAAGAAGGTGCGCAGTGGCAGACTTGGGTGTGGGCGATTCTCAAAAATAAAATCCTCGATACCCTGCGCCGCAGGCAAGCCGAACTGCAGCATATCAGCCCGAGCGAAGAAGAGCGTATACTCGACGATATATACGATCATGCTTTTAATGATGACGGGCACTGGCAGCCGCAATACCGTCCGCAGGCTTGGCAAATGCCTGATGAAGCGGTGCGGCAAAACGATTTTATGCGGATATTGGATTACTGTTTGGAACATTTGCCTGAACATACCGCCCGTATTTTTATGCTGCGCGAAATCATGGGGCTGGAGGTGAAGGAAATCTGTATGCAGACGGGTATCGGCAGCGACAACTGCTACACCATACTCAGCCGCGCCCGTAACGGGCTGCGCCTCTGTTTGCAGAGAAATTGGTTTGATGACAACACTGGAAAATAAGGAAAACAAATGAAGCCCATCAGATGCAGGCAGGCGGCAAGGCTGATGCAGCTTGAGTGTGACCGCAAATTGAAAGTCGGCGAAAAAACAGCGTTGATGCTGCATTTGGCAGTCTGTGTACATTGCCGCCGTTACCTCCGCCAGCTTGAAATGTTGAACCGCTCTCTCAAAGATTATTCCGCCAGTTTGGAAAACTTTGAGGAATAGGCAGGATGAAGCCGCGCGCGATAAATCGGCGCGTTTTGTGAGATAAAGTGTTTTTGATTTTATTTCACACCGTGCAACTTTATTGCAAATCCTGCCAAACAAAGGCAGGATTTTTTATATTCGCGGAAACATCGCACTCCGATTGCTCGGCTCTTTGATATAGCTACGGTAACATGTGCTCACGTTAAATAAAATACATTACAGGAGCGCGATATGGATTACTACCCAAGCATGGAACGAGATAGCTTGTTTTACAAAGAATTTGCCAACCACTTTGATTATCGCAATAAACCCTGGACAGCCTTTGTTAAAGCTGCCCGCCGAATCTCTCAACGTCTTGATGTAGATATTGAACGAGCAGTTGATTTTTTAAATAGTGACGATGGTGGTCTTTTTGTGATTGAAATGATTGAATTTGCCGAAGCCGGTAAAATAAAGCAAGATATCGAATACCTGACCGATGGGGCAATTGCCACTTTCCGCGCGATGTCGTCTGCTCCTAAAATGTGGACAGATTTGGAACAGCAAGCAAGAGGGTAAGATGCCGCTCTTGCTTGGACAATTTTAATAGTTGCAGATGACCAGCTCACCGCTGGTCTTTTGCGTTTTATCACGGCCTACTGAATAGGCCAGCTCTAAACGTGTCATGCGGAAATCTTTAAATAGCTCCCGAATGTCTGGGTGGTCGTTGATCGAAAGCATAACCTTGCCTTTACTCTCGGCCATCATCTTGGCCAGTAGCTGATACTGCGTCCAATCAAAGGCACGGTCATAACCGGCGGTTTGCCAATATGGTGGGTCAGCGTAGAAAAAGGTGTGTTCGCGGTCGTAGCGTTTGAAACACTTTTCCCAAGGCTCGTTTTCGACAAACACGCCATTGAGCCGTTGCTGCGCGGCTTTTAGGCGGTCGGCGATATCGGCGGCAGTAAAGCCTCGGCCGGTGGTGGCTGTGCCGAAATGTTGGTCGACGGTTTTTCCACCAAATGCGGTGTGTTGCAGATAAAAGAAGCGAGCGGCTCGCTGGATATCGGTCATCACATCGGGCGGTGTAGATTGCAGACGGGCTTCTTCGCGGCTGGTCAATGTCCACTCAAATTGGCGCACAAACTCGTCAAAATGGTGCTGCACCACGCGGTATAGGTTGATGAGCTGACCGTTGATATCGTTGAGCACTTCGCACTTGGCCGGTTGCGGCCGCATGAAGAATAGTGCCGCACCACCGGCGAAGAGCTCAACGTAGCAGGTATGCTCGGGAAACATCGGAATCAGGTGTTTGGCCAAACGGCGTTTACCACCCATCCAGGGAACAATTGGCAGAGGCTTTTGAGTCATGATTACTCCTAATATATAAGTATCGGTACTCAAAGGCACTCAGGATTGAATTATTGGGTTTTAAACTGATTGAGCAATTTGCAGCGCGGACACTTGATTTCAAAGCAGCCACGGCCAACAGCCAACAACTTAAAACAATTTTTGCAACGATGTTTCATTTTTCACAGATTCCTTGTCGTTAGTGATAAAATCACCGCACCTCGCGAGGTACGGTAAAAAAGGCTAACGCAGGTCTAGTCTGCTGAAGCTGGCGCGGAGAACGGTGGTAGGACACCGCCGCGCAGCCGTTTTCTTTAACTAATCGAATCCTGCCACTCTTCAACATACAGATAAATTGAGTAGCTGGTGTCGATTTTGGTTTTGTCAAAATTCGAGCGGATCATCACGCTATTCTCAGTTTTGGCGCATATATTATGGTTCAAAAATAAAACCGCCAACGCCGGATGCTCGACTGAAACATACACCTTAGGGTCTTTATAGGTATTTTGAAAATTTACCTTCGCCCAGGTGTACCCGCCATCTGCCCACATACTTTGAGTCAAATGGATTTTTTCACACTTTCTCAGGCCGAGAAGGTTTCTTAAATCAGCAATTTCGGCAGTAATCTGAGACTGAGATTCAGATAATGCTGTCAATTCAGCTATTTTTTGCTGTAGCTCAGCCAATTCACTGCTTTCTTCAGCTTCAGCTGCCGCTTGCTTTGCCTTTTCCAACTCAACCGAAATATCAGCGATTCGCTGGTCTAACGCTTCAATTTCGCTGCTTTCTTCAGCCGCAGCAAATTGAATCCGTAAAATTTCCAACTGGCTGGTTAGTGACTTAACCGCCGCATCTGCCGCCACCAATTGGGTTAACGCCTCTTCAAGCGCAGCTTTCTGCTTGGCCAATTCAACGGCATGCTCAGAAATACTTGCCTGGTCGCGCTCCAACAACTTCAGACGGCCTTCCAATGAGCCTGCAGACTCAATAGCAGCCTGCGCCACCGACAACTGTTCTGATAACGCCGCAATTTCAGCACTTTCATCGGCCAGTTGCACATCCGACTCCAACTGCTCAATCTTAGCCAATAAACCAGCAATACCCGCCGAATCAGGGGCGGCGGCTTGGCCAGACAAGACAATAATTGCCTGACCGCTCACATCCACATCCACTGTCTCAACAACCGGCGCATCGCTTGAAAGCTGAACCGGTATATCAGTCACGCACGGTTTAACCTGAATCTCGCCTTGCAGATATGTTTTTACGACGCTACCACAAACGGCTCTCAAGTCATATTTAGCTCTTAGCCAGGTCAAATCACGGGTTACTGCCGCAGGGAAAAGCAGTGTAACCGCATTCCCTGCCACAGTAATTTCCGGACGAATCACCGAGCCGTCACCGGTGACAATATCCATCTGAAACGTAGCTTGAGATAAATCAATAGACTCTGAATCAGCGGTCAACAACACTTTAAACAAGTGCGTGTCGCCTTGGTAAAGCAAGAAATTATGGGTTTTAGGTGCCATCTAACTTGCCTTTTTAACAAATTTGTCCAAATCATTGGGGGACAGTCGCCACGGCTCGGAAAAGCCCAAGACATGACCGCACCATTCGGAGCAGAACCACTTGTCCGGCCGATTGCCGAAGCGCAAGACCACACCAAGTGAGCCGAGTACATCGTACGACTTGCCTTGTGTCATCAGCCAAATCATCTGCAACTTGGCAGTTAACACGTCTGTTGCCGGAAGCTCAATTAAATCCCACTTATCCGACGGCAAGCGCATGGTTTTGCTGCGCACACCGCCATCACGCAGGCTTGATGAGTAGCACTCAAACACACCGTCACCCAAGGCCACGGCAATTTCGCAATGTGAATAAATACCGCGCGTTGCTTTGCGGATTACCCAATCAGCAACGCGCATGGCCAACGCCTTAGGGGTGCGGCCTGATTTTCGGCCTTTGTAAAGCGCCAGATAGATTTTGCTCATTCAGACGGCCTCCGGCGCGGTGAACTCGATTTTAATTTTATCGAGCGCAGCAACCGTTTTGGCCGACTCAATCTTGCTTTGCAAGGCTTGGCGCTGGCCTGCAACATGAGCCGACAGGGCGGAATACGCCAAGGCTTTGCGCAAAGCGGCGGCCTTGAGCTTGTCGGGTTCCTCGCCACGGGCGGCGGCGATGCCGTCTAAAACGGGTGTAGGAGCGGCGGGGTCTGCCTCCCATGCTTTGGCCTCGGCGGCCTGCAGCGGCCACGTCTGCACCTCAAAGGCTGGCAGCTTGTCGGTTTCGGCGGCCGCGTCGATATAGGCTTGGGCGGCGGCGTTGAGTGCCGCCAGCCTGCCGGCGCGGGCTTTGGCCAAGGCGACGGCCTTGATTTCGGCGGCCAGCTCTTTGTTTTCCACCCACGCGCCATCCACCCACTCATGCGCGGCGCTCGGGCGTGGGTGCACGGCCAAGTCGTCGGCGATATGGTGGCCGAGATTCAGCGCCGCCAGCAACTGCGCGTGCTGTTCGGCGGTGATTTCTTGCGCATCGGGTGGCAACTGCTCATGGATTTCGTCATCAAAAAATGTTTTTTGGGATTTACTGTAAAAAATCATTTGGTTATCACCTTTTTTTAGTGGCCGATGGCAATAATACTGATTAGGCCGGCCTGGGCGTTTGCGTTCCAGCCGATGGCGGCGGCGGTGGTGTTCTCCTTGTTCCAGGCGGTGGCGTGTATAGGGCTGATGCCCTCCTGCGTGTCGTTTACCATAGCCATTAAAACCGCGTTGGGAAACGCGATCGGCAGCGCGGCCATGCCGTTGTCTGCGCCGTTAACGTTGATGGTAAGCCATTGGATAATCAGGCCGCTGGGCAGTTTTTGGTAACCGTTGCCGCCCGCTGCGGCGGCGCACATCTGCCGAACCCATGCGGTGGTGGCGAGGTTGCCCGAGTTATCGTTAAGCGCCGGCGTGTTTGCCGACGCCAGCCCGTTAACCACAAGATTGCGGCTGGCCGAACCCTGGGCGCCGACGTTTAATGCGTTGATGCGGCCGTTATCGGCGGTAAATCCCAGCAAATCCACGCCGCCCGCACCCGCAGCGCGGTTACGGTAAGCCGTTTTAGCGTTGGTGATGATGCCGCCGATGAGCACGTTGCTGCACGAGGCCGCGACATCCAGCGCAAACACGCCCGCATCAACGGCAGACTGCGCCAGCAAAATGCTGTTGCCATTCACCCGCAGGCCGGCTACATCAAGCGCGCGGATACTGTTTGCGTTGGCGGCGTTGGCCACATTAAAAAAGTGGTTGCCCTCAATCACCACGTCGGCCATCTTTTGCAGATGAATCACGCCACCACGGCAATCGCGCGCAAAATTGGCGGTAATGTAGATTTCGCTCGACGTGCCAACCGAACCATCGTATATATCGTTTTTAGAAGATAAAAACTCATACTCCAGCCGGTTGCCGATGTTGCCGGAAACTTTAACTTTAGAACTATACTCAATATCAATAAACCGGTTGGCCACATCAAAAATATTATCTGCCACGGCGGCATTGTGCACGCCTTGCAGCTTCAGCAGACTTCCCGTTTGCGTGTTGCCAAATACGTTACTTAAGATGCTGATATTTTTAAGCTTCTCCCACGCGCCGGTATAGCCATTGCCCCAAATCTGCGTGAGAATCTGCTCCGCCACAGTATCGCCGAAATGATTACCCGTAATATGGTAATCGCGACCTGCTTCCGACGGATTGTTTGTTGGCTGGAGCCACCAAATATAAATGTTTCGGTGGCAATGCTTAAACGTATTATTAACGATCTTAACGTTATCCCACAAAAACGGGCGCACGCCTGCAAAACCGCAATACTCGATTAAGTTATCCTCAACGATAATATTATTGTGATGTTGTACGTTGCGCGCGGCATAGTGGCCGCCGACGGCACAGCCATAGCCCTGCCCGAACAAGCCTGTATCATCATCAGGATTTTTGCTAAAAACGTTATTGCGCACAACAACGTTTTCACACGGATCGCCTTTCAGACGGCCACCGGTAAATGTACCCGGCACGTTATCATCAATTTGAATCGCCTCGGAAAAACCACGGTCAATATCACTGCCGGGCGCGGTGCCGTAAACCGTTGAAACCTCTTTACTAAATCCCAAAAACTGATTTTTTTCAATGGTTACGTTTCGGCACGCCGATAAATCAATGGCGTGGTTGCGGATACAGTCGACAAACCGCACCCCCGAAACCTCCAGCCCGTCAATATAACCCAACGAAAAGAAATTAACCGATGACCATTGCTCTTTTGCGTTACTGTTAAATTCGCCACCGAAAATTTTAATGTTTCTGCAAGGGTTTTCTTGAGACGAATTATCGTTAATAACCAATCCGTTATATAACATCGCGCCTGACGTGTTGCGTAAATATCTCACGCCGTCAACACTCTCAAACTCGAGATTATCGCCAATACGGATCAAGCCGTTAAGATAGTAATCCCCGGGTATATCACTCAATACTTTTGGGATTTTTGCCTCATAGACAAATTTAAACAACGCATTGATTTTATTCAAGGTTGTCGGCGCATTTTGTTTTCCAGCCAATACGCCAAAATCCGAAAATCGACAAACGCCATCCAGCAGACGCCGCCAACGCACACCATTGGCTGACACGATAATCGTGCCGCCGTTATCGGCGCTTGTTGTGTCAGATTGGTCGGCAACAAACATTCCGCCGCCAATGCCAGGGGTGTTGACGTAGTAGCCATTTACGTTAACGTAGCCAGTGCTTCCTGGATATTCTCTTAATTCATCAATACTACCTACACTTACGCTGGCTGCCGCGATTGCCTCTAATACACCCTTGGGCGTTGCAGCATTCGATTCATCGCTTTCGGATAATTCACTCACCAATTGGACAAAGCCAATATTTTCCAGCGTACCTTTTTTATTTGATAATTCATCAACTTTTTCTAAAGTTTTTTCGTGGGCTTTTCTCAGCCACTGAGTCCGCTGGCCAAGCTGTTTAGCTTGACGGTTAGCAACACCGTCCGAACCACCCGTGACAGGGTCGGTCATCTCAATTTGATATAAATCATCCACCCACTCAGGTGTCACTTTATCTTCTTGAATCGTTGCCATTTATGCCATCCCAAAATTGTAATCGCCGTCAAAATTGACTTTGCCGTTGTAATACAGCGGCGTATCTTGATAATCCAAACGCACCAATACACAGCGGGCAGGTGCGAAGGCCGGTAGGGTTTCCCGCAACAGGCTCGCTTCCGTATTGGTAATCGGTCGGTTGAAAATAATTGAGTAATGCGCCCACAAACGGTGGTCGCCATACATATAAATACCTTTGTGATTAATACTGCCGTCGTAGATTTGGCCACCCAATCCCTCAATCAGCTTGATTTCGCCAAAACCTAAACGGCGGCAGATTTCACGCACCGCCCAGGGTGTGCCTTTTCGGCGGTGTAAAAACACGGCATCTTTAATCAGCTTGCGCCGTGTTTTATTGTCTTTGGCCAGCCAGTAGCCGTCCGAACCAACCATACTGCGGCTCTCCGCCAGCAGCTCAAGGTGGTTGTTATCCACTTGTTCGAGTAAACGAGGCATGAGCTTGGTTAAGGCAAGCTTGCGATAGCCAAGACTGAGATTGGCCAAGCGTGTAAAGCGCGGGTCTTGGGCGATAATCAAGGCGTATTTGAGCTTAGCCATCTTGTTGCTCCATATCGACCGATACGCTAAACGATACGCACCGCGCCCATTGGTTAGGGGCAATCACGATGACATCGCTGTCGCGTAACTCGCCGCGCTCATTGGATAAAATAACGTTGTACACGCCACTAACCTTTAAGGCCGTCTGAATATCCAATGGCACCACATCTTTGCCTAGCTTGGCATAGCGGGCAGTTTCGTAGTCTGACCAAGCTGCGCTGGCAGCGGCTAAAACTGATTTAGAATCAGCACCTTTGAACAATACCAAGCGGGCATCGATTTTGTATTCCACCACTTCGGGCGCGCGTACAATCACAGTGTCACAGAGCGGCCGCACCGTCTCATCGCTCAATGCCACCGATACCTTGTCAATCAATTCTTGGCGGGGCAGACCGTCCGTTGCCAGCAGCGTAACGGCCACCGTGCCACCAATCGGATTACCGGCAGAATCAACATCGTTGCCGACATGGACACCGGCAATGGCCTGCGAAACACGGCGGGCATAATACTCATAGGCTTTTTTCGGACCACCTACTGAAAACGCCTCAAAAGCCAGCAAAATCCGCTCGCGATAAGCATCGTCGCTCTCAATGATGACGCCGCCGGAGGGGACAGTAATATTGCTGACCTTAACGTCGATATCAGCATGCAGCGGTTTTGTCAGCGTGTTAATTTGGCCGATTGCCCAGCCGTTTCCGGCCGTGCCGGTTGTAGTGCATTGCGCCGGTAAATCAACCGTATTTCGGCTAGACGATAAAGTTGCTGATGTGGTTGTTTCAAAAATCAACTCGCCCACAATGACTTGAGTGCCGGTCGGAATAAACACCGGCTCCATGGCCAAGTTGGCCTCACAAGAAAATCGCAAGGTGGTTAAGGCAGGTTGAGCCTCTAAGCGCGGTGTATTGACATCATCGCCACACAAATCCAACATCAAGCCGGTTGCAAAGCGGACGTGCTGCTGGCGATACGCCTCATTCACTTGCTGCCGAGTCAATGATTCTCGGTAGGCGTATACGTTAATTAGCAAACGCTCAATATGCGCCGGTTGCAGTGCCTTGCCGCTGTCTTGTTCATACTTGGCAATAATCTCGGCCAAGATGGTCGACAAATCATCAGCCACGACCTTGACGTCTTCACGCTTTAAAGTGCTTAAATCCATGCTGCATGCTCCAAATTCAGCGTTGTGCCGTAGATTTCACCGGATACGTCATCTGCCACGCGCCAGCGCACGGTCATGGTGATGTGCGGGGCATTGCCGCTAAACGTCACTTCATCCACCACTGCCCGCGTTTCCCAGGTCTGAATGGCCAAAACCACTTCGCGCACGATATTTGGCACAAATACGTCTTCCGGCGTGTCAATGTAGTCAAAATGATTGCTGCCGAAATCGGGGCGGGTCACATCTGAGCCTTTGCGGGTGGACAAGATGTTGTGGATACACAAGTCGATATCGTCCACGCCCTGCGCCAGGCCGCTGCCACCGGGGGCAAGCTGCCAGTGCTTGGAAATGGGCGTATCGAATTGCATAAAAAAATCCCTGTATCGTTTTGATACAGGGATTCTGCCTGAAGCCGCATAAAGCTGATTTTAATGCGTTTTAAAACCTTATTTCGGCGGCGATGTTGTGCCACCCGAGTCGCCGGTGTGCGTGTGACCAGGTAAGCTGATGCCTTGGGATTTAATATCGCCAGTAGCCTCAATTGCGCCATCAATTTTGGCCGCCGCACCACTACCACCTTGACCAGACATGCCGGCGGTATAAGTAAACAGACCTTCAACCGTCAAGGTTTTTTTCACCACGGCATCGGCATCAATTGTCACCACGCCGTCGGTTTTGACCAGTATATCTCCCGTTTTGCGGTCGTGTTCAATAATCGTACCGTTTTTAAAGCGGCGTACCCATTTGTCTTTGCTGCTGGCCGGTGGCTTATCGGCTGCGCTGTAAATAGCGCCAATCACGCAGCCGTTTTCGCCACGGGCGTCCAGCAGGCAGACAACTTGCTCGCCCTCGTCGGGCAGGCTGTAAAACTGATTGCCACCGGCGGCCGGTGTAGCCATAGGCAGCCAGTCGGTTTCCATGTCTTCTAGGGCAGGGATTTTGACGCGCAGATTGTGACCGGCTTCATCCACCGCCGATACCACGCCGAATTGCAGGGTCGCCCCAAAATCATGCGTTTGCTGCATCCTGCTGCTCCTCATCATCGATATACTCAATCATCTTAATTTCCAGTTCGGTGGTGTAGCCGCTGCTGCGGCGATACTCATGCCGCGCCTGTTTCACCAGATACTTACCGGAAAACTTACCCATGTCTTTCAGGCGCACGGTTTGACCGGCCACCAGCAGCGCATTACCAAACAATGTGATGTTTCCGGCGCATTGGTCGTCTTGCGCATCAGCCAAAGCCGCATCGGCGCGGGCATTGAGCTGCGTTTGGCTTTCGCCTTTATTCGGCACGATTTTCAAGGTGTCGCCGGTGTGGCCACGTTTGGATTTCGGGCGCAGAGACTTGGTTTTACGCGTAGCCGACACCGTTTTCTTGGTTTTCGGGTCGTAGCCGCGCATTTCTACTTGGGTCGGTACACCTTTAATCAAATCGCGCAGGCGGATTCGGGTCATGTCTTCAGGACTCAATATCACCACCGCTTCACGCTCTTTCAGCCTGACGTTGTCGGCGAATACCAGCTTATTCCCGACAACCTTAAAGGTGTGGCCATACTCTTTGGCCAAACGGCTCAAAAACTCAATATCGCGCTCCTGATACTGGGTCACACGCTTGATTTTGATGTCTTTCACTTGCCCAGCGGGCTGCAATTTCAGATGGCCTGCCACTTGGCGCACAATCTCGGCCAGCGTGGTATTTTCATACGCACGGCCTTTTAAAGTGCGGCTGGCCTTGGTAATGCCCGCCGACAACGCCTTCAGGCTCACCGTTGATGGTGGGTGGTTGTATTCAATTTCCGCAATCTCAAAGCTGCCCAAATCTACCAAGCCGGTAAATTGGTCGCCCAAGCTCAATGCCAGCGCATCGCCTTGCTCCGGATACCAGCCACGCAGCCAGCGACCGTCCACATCTTCAAATTCGACCTGCAGCTCATCAGATTGCCCCTCGAGGTAATCTGTGTAAACAAATGAAATCAGATAGGGGGCAATGTCGCCTGTAATATCCTTGTTTTCGTAGCTCAATGTGAAATCCGGCTTGGTTACCGGATGAGTGCCACCCGTACCGCCTTGAGCGGCCAAGCCGGACAAGAAACCTTTAATATCCATTTCAACCCTTTCAGCGCATCCAAGGCGGCAAATCGGCCTGACTGTTTTTCGGCTTGCTTTCTAGCACCGGCACAAACACCGTCAAGCCGCTGACAAACTCTTCGGCCAACGGTAAATGTGGATTGGCCGCAATCAGGCCGTCAATCAGCAAAGCGTTGCCGTAGTGTTTATGGGCAATCAAATCCCAGCGGTCACCATCTTTGGTCGTATAGCGTAAAACCGCGCTCATCCATCACTCCTTGTCGCCAGCCAACCGGTCAACTTTTCAACGGCCGATGCACCATTAGCCACCGCTTCGGAGGCCGTAGTAATTGAGTCTCCAGCCGCATCCAACCAGCCGCCGATAGTTCCGCTCTCGTAACCTGCACGCATGCTTGCCACCGTACTGCCGAGCGCATTTCCGGCTGCACCAAGCTGCGTGGCCATTTCAGCCGCGCCGGATAAATCACCCAACAAAGCCGTTACTTCCGGTAAACCATTGAGCTTGCCCAATACATCACCGCCCACGCCGAGCGCATCGCCGATTAAATTCAGCGCACCGGCGGAATCATTGCGCAACTCTTTAGCCGCCGCGATGATGCCTTGCATTTGCTCTATGCCGTTTTCTGCCGCACGATAGACTTTCACACCGGTTTCAACCGCCTGCATCACATCTGCCGCTTGCGCCTGTACCGATTCGGGCAACAGTGAGAGCAATGGGTTTTGCTTGCCGCTGATAATCGCCGGAGTCGGCAGCGGATTATTCGGGTCACCGACAAATTCCGTCAGTTCGATATCCAGCTCACGCGCGGCCGTGCGGCCTTTACTGTCCTGAATCAAGGTGCGCTCGGTCAGGCTCTCAATGACAAACCAGCCGACAAAGCGGCCTGAGCCATAAACCAGCGACACCGCCTGCTGCGCTTCCAAAGCTGCCAGCAAACCCTTATAAGCCGTGTCGGGATTGCCCAACATCCAATGCAGTTTTAAGCCAAAGCGCAGTGTGGTTAGGTCGTTTTCCATCGCCTGTAAGCGCGGGCGGCCTTTTAATACCTCGTGCTTGGCAAACTTGGCCGAGTGCTGCGCTTCCAAGCTGGCAAAGCTTTGCAAGGTTTCAAACCTCACATCCCCCAACATTGCATACATCAGAAAGCCCTCCGCTCACGGTCGGCCATCATGCGGTGAAACAACGTTTCAAATTCGCGCAAGCCCATTTGCAAGGCCGTCTGAATTTGAGCAGGGTCTCCGCCCGGCGCGTTGATGGTCGGGTTGAAATGAATGGTCACGCCACCGGCAGCCGCAGCCTGTCGCGCTTGCTCGAAATCGGCGCGGCTGCCGGATACCCGCGCGGCCACATCGGCACGCAGCTGGCCGATACGGCTTCCGAAACTGTCTTTCAGACGGCCTGCCCATGCACCGACCGTACCGATTGGCCGGTTGGCCGTGCGACGGATACCAATATCCAAACCTTGGGTAATAAAGCCACCAAAACGTCTGAACTCACGACTCGGCGAATGAATATCCATCACCGCTTGGAATTTGGCCTTAATCGAATTACCGATAGAGGCAATCGTGTTATATACCGCTGCGGCTGCTGATTTAATGCCGTTAATCAAACCCTGAATCAACATACGGCCAAAGCCGGTAAAGGTTGACGGCAAGGTGACACCAAACCAGCTCATCACACTGGCAAATGCCTGATAAAACAAACCGAGTGGCGAAAAATTGAGAATAGTGGCCGCAATATTACCGATGCCGCTGCTGAAGAAAGCCGTGATTTGCGCCCAAAGTCCGCTGAAAAATATCACCAAGCTTTGCCACAACGCTTTTGCACCGGCCACCACTGATGCCCAGTTGTTGTAGAGCATGTAAGCGGCAACGGCCAACAGGCCAAGGGCAAGGAAAATCGGATTGGCCATTAAGAAGGCACCCAATTTCAAAAAATGCCGAACCGAGCATGGGCAGAAAACGGATAACAGATATAATGCCCCGCCCAAAAAACGACATGGTTTTACGAACTGCTCCCAATAAGGAAATCATTGGAGAAACGGCCTTGGCTGCAGCTATCCAACCCATCGAGAACACGCCCATTACGGCAGTAAACGCAGAAAAACCGATAATCAACCCGGCAATCACGCCGCCAATCAACAACAAGCCATCGACGACTTCCGGATTCTTAGCCGCAAAATCGGCTAAATTTTGGGTAAGATTTCCTATAAATGCGGAAACCTTATTAATCACGGGTAGCAGTCGGTCTCCGACTACCGTTTTCAGCTCAGCAAAGCCGTTTTTCATCAGCGTTAGGCCGTTTTCAGTAGTGGCCGAACGTGCAGCAAATTCTTTCTCCATGCTGCCCATAAATTCAGGCTTGCCGCCTTTACCGGCTTTTTTCAGCTCATCAATGGACTTCTTATAGGTATCCAAGCCACCAACCAACGCAGCCACATCGTCGGCATATTCCAAGCCGAACAAATCGACCAATGCGCCCATCTGGTTTTCTTTTGGCAGCTTTTCAATCTGTCTCAGAAAATCCATCAGAGCCTGCTCGCCGTTTTCGGCAATCGCTTTTTTCAGGGCTTTGGCATCTGTACCCATACCCTCCAAAACCGCCTGAAATTTCTTTCCCTGCTTGTCGGCCGTCATCAGCTTGGTCAGCATACCGTTGATGGCCGTACCCGCTACTTCCGGTGTTTTGCCCAAGCTGATAAAGGCGTTGGATAAAAAGGCGTGCCACGCATTCCCGACACACGCACCAAAGGACAAGACGGCAGAAAACGCCACGGCGACGCGGCGATTGCCTTGGTGTTGGCGCATTACGCGAGTCGAGAGCTGAATGCCGGGCCAGTACGCGTGGCCAGCCGAAAAATCAAACGCCCGCAGCAGACTGACAAACTGATTTACCCGTTATTGTGGCTGGTAGGTGTTTTTATCCGCGTTACAAGCCTAAAAAAACAGCGCAGATGGTATTACTGTGGCTGCGTTCTATTCCAATAATTTGGCATTCCGTTTTCAATTTGATGTATGAACCTTAAGGCCGTCTGAAAATGAAAAAACCGCATTTCAAACTCAAAACCCAACACGGCAGCGTAACCTTCAAACCCGAGGATTTAAGCGGCCACATCGCCGTATCGCGTCAGTTTTTAAACGGCTTCGGCGGTTGGCTGCCGAATCCCGACCCGATTTTGCGCAAGATGGGCAAACAAATCTCTGTTTACCGCGAATTGTTGCGCGATGAGCTGGTCGGCAGCTTCGTGCGCCGCCGTAAAGCCGCCGTTGCCCGCCTGGATTGGAAATTAAGTGGCGATGAAGTCGATGAGCGGGTATTGGATTTTGTCGAAAATTGGCTGGTTGCGGATGTTGATGTGTATAAATTTTGCAAAGACATCATGAATGCCGCTTTTTTCGGTTATCAACCGATTGAAATTATCTGGCAGAAAGGCAGTCAATGGCTGCCGTCTGAAATCGTAGCCAAGCCGCAAGAGTGGTTTGCCTTTAATGATGACCGAGAATTGATTTTCATCGAAAACGGCTTGAGCCAAGAGCCGCTGCCGCCTTATAAATTCCTTTGCCCACGTCATGAAGACGACTATCTTAATCCCTACGGTTTGGGTGATTTGGGCTTGGTCTTTTGGCTGGTTACGTTCAAGCGCGGCGGCCTGAAATTCTGGGTGAGTTTCACCGAAAAATACGGTGCACCATGGTTGATTGGCAAAGAGCCGCGCTCCAACACCCACAGCGACACCGAAAAGCTGCTTGATGCGCTAGAAGCCTTAATCAGCAATTCGGTCGGCACGATTCCGAACGATTCGAGTGTCGAAATTCACGAAGCCAGCGGCAAATCATCATCGGTAGATGCTTTCGACAAGCTGCTGAAAGAGTGTAAATCCGGCATCAACATCGCCTTGCTTGGCCAAGACCAAACCACCGACAAAGAAACCAACCATGCCAGTGCCAGCGCAGGCTTGGAAATCGCCGATGATATCCGCGACAGCGACCGCCGTATTGTCGAAGCGGCGTTTAATGAGCTGATTGAATGGGTGGTATCGCTGAATTTCGGCGATGTGGTTTGCCCAAAATTCGAACTGTTTGAAAATGAAGAATCAGGTACAAAAGAGCGTGCCGAGCGCGACAATATGCTGTTCGGTGCGGGTGTGAAATTCACCCCGCAATATTGGAAACGCACTTATGGTTTGGAAGACGGCGATATCGTTGAAGAAGATGCCATCACCCCGACCGCTGCTGATTTTGCCGAAGGTTGGGATGGTGCAGAAACCGATGCGGGCTTGATTTTAGACACGCTCGCGCCGAATACAGCCGAGCTGAACCAGCAAGGCCGCAACCTGACTGCCTTATTGGTGCAGGATTTGCAGCGCGGCGAAACCGAAGACAATATTCTCGACCGCTTGGCCGAGCAGTTCCCGAATATGGATGACACCGCCTTGCAAAACGAACTGGCGCGTGTGATTTTCCTGTCCGGTTTGGTCGGACGCATTGAAGCGGCGCAGGAGATGAGCTGATGACTCCGGAAGACATCAAGGCAATTTTCGGCCTGGAGCCGGAAGCAGCGGTCGAATACCTGAAGCAAAAAGGCGTGGCCGTTTCGTGGGATTGGCAAGACATGCTCGACGACGCGCACGCCACCGCGTTCACCGTGGCCAAAACCGCAGGTATGGACGTGGCCAATGATATTTATCGCGCCGTTGTCAACGCCGCCGAGACCGGCCAAACGCTGGAACAGTTCCAAAAAACACTCACGCCGGTATTACAAAGCAAGGGCTGGTGGGGACGCACCCAAGCAACCAATCCGGACACCGGCGAAGCCCAAACCGTACAGCTCGGCAGCCCGCATCGTCTGAAAACCATCTACCTGACCAACATGCAATCGGCCTACATGGCCGGACGCTATGCCGAAATGATGGATTCTGTGGATACCCATCCGTATTGGCAGTACGTTGCCATCAACGACAGCCGCACCCGCGACAGCCACCGCCGCATGCACGGTCGCGTCTATGCCGCCACCGACCCGGTCTGGAATACCATGTATCCGCCACTCGATTTCCGCTGCCGCTGCCGCGTGCGCCCCTTGTCCCGAGCAGCAGGCGAAAGCCGCGCCTTGCCCAGCCCGACCCTCGAAACCCAAACAGTCGACATCAGCAGCAACGAATACACAGGCGAAGCCCGCTATGCTCAACGCACCGGCTTGCGTATCGACGGCAAATTTGTCGCACCGAGCGCAGGTTTCAATGCCAACCAAGGTCAAACCATGCTCTCACGCATGGCTTCGGTTGCCATTCAAAAAGCCCACGCCGTCCACCCCGACATCGCCCGAATCGCGCTGAAAATCATGATGGGCAATGCCAAATTCAAAGCAGCTTTATCTGCCGCCGATTTAGCATGGGTGCAAAAAGTCTTGAAAGGCTGACCATGATTGAAATCAACCTAGACTCAAAATCAGTAGACCGCAGCTTGAGCCAGCTGTTAACCAACCTAGGCAACTCACGCAAAATGATGAGAGGCGTGGCCACAGAAATGATTTCACTCACCGAAGAAAACTTTGAGAATGAGAGTTTCGGCGGTGACAAATGGCCACAAAGCAAACGCGCGGCGCAAGGCGGCAAAACCCTGCAACTGACCGGCCAACTTGCCGCCAGCATTTCCACCCAAGTCGGCAACGACTTCGCACGAATCGGCAGCAACAAACCCTATGCCGCTATCCACCATCTCGGCGGCCAAGCCGGACGCGGCAGAAAAGTCACTATTCCGGCCAGACCATACCTCCCCATCAACGGCAGCGGCCAACTCCAAAACGGAGCCGACAAACGCATCATCGATATCGCGCTCGAATCACTCAAAGCAGGTCTCTAAAAAAGCAAAAACGGGCAAAATCTGCCCGTTTATTTTCATTACACCCTGTGCAACGCTATTTCACAAATCCAATCCCACCAAAACCCATTTCAGCCCGCTTCATCCCATTTATCTCACAGAGTCTATATATTTATCTCAATGGGTTTCAGCAGGATATTGCGAAATAAAAACAACCTTGTGTCAGGTGAGTCAGGTTCAAAGAAAATAGTCGGCAAAATCCCGTATTATCCGCACTGCCTGCGGCTTACTGCCTTGTCTCATTCCGAATGGAACCGACGACATATGATATGGCAAAAGAGCCAACGCCGCAGTTGCAATGTTTTCGATTATAGCCGGAATCTTGTTCGGATTCCGGCTATGTTTTTTTGAAATATTCCGTCTGGCTCATTTTTTCTCCAAGGCTTCAAACGCGGCTTTCATGGTCGGGTTTTTCTTCACCAGTTTTTTCACCGTCAAATCCGCGGCTTTGTTATTGGCCAGCCGCAGGTTGTTTTCGGAAGAGAGCAGGGCTTCTTTGGTTTTTTGCAGATGGGTGATGGTTTTGTCGATTTCCTCGATGGCCGTCTGAAACTTGCGGCTGGCGAGGTCGTAGTTGCGGGCGAAGCCTTCTTTGAAAGCGTTCAGGTCTTCTTCAAAATTCGTGATGTCGATATTCTGCGCGCGCATTTGGGCGGCTTCCTGCTTGTATTTCAGCGAGTTGAGCGCGGCATTGCGCAACAGTGAAATCAGCGGAATGAAAAATTGCGGCCGCACGACATACATTTTCGGGTAGGCGTAGGAAACATCGACGATGCCGGTGTTGTACAGCTCGCTGTCAGCTTCCAAAAGCGAGACGAGAACGGCATATTCGCATTTTTTCTCGTTGCGGTCTTTGTCCAACTCTTTGAAAAAATGTTCGTTTTTCTTTTTCGTGGCAGTGTTGTCGTTTTCGTTTTTCATCTCAAACATTATTGAGATGACCTCGTTGCCTTGCCCGTCTGACTCCCGGTAGATGTAATCGCCTTTGCTGCCGCTTTTGGCATCGTTGTCTTTGCCAAACTGTGCCTGCGGGAAGGCGGTAGTGCGGATGCGGTTGAATTCGGTTTCGCAATGGACTTCCAGGCTTTCGCCTATCATTTTGGTGGATTGGCGGGCTTTGAAATCTTTGTAAAAGGCAATGGTTTCGTCTTTTTGTTTCAATTCGCCTTCGTATTTTTCGCGCAGGTTTTGTTTTTCCAATTCGCGTTCTTTGGCTTCCAGCGCGAGGCGGGCGGTCAAATCGCTCAATTGGCGGTCTTTGTCGGCCACGGCTTGGGTGATTTCCAGCTTTTTCTCCATTTCTTTGGCGGCGGCGAGGCTTTGGGCTTGGGCTTTCAATTCGGCGATAAGTTTGTCTTGCTCGGCAATTTTCGCTTTCAGACGGCCTTCCGCTTCACCGACTGCCAGACGGCTGTCTTTTTCGTGTTCGTTGATTTTGTTGGCAAGTTCGGCAATTTCACGGTTTTTCTCTGCCAATTCCCGCTCCAAATGCTGCTGTGCCTGAGCTTCGGCCAAACGCATTTCGCCCTGAAACCGGCTCTGCGCCTGCTGCAAACGCTCGTGGATTTCGTTTTGGAATTCTCGTGTGCGGACTTGGTTGAGGATGTCGGCATAGCTGGCTTCGTTGATGGTGAAGGCGGTGTGGCAATGGGGGCATTTGATTTCGTGCATGATGTTTTCCGCAAAACAGAGTAGGGTGATTTTAGCAGAAAGGCCGTCTGAAAAATATTTTCAGACGGCCTCGATAGCGGATTGGCTTACAGCGGCCATTTCAAATCGGGATTGCTTTCGATGACTGCCTTGAATTGGTTTTGAATGCGCTCGATGGCTTCCTGATTGTCGGCTTCAAAACGCAGCACCAAAATCGGCGTGGTATTGGAGGCGCGCATCAGACCGAATCCGTCGGCAAATTCTACGCGCAGGCCGTCGATGGTGATGATTTCGGTTGCGCCGTCGAATTTGGCTTTGGCTGCCAATTCTCCGATGACTTGGTGGCCGTTGCTGCCTTCGGGCAGGTCGATGTTCAATTCGGGGGTAGAAATGCTCTGCGGCAGGTTTTCCAACACTTCGGAAGGGTTGTCGTAAGCCGATAAGATTTCCAACAAGCGCGCACCGGCATAGAGGCCGTCGTCAAAACCGAACCAGCGTTCTTTGAAGAAAATGTGGCCGCTCATTTCGCCGGCAACGAGTGCGCCGGTTTTTTTCATGGTAGATTTGATGAAGCTGTGGCCGGTTTTTTCCATAATCGGTTCGCCGCCGTGTTGTGTGATCCACGGGGCGAGCAGACGGGTAGATTTGACATCGAAAATCACTTTGGCCTGCGGGTTGCGGCTTAATACGTCTTGTGCAAACAGCATCAGCTGGCGGTCGGGGTAGATGATGCTGCCGTTTTTGGTGACCACGCCCAGACGGTCGGCATCGCCGTCAAACGCCAAGCCGATTTCGGCACCACCTTTTTGCAGCTCGGCAATCAGGTCTTGCAGGTTTTTCGGTTTGGACGGGTCGGGGTGGTGGTTGGGGAAGGTTCCGTCCACTTCGCAGAAGAGTTCGGTTACTTCGTTGCCCAAGCCGCGGTAGAGTTTGCCTGCAAACGCGCCGCCTACTCCGTTGCCTGCATCGATGGCGACTTTCATCGGGCGTTTGAGTTTGATGTGGCCGGTGATGTGGTTGTGGTATTCGCCGGAAATGTCTTTTTCGGTAACGCTGCCTTTGCCGGCGGCAGTAACGAATCGGTCTGCTTCAATCAGGGCAAGCAGTTCCTGAACGGCCTCTCCTGCCAGCGTGTCGCCGCCGAGCATCATTTTGAAACCGTTGTAATCCGGCGGATTGTGGCTGCCGGTAATCATCACGCCGCTGCCGCCGCATTCGTTGATGGCGGCGAAATAGAGCATGGGCGTGGCAACCATGCCAACGTTGAGCACATCCATGCCGCTGTCGGTAAAGCCGCGTTGGATGTGTTCCATCAGCTCGGAGCCGCTCAAGCGTCCGTCGCGGCCGAGGGCGATTTTAACTATGCCTTGTGCGGCGGCTTTGGCGGCGATGGCTTTGCCGATTAAGTAGGCGGCTTCGTTGGTCAGGGTTTTACCAACGATACCGCGGATGTCGTAGGCTTTGAAGATGTCTTTGGCGATGGCCGACATGGTTATTCCTTTGGAAACGGTCATGTGATTCGATAAGGGCATTGTAACATAGCGTTTATGCCGTCTGCACATTGCGTATCGGCTGATTTGCAGACGGCATTAGCTGCAAAAAAGCTTGTCAGCCCGCATCAAAAGTGTTGCATTGGTTGATGTCTCCGCCTTCCAAACCGCGTTTGAGCCATTTCATGCGGTCGGCGGAAGAACCGTGGGTGAAACTGTCGGGAACGGCGTAACCCTGAGCCTGCTGCTGGAGGCGGTCGTCGCCTACGGAAGCGGCGGCATTCATGGCTTTTTCAATGTCTCCTGCTTCAAAAATCTGCTGGTTGACGGCGTAATGCCCCCAGATACCGGCAAAACAATCCGCCTGCAGTTCGAGTTTGACAGACAAAGCATTGGCTTGGGTTTTGCCGACACTTTGTTGTGCCTGATGAACCTGAGGCAAAATACCGAGCAGGTTTTGAACGTGGTGGCCGACTTCGTGGGCAATAACATAAGCAAAAGCCGCATCGCCTGCCGCACCTAATTTGGTACGCATGTCTTCGTAAAACGACAAGTCCAGATAAACTTTTTTATCGCCCGGGCAATAGAAAGGCCCCATCGCAGCTTGCCCCATACCGCAGGCGGTTTGCGTGCCGCCGGTATAGAGTACCAACGTGGTCGGAGTGTAGCTTTGGCCGTGTTTGCCGAAATAGTCTTTCCATGCGGCTTCGGTATCGGCCAAGACCACATGGGATAATTCTTCCAGTTGGCTTTCAAGTTGTGGGTTGAGGGAAGATTGTTGGGCACTTGTCGGACCGAGGGAGGGTGTGCCGACCACTCCGCTCAAGTCCACACCGTAATATGCGCCGACCAGTAAAACAATGATACCGATGATTCCGGGCGTTTTCCTACCGCCGCCACCGCTTCCCCTACGGTCTTCAACATTGCGGCTTCGGGTACGTCCTTGCCATTTCATAATGCGTTCCTTTAACAGTATATTCGGATAAACAGGTAAAAGCCGTCTGAAAAAACAGTTTGCAGACGGCCTGCGGCAATTTTGCCGGAATTATTGTGTAGCCAGCCACTCCGTCAGCGCGTTTTGCAGACGGCTTAAGCCTTCGTTCATATCTTCGTCGTCAAGCAGCAGGCTGGGGGCGAAGCGGACGACATTACTGCCGGCGACCAATACCATCAGACCGTGTTTCAAAGCGGCGGCAGTGATTTCTCCGGCACGGCCTTGGTAGGCATCGCTCAAAACGCAGCCTAAGAGCAGACCCATGCCGCGTACTTCTTTAAATACGCCGGTTTCGCTGCCGATTTGCGCCAAAGCCTCGCGCAATTTGTTGCCTTGGCGGGTAACGTGTGCCAGCGTTTCGGGCGCGTTGATGATGTCGAAGGCACGGCTGCCGACGGCGCAGGCCAAGGGGTTGCCGCCGAAGGTCGAGCCGTGCGTGCCCGGGCCGAAGGTTGGCGCGATTTTGTCGGTGGTAATCATGGCTCCGATGGGGAAACCGCAGCCCAAGGCTTTTGCGCTGCTCAGAATATCCGGCACAACGCCGTAATGTTCGTAAGCAAACAGTTTTCCGGTGTGCCCCATACCGGTTTGCACTTCATCGAAAATCAGCAGTGCGTTGTGCTCGTCGCACAGGCGGCGGGCAGTTTCCAGATATTCCTGCGCGGCGGGCAGAATGCCGCTCTCGCCTTGAATCGGCTCGATGATGATGGCGCAGGTTTTGCTGCTGACGGCGGCTTCCAGCGCGGCACTATCGTTAAACGGTACATGGGTAATGCCTTGCGGCAGGGGGGCGTAGTCTTGGCTGTATTTGGGTTGGCCGCCCACGGATACGGTAAACAGGGTGCGGCCGTGGAAGCTGTTGGTGCAGGCGATGATTTCGTTTTTTTCACCGCCGAAATGGTCGCGGCCGTATTTGCGCGCCAATTTCAGCGCGGCTTCATTGGCTTCCGCGCCGGAATTGCAGAAAAAGACTTTGTCGCCGAAGCTGTGGTCAACCAGCTTTTTTGCCAATTCCTGCGCGGGTGCGGTGGTGTAGATATTGGAAATGTGCCACAGTTTTTGCGCCTGTTTGGCCAGGGCTTCAATCAGCGCAGGGTGGCTGTGGCCGAGCGCGTTAACGGCAATCCCGCCCGACAAGTCGATATACTCGCGCCCGTCCGCCCCCCAAACGCGGCTGCCGAGCGCGCGCTCGGGAATCATGGGAGCGAAAGAGAAATTGGGCGTGAGGTAGTTTTGCATGGTCGGGATTCCTGAAAATATGGTAGGAAATAAGGATAGTGATTATGCGCCGATTGGTACCGGTTTACAATCGGTGGTCAGGGGCAGCGGTTTAGAGATAAACGATTTCTCCGCTCCGCCCTTTGCTTTCATTGCCTGCCCACCAAACAAATTGAGGCACAACATCTTCATAGCCTTTGCGTTCGCTGGCGGCTTCGCCGGGGTGGGATTTAATCCGCTGCGGGGAGTTGATTGCTCCGGGGATAAGCACGTTGGCACGAAGATTGGGGAAGCGTTCCCATTCGTCGGCAACGACTTTGCACAAGTAGTTTAATGCGGCTTTGGAAGCGCCGAATCCGCCCCAATAGGCTTTGGGGGTTTCGCCGTGTGTTTCGCCGACAAAGATAACGGAAGCGTCGTCTGCTTCTTTCAAAAGCGGGAATAAGGCACGGGTCAGCCCCATCGGTGCGACAGTATTGATGCGGTACAATTTTACCCAATCGGCAACCGATTGGAAATCCAGCGGCGACAAGGCATTGAAATAGCTGGCACAATGGACGATGCCGTCCAGTTTGCCGCCGGTGGCTTCGGCAATGGTCGCGGCAAATTGCTCAAATTCTTTATCTTCGGCGGTTAAGAGGTCGAAGCAGATGGCAAACGGCTCGGGATAACCGGAGGCAACGATGTCGTCATAAACTTTTTCCATACGTTTCTGGCGGCGGGAAACCAAAATCACGGTTGCGCCGGCAGCGGCATAGGCTTTGGCAACCTGTTCGCCCAAACCTTGGGAAGCACCGGTAACCATGATGATTTTGTTTGCTAATGAAGACATAGTTTTTTCCTTTGGTATGTGCCGTTTGCAGACGGCTTTTCGGGTTGTTTGTATCGGTTTGTATCGGTTTGTATTGATGGGGGTGCGTATCGGTTTGCTTTTATTCGGTTTTGCAGACGGCCTTGAGATCTGCACAGCATAAATCTGCAGCCGTTATGCCTGATTGTACCGCTGCTTCCAGCGTGGCGGGGTAGCGCGGGTGGAGGTAATCGCCGGCCGGATAAATGCGGTGGTGTTGCAGCCATCTGACATCAGGCAGGGGGCGGCCGGTAATCGCGGCGGTTGTGGCGCGTTTTTCGGTAATGACTTTACTCTCGACTGGCTCTCCGATATTCGGGCAGATACGCAGGAGGTCGGAATGTACTTTGTTGACCCACTCATCGGTCTTTAATGTACCCAAGTTGTCGGACAGGCTGATGACGGCGGCCACTTCATTGTCGGGCAGGCCGATTGCTCCCCGGGAAACAAACCATTGTGCCGTCCCGTTTGCCAAGCCGGTCATGGCGGCGGGAAGCGGAACAGGGCAGGCATAGCGCAGATAAACGGTGGTAATGGCGTGGTACGACATCTGTTGGTATGCTGTCTGTAAATTGTGCGGTACTTCGGCGGGAAGCAGGGCAGCGGCGTGGTATGGGGCAACCGCCAGTATGGCAGCGTCGAATGTTTCGCCGTTGACTTTGACTCTGCCGCAGGGCAAATTTTCCAACGGCGGTACGCGGGTTTCCAAGCGGATGTTTGCACCTTGCCTTTGCAAATAAGCTAAGGCTGGCCGGGCAACAATGCTGCCCAAATCCCGCTTGGGCATCAGGTAGTCGCTGCCGGCTTTGTCTGCCCAAACACCGTCTTGCAGTACGTTGCAGAGCGTGTTCAGGCCGGCTTGCTCCAGCGGTGTGTTGAGCGCGCCCCAAACCAGCGGTTGCCAAAATTCAGCAACCAGTTTGCGCGGTGTCCGGCGGGCGTTCAGCCACGCGGCAATATTGGTATTTGCGGATGGTTGGTGGTGGTATTTTTTCAGCGCGTTCATGTCGCGCAACAAACGGATTTTATGGTTGAAAGAGATGTTGCGGGCAAACAATATGCCGAAAAGAATATGAAAAGGAGCAGGTAAAGAGGCCGTCTGCAAACGCATACCGTCGTGAAGATACCATTGCAGCGGCAGGCGGTGGAATGCTTCTTGCTCGGATACGCCGATGCGGGAAAGCAGGGACAATACGCCGCGGTAAGCACCGAGACAGATATGCTGACCGTTATCCAAAAAGCTGAAACCGCTGTTTCCGCCGGCAGTACGGGCTCGTCCGCCTGCCTGTTTTCCTGCTTCAAACAGGGTAACATCGGCACGTTGTACGAGGCTGACTGCTGCGGAAAGTCCTGCCCAACCTGCGCCGATAACGGCAATTTTGGGGCGGGAAGAATGCGGTTTCATGTTTGTATTCCGATTTTCAGACGGCTTGTTTCGGGAAAGTAGGCTGTTCGGTGGGTATATCCGGATATTGGTGCGGTTAAGGTTTGAATCCGAACAGCCATGTTTTCAATGCGATACGTTTTTTACGCGGCGAAGGAATGGCTATTTTGTATTTCAAAACGTTTTCCGCACCGTCGCGTTCGATTTCGTTTAATAAGGCATAATAAATGGCCGCCATAACCAAGCCGGCTTTCTGCGCTTTTTTGTCCGCTTGGGGCAGCAGGGCGGCTGCATGGCGGTAGGTTTCACGGGTGCGGTTAATCTGAAATGCCATCAACGAAGCAAATTCTTTATTCGGTTCGGCACGCATGATAACGGCAGCCGGTACGCCGAATTGCTGCAAATCTTCCAGCGGCAGGTAAATCCGCCCGTTGCGGGCATCTTCGCCGACATCGCGGATAATATTGGTCAGTTGCAGCGCCAAACCCATTTTATCGGCGTAATCCAGCGTTTGCGGATCGGTAAATCCCAAAATCCGTGCAATCAGGCAGCCTACTACGCCTGCCACGCACCGGCAGTAACGCTTCAAACTGTCGAAATCCTGATAACGGGCTTGGTCCAAATCCATCTGCATACCGTCTATCAATTCCGCCAGTTCTTCATGGGGAAGGGAAAAAGCGGCGGCGGTGTGCTTTAAGGCTTGGTTGACCGGATGTTCGGGTATGTCGCTGCCAAAAACTTTGCTTAAATCGTTGCGCCACCAGTTGAGCGTGATTTGAGCGATATTCGGGTCGGAGCAGTCGTCAACCACATCGTCCAATTCGCGGCAGTATGCGTACAATACCGTCATTGCGTCCCGCTGCGCCGGCGGCAGGAAACGGAAGCCGGAAAGAAAGTTGGATTTGCTTTCGGCTGCTTTTTGGCGGCAGTAGTCTAGCGGTTGCACGGCATATCCTTAATTGTCGTTCCGGTTGATTGTAACGGTAAACCGAAAAGATAACAAATGGTATGGTTGCGGGAAAGTCTGCTTGGCTTTCGGAGCAAGGTTTTATGATTTTGCAGACGGCCTGATGCCGTCTGCAAAATCAGCGGTGCCGGATTTCCCAGCACTGGTGGATTTTTTTGTTGCGGAAGTCTTCGGGAACGGAATGTTTCGACACGTCTTTGACATTGAATTTTTCAACCACGCCCTCATCCAGCGTAAAGCTGCGCAGGTTGTTGGAGAAGTACAGCAGGCCGTCTGAAGCCAAGAGCTTCATCGCACCGTCGATCAGCTTCATTTGGTCGCGCTGGATATCGAGAATGTCCAGCATTTTTTTGCTGTTGGAAAAGCTCGGCGGATCCATCACCATCAGGTCGAACTTTTTGCCTTCGGCGGCGGCATTTTGCAGATATTGGAATACGTCGGCGCGCACGATCCGGTGTTTGTCGGAATCCATGCCGTTGAGCTCGAAATTGCGCCGCGCCCAGTCGAGGTAAGTGTTGGACAAATCAACGGTTTCGCTGTATGCCGCGCCGCCTGTGGCCGCATAAACGGTGAAGCTGCCGGTGTAGGAAAACAGGTTTAAAAAACGCTTGCCCGCTGAGGTTTCGCCGACTTTTTTGCGCGTGTTGCGGTGGTCGAGAAAGAGGCCGGTGTCGAGATATTTGTCGAGGTTGACCCAGAATTTGCGGCCGTTTTCGACAATGACGAAATCTTCGCCCGTCCTGCCGGTTTTTTCATACTGCTGCACGCCTTTCTGGCGTTCGCGCCGCTTGAAGTGGATTTGTTCGGGCGTGAAACCGGTAACGAAGCAGACGGCTTCCAATACCCCGCCCAGCCAGGCTTCATATGCTTCGGGCTGCATCAGCCAGCCGGTGTCGTATTCCTGCAGGTGGATTTGGTCGCCGTAGATGTCGACGGCAAAAGGAAATTGCGGAACATCGCGGTCGTAAAGCCGCCACGCTTCAATATCGTTGCGGCGCGCCCATTTCATCAAGTGTTTGATATTTTTGCCCAAACGGTTGGCAAAAGCGGTAATGTCCATAGAGGTTCCAGCCAAAAAATAGGAAAAGCACCTTTATACCGCAGGGCGGCAGGTTTCGGTGCGGAGGATTTGTACGGAGGAGTTCAGACGGCCTGAACGGCGGATTGGGTATTTTACCGTAATTAACGCCTCGATACTTGACCTTTGACAGGGGAGGCTATACTATCCGCAATCCGCTTTTTATTTTATGAAGCCATCGTCTTCAAACCTAATTAACCGCCCTTAGTGCGCGTTTCCCGTATTGCTTTCGTTTGCCCGAAAGAATCTTTGCAGGTTGTCGTCGATGTTTAACCACAAGCCGGAGTGCTTGCGACAACCGTGTAACTTTCAGACGGCCTTTGCGCCGTATCTTGCGTTACCTTCCATTGCTTCTGGCCGTCTGAAGAGCATCAGGCGGATTGTGTTGTTGTCTGATCAGGATAGCCATGTCTATTAAATTTGCTGATTTCAATCTCGATAAAAACATTTTATCCGCCCTGCGCAGCGCCGGTTACGAATCGCCGACACCCGTTCAGGCGCAAGCCGTGCCATTGGCTTTGCAAGGCCGCGACATTATGGCTTCGGCGCAAACCGGTTCGGGCAAAACCGCCGCGTTTCTGCTGCCGACCCTGCAACGTCTGACCCGCCGCAGCGAAAAACCGGGCAAAGGCCCGCGCGCGCTGGTGTTGGCTCCGACCCGCGAACTTGCCGCGCAAGTGGAAAAAAACGCGCTGACTTACGCGCAAAACATGAAATGGTTCCGCACCGTCAGCATCGTCGGCGGCGCATCTTTCGGCTACCAAACCCGCGCTTTGAGCAAACCGGTTGACCTGATTGTGGCCACACCGGGCCGTCTGATGGATTTGATGCAGAGCGGCAAAGTCGATTTCGGCCGCTTGGAAGTGCTGATTCTCGACGAAGCCGACCGCATGTTGGACATGGGTTTTATCGACGACATCGAAACCATCGTGGCGGCTACCCCGCAAGACCGCCAAACCCTGCTGTTTTCAGCTACTTGGGACGGTGCGGTCGGCAAGCTGGCACGCAAGCTGACCAAAAATCCCGAAGTAGTGGAAGTCGAGCGTGTAGACGAACAGGGTAAAATCGAAGAGCAGCTTTTGTATTGCGACGACATGCGCCATAAAAACCGCCTGCTGGACTATATCCTGCGCGATGCCAATATCGACCAATGCGTGATTTTCACCTCCACCAAGGCCATGACCGAAGTATTGGCCGACGAGTTGTATGAAAAAGGCTTTGCCGCCAATTGCCTGCACGGCGATATGCCGCAGGGCTGGCGCAACCGCACGCTGATGGATTTGCGTAAAGGACGCTGCAAGATTTTGGTGGCGACCGATGTGGCCGCACGCGGTATCGATGTGCCGGCCATTACCCACGTCGTCAATTATGATTTGCCCAAGCAGGCAGAAGACTATGTCCACCGTATCGGCCGTACCGGCCGCGCCGGCCGCACGGGTATCGCGCTGACCTTTGCCGAAGTGAACGAATACGTCAAAGTGCACAAAATCGAAAAATACATCGGACGCAAATTAAACGAAGTTACCGTCGAGGGCATGGAGCCGACCCGCAAACGCAAAGCGGCCGCTGCCAAGCCGAAAGACAAGGGCGGTTGGGGCGGTCGGAAGTTTGGCGGTAAAAAGCCGGACGGGAAAAAATTCGGCGGCAAACGCAGCGAAGGCGGTTTTGCCAAAGCAAAAGAAGGCGGCTTTAAGAAAGCCAACGGCGCAGGAAGCAAAGCGAAAAAAGGTGGTTGGAACAAAGCCAAGCACAGCTGAGTTTGGTTGGGTATAAACTGATTTTTACCGCAAATCAAACGTATTTTTCAAATATTATATGCTGATGGAATTTATCCGGTTTGTTCCCATTGAAATAATGGAATAGATTGGGAGGCTCCATCAGCTTTTTTGATGATAGGCATACCCTTTACATTTCTCCATTTGCTACCATATCCCACATATTATTAATCCATACAACATAATGCCGTCTGCAAATGCAAGTTATCCAATACCCCGATTCCCCCTTCAAACTTCACCAACCTTTTCCCCCTGCAGGCGACCAGCCCGCCGCCATTGCCGGACTGCTCGAAGGGCTTTCAGACGGCCTGGCCTACCAAACCCTGCTCGGCGTAACCGGCTCGGGCAAAACCTACACCATGGCCAACGTCATCGCGCAGAGCGGCCGACCGGCCATCATCATGGCGCACAACAAAACGCTGGCCGCCCAGCTTTATGCCGAAATGCGCGAATTTTTCCCCGAAAACGCGGTGGAATATTTCGTGTCTTACTATGATTATTACCAGCCCGAGGCTTATGTGCCCAGCCGCGATCTGTTT
The DNA here is from genome assembly GCF_900636515.1 of Neisseria animalis. NCBI lineage: Bacteria > Pseudomonadati > Pseudomonadota > Betaproteobacteria > Neisseriales > Neisseriaceae > Neisseria > Neisseria animalis. The sequence goes on from NZ_LR134287.1 coordinate 1,102,072, forward strand.
ATCGAAAAAGATTCCGCGATTAACGAACACATCGAGCAGATGCGCCTTTCCACCACCAAAAACCTGATGACGCGCAACGATGTCGTCATCGTCGCCACCGTCTCCGCGATTTACGGTATCGGCGACCCCACCGAATACCAGCAAATGGTGCTGTCCGTCAAAGAGGGCGACACCATCGACCAGCGCGACATCATCAAAATCCTCGTTTCCATGCAATACGACCGCGGCGAAATGGACTTCAAACGCGGCTCCTTCCGCGTGCGCGGCGACGTGATCGACGTGTATCCCGCCGAAAGCTCCGACAACGCCCTGCGCATCAGCCTGTTTGACGACGAAATCGACCGCCTCGACCTCTTCGACCCGCTCACCGGCGCAGTAGTGCAAAGGGTGGGGCGTTTTACCGTCTTCCCGTCCAGCCACTACGTTACCCCGCGCGACACCGTATTGCGCGCCTGCGAATCCATCAAAGCCGAGCTGCGCGAGCGCATCGGATTTTTCGCCCGAGAAAACCGCCCCGTCGAGCAGCAGCGCATCGAACAGCGCACCCGCTTCGACCTCGAAATGCTCTACGAAATGGGCTTCTGCAAAGGCATCGAAAACTATTCCCGCCACTTTTCCGGCAAAAAAGAAGGCGAACCGCCGCCCACGCTGATGGACTACCTGCCCGACAACGCCATCATGTTTATCGACGAAAGCCACGTTACCGTCAGCCAAATCGGCGGCATGTACAAAGGCGATGCCTCGCGCAAACAAAACCTCGTCGATTACGGCTTCAGGCTGCCTTCCGCCCGCGACAACCGCCCGCTCAAATTCCACGAATTTGAAAAAATCATGCCGCAAACCGTATTCGTGTCCGCCACCCCCGCCAAATACGAAGAAGAACACGCCGGCCAAGTGGTCGAACAAGTCGTGCGCCCCACCGGCCTCGTCGACCCCGAAATCATCATCCGCCCCGTCGCCACCCAAGTGGACGATTTATTAAGCGAAATCAACGAACGCATCGCCAAAAACGAGCGCGTGCTCGTCACCACCCTCACCAAACGCATGGCCGAACAGCTTACCGACTATTACAGCGAACTCGGCATCAAAGTACGCTACCTGCACAGCGATATTGATACGGTGGAACGCGTTGAAATTATTCGGGATTTGCGTTTGGGGCTATTTGATGTTTTAGTGGGCATCAACCTGTTGCGCGAGGGTTTGGACATTCCCGAAGTGTCATTGGTGGCAATTTTGGATGCCGACAAAGAAGGCTTCCTGCGCTCCCACCGCAGCCTCATCCAAACCATAGGCCGTGCCGCACGGAACGTGCACGGTGTGGCGATTCTGTATGCCGACAAAATCACCGACTCCATGCGTGCCGCCATCGACGAAACCGAACGCCGCCGCGAAAAACAAATCACATTCAACAAAGAACACGGCATTGTTCCCCAACAAATCAAAAAACAAGTCAAAGACATCATCGACGGCGTGTACCACGAAGAAGACGGCACCGGCGGCAAAGGCCGTCTGAAAAAAGGCAAAGGCGTGAAAATCAGAGAAATCCACACCGAAGAAGACGCCGTCAAAGAAATCGCACGGCTGGAGAAACAAATGCAGCAGGCGGCTAGGGATTTGCAGTTTGAAGAGGCTGCGGTATTAAGGGATAAAATTCGGGGGATTAAGGAAGGGTTGTTGTTTGGGGCGGAGTGAGTTAAGGGACGTTTGAAATTTTAAAGCAATGGACAGGATAAATTATGACAGTGAATGATGAAGAAAAAAAATGGTTAAACAATCTATTTAATTTTATTAAGAAGCTATTTAATTTTATCAAAGAATATAAATCTAGTTTGTACTTTTCTTTGTTTTTCGGTATGTTAATACCATTTTCGTATCTACACTATATTGAAGCATCCTATACAATAATAGATTATTTTCATGCCATATATTCTACATTTGCTATTACATTGATTTTTGTAATTTATTTATTGGTTTTCATGTATTTACCACTATTCCTTTTACAAGAATATGCTAAATCTATTAGGGTAGAAATAGAATCGTTTGGTAATATTTATAATGAATCAACAAAGCGACATTGGATTATTAGAAAAGCCAGAACACTCAATAGGAGCGTATTATATAGTTTTGGGGGTTGGATTTTTATCATAATCTTACTTGTTTTTCTGCCGGAGGATTTCATAAATAGTGCGGACAGAGATTATGGGATTATTTTAATAATCATGCCACTATTGTTTACACCTGTATATTTTTTATTGCAAGTATATTCTAGACACCCATGGCTTACCGTATTGTTTGGGTTTTCTTCGCTGATAGGTTTTATTTTTACCAATAAAGAAAATAGTTGGGGCTTTACGCTGGGTGTTATTTTAGGCACAGCATCAATTATCTCATTTGTTTACGAACCTAGCGTTTTAGGTAAAAATTTTAAGCTACAGCGGTGGAAATATGACAATAGGCGTAAAGCGCATTCTGTGCGGCCAACTTTGGGTAACAAGTCTTTATTGACCATGCTTTCAAAATATAAAATAACAAAAAAAGCAGACGGAAGAATTTTAAATCGCAGAAAGAAGGGTACGTTTTTTCTTTCCGCGAAGTTATTGTTATTTATAAATTTTCTTCTGTTGCTGTTTTTTATATTTTTTCTGATTGATGGGTTGCCAAGTCAAATTTCTACAGAACCATCAAATGGATTTTTAACTAGTATAAGCCCTTACCTTTATCGCATGTTAATTCTTATCTCTTTTTGCGCAGCTGTATTCAATAATGAAAATTTTTTTGATTTTTCTAAGCCGGTTGAGGAATTATCCAAAGTCATTATTTCAATGAATATGGTATTGTTTGGGTTAATATTTTTTGTTTTTATGCTTAGTTATATTTGGATTCAGAGTTACCCTACGTTTATGTTTAACTCCATGCGGGCAATTGGCTTGGTAGAATGGCCGAGAGAAGCTAATTTATATGTAATTGATGAGCGTTATATTCAGCGTAATAAATTAGAAAACCGATTTTTGGTATATAGACAAAAATTTGTTTTGCCTGAATTCAACGGAGATAAAATGAAGGAGGATAATATCCAAAATAATTCTGAATCTAGGGAGTATTTGGAATCTAAAAAATTATTTAAAGAGAAAAAGCAAGCGTTCACTGATAATGAACATGTTCTATATGGATACATAGCTTGGAATTCTACAGAAGTAAAAATATTTTGCCCTACTAATGAAGCTATTCAAAAAAACTTAAGTAGCAAGTGTTTGAAGATTCCATCTGAATATATTAATAGTTTTTTATGAGCAATGTTAACAAGCAAGTGTAGCCTGCATGGAACATAAATTCCTTGTGTAGGGTGCATGCCAAAGCATGCACGTGTTGGCTGGGCTTTGCACTTATGCCGTCTGAAACGTTTTCAGACGGCATGTTTGTTTTGGTTTCAAAGGTTTGTCTATTTAATTTGTCATCTTCGGTTTGAGCGTGTGCCGTTCCATCAAACAACGCGTGCATGCTTTGGCATGCACCCTACGCATGGTTTGAGTAATCCGCCGTAGGCTGGGCTTCAGCCCAGCAATGCCTGTCTGGAAACATTGGTGGAAACTGCTGGGCTGAAGCCCAGCCTGCGGGCTGTTTGGTTGCTATGGTATATTGGTTTGAACATGCAAGGGTGTGCGGCAAACCACGCACGCGTTTTTCCAAATGCAAGGCCGTCTGAAAACCAGGATTTTTCAGACGGCCTTTGTCGGCGGGTGGTTCGGCCGGCTTTTAAGCCCGATAAAGTGAAACGATGGTTTGTGCCGCTCGGACACAGGTTTCTACGTCGGCCACCAACGCGATGCGAACATAGCAAGCGTAGCCTGCATGGAACATAAATTGCTTGTGTAGGGTGCATGCCAGAGCATGCACGCGTTGGCTGGGCTTTGCACTTATGCCGTCTGAAACGTTTTCAGACGGCATGTTTGTTTTGGTTTCAAAGGTTTGTCTATTTAATTTGTCATCTTCGGTTTTGAAGTGTGCGCTGTTCCATCAAGCGACGCACGTGTTTACCCAACTGTAAGGCCGTCTGCAAAATGTGATGTATCAAGGGGTGATTCTTGATTTGACCCACCCTATGCCGTTGGATTCATGGAGCAGATGGAGCAGCGTACATGGTTCAGATGTTAGTAGGGGCAATGTTTATGCCGTAGGTTGCGGATTTCTTTTTCCGGAAAGCGGCGCTGCTTCGCCTTTTAATTTTATCGGTGTCGGCAATTCCAGCTCTGTGTATTTGGACTCCTGTTTCTTTGATTCGGGCAAAACTTATACCGAAGGGGCTTTTGCAAAAATCTATAATTCAGCGGTGTTGAGTTTTACCGTGGTCGGAGCAGGTAGAGCAGACGGCAAACCTGTTGCAAATAGTACGCTCGGGTATCATGCAACCAATCCTGCGGCGGACTGGGGACGTTTGATTCAGGGCTACCGAAGATATGAAAGCGGTAATGTGATGGCCAACACAGATATTGGTTTGTGAAAGGAGATTTGAGATGAGTGTTGTGGTGATTTCGGGTGGAGAATGCCCAGCGGAAAAGCCTGACGGTAATGTGGTATGGCAAGCCCCTGATTCTGATTGTCTGTATAAATGGTCGGATAAAAATGGGAAGTGGTACTTGTATTACGGAAACGGGATTTTCTATGATGAAGATTATGAGTACAACGGGCTTACTTGGTAAGCCGTAAAATTCTGACTGATGTTAAAGCCGTCCGAACTTGGGTTTTCAGACGGCCTTTTTGTGGGTGGAGATGTGTTTGCCGGGGTTATACCGAACAGGCCAACTCGTAACTGGATTGGGACAGTTTCCCTTGGCGGTACAACCATTGGGCGGCTTCTTTCCATGAGTAAAGCGGGGTATGTCCGGCTATGCCGTACAAGGGCTTGGGAAAGCCGCCGCTGCCGCGCTTGTTTTGTGCGTAAAGGGATACTGCCTGACGGCTCAATCCGGCACGGCCGGCGATTTCGGCAAGGGTGCATACGCCTGATTCTTGAATCACCAAATCGTGAAACCCTGCTTTGTTGATGTCGGCAAGAGCCGAGTAAACGGCTGCTTTGGCGTTGGCTGCTTCGCGGTCGAACTCAAGGTAAACCAAATCGTTTTCACGGCAAAGCAGAGCGTCGCTGCAACCGGCTTGGTAAAAGGCGGTTTCGAGGGTATCGAAGTTATCGGCGGCGGCATCACGCACGGCAATGGTAAAGTGGTAGTTATTCATGACTGTTTCCTTTGCATTGGTCGGCTTTGCGGATAATCTGCTTGGCGTGGTTTTCGGGGTTTTGGGGTGTGCTCCATACGCTCATTTGGTGTTCGCTGTGTTTGTAGATACATTTCAGACGGCAAAAGGCGTGTGAAGATGAACCGCTTTTGACAAGCTGCCAGCCGTGTTGAAGGGCGTATTCTATGGCGGCTTGTATGTGTTTGTCGGGGTGTTTCATGGTTATGGCCTGATTGGGCTGCGTGAGTTTATTTTATGTTTTGTGTTGACGTTTGTCAACGATGTTTGCCTTTCGGGGCTTTTTGTTTGGAGGTTGTAATGGGTCTGAATCTTTTGAGCGGTCGTAAGAATGTTGTTAAGAAATCGCAAGGCAATACGCCGGTGCGTGTTGATGATGCGACAAGCCGTGTGGCGTCGATGATGAATGCGCCTGATTCGTCGGGCGGTGTGGTACGCCGTAAATCCGGCTGTGCAAGCTGTGGCGGCAAGCGTTAGTTGCTGAAAACGGTAAAACGCCGTGAAGCGGGAACTTTACGGCGTTTCTTTATTCAGTCTTTGACAAACATTGATTTGAGCGGGTGGGTAGAAAAGATGCCGGATAAATTGGAAACATCGGTGCGGGCTCGGCGTTTTTTGTGGTTTGTGGCATGGAGCTTGTTTTTGTTTGCTGCTGCTGCGTTGGTTAATGCAATCAAGTGGTGGTGAGTATGGAAAAATGGCAGGCGATGTTTGCGCCCAAGGGGATTGAAGATGCGCTGGCGCAAGTGCGCTATGAGTTGAGTTTGTCCCCTAAGGCGCGTGAGGCTTTGGAGGATTTTCTGTATGTGCTTTGGGCGGGTATTCTGCACGAGGCACGGGGAAAGCCGAATGACGAGCGTATCGAACATGACCATGCTGCCGATGCGCTGGCCGAATTGGCGGGTATGCTGTTTTCGCCGATGAACGATAAGGGCGTTGGGAACTTTAATATTCCCAAGCTGTAAGGTTGCCTGATTGCCGTTTGGCGGCAGGTGGTATTGGTTTTGAATGCTTTGAGGTGAAGCTGTCTGTTTTTGCAGACGGCCTTTTTTTATCCAACGCCCTTAAATGGGCATATCGGGGTACTGCGAAAGCTCTACCTGTGGGGGTTTTGTGATGAGTTTTACGATTGCGGACAATTTACCGGCGCATGTGAAAGAGCGTTTGCTGGCGTTGAAAAACGGCAGCGGCGATGAGGCTGATCGTGAAGACGATTTTGAAGAGACGGCTGAAGAGACGGGCAATCTGCCTGATGATACGGCCGGCATGGCCGAACCTGAATCTGAATATGAAGACGCAACCGTCCATGAGGAAGATGTTGAGCCGGACGATAAAACGGCTAATGACATTAATGCTTGGAAAGGCCGTCTGAAAAAGGAGCAGGAGGAAAAGGAGCGTTACCGCATTGCGGCGGAAAACGGTTCTTTTGCGGCGGCAAAGCTCTTGGAAATGCAGGAGCGTGAAAAGCAGCGTGAGGCGGAGCTTGAGGAGCTGCGCCGTGAGCGTGAGGCTTGGCAGAAGTCGAAAATGCAGACGCCGGAAGATGACGGCGATGTGTTTTCTGAAACGGAAATGGAAGCCTTGAGCCTTGAGATGGGCGGCGAATCGGCGCGTATTTTGGCGGAAAAGCTGAAAGGTTTGCGCCGCAATGTTCCTGCTTCGGACGATGTGGCACAGCTTCGTGCGGAAATTGCCCAAGCGAAGGAGGCGGAACGCCGCCGCGTTTGGTTTGAGGCGATGGGGCGCGATATTCCTGAAATTCAAGGCTTGCTGACGGGCAATCAGGCTTTTGTGGATTTTCTGCAATCGGAAACGGATTTCTCCGGCAATTCGGCATTCGACATGGTGCGGGCTGCAGGGGAGACGATGGACGCGGGCAAAATCCCGATGATTCGTGCGTTGATTGACAAGTTCAACCAACGGGGAGAAGTGAAAGAAAAACGTGTTGCAACGGCCAAACCTGCGGGCGGTGGTACGCCAATGCGTGAATCCGGCGGTAAAAAACGTGCGGGTAAAAAAGAGTGGGCGGAGCGCGAACGGTTGATGAGGTCGGCAAGTCCGGACGATTTCCGCGCGTTCCTGAATAAGTATGATTGGAGTTGAAAGGTGTAAAGATGGCTAAGTATCAGCGTGCGGCCGATTTGAAGGGTGCGGAGGGTTTTTATATCCCCGATTCTGTTACGTATATCACCATTAATGAAATGGTGGCCTGTTCGACGTTGCAGCATATGGTCAACCAAGAATGGAATCCTGAAAAATTGGGCTTGGATTGTGCGCCGGTGGCGCATTACAACATTTTGGAGCCGATAGACGATATGGTGTTTACGCGCCATCAGTTTAACGGCGAGCGCGTGGGTATTCCCAATCCGTTCCGCAACGGGCAGATTCAGATGTGCCATAGCTACGCGATTAAGGAGAAGTTCAGCCGTGATGAGGCAATCCGCCAATGCCGCTACTGGGAAGAGCAGAGATGGGGCTATGAAAAGGCGATTGCACATATGCTGCGTAATATGACGGAATCTTACGGATACCGCCAGATTGCGGCTTCTGCGGCGGAGTACAACCAAGGCAATGATGCGGGCAAGTTGAGCGGTAATCTGAAATTGGGCGATACGGTAAATCCGTTGGTGGTTTCGCTGCCGAACAGCGACAATGTGTCCGATTTCGAGGTTTCTGCCTTGGAAGTGGTCAGCCGTATGGTGTTGGCTGCTTCGGAAGCGGGTGTAATGTGCGGTTCCGACCAAATGCGTATGGCAGCTTCTCCGCGCTTTGTGGCGAAGTTGATGAATGAACAGGCGGCGCATGTTCAGGGTTGCTGTGTGGAAAAAAATCCTGCGGTAAGCGGCGTATTGCTGCCGGCCTATGGTTTGAATGTGCTGCGTTCGCATTTCTTCCCGACCAAACGTCTGGCCGACGGACGCACGGTTGAGTATGTGATTATGGTGGACCCGAACCTGATTGTTGCGCCGGCCGTGTTGGATTATTTGGAATGGGAAAAACTGCTGAATGATATTTATCTGATCGGTAATTACCGTTTCGATGTGAGCGTGCTGTCCGGCCGCGGCGTGGTGGTGGCGGCGGTAACGTTTGACAAGTAACGGCTGAAAGCGAAAAACCGCAAGGGCGGAATCCTTGCGGTTTTTCTATTGCAACCCTTAACAGGACTAAGGATTGAATGAGGTGAAGTATAACCTGCTAAATCTGTTGGGTAAAGTAACGATGAGTATTCAGGGAAAAATGAGCGGGGCGGCTGCTGACCACGCGGCTATGGTGTTGGTATGGGCGGCGGTGTTGTCTATGGTTGTTTTGGCTGTAACTTTCGGTGTGGCTTTGCTTTTATGGGTGTTGAATTGATTTTTTGGAGATAAATATGGCTGTTTATAATCTGTTTGCCGGTGGCGATGACCGCTATTTCGGCAAGTCTTGCGGTTCCGATGTGGATTTGCCGTTGTTTTCGCAACCTGACCAACGTGTTGACGGCGGTTATGGTTATCGTGAAAAAACGGAGTGGAAGGAGTTTTTACACCGTCTGCAAAAATATTATGGTGTGAAACCGTCTGAATTGGCGGTGGGCGACAAGTTGCGTTTGTATCTTTCGCCGAACCATGCGACGTTGAGCAGTTTGTTTGTGGATTTCCGCTCGGCGGCGGGCGGCTTTGAGTTTAAGCTGCAAACGGTTGAGGGTTTGGATTTGTCGGCGGATAAGTATGAATCGACTTACGACAATGCAACCGGCGAAGTGCTGACTTCGGTAAAAGGCAGCGGTACGCCCGAAGGTTTGGGCGGTGCAACGGCGGCTTATACGCAATTTGCTTTTGTGTTTACCGAACGCCCGCATACGGCGAAAGTTGATGCGGTGGAATTGGAAATTACGGCTTTGCCGCAAGACTTTTCCGGTAATTTGGATTTGCTGTTTGTGCGCCGCTTTGAGATGGACGGTATTCAGCTTTAAGGCTGTGTGAAAGGCAAAACGCCGCAATGGGTGGAATCATTGCGGCGTTTCTGTATTTGACCTTATCCAGATTAAGGAAAAATCATAAGTGGATTATAGCGCATTTTTAAAAATCATCAAGGAGTTGGTGATGAGACTTCCTGCATGGCGGCTGATTTGGCTTTCATTGGTGTTTTTGGTGTTTGCCGGTATTTGGAAAGCCGCCGATATTTTGAATGCACTGGCAGCGTGGAAATAGTCGAAACGCCGACAGGCGGGAACTTGTCGGCGTTTCTGTTTGCAACCCTTTCCATACAAGGGATTGAACGTGAATGAAGTATAGTCATTTAAAATAAGAATGATACAGCGTTGCTTTGCCTTGCCGTACTATGTGTACTGTCTGCGGCTTCGCTGCCTTGTCTCATTCTGTGTTATTCGACTATATAACCCAAAAACGAGATTAAAGGAGTTTGGAAATGATGGGTATGGTAGCTTACCGAAGCAAGATTAACGGCGTGGAATTTGATGTGCCGGAAGACGATATTACGGTAGATTTTTTGAATACGCCTGAAAAGTTGCAATTTATCGAGCCGTTGGATACGCCGCAACTTGCCGATACGGGTAAAACGGCTGCGGGTGTGCCGAAAGCCAAGGGTAAGACGGCAAAGGCAGGTGTTGAGGCTAAGGTGGAGATGGAATAATGAAGCTGGCCGATTTGATTGCAAGGATACGCTTGGACGTGAACGATATTGACAGGGAGCGTTGGGAAGACGTGCATATTGTCGATATGGTGAATGAGGCGTATTGCGAAGTGTTCAATCTGCGGCCTGATTTGTTTGAAAAGCGGGTAATTGCCAAGCTGGACGAGGGGGAAATGCAGCAGGTTTGCTGTTGCAGCCAAATCAAGTCGGTGGAGGCGTTGACGGACGCAAACGGTGTGAAGATTGCGGATTGGCGCGAAGTCGATGATAGCGCGACAAAGGCTTTCGGACGTTCGCGTTGCGGCGTATTGCCCGATTTGCCTACCGGCTACAAACTGGAGCATGAAAGCAACCGCTTTACGGTATCGCCGCCTGTGAGGCCGGGGCAGACGGTGTTTGTGAGCTTGGTTTGTTCGGTACGGCCTGAAAAGCTGGGGTTTGATGTGAATCAGGCTTTGGATCATTTCGGCTGTGCGTATTACGGGGCGTTGGTGGATTATGTGTTGTTCCGGCTTTTCGGTACGGAAACGGAATCGGCGGTTTCGGCGCAACGTTCGGCAGGGCATTACCGTATGTTTTACGACAGATTGAGCCTGCATGAGAAGAAGCGCAAGCAGTATCGGCAGGAGGCGGATAAGGCCGTCTGAACGGGCGGCTTTTTATGGGGCAGAGCATGGCAAAACAGAATCCTTTGATGGCGCAAACGTATCAGGCGTTTTTGAATGCGGGGTTGTCGCCGCAGCAGGCGCGGGCATTTACGGCGGAAGTGGGGCGCGAAAATGATTTCAATGCAACTTATATTTTCGGCAGGCATACCGATGCGAACAAGAAGCGCGGGACGATAACCAATCTGGGCTTTATTTCGTGGAACGGCAGCCGCAAACGGCAGCTTGAAAACCGTCTGGCCGGTAAGGGTTTGCTGAATGCGGACGGTACGATTAAGCGCGGGCAGGCGGCTTTGGACGAGATGGCGAAGTTTGCCGTGCATGAAATCAATACCAATCCTTCTTATAAGCGGACGAAAACGCAGTTTCTGCAAAATCCCAATGTGGATTACCACACGGCAAAAGAGGTATTGGGCAATAATTTTATCCGCTGGGATTATGCCGGCAATACGCTGGGCAAGGCGGTAGGCAAACATCATGCCAAGCGCGATCGGTATTACGCGCAACTGGGCGGCGTGATTCCGCAGGGCGGGGCGGATTATTCTGCCGGTAAGGATATGGCGCAGGCGGCAAATTTTATTCCGCCGGATATGCAGACGGCCAAGGCCGCGCCGGTATCGTTGGAAAGTCCGGCAGCTCCGGCAGATGATGTTCAGGCGGCTGCTCCCCATCATGAAACGGTATTCGAGCGGACGGCCAAGCGGGAAAAAAGCCATGCGGATATGCTGGAAAATATGCGTATCAAGCCTTTGGAATTTGACCGCCGGCCAAGTTTGCAGGAAGAGTACAGTACGCAATTGGCGGCGGCATTCGGAGAGTATCCCGATATGCACAGTAAAATTCCCGATGAACTGGATATGTTGATTCAGGGTATTTACGACGAGGTATAGGCCGTCTGTAAAGGCGGGGTGTTATCAGGCTGTCTGAATTTCAGACGGCCTTGTTTTTTATGGATTGAACATGGCGAAAATGACTCTTGAGCAGGCGCGTGCCTTTATTGACAATTATTACCAAAATCCCCCTGAAACGCCCGAGAGCGTGCTGTCCGGCTTCGGGCAGGTTTTCGAGCAGGAGCGGCAGAAATACGGGGTGGTTGACCAAGCACGGCTGCTGGAACACATGAGCAGCAATCTCGAGCGTGAATACGGCAAGGAAATGGCGGATATGGCGCGCAGCCGTTTTAAGGTTGACCCGGGGCGCAATCTGTTTGCCTATGCCAATGACGGCATGATTGCGGCGGGCAATGCAGTAACCGGCATGGCCAAGAGTGCGGTGGATTTTGTGGCACCGGGCAGCAGCTTTGCCAATTATTTTCAGGAAAAAATCGACCAAGGTAACGAATCGCGTTCCGATGCGGCGAAGCTGGCGGATTACCGCTTGCAGCAGGGCTTGGCAGACGACCAATCTACGGGGGATAAAATCGGGGCGATTGCCGGATATGCGGCAAGCGATCCGGTAAGTGCTTTGGGAACGGTAGCAGGTTACGGCTTGGGCGCGGCTGCTTTGGCGCGTTTGGGCGGTGTGGGCTTGTCGGCGGCGGCCAACGCCGCAATGGGCAGCGGTGCAGTACGCGGCCAAATTTATGATGATACGGTGTCGGCAGATGACAAGGAATTGATGAGCCTGAATCCGGAATACCGACAGTTGCGCCAAACCATGAGCGAAGCGGACGCGAAGTATGAAATCGGTACGCGCTTTTGGCAGCATTTGCCGGAGATTGCAGCGGGCGGCGGTGTGGGCTTTGTTGCGGGGCGTTCGGGCTTGGAAGGCGCACTGGCGAAAACCGGGGCGGCCAAGCCTTTGATGACGGGTTTGAAGGAAGTTGGCGGCGAAGCACTCGAAGAGGGCGTACAAACGGCGGCGGCCAACTATGGTTACAGCCGTATCGACCCGCGCCGCGAGCTGACGGAAGGTGTGGAATCGGCGGCTTTGATGGGGGCGGCCTATGGTGTGCCGTTGGGTGGTTTGGCGTTGGCGTCGCCGCAGATGTCGGCAACGGTTCGGGCTGCCGATGAGATGCGTAATGCGGATTTGCTGGCATTGGAGCAGGAATATACTGCCCGCCGACGTGGAGAAACCCGCGAGGATTACGACAAGCGTGTAGCGGAGACGGCGGATAAGTTCGGGCAGGCGGTGGCAGAAACCAACCGCAAATACGATGATTTTACCGGCCGGCTGATGGCTGATGTCCGTTTGGGCAAAGGGGTATGGAGCGGCGATTCGGAATACGAGCAGTTTGCACGCATGGTAACGGCGGGGCAGTTTGTGCCGTCTGATACGGTGGCGCAGGGTGTGCCGCAGCGCAACCGTGATGGCGGATTGCCGGAGCTTTGGCAGGCGGCCAAGGCAAAAATCCGTGATTTGGCAGGCAGGGTGTCGGCTGACAAGTCGTTGCGCGAACAGGTGGACTTGGTGCCGGTATCGCCGCAGGAAGCGGAGCTTGCCAAACAACACGGATTGGATATTGCCGGTTTTACGCATATGATTGACAGCAGTGCCATTAATCATGTGCTGAAGAACCACGGTAATGAGAAAACGGAACGAAACCGCGGCAACGTGGCGGTAACGGCAGATGATTTTGAGACGGTTGCTGATGTGATTGCCAACCCCGATACGATGGTTTTCGGCGGCAGTACGCGTTTGAAACGTGATGCGGTTTTTTATGTGAAGAAAATGGACGACGGTTCTACCGCCGTGATTGAAGAAGTAAGAACGGGTAAGCGCAAAATGGCTGTAACCAGTATGCGGAAGTACCCGCCGACGACACATGCTTCTTCAATCCTGAAGACCCTTAGTCTGAACGCCCGAGACGGTTTCGGCGGGAGTAAGGTCAGTATAGTACAAAAACCCTACAGCAACAATCCGCTGAAAGCCAACACCGCCCCTACCGACCTGCCGACCGACCGTATCGCACCGACCGCCCGCGAGCGGGCAGCGGCGGCAAGCACGCAGACGGGGCGTGTGGTGGCAGGCAAAGCCGACAGCGTGGACGTATCGGGCAGATATGAGCCGGTAGTGTGGGAATTGCGCGAAGCTTCCGATATGGGGGCAACGGTAAGCAAAGCAGAGAACCAATACCGTGACCGTAACCGTGCAGCCAGCGAGCAGCAAATCAACCATATTGCGGCAAACTTGGATTTCCGCAAAATCAGCGAATCGCCGTTTATGGATTTCGGCGCACCGGTATTGGCCAAAGACGGAGAAACCGTTATCGGCGGCAACGGGCGCGTGGCGGCGGTGAAACAGGCGTATGCTCAAGGTACGGCAGAAAACTACCGGCAGCAGCTTGCCGAACATGCGGCGGATTTCGGCTTTACCCCCGAAACCGTGGCAGCATTCGAACAGCCGGTATTGGTACGCCGTCTGCAAAACGATGTGGACATCAAAAAAGCAGCAATTGCTTCCAACGAAGGCGCAGGCTTGGCCATGAGCAGTTTGGAACTGGCCAAAACCGATGCTTCGCGTCTGCCGCCGTTGCAGCTTTTTACGCATAACGAAAGCGGCAGTTTGAACACCCCTGCCAACCGCAGCGCGATTGCCCAATTTGTCGGCAATTTCCCGCAAAACCAACAGGCAGCCTTGCAGGACGCAAACGGTATGCTTTCGCGCGAAGGATTGCGCCGTTTGGAAAACGCCATGCTGTATCAGGCATACGGCGACAGCCCCGCTTTGCAGCGCATGGTGGAAAGCAACGACGTAGAAAGCCGCAATGTGGGCAACGCCTTGGCGCAATCGGCGGGCGTGGTGGCCGATGCGCGCAACGATATGGCTTATGGCGACTTGTACGATTTGGATATTGCGGCCGACTTGGTACAGGCGGCAGATTTGATTGAGTCGTTGCGTTCGCAGGGGCGCAGCGTGCAGGATTATTTGGCACAGCAGGACTTTGCCGATACCGTGGGCGATACGGCGAAAATGTTGCTGGCGTATCTGGACGGCAATATCCGCAGCGCGAAAAAAATCCGCGATTTGATACACGCCTATTACGGCGAAGTCCGCGCATTGGGCAATCCCAAAGAAGGGGATATGTTCGGCGGAAACGATACGGTAACACGACAACAGCTATTGAGAAAGGCTATTCATGAGCAATCGGGAGACTTTGGAACAGAAACGCAACCGGGAAATACGGGAGCGGATGCAGACGGCGAAACAGGCAACGGCCGGGCAGCAGAAGCAGGCTCTGATGAGGCTGATTTACAATCTGGAACACAATCCGCAGATGGCGCAGGCGATGGAAGCGGCGTTGAAACGGTTGGCGGGGCGGTAAGGCCGCAAGAGACGGACGAGGATTATCTTGCCGATGGTGCGGCAATGACGGATGCGGAGCAGGAGGCAAATGATGTGCTGTTCAGCTTGGACGAGTCGGCTGATTCGGTGTTTGCGCGCGCGGTGGATAAGGCGGCAGGCGGTTATCAAGGTGACCGTAAGCGTTATATCCGTATGGGCACCACGCCCGATGTACTGAAAATGCTGGGTTTACCTGATACGGCTATTTCCATGCGCGAAGATGTTTTCAATAAGGCGATGGGCGGAAAGCACAATTTGACTGCTGCTGATATGAAAGCATTGCCGCGTGAAATCAATAATCCTGTGGCAGTAGCAAAATCACGCAGTACGGATAATGGTTATGTGGTTTTTACCGAATTGACCGAACATGAAAACGGCAAAGAAAAGCCGATTATTGCTGCACTGCATTTAAAAACATCAGAGAAAGGTTTGGAAGTTATTGATGTTGCCAGTGCTTACGGGCGAAGCAAAAGGCAGATTGAAGCGGATTTGCAACATACGCTGTATTGGAATAAAGAAAAAGGTTATCCGTTTGTTGATAGAGCGCAGCTTCAATTGCCAGTTGTCATTCTCAACAAGGATAACCTTTCCAGCTCCAATATTAAAACAGAAACTGACTTGGCGCAATACCGAAGCGGTAAAACCCCAACGGACTTGACCGAAATCAACACCCGTTTGCGCCGTGCATTGGGCGGCGAACGGGCGGCTTTGGTGCAGGTGGTAGATTCCAAAACCGCTTTTCCCAAGGATTGGACGGCCATTAAATCGGGCGGTATCGAGGGCAGCTTTAACCGCAAGACGGGCGAACTGTATCTTTTTGCCGACAACCTGACCCCGGAGCGGGCGGTATGGGTGGCTTGGCATGAGCTGGGGCATAGGGGTTTTGCGGTAAAAGGCAGCCGCGAATACCTGAATACGCTGGATTTGCTGGGGCGCAATGAAACGGTGGCGAAGATGGCAGACAGAATCCAACGGTTGCGACGCGATACGGACGATGCGGCGGCAACGGTACGCAGCGTGGCGGTGGAAGAAGCGGTTGTGGAACTGTATGCGGCACAGCAAACAGGCAACTGGGCGGAAATCGAGACGCGCTACGGGGTGGAAATTTCAGACAGCCTGAAACGCCGTGCGGGTAATTGGTTGAAACGGATTGCCGAAACCTTGCGCCGTGTGTGGGCGATGGCAACGGGCAGACGAGAGGTTTCCGATCGCGAGGTGCTGGAAGCCTTGGCGGATATTCATCGGGATAATACGGCCGAATTGGACGGGGATTTGGGCGGAGATGTGCTGTTTTCCAAATACAGCGATGATGCGGATAAAGTGAATCGTGCGTTTGAAATCATGACAGAACCGTTTGGGGACAGGTTTATCGTAAGCAGAGATTCTTCGCGTATCAGCAATTCAGAATATGTTGAGATTTACGATGCGGAAAATGATGAAGGTTTTAAAGTACGCGTTTCCGACCATTCTTTGCCTGCTCATCATCGTAATCCTTATGAAGCGAAGTTTGAAGTATTTCCGCGCGGCGGCAAGGATACCAACAGTCGCGGTGAAGATGCGAAGTGGCATACCGACGGCAGTTGGGTGGAAGCGGTTGAAAAGGCGGCAGAAATGTTCGGATTGGAAATTCCGCCGCATGTGAAAGCGGTTAAAACCCGCATGGAGAGAAAGGCGGAGCAGGGGGAACAAAGCAAACCTGCAAGAAAAGCAGCCAAACGTAATCCGAACGCCAAGCGGATTAAGGAATTGAAGGCGCGTATTGCCCAATACGAGGAGATGATTTCGTGGAATCAGGGCGAATCGGAAGCGGCGGTAAGCAACCGTAAGTATTTTAGCGAACGCATTGCTGAATTTAAGGCTGAAATGGAATCGCTTCAGGATTCGGGCAGTCGGTTCAGCCGTTCGCATGATGCGGATTTTGCACGCAAGGCGGCGGTGTTGCAGGGAGAGCCGGTGGCAGTTATCAGCGAACGGAAAGCTCCACAAGGATTTAAGGCTTTAAGGGAATGGGCTGCAGGCCTGTTTAAACAGGCGGGTGGTGCGGCAGTTAATCCTGAAGTTGGAGAGATTGCATTAAATGAGCGGGCTGTTCGTGACTCCATTGCACACGGAATGAATCCGTTTAAGGCAGAAGCATTTGCTGTTGTTCCGGAAGTGATTGAACAAGGTGTAGTTATCCATCAGGGCAGAAATCCTGATAATGGTGCGGAGTATGTTTATATCAGCGCACCAGTGATGATAGAAGGGAAAGATGATGTGGTTACGCTGCTGGCAAGAAATACGGGCAGCGGCAGACAGATGTATCTGCATAGTGTGGTTACAAAAGAAAGTATCCTGAATGCCAGTGATACCGAGACGGCTGTAATCAGCCGCGAAACGGGGAAGGTCAATTCAGGATACATAGCCAATATACTCCGTAATTATCTGAATTACAAGCCTGAAACGGAAAACAGTCTTTCCGATATGCGTTTTTCCCGTGCTGACTTGATGACGGAAGAGCAGGTGCGGGAGTTTGCCGAAACGGGGGAAATGCCGCCGTCTGATTCGGTGTGGCAGGATATGCAGCAGGCTTATCGCGACGAGCAGGTGCGCGGGCGGTTGAAAGACGGAATCGTCAGCAAGAAAGACAAGCTGCTGGAAGCGGTGGAAGATGCGGCCATTCAATTGAAACGCTGGGCGGACGGTCTGCCTGATTTGGTGGCCGATGCGCCGATGCGCCAGCTTTTGGAACAGGCTTTCCGCCGCGCGCCGAATATGCGTAATGCGAAGAATCAGGAAATTCAGGTGCGTTTTGTAACGCCGCTGAATAAGGAATTGTCGCGTTTGCAGAAAAAGTACAAGGGCAAGAGCTTGGTTGAGCTGAAAAACCTTGTCGGCTATTGGATGAGCGCGAAGTATGCGCCGACAGCCAACAAGCGGCTGATTGAGCGGGCAGAAGCCAAGGTTGAAGAGGCGAAGGCGGCGTTGGCGAAAAAGGAAACGGCGGCGAATAAGGCGGCTTTGACCCGCGCGGAGAAGGAACTGGCGGAATACCGCGCGTCCATCAGCGGTAAGAAGCAGGGCAAGACGGCGGGCGGTTTCTCTAATCCTGTGGCGGCCAAGGTTAAGGCGGATATTGAGCAGCATATCGAGCTTGCGGACTTGGAGGCGGTGGCCGGCCATGTACGGGGTATGCTGGACTTTGCGCTGGACTTGGATTTGGAAAGCGGTATGATTTCCAAGGAGATGTATGATGAATTTAAGGTAAACGTGGATTATGTGCCGTTTACGGGCAATCCTTACGACCCGCTGAACGGCAGCGATGATGAACGCGATGTGTTGTTCGGCGGCGGCAGCGGGATTAATCAGGCGCGCGACAAGCAGATGAAAGGCCGTGTTTCGATGGCGCAAAACGGTATTGATGCGGCGTTCGGCAGGGTGGCGAAATCCACGGCCAACTACGGCTATGCGGATTTCAAGAACAAGCTGAATACGGTGTATGAGCGTGCGCTGCGCCATTATCTTGATATGGGGCTTGATGAGCATGAGGCCAAGAAGCGCGTGGCGGAGGAAATCGGCATTGCGCGCGCGGCGCGTTCGCCGTTTTCGCGCAATACGGACAATGTGATTTTTCATAAGGTAGACGGGCGTGATGTGGAGTTTTCGTTGCGCCCTGCGGTGATGGCGGGGATTGTGAATGCGAACCGCGAAGAAGTGCCGTCTTTTGTAAAACCGGTTCAGGGATTTACGCGGCTGTATGCGCGCGGGGTAACGCAATTTGCGCCGGCTTTTGCGCCGATGAATGCTTTCCGTGATATTTGGGAAAAAACGGAGATGATCCGGGTAATGGAAGGCTGGAACGAACAAGGCGGAAAGGTGGATATGGATAAGGTGGCGCGGCAGGCTTGGGCGAATTTTACGAAGTCTGCACCGACAACGTTTAATGCGGCGTGGAAGGGGGATTTTTCAGGGAAGGACGGCAAGCTGCTGAAGCAGTTTTTGGATTTGGGCGGGGTATCGACTTACGGGACGATGCTGGCGAAGACGGAAACGGATATGCTCAAGCATGTGGCAAGGGAAAGCGGTACGGCTTTGTCTGTGCTGAAAAAGGGTGTGGAAAGGGTTGAGCAGTACAATCAGATGTTTGATTTGATGCCGGGCTTTTCGCTGTTTAAGGCGTTGACCGACAACGGGGTATCGGCGGAGGCGGCGGCGGGATTGGTGTTGGGAACGGCCGACTTCAATAAGCGCGGCGCAAAAATGGGTATTGTGCGTGCGCTGTATATATTTTCGCAACCGACGGCCATGGGCGCGGCCAACTTGGGGCGTTTGCTGGCTACGGCAAAAGGCCAGCGGCGGTTTGTGGGGCAGGCTGCGGCGGCGATGGTGCTTTATTCGCTGCTGCGCGGCATGGAAGATGAAGACAATGGCGGCAACAAGCTGGATCAGGAAGGGGATATGACGCGCTATATTCCGATTCCGATGGGCGGTGAGTTGTTGAAAATCCCTGTGGGCTTCGGTTTGCCGCAACTGGTTTGGAATTTTGCGACCAACAGCGTGAAGGCGATGGAGGGGGATATTACGGCGGGGGAGGCGTTCGGCAATATGCTTGCCCATTGGTCTAAGACGGTGGCGCCGGTATCGCCGTCTGAAATTTCGGTGGCGAAGTATCCGGGGGCGAAGTTGGCGATGACGGTTACGCCGACGGTTTTTCAGCCGATTATGCAGAATGTATTAAACCGTAATGCGTTCGGCTCACAGATTACCAAGGGCTTTGTGCGCGAAGATGTGTTGAAGGCGGAGCAGTCTAAGACGACAACGGCACCGGAATGGAAATCGGCGGCTTTGTGGTTGCAGCGCAACTTCGGTATTGATTTGCACCCGGAGCAGATTCAGAATCTGGTAAACGGGTATGCGGTATCGGTATTGCGCGACGGGATTAATTTCTTTATTGAAAATCCGAACCGCGAGGCTTTGGGCAGGCAGCCGAAGACTTTGTTTTTCAATTCGATATATGGTCCGCGCAATGAGTTTGCGATTCAGAGCCGTTATTATGAGGCGGTAAGTGAGGCTTCGGAGGTGTTTAAGGAGTTTGAAAGCCGCAAGAGACACGGGGATTTGAGCGGTTGGCTGGACGATGAGAAGCGGGCGGTGATTGCTTGGTATAAGCGGGCGAAATCGGCGGAGTCCCGTGTATCGCGCCCAAAGGCAAGGGCTACGCGCTTGTTTAACAAGGGCGGCTTGTCGGAAGAGCGTATGCGTGAGGTAACGGTACGCACCATCGGAAGACGGGCGGATATGCAATCTGTTGCGCTTGGCCAATGGCGTAAATTGAAAGGGCTGAATACGGCTTTTGAATAGCGGCGTATCGGGAAAAGGCCGTCTGCAAAATACCAGACGGCCTTTTTTATTTAGGCGAACATATGCTTCAAGCAGGGAATGGCTCTGTCTTCAAACGGGAAGGTTGAGTAATGTACTTGATGCCGGTAGATTTTGCCGTCCCGAATGATGACGCGGTATTCTGCGTTTTCATTCAGATTGAATGGGATATTTGCCTGATTGCGGTATAGCTTGGGCACGGTTTCCAAGGTGGCGGCGGTTTTTTTCTCGGCTTCTTCGCGGTATTGCGCGCCTTTTGCGACGGCTACGCGCGCCATCAGGCTTAATATTTCGGGAAATTGTTCGGGCGGTATGTCTTTGTAGCCGCTTTTGAATTTGGCTTTGATTGCCGACCAGAGGGTAATGGCCAAGGCTTTTTGTTTTTCAAAGGGTACGGATTGTACCAGCAGGTTGTGCATGGCTTTGACTTCGGCCTGCTGCTCGCGGGTCAGTCCGTTTGGCAGGGCTTTTTGGGGCTGGGTTTGCAGACGGCCTGAAACAACTGCATCGAACGTACGGATAACTTGTAAAAAGAATTTTGCAGAAATCCAAGTAGCGTAGGCGTAAACCAGTTCTTTGCAGGCGTATGTACCGCGATTTGCACCACCCCTTATAACCTGAATAACTTGTTTCGGTTTTTCCAAACCTGAAATTTCAGGTTTGGAAATTTCATCAATCAATTCATTTGTTTGCTGAAGTTTTAGCCAATTTGTCAGTTCATGGCGCTTTTCGCCACCACTGGCTTTATGTAAGTCGTTCAGATTGTAAAGTCTGTTTGAGGTTTGGCGGATTGCCACACTTGAAATTTGAATTGCGTTCATGATGAACTCCTAGTTGATTAGTAGAAGCCCACAATTGAGGTGGGCGGGTCTCAACTACCGCAACTAGACGGCTGCCGCTATTCCCCTTCGGGTATTGTATTTACGGCTATCGACCCGCCATAGAAAAGGCGTTTGTGCAAATTCTTTTCAAGGAGCGAACAAGAAAACGAACAGGCACAAAAAAAACGCGCTATCGGGGCGAATGATTCCGCTAGTTGTTTAGTAGTAAGGCAATCATACAAAATAAAACCCGCTTTGTAAAGCGGGTTGTGTCAATCAATATTGGTTATGCCTGCTGCTCCAGCCATTCGGCAAGGGCTTTGTCCATACGCGCCTGCCAGCCTTTGCCGGTTGCTCTGAATGCGGCCAGTACGTCGGGAGACAGGCGGATGGATACCAGCTCTTTTACGGGGGCTTTCTGCCTGCCGCGCGTTCTTTTTGCTTCATGGGCCATAACCATTTGTACAAATTCGGGCGACATGACTTCGTGAACGGGCTTGAATTGCGCCATTTCTTCAGCCGATACTTCGCGTATGTTGCCTGCTTTGTCAATCAGCGGTTTGTTGCTCATATCGTTTGACCTCCCTTTTGTTGGCTTTGCGGAAACTGATGATGCGGATGCCGTCGGCAAGCGGTGTAAAACAAAGAAAATGCAATCTGCCTCTAATCATGCCGTAGGCGGCATAGCGTGGCTCGGGGTAGTCGTGTCGGATGTCGGGCAGTATTTTTGCTCCGCTCCATTCAAAGTCCTCTGCCGCTGAAAACGGTAATCCGCGCTCTTCTTCGTTGTGCTTGGATTTGACGGGGTCAAATTCAATCCGCATTTCAATAGCCTGTTTGAAAGATTTAGTAAATTGTAAATACAATTTGCTGTTGAGGCAAGCGGTTTGATTGGCGGGTAGGCTGCAATTTTTTCCTAATCGGGGATTAGGCCGGTTTTTTTGCGGTATAGTGGGTTTGTCTGCTCCTTTTTGTGCCTGTGTGCTTTTGCATACGGGCATTTTTTTATGCGAAACGCCGTGATGGGTGGAATCATCACGGCGTTTCTGTGCATTAACTTAGACGGATTAAGTCAATGAATGGAAAAGATTATATCGAATTTTGGGATAAGGTGCTAGAAAAAATGGAAAAATTATCAACGTGGCGTTTTTGGGCTTTATGGCTGCTGGCTGCTGTGATTGCGTTTATTTGGCGGCTACCGGAAATTCTGACGGCTTTGAAGTGAAAAAAGTGAAACGCCGTGAAGCGGGAACTTCACGGCGTTTCTGTATTTAACCCTTTGTGCAGTAAGGATTGAATTGAATGAATGATAAACGATTTACCTTTAAATTGCTAGGAGTTTTGATGGAAACGGTCAATTTTACCCCTAAGGAATTGCGTAAAACCATGTGGACTGCCGCTGTGATTTTATTTGCTGCTATTTTGCTTTGGCGACTACCGGAAATTCTGACGGCTTTGAAGTGAAATGGATTTTAACGTAAAAGTAAAGGGTGGGAAAGTGATTGAAGCATTGGATAAGGCCAAATCGGTTCGGCGGTTGCTGTGGGGGTGTGTTTGGGCTGTTCCGTTGACGGTTTTGGTTTGGAAAGCTGCTGATATTTTGAATGTGTTGGCGGCTTTGAAGTGAAAAGTGCAATGCTGACGGGCGGCAGGTTTTTTTGAATGATGTTGTGAGGTGTGGTTATGGCCAATCGGAAGATTTCGACGCATATCAGGGTGTCGGATAATACGGCGGTGGCGACTGCGGCGGGGTTTGAGTTGAATCCGCTGCGGCCGCAATCGGCGAATTTTAATGTAACGGATAAGCCGGTATCGCTTTATGTGTGGGGCTTGCAGGCGGGGGAAAGGGTAACGGTTCATCGTGCGCGTGTGGCTTCGCTGGGGGTGTCGGGCTGGCGTAAAGAGGGTGTTTGCTGCCCGGCTGCGCTTGAGCCTGATGATAACGGTAATGTCGATCATGCGCCGTATGTGCGCTGTGGGGAGGCGGCTGTGCTGACTGCGGAGCACCCGCATTTTATTGTTGATGATGTGGGGACGTTTTTCTGCTTGTATGATGGGGATAATGATGTGGTTATCGAGAAGCGGGAAGACGGGATTGTCCGCAAGCAATGTATCTACCAGACTTGCTAGGGGGTGTTATGGGCTGTGGGTGTGCGAGTAAGTGTGCGACGGTAACGACGCGTATCGGCGGCGGGGATTGTGGTTTTTCGGTATGTGATAACCGCGGGCGTGATGTGGATTTTGTGCCGCTTGCTGAATTTCTGCCGCGTGTGCGTTTGATTGCTAAGGGTGTGCCTGATGATGTGGCGTTGGATTATATCGGGCAGGCGGCTTTTGAGTTTGCGGTAAAGACGCGGTTGTTGAAGCGTGAGTTGGTGTTTGATGTGCAGGCTGATGTGCAGGATTACTACCTTGAGGCGGGGGAGTGTGAGCAGGTGCATTTGATTCGCAAGATTGATTTGGATTGTGATGTTTGCGGTACGGCTTCTTGTGCGGTAGATGCGGGGTATTGTGCTAATCAAAATCTGTTGTTTGATTTTGAGCCGCCGGAGAAAATTTGGCTGAAAAAACGCCCTGATGCGGACGCGGAGAATGCTTTTCGGGTGGAGTATGTGGCTGCGCCGACGCAAACGGCCTGCGAGGTTGACCGCTTGTTGTTTGACCGGTATCAGGACGCGGTGGTGTCGGGGGCGTTGGCTTATCTTTTGCTGATGCGGCAATATGATTTTGCCGCCCCGCAACTGGCGGATAGGTATGAATCGCGTTTCAGGCGTGAAATCAATCGGGCAAAGATTGAGGTGGCGCGTGAGGTTAAGACGAACGACCGGCATTTTATTGTTTGGGGGAAGGTGTGAGATGGGTTGTTGTAAGGTGTTGGAATCTTGTTGCGAATGCAGTCGGGGCGTGGGTTTGAGTGATGTTTTGCCTGTGCCTGATGTGATGGAACGGGTGGAGGTGCGCCCGATTGTGCAATCAGATGACGGCTGCGATATGCGGCCGTGTTGTGGAAATGATAAGGCTGTTGAATAGGAGATTTGATATGAGTGATAAGTTGAAGGAATGGTTGTGCGAAGAGGATAAGCCTTTGGGCAGGTTTACGCATTGGCTGGCACGCTTGGGCGTGAGTTCCAAGGTTGTGATTGATGTTCGGGATTTTGATGAGTTTGAGACGTATTGTTGGTGTTGCTGTGTGTGGCGCGGGCTGATTGCAGGTGGTCTGATCGGATTGCTTGCGGGCTGGCTTGCTTGTAAGTTTTTGCTTTGAATAAAACCCCCGAATAGGGAGTTATTTGTTTGGCAGCTCCCGCAATTTTTGCTTCACCCAACCTGAAAAATCGGGCAGGGAGTTTGCAAGTTCGATTAGCTCTTTATCGGTATTGCGGTTGAACGATACGGTTTTTTTCAAGCGGGCGGTGCTTTGTTTACCCGATGCAAAGTCAAATATTATTTCAAAAAATTTCTATTAATTCTGCATAAAAACCGTTCCGCAAAAAATTTTCGCTTATTGATTTAAAAGGGAAAAAATCAAACCCCGCAAACCAGTTTGCGGAACATAAATTAGTTTGCAGGGCTTGATTTACTTGGGTTTTACCGCAAAATGTGATTTTGCAGACGGCCTTTTGCTGCATTTCCCACCTTGGGTAATCCGCGTACAATACGCGTTTGATAAATATTTAATTTATTAATGAAAGGAAGGGCAATGTCGGCTGTTTTGAAAATCGACAGGTCGTGGCTCAGCGTGATGGCGCTGGCGGTGGGGGCGTTTATTTTCAATACCACCGAATATATTCCGATTGCGCTTCTGAGCGGTATCGGCACAACATTTGATATGCCGCCCACACAGGTGGGGGTGATGATTACGGTATATGCGTGGATTGTTGCGCTGCTGTCGCTGCCCTTGATGCTGCTGACCAAGAATTTTGAGCGGCGGAAATTGCTGCTGGTGTTGTTCGCGCTGTTTGCGGCAGGGCATGTTTTGTCGTTTTTCGCTTGGAATTTCAATATCTTGCTGGCCAGCCGCGCGCTGATTGCGCTGGCGCATGCGGTGTTTTGGTCGATTACGGCGGCATTGGTGATACGGGTGGCGCCGAAGGGTAAGGGTAATCAGGCTTTGGGACTGCTGAGTACGGGTACGGTAATGGCGATGGTGGCGGGTATTCCGCTGGGGCGCATTATCGGGCAATATTTCAGCTGGCAGGCCAGCTTTTTGCTGATTGGTTTGTGTGCGGCGGCGGTGATGCTGGTTTTGGCGAAAAACCTGCCGCTGCTGCCGAGCGTAAACAGCGGTTCGCTGGCCAGCCTGCCGCTTTTGGTGAGGCGCAAAAATCTGATGCTGCTGTATGCGTTTACCGTGTTCGTGATTACCGCGCACTTTACGGTATACAGCTATATCGAGCCTTTTGTATTGCAGGAGGGTGGTTTTGGGCCGGATCAGGTAACGCTGGTGTTGGGCTTTTACGGTTTGGCGGGGTTCGCGGCATCGTATCTGTTCGGGAAATGGTTTGCCAAATTTCCGCGCCGGTTTTTGGTGGGCGCAACGGCGGTGATCGTGGCGGTTACGCTGCTGCTCCTGCCTGCGGCGGCTTCGGCTTGGGTGGTATATGCGTTGTGTTTTATATGGGGAATCGCGATTTCCGTGGTCAGCTTGGCGATGATTGCCAAAGTGTTGGATTTCGCTTCGGATGCGACCGATGTCGCTACCTCAATCTATTCGGGTTTGTATAATGTCGGCATCGGCGGCGGCGCGCTGCTGGGGCATTATGTCACGCTGTGGTTCGGCTTGGATGCAGTCGGGTTTGCAGGTGCTTTGCTGGCTGCGTCGGCAGCGGTACTGGCATGGCAGATTGTCCGCCGGAATGATTTTTTGGCGGCAGATAAGGCTTGAGACCTTTGCAAAATTCAACGCAACTGTCCGTAGGGGCGGATTCCGCATCCATCTGAAAGTCAATGTATTGAAAAATATAGTTATTTGATACGGAATGATACGGCGTTGTTTTGCTCAAAAAAAAGGGGCTTAACCAAGCTGCCGAAGCAGCAGGCCGACCGTTCCTTACAGTCTGCGGCTTTGCTGCCTTGTCTCATTCTGCGTTATCCGATTATAAAATTTTCTAAAGTCCAAGCAAGCGGGCGGGTGTCAAACCAGCCCCCGCAGCCGGTTTTCGTTTATTTTCTGTTTTTGTAAAGGTCTCGGGCGGATACGGCGGCATAATCAAGGCCGTCTGAAAAGATGCGGCAACCGGATGTCGGGATTTCCGCAGGTCATTTTCAGACGGCCTTGGTACGTTCGGACGTTTATTTCGCTTTCAAACCGGCAACACAGCGGCGGTCGCGATCTTCAAACGCTGCCGAACCGCCGAGCAAATCGACTTGCTCTTGCGCGCTGAGTTTGCCGAAGTTTTCAACCTGCTGATAGCTTAATTTTTCCAGCGGCTCGTCCCACATGCAGACGCAATAGTCGGCAATTACCTTGTTGCCTTGTCCTTCCAAGCCTTGCGCTTTCAAATCAGCCTGCCATTTTTCGGAAAACGGAATGTTTTTCACGCAGGAATCAATCACGCTTTGTTTGAATTCCGGCTTGGTCATGGCGCATTTCGACAGGAAGAAAAAGCTGATTAAAAGCGACATGACAATCCATGTCCAAATGCGGACGGTACGGATTTTGGCTTTGGCTTTTTTGGTTTTTGCGGCCTGCTCTTCCGGCGTTTGCGGGTTGGTTTGTCGGTCAGTCATGCAGGCTTTCCATCCGGATCATCACAATCGGTTTTTCCACGCATTCGAGCTCTTCGATGGCAAAGATGGCGGAAACGATGTTTTTTTCAACGGTACTGTGGGTGAGAATCACGATTTCGGCGGTGGTTTTGTCGATAACGCCTTTTTGGATGAGCGCTTCGATGGACACACCCTCGTGCGCCAGCAAATTCGCAATTTTACCCAAAGTTCCCGGCTCGTCTTTGGCTTGGACGCGCAGGTAGTAGCTGCTGGTGATTTCGCTCATCGGCAGGAGGTTTTGCTCGCGAACCTGTTCGGGTTGGAATGCCAGATGCGGTATGCGGTTGCTGCGTTCCGCGCCGATCAGGCGGGCGATGTCGATAATGTCGGCAACCACTGCGCTGGCAGTCGGCAATGCGCCCGCACCCGCACCGTAGTAAAGCGTTTCGCCGACCATATCGGCATTGACGCGGACGGCGTTCATCACACCGTTGACGTTTGCCAACAGACGGCTTTCCGGAATCAGGGTAGGATGCACGCGCAATTCGATGCCTTTGGCGGTTTTGCGGGTAATGCCCAACAATTTGATGCGGTAGCCCAATTCCTCCGCATATTGGATGTCGCGGCTGTCGAGTTTGCTGATGCCTTCCAGATAGCAGGCATTGAAATTAATCGGCGTACCGAATGCCAGCGCACTCATAATGGTGATTTTATGGCCGGCATCGTGGCCTTCGATGTCGAAGGTGGGATCGGCTTCGGCATAGCCCAGTGCCTGCGCTTCTTTCAAAACATCGGCAAACGCGCTGCCTTTTTCGCGCATTTCGGACAGGATGAAATTGCTGGTACCGTTGATGATGCCGGCGATGGATTTGATGTTGTTGGCCGCCAAGCCCTCGCGCAGGGCTTTGATAATCGGGATACCGCCCGCAACCGCCGCTTCAAACTGAACCATCACGTTTTTTTCTTCGGCCAGCCGGAAGATTTCGTTGCCGTATTCGGCCAAGAGTTTTTTGTTGGCGGTAACGATGTGTTTGCCGTGTCCGATGGCTGCCAACACGGCATCTTTGGCGGCGGTGGTGCCGCCGAACAGTTCGACGACGACATCAACGTCTTCACGAGCAACCAGCGTGAGCGGATCGCGCTCGAAAGCGGCATTCGGGCAGATTTGTTTGGCTTTTGCTTCTTCGCGGGCGCAGACGGCGGTAATCACAACGTCGCGACCCAAGCGGCGGCTGATTTCCGTTGCATTTTCCTGCAAAACGGCAGCGGTGCCGCCGCCGACGGTGCCGAGTCCTAAAATACCGATATTTACTGGCTTCATTGTGTCTCCTTGTCAGCCGTATTTTCTAATCAAACTGTTTTGCTGATGCGTTGCGGCGTTGGCCGGCGTGCAGGCGCGGATAACGCGGCGGGCATCTTATCCGCCTTTACCGTGTTTGTTGTCGGATAACTTGTCAAGCGGGCAAGTGGGTAGTAAAGTTTCCAATCCTACCTGAAATTACCTGTTTTTGCACCTTTTTTACGGATAGATTTGATATGTTGATTCAAGAAAATACTGCTGCCGGTGCCGATGAAGCGGCGGTTTACCGTCCGGGCCGCATTGAAATCGGCAGACAGCTTTATACGCAGGCCGTGGCTTTGTGTCATGGCAAAACCGTGAAGATTACGCAGCAGAAGCCGTCTGATTTGGTTGCTGCTGATTTTTTGCAGACGGCAGAAGGGCAGGAAAAACCGGAGCTGATTATTGTCGGCACGGGGGAAAAGCAGCAGTTTTTGCATCCGAAAGTCGCGGCGGACTTGGCGGCGCAAGGCATAGGTTTGGAATGCATGAATACGGCAGCCGCCTGCCGAACCCTGCTGCTGCTGAAAGGCGAAGGCCGCAGCGTGTGGGCTTGGCTCTGGCCTTGAAGGCCGTCTGCAAACGGCGGCAATATAACCAAATCGGCTAAAGTAAGCAAAAACCATTCTTTCCGCTTTTTGCAGACGGCATTTAAGATGGCGCTTATTCAGAATATCAAGTGAGAATACCTTATGAGCCATTATCCGATGTTTGCCAATCTGCGGGGGCGTGCCGTTTTGCTGGTTGGCGCGGGGCAGGTTGCCGAGCGTAAGGCTGCCGCACTTTTGCAGGTAGGAGCCGTGTTGCGCGTGGTGGCGGAAACGCTCAATCCGCAATTTCAAAGTTGGTCGGATTCGGGCAGGATTGAATGGCTCGGCGGTGTGTTTCGAGAAGATTGTTTGAACGGGGTTTTCTTGGCGGTTGCCGCAACGGATGACCGTGATTTGAACCAACGTGTTTTTCAAAGTGCCGAAGCGCGCGGGACGTTTTGCAATGTCGTCGATACGACTGATTTGTGTTCTTTTATCGTTCCTGCGGTGGTTGACCGCAGCCCGGTTCAAATCGCAGTTTCCAGCGGCGGCACTTCTCCGGTATTGGCGCGCAAATGGCGGCAGATTATCGAAATGCTGGTGCCGCTGCATACCGGAAAAATGGCGCAACTGGCAGGAAAATGGCGCGATCGTGTGAAAGAGGCAACCCGTAATGCCGAAGAGCGCCGCCATTTTTGGGAGAAGCTGTTTGACAGCCGATTCAGCTCATTGGCAGCGCAAGGCGATATGGCCGCTGCCGAGAGCGAATTGGCAGCGCAGTTGGCAGGCTATGCGCCGCATAAAGGCGAAGTGGTGCTGGTGGGCGCGGGGCCGGGAGATGCCGGATTGCTGACAGTACACGCTTTACAGGCGATACAGGCGGCAGATGTGGTGTTTTATGATGCGCTGGTATCAGACGAAATCATGGCAACGGTGCGTAAAGATGCTGAAAAAATCAGTGTGGGAAAACGCGCAGGCTGCCATCATGTCCAGCAGGAAGAAACCAACCGCCTGTTGGTGGAACACGCGCAGGCAGGCAGACGCGTGGTGCGTTTGAAAGGCGGCGATCCGTTTGTGTTCGGACGGGGCGGCGAAGAAGCGCAAGTATTGCGTCAGGCGGGCATTCCCTACCGTATCGTGCCGGGGGTAACGGCTGCGTTGGGGGCAACCGCTTATGCGGGTATTCCACTGACACACCGCGATTGCGCGCAAAGTGCGTTGTTTGTTACCGGACACAGCAAACACGATGGAGAGCAGCCGGACTGGCGGACGCTGGCTTTAAGCAATCAGACGCTGGTGGTGTACATGGGTACGCTGCGTGCTTCGGTGATTGCGGAGAAGCTGGTCGAATACGGCAGAAGCGCAGATACGCCGGTAGCAGTGATTTCCAACGGTACGCTGCCGAACCAGAGCGTGCAGACAGGCCGTCTGCAAAATTTGCCGGAACTTGCCGAAGATGCGCCTCGGCCGGCATTGATGGTGATTGGTGAAGTGGCGGCGCTGCGCGATGAATTAAAATGGTTTGGTGAGGCGGCATAAGGCCGTTTTGCCGGAAATACCGTTATTGACAATATGACCGCATTACACGGAATACGGCAAGGCAGTAAAGCGACAGGCTGTACGGATAATCGGCCTGCCGCTTGGCTGCCTTATTTCATTTTGTGTGAATCGTCTATAAAGACCAAAAGGCCGTCTGCAAAAACGCTCCGATAGGCAAATCGGTATTTTGCAGACGGCCTTTTGCTGTTTTTCGGCCAAATTGAGCAACCGGCGGCTTGAAAAGTTTGCGTGTTTTATCAGGAAATGTCGATAAACTTCCATTCACCGGCTGCAAGATTTTGCGTATCCCAATCGCCGAAACGGTCGCGGTGGAGGTGTTCCACGCGGTTTCCGGCAGCGGCCACCATACGCTTGACTTGATGGTATTTGCCTTCGGTAATCGTCATTAGCAGCGTGTGCGGGTTTTCCAAAACGGCTTCGGTGGCGCGGACGGTTTCATTGTCGTCGTGCAGCAATACGCCGTTTTTCAAGGTGTCGCACAGGCTTTGTTCGGCAGCGTGTTTCAGGGTTACGTGGTAGAGCTTGGCGACTTTGTGCTTGGGCGAGGTTACGCGGTGGTTGAACTGCCCGTCGTTGGTAATCAGCAAAACACCAGTGGTATCCGCATCCAAGCGGCCGACTGCCTGCATTTCAATGTTACGCATATGGTCGGGAAACAGGCTGAATACGCTGGGATAATGCTGCGGCTTGTGTGAGGTTTCGTAATCGGCAGGTTTGTTGAGCAGAATATAGAAATAGGGCATGGGAACGGCGACAACGGCTTCCCCGTCCACAACCAGCGAAGAGACTTCGGCAGGGTTGATGTCGTCTTTGGCGCGGTTGCGGATTTCGCCGTTGATTTCGATGCAGTCGTTGTCAATCAGCCATTGGCATTGCTTGCGGCTGCCGAAACCTTGTGCTTGGATATATTTGAGTAATTGCATATTGATGGAAAATGCGGTTTTGCAGACGGCCTATTGTACTGGAAACCATGAAATGCCGTCTGAAAATCTTAACGGGGTAGAATCAATCAGGTAAAAAACCGACGGTTTTGCGGTATGCGGTTTGTGCAGACGGCAAATATCGGATTTTGCCGACAACTGAAAAAAGGCAGCCGAAACAAGGCCGTCTGCATTTTGAATGGCGGAAAAGCATAAAAAAAATGCCCCTTGGGAAAGGGGCGCAAAAGGAACACAAACCACTACCAAAACTGTTACAAAGCAAATTCTCCCAACTTGTGACTCGCCGGATAAAGGGCTTTGAGCAAATCATGCGGAGACAGCGGAAAATCCTTATCTGCCGTTGTCAAACGGCCTTGTCGGGGCGTAAGCTCCAACAAATGGCTGTCGGCCGCTTGATGAAACTTTTCTTTGGCGCGCAGCATACGGCGTTGCAATGCCGAACTGATGCGCCGGTACAGATTGTCTTGCCGGTGAATCCGGCGGGTGTCGGCAATCCAGCTTAAACGGGTATGCGAAGTTTCATCTTCAATCAGCAAAATACCGGCTCGGGATAAATGTGCAGACGGCATATCAGGCAGCCAAACATAATAAAGCCCGTTTAAAGTAATATATACCGCATGATGTATTTCGCAATCCCTGCAACCTTGGGTCGCCAACAGTGAATGAAGCGTTTGCCGGTGCAGGCGGAGAATTTCCGGGGAAATTTGCTTGAAAATGTTTTCCGGCATGATTTCTCCTTTCTTTCCGTTGCGCTTGCTGCGTTTCGATGAATGGGATTATACAGACATTTTGATATATTGCAAATGATAATTGTTACTATTTTATATTAATTAGGTAAATATTTGTTTTCTATTGGAAAGTTTATTCGATTTGGTTTTGTGCGACAAAAGATTATCTGTTTTGACTTTAATCATGGTATCGTTCTTCAAGGGAAACCGGAAAAGCGATGAATCTCCCTATCGCAGCCTGCCCGAAAGGGGGCGTGTGCAGGTGTGCGGAGCCCTGCCTAGTTTCCTTTTCTTTATTTTCTTTTTCAGTTCTTCGGTTTTCATCACCCTGAAAGAGTCTAAGAATATCTCTTGTTTGCTTTCGAGATATTTTAAGGCAATCAAATACAAGCGTCCGTCAATTTCCCCAACCAACTCATAACTGTCTCTTCACCGGTTGTCGTCGGCAGCAAAATAAACAGGATTGGCAATCAAACCCGGAAGGCGGGCATACTCTTTGACTAAGTTGAATCGGCAGGGGAACAATATGATTGATGACGGAACATACGATATGGCTATTCCCGTAGGGGCTTTACTGTTTGCGGCTTTGTTTTATTGTGTGTGATTCAATAATATCGGCGGAATGTGGCCATATCGTTTGATAGGTGCTGCGGATATGGCGGAAAAGAAATGATATAGTCGAATAAAATAAGAATGAGACAAGGCAGCGAAGCCGCAGACAGTACACATAGTACGGCAAGGCAAAGCAACGCTGTATCATTCTTATTTTAAATGACTATAAAAAGAAATGATAAAAGGCGGGGATAAGTCGAAAAGCCGTCTGCAAAATGCTCTGATATGCAAATCGGGCATTTTGCAGACGGCTTTTAACGGTTGTCAAACCTTAGCGGATAAGGCGGATTACTCCGCTGGCTTATCCGCTGTGGAACTGCTTGCACTTAGTGGGTACGGGGCAGCTCCTGTTCGGTCAGCGGCTTGATGTACCAGATGTCGCGGCAGTAATCGGCAATCGAGCGGTCGGACGAGAAGAAGCCCATATTGGCGATGTTGATTAATGCGGATTGTCTCCACGCGGCTTGATCGGCGTAGTGGACATCGACTTTGGCTTGGGTATCGATGTAGCTGCGGAAATCTGCCATCAGTTGGTAGAAGTCGCCGTAAGGTTGCAGGACATCGCTGTAACGGCCGGGCTCTTCAGGTGAGAAGGTGCCTTGGCTGATTTGGTTGACAACGCGGCGCAGGTCGCTGTCGCGCTCCATGTAACCCAGCGGGTCGTAGCCGTTGCGGCGGATTTCTTCTACCTGCTCGACGGTGTTGCCGAAGATGTAGCAGTGTTCCGAACCGACTTTTTCGAGAATCTCGACATTCGCACCGTCCAACGTGCCGATACATATCGCGCCGTTTAGGGCGAATTTCATGTTGCTGGTACCTGATGCTTCCGTACCGGCCAATGAAATCTGCTCGTGCAAGTCTGCGGCAGGGATAATGATTTGGGCAAGGCTGACGCTGTAATTCGGAAT
Source organism: Neisseria animalis (assembly GCF_900636515.1). NCBI lineage: Bacteria > Pseudomonadati > Pseudomonadota > Betaproteobacteria > Neisseriales > Neisseriaceae > Neisseria > Neisseria animalis. The sequence continues at coordinate 1,135,412 of NZ_LR134287.1, forward strand.
GTACACGACTTTAATCAAATCGCGGATACGGGTGTCGTTATTGATGGTTTTGGCGACATCGTTAATCAGGCGGATGATTTTCTTCGCCATGTAGTAGGCGGAGGCGGCTTTGCCGGCGAAGATGAATACGCGCGGCTGCCAGTCGGCATTAGGGTTTTCCAGAATTTTGTTGTAACGGTCCACGATGTGCATCACGTTCAGTGCTTGGCGTTTGTATTCGTGGATACGTTTGATTTGTACGTCAAACAAGGCTTCGGTGTTGACTTTGATGCCCAGTTCGGTTTCGATGTATTTGGCCAAACGCTCTTTGGCGGTTTTTTTGACTTCGGCAAATTCGGCCTGTACTTTGGCATTGCCTGCCAGTTTGTTGAGTTTGGTCAGGTTGTCCAAATGCAGACGCCAGTCTTGTTCGCCCAAATGTTTGTCCAAGAAGCGGGTCAGGGCGGGGTTGGCAATGTTAATCCAGCGGCGCGGGGTAACGCCGTTGGTTACGTTGGTAAAACGTTCGGGGAAGATTTTGGCGAAGTCGGCAAAAATGGTGTTTACCATCAAATCGGAGTGGATTTTGGCCACGCCGTTGATTTTGTGCGAACCGATAACCGCCAGCCAGCCCATGCGGACGCGGCGGCCGTGGCTTTCGTCGATGATGGAAACGCGGCTGACAAATTCGTCGTCGAAATGCCCGATGGCGCGCAGGGCGTTCAGGAAATAAGCGTTGATTTCGTAGATGATGTCCAAGTGGCGCGGCAGCAGACGGCACATCAATTCGACAGGCCAAGTTTCCAAGGCTTCGCTCATCAGGGTGTGGTTGGTGTAGGAGAAGATTTTGCAACACATGTTCCACGCTTCGGTCCATGCCAAGCCTTCTTCATCAATCAGGATACGCATCAGCTCGGGAATGGCCAGCACGGGGTGGGTGTCGTTCAGGTGAATGGCGACTTCGTCCGCCAGCGTGCGGATATTCGGGAAGCGGCATTTGTGGCGTGCGATGATGTCTTGTACGGAAGCGGAGACGAGGAAATATTCCTGTTTCAGGCGCAGTTCTTTGCCGCTTTCGGTGGAGTCGTTCGGGTACAGTACGCGCGAGATGTTTTCGTCGCTGTTTTGGGCGCGGACGGCGGAATGGTAGTCGCCTTTGTTGAACTCGTCCAAGTTGAACAGGTTGCCGGCGTGCGCGGTCCACAGGCGTAGCGGATTGGCAACTTCGCCGCCGTAGCCGGGAATGATTTCATCATAAGCCCAAGCGGATACTTCTTCGTTGGGGTGCCATTCTTTTTTGTCCCCGATATTCAGTACGCTGCCGCCGAATTTGATGGAGTATTGTTTGTTCGGACGCGGAAACTGCCATGCCAAATCTTGATCGAGCCACAAATCGGGTTTCTCTACCTGCTGGCCGTCTGCAATTTCCTGCTTGAACATACCGTATTGGTAGCGGATGCCGTAGCCCATTGCAGGAATACGCAGGGTGGCGAGGGAGTCGAGGAAACAGGCAGCCAGACGGCCCAAGCCGCCGTTGCCCAAGCCGGGATCTTGTTCTTCTTCGCAGATGTCGGCAAATTCTTTGCCCAGTTGTTTGAAGGCTTCTTCAAATTCGGCATAGACACCTTCGTTAATCAGCGCGTTGACGAAGGCACGGCCGAGCAGGAATTCCATGGAGAGATAGTAAACCATGCGCTTGCCGTGGTTGATGTGGGCGCGGCGGGTTTTGAGGAAGTCTTCGGCAATCAGGTCGCGTGCCGCCAGCATGGCAGCGTTGAGCCATTGGTGTTCGGTTGCATCTTTGGGATCGACGCCTAAAATGAAAATCAGTTTGTAAACAATCGCCTTGCGAATGGTTTCAGCATCCGGCTTCGGCATAACATAATCGTAGCCGGAGATGGGTTGTTTCGGAGCCATGATAGCCTTTCTTGATTTGGAAATGACTTCGGTACGCGAAGTTTTTTGTTTGTTGAAGCGCTTCGGCCGTCTGTAAAATACAGCCGAAATTAAATAACTTGTTTAAGTATATTTTGTTTGTAAAACAATTACAACCGTATCTGTGGGTTTGTGGCCGAAAGTTGCCCGAGCGGTGGATTTTGCAGACGGCATGGTAAGGGGCAAGATGGATTTTTACGGTCGGGTATCGTGTTTTTGCAACACCCAGATGCCCATGTGTTCTACGCTAAACAGCCCGTTTTTCGTGTAATCAAACTTCTCGGAGGGAGTGCTGGCAAGCTGCCAATTCCCTTGGGGCAGTTTGAAGGATTGGGGTTGGCGTTTGGCGTTGACCAACAGCAGCCAACCGCCGCTGATTGCAACCTGCATGGCTTTACTGTGGCGGTTGTGCCAATCTTCTTCTGTCATTTCGCTGCCGAAGCTGTCCAGCCAGCGGACATCGTCTGCCTGCCACCAGCGGTTGAGGCCGATCAGCGGGATTTGCGCGCGCAGGTTGATTAGTTGTTGCGTATAGTTTTGCAAGGGGTGTTTTGCAGACGGCCAGTCCAGCCATGTTAAGGTGTTGTCTTGGCAATAGCCGTTGTTGTTGCCCTGTTGGCTGTTGCCGAATTCATCGCCACCGAGCAGCATGGGGGTGCCGGCGGATAAAAACAGCGAGGCGAGCAGTGCTTTGGCGGTATATTCGCGGGCGGTCAGGATTTCCGTATCGTCGGTTGCGCCTTCTGCACCGTGGTTGTAGCTGATGTTGTCGTTGTGTCCGTCGCGGTTGTGTTCGCCGTTGGCATGGTTGTGTTTTTCGTTGTAGCTGACCAAGTCGTTAAGGGTGAAACCATCGTGCGCGGTGATGAAGTTGACGGAGGCTGAAGGGGGCCTGCCGTTGTGTCCGAAGATGTCGGCAGAGCCGGAAAGCCTTTCGGCAAACGCGCCCAGATTGCCGCTTTCCCAAACCCAGAATGCACGCATATCGTCGCGGAAACGTCCGTTCCATTCGCTGAATGGGGCAGGGAAACTGCCGACGTGATAGCCGTCTGCACCGATGTCCCATGCTTCGGCAATCAGTTTGCATGAGGCAAGTTGGGGATCTTGATAAAGCAGGTTGAGGAAACGCCCGTGTGCTTGGAATTGGGGTTCGCGTCCGAGTATGGTGCCCAAATCGAAGCGGAAGCCGTCGATGTGGAAGGTTTCTGCCCAATAGCGCAGGCTGTCGGCCACCCAGCGGGCAACATCGCGCTGTGCGACATTAAGCGTGTTGCCGCAACCGGACCAGTTTTCGTAACGGCCGTCCTGCTGCGTCCAATACCATGAGGCATTATCGATGCCGCGCTGGCACAACATCGGCCCGTGTTCGTCCTGATCGGCGGTGTGGTTGTACACGACATCCAGAATGACTTCCAATCCTGCACGGTGTAAGGCTTTGACGGCTGTTTTCAGTTCTTCGTCGGCGTGCTCTGCCTGCGCGGCGTAATCAGGTTCGACGGCAAAGTGTGAGTAGGTGTTGTAACCCCAATAGTTTGACAAGCCGCTGTATTGTAAGTGGTATTCGTCCAGATGCTGATGCAGGGGCAGCAGTTCGACAGCGGTAATGCCGAGGTTTTTCAGGTAGGAGATAACGCGTTCGTCCGCCAATGCGCGGTAAGTGCCGGCGTGCTGTAAGTCGGGGAACTGTTTGGTCAGACCTTTGATGTGGGCTTCGTAGATAACGGTTTTGTGCCACGGCGTATTCGGGCGGCGGTCGTCTTCCCAATCGAATATGCTTGCGCCGACCACAATACTTTTGGGCGCAAGGGCTGCATTGTCCCTGCCGTCTGCAAAATGAAACCATGCCATTTCCTCAGGGGTGCGGTAGTGCGGTTTGCCGTCTATTTTTTTTGAGTAAGGGTCGATGAGCAGTTTTTGCGGATTGAAGCGGTTGCCGGGTTTGCCGTTATCGCCGTATACGCGGAAACCGTAGCGTTGTCCCGCTTTGACGCCGGGTACGAATCCGTGAAAGACCGAACCGCTGCGGGCCGGCATTTGCAGACGGCTTTCGTTTGCTCCGTCAAACAGGCACAGCTCTACTTTTTCGGCATGGTGGGAAAACAGGGTAAAGTTTGCACCGCGTTCCGTGAGCGTGGCGCCCATCGGGTAAGGGCTGCCGGTTTCGATGTACCATGTTAGGGCAGTCGTCATCATGTTTTGGCTTTCTTATCAGTATTGCCGTCTGCAAATGGTTTGAACCGCTGCTTCAGACGGCTTCTGAAACAGCGGTTATTCTGGATGGGCGGATACGCCCGACAATAACGGCAATCAGCGTGCTTTGTTGGCCGGAGTGATTTTGCCGGAGGCCGGTTTCGCCGGGGTTTCGGTTTTGACTTCGGCTTTGCTGTCGGCTTTTTTATACAGGTAAACGGTGGCCAGCGGTGGAATTTTTACGGCTAAGGATTGTGCTTTGCCGTGCGATTCGACGGCTTCGGTTTGGATAACCTTACCGGCCGATACGCCGCTGCCTTTGTACTGCTCTTGGTCGGAGTTCATGATTTCGGTATAAACGCCGGCTTCTTTTACGCCGAAACGGTAACTGTCGTGTACAACCGGTGTGAAGTTGCTGATGACAATGATGCTGTTTCCTTCGCGGTCGCGGCGTTCAAAGACGAAAATCGAATTGTTGCCGTCATCCGCAACCAACCACTCAAATCCTTCCTGCCATTGGTCGAGCTGGTACAGCGGCGCATTGTTTTTGTAGAGGTGGTTCAAGTCGCGCACATAATCCTGCATACCTTTGTGCCAGCCGCCTTCCTGCTCCAGCAGATGCCATTCCAAACCTTCTTGGAAGTTCCATTCGCGGCCTTGGGCAAATTCTGCACCCATGAACAGCAGTTTTTTGCCGGGGAAGCCGTACATAAAGCCGTAGTAGGCGCGCAGGTTGGCAAACTGCTGCCAGCAATCTCCCGGCATACGGCCTAACAGCGAGCGTTTGCCGTGTACCACTTCATCGTGCGACAACGGTAATACGAAGTTTTCGCTGTATTGGTACATCATGCCGAAAGTCATTTTGTTATGGTGGTATTTGCGGTTGATCGGATCTTCCTGCATATAACGCAGGGTGTCGTTCATCCAGCCCATATTCCATTTGAAATTGAAGTTCAGACCTTCGGCGCGGGTAACATTGGCAAACGAGGTGGATTCTTCGGCAATGGCGTTGACACCGTGTATTTCGTTTTTCAACATGGTGTTGGTATCGCGGAGGAAGGAAATGGCCTCCAGATTTTCATTGCCGCCGTATTGGTTGGGAATCCATTCGCCGTCTTTGCGCGAATAGTCGCGGTAAATCATCGAAGCTACGGCATCCACGCGGATACCATCGAAGCCGAAGCGTTCAATCCAGTACAGCGCGTTGCCTTGCAGGAAGTTTTTCACTTCGTTGCGGCCGAAATTGTAAATCAGCGTGTTCCAATCCTGATGATAGCCTTCGCGCGGGTCGGCGTGTTCGTACAATGCGGTGCCGTCGAATTTGTTCAGGCCGTGGTCGTCGGTCGGAAAATGGCCGACAACCCAGTCGAGAATAACGCTGATACCGGCTTCGTGCGCGGCATTAATCAGTGCTTTCAATTCTTCGGGAGAGCCGAAGCGGCTGGTTGGTGCGTACAGGCCGGTAGCCTGATAGCCCCAAGATCCGTCAAACGGATATTCGGATACCGGCAGCAGCTCGATATGGGTAAAGCCCATGTCTTTAACATACGATACCAGTTCGGTTGCCAACTGCTCGTAGGTAAGCCAGTAATTGTTTTCCGGATTGCGTTTCCAAGAGCCGAGGTGTACTTCGTAAATGCTGATGGGGGCATCGACGGCATTGGCGCGTTCGCGGAATGCGGGGGCTTCTGCTTTCTCGGGCAAACCCCGCACCACTGAGGCAGTTGTCGGGCGCAGTTCCGCACCGAAGGCATACGGGTCGGATTTGGTTCGAAGCTTGCCGTTGGCATCCAGTATTTCAAATTTGTACAACGCGTTCAGTTTGACGTCCGGCACAAACATTTCCCAAATACCGGTATCGCGGTGGAAGCGCATCACATGGCGGCGGCCGTCCCAATGGTTAAATTCGCCGACAACCGATACGCGCTGTGCATTGGGTGCCCATACGGCAAAACGTACGCCTTTGACACCGTCTGATTCGGTAAAGTGTGCGCCGAAAGTTTCGTAAGGACGCAGGTGTTTGCCTTCTCCCAGCAGCCACGAATCCATATCCTGCAACGAGCTGCCGAAGCGGTAAGGGTCTTCTTCGCGAACCGGAGCAGAGTCGGCATGGTATTTGACGTTCAGTGCGTAGTCGGGCGCATGTTCAGGCAACATGGCGACAAAGAAACCGCGTTCGTCGATTTTTGCAGACGGCATGATGGTTTCGCCGGTCTTGCGGTTGACAATATCGACGCAGAAGGCATCGGGAATCAGTACGCGCACAACCTCACCGCCCTCGGCCATGCGGTGTCTGCCGAGATAGGCGAATAAATCGTTGTGGGCGGCAGCAAACAGGCGGTCGATGGTGGCACGCTCTTTCATATCGATTTCGTGATATGGTTCGGCAGTACTGTTTCTATTCATGCGAATCTCCTCAATCAGCGCAAGTTGTTCGTCCATCAGGCGGTTGTCGGGAAAACTTTCCAGCGTTTGCGGCATTTTGCACGCCCAGTTCGGATAGCCGTCTGCAACGCCGGGTACGTTCAGATTATCATGCATACCCAACAGATTTTCCAGTTGGACGGCATAAAGTTTGCTGTTGCTTGATGCGCCGTAACGGTGCAGAGCGGTAAGCAGTTCGTTGTTCATTTCGGACGGCATGGCAAAATCCTGCGGCAGGCAGCCAGTTTGTCGGAGCGTATCCAACCATTTGGCCTTGTCTTGTTCGCGCTGTGCCAAGGCCGTCTGCAAAACGTCGTTGCCGGCAAGGGTGCCCAAACGGTGCATGATTTTCAAATCGCTCCCCGGCCAGTAACCCGATAAAGGGGCGACATCGTGGGTACTGGTTACGGTAATAGATTGTGCCGGATATTGGTCAGGCAGCTCGAAGCCGTTTTCGTTTTTGCTGAAATACAAAACTTTATAAGAAAATATCTGATAGCGGTTCAGCAGGTGGCGCGCTTCGTCGGGAACGGTGCCCAAATCTTCTCCGATAACGACACAGCGGTTGCGGCGGCTTTCCAAAGCGATGATGGCAAACAGGGCTTCGGCGTGATAATGGACATAGGCGCCGTTGTCTGCGGTTTGGCTGCCGACTATCCACCAAAGGCGGCAGAGCGCCATGACATGATCGATACGCAAAATGCCGTATTGGCGCATATTGGCGCGTATCAGCCGGATAAACGGTTCATAGCCGCTGCGTTCCAGTGCCGTGGGGTTAAGGGGCGGCAGATTCCAGTTTTGTCCGGACGGGCCGAGCGGATCGGGCGGTGCGCCGACTGACATATCCATGCAGTAGCCGCTGCGGTTGAGCCATGTATCCGCACTGCCGCGTGCCGCGCCGACTGCCAAATCTCCGTAGATACCCAGCGATACGCCGTGTCGGGCGGCGGCTTGTTTGACGGTTTCGAGCTGCTTGGCGCATAACCATTGCAGCCACATATAAAAGCGGATTTCGTGTGCGTGGGTTTGGGCGAAGTTTTTTACGGCTTCGCTGTCAGGCTGCTGAAATTCAAACGGCCATGCCGTCCAGCCATAGACACCGGGACGGCTGTAATATTGGTCCAGTGCTTCAAACAAGCCGTAGCCGGATAAATTGCCGGAATGTTCGGCAACAAAACGGACAAATTCGGCACGCTCTTGAGCGGCTTCTTCGCACTGTTCGCCGGCAAACTCGGCAAAGGCAAGTTGCAGCGCATCGCGTTTGAATGCCCATACTGCCGTATAGGCAACAGTTTCGGGAATGCGAAGCGCGGCAATGCGTTGCTGTACTTTTCGGCTTTCCAGCCAGCTTTTGGCGCGTTCGCTGTAACGGAACACGCCGATGGCGGCAACATCGAGATAAATCGGATTGAGCCATTCGCGTGAAGAAGGACTGTACGGGCTGGCCAGAGCCGGTTGTGCGGTAAACAGGGCGTGCAGGGGGTTGATGCCGATAAAGTCCAGTTTTCGGCTGCCTGCATATGCCATCAGATTGGCCAAGTCGGTAAAGTCGCCGATACCCCAGTTGCGTTCGGAACGGAGGCTGTAAAGTTGGACGGTCATGCCGTTCATGCGGCGGCCGTTTGACAGGGTACGGGGTTGATATGCGGTATTGGGGGCGACAATCAGGCGGACGCGGCACAGACCATCGCTGCCGTTTGCCGTCAGGGTGTAGTAGCCGGCATCCAGAGGGGGTAATGCTGCCCAACAGCCGCCTTGTTCGTCCGGATAAACGGTAATGCGGTGTCGTTCTGCTCCGTTTTCGTCGGATAATTCCGCCTCTGAAGCTCCTTTTAAAGCAGGAATGTTGACGGAGCTTTCCTGCTGCTCGCGGGCAACGGCAACCGATGCAAACATGCCGTCTGCAAATTCATCGGAAAGTGCTGATAAAACCGCTTGCAGAACCTCCGGTTTGGAACGGTGATAGATACCGTCGATATCGTGAAAGCCCAAAGCGATGCCTGCCTGTTCGGCCTGTTGCTCCAAAGAAACGTGTTCGGATGGTCCGTTCATGGGAAATTGCCTGTGTGTTTCCGTTTGTGTGGAAAGTCTGACGGGATAATAATAGGGGTATCAAATAAGTGCTGAAACCGTTTGCAGACGGCATAGTGCACGACGGTAATGTGCAAAGTCACAAAACGCAGCAAGTTATCCGGATTGTGGGATTTGTTTCATGCTTTATTGGCGGCACGCATTCACAAAAGCCGTCTGAAAATACGCCAAGCGGATTTTCAGACGGCTTGTTGTCAAATTTAGTGGTGGTGTCCGTGCGGGCCGTGCACATGGCCGTGGGCGATTTCTTCGGCAGAAGCATCGCGTACTGCGGCTACGGTAGCTTTAAACAGAATTTTCATGCCGGCAAGCGGGTGGTTTCCGTCTACAACCGCTTTGCCGTCTGCAACATCGGTTACACGGTAGATGATGACTTCTCCGGTTTCGGGGTCGTCTGCCTCAAACATCATGCCTGCTTCAACTTCCACAGGGAATACGCCGACATCTTCGATACGCACCAATTCGGGATCTTGTTCGCCGAACGCATCATCGGGAGACATCGCTACTTCTACGGTGTCGCCGATTTCTTTGCCGTGCAGGGCTTCTTCTACCAGCGGGAAAATGCCGTCGTAGCCGCCGTGGAGGTATTCGATGGGCGTTTCGGTTTTATCCAGCAGTTGGTTGTTGGCATCGAACATTTCATAATGCAGCGATACAACAGAGTTTTTAGCAATGGCCATATTTTGTCCTTTGAGAAAGGGAAACTTGAAAACATCTGTATTCTACCACAGCAAGGCTTTGCCTCGCGTTTTATCTTGACGGCATTAGAAAAGCAGCAGTCAGTTTGTTAAATAAGGTTAAATTTTGGCGTTTTGTTGTTTTTTTACAACCTTAATCAAGGCGGATTTTATTAAATAACAAGCGGTGTTGTCAGCTTTGAATACGGTTTCTTTACAAAAGTTTAAAATATTAACTGTTTGAAATATATTGGATTTGTCTGAATTTTTTAGGGAGGTCGGTAGGGTTTTGGTGTTTTGTGCCGAAAGCCGGTCAAATTTCCGATGGAGATAATTCTATATAAGTAATTGATTTTTTCTTACTCCGGCAACAGATGTCGTTGCATCTGCCTATCCACTAAGGCATAATAGCGAAAATTCAGCAATGAATTTTCTACTGTAGAGGCCGTTTACGGCCATTTTTTAGTTATTTAAATCGATTTAAAGGTATCATAAAATGAAAAAATCTCTGTTGGCTGCTGCTTTGTTGTCTCTGACTCTGGCCGCTTGTGGCGATGCTGAAAAAGCTCAAGAAGCTGCTGCTTCTGCCGCTTCTGCTGCTACCGAAGCCGCTGCTTCTGCTGTTGAAATGACTACTGAAGCTGCTGAAGCTGCTGCTTCTGCTGCAGAAGGTGCTGTTGAAGCCGCTGCTTCTTCTGTTGAAGCTGCTGCTACCGAAGCTGCCAGCGCTGCTGCTTCTGCTGTTGAAGCCGTTACTGAAGAAGCTGCTTCTGAAGCTGCAAAATAATATTCCAAACGGAATAGCAGAAAGCAGGATACAAAACGTATCCTGCTTTTTATTTTTGCAGACGGCCTTTTGCTGATACGGCAAAATATCTTGCCGGTGTGCAGATTTGGTCGGCATAAGAAACGAATGCCGTCTGCAAAATCAAGGCGGTCGGCATTGCGGCAGGGGCTGCATGATGTCCGGTTTGCCGTTTGGTTTCGTTTTATTGCGTTTCCTTTATATGCCTGATGTGCGTATTATTTTAAAATTGATGAGATTTTGTCGGTTGCTGCCCTGCGCCGTTTTCCCTGATTTTACTGATCCGGTTTGCCATGAATGCTGATTTATCCGCCCAATTTGCTGCTTTTCTAGATAACGATGAAGTTGTTGCAGCAACGCCTGATTTGCTTATCGACCAGCGGCGGCGTTTTACCGCTGCGCCCGATGTCGTATTGAAACCTAAGACCGTCGATAGCGTGCAGCGCATCATGCGGTATTGTTTTGAACGGAAAATTTCCGTGACCCCGCAAGGCGGCAATACGGGTTTGTGCGGCGCGGCGGTCGCGCAGGGCGGCGTGCTGTTGAATCTGTCCCGCCTTAACCGTTTGCGGGAGATTAATCTTGCGGATAACAGTATTACGGTTGAAGCCGGTATGGTGTTGCAGCAGGTTCAGGAGGAAGCTGCGAAAGCAGGAAGGTTGTTTCCGCTGAGTTTGGCCAGTGAGGGATCTTGCCAAATCGGTGGCAATATTGCCTGCAATGCCGGCGGATTGAATGTGTTGCGCTACGGCACGACACGGGACTTGGTGCTGGGGCTGGAAGTGGTGCTGCCTGATGGTGAATTGGTGTCACACCTGCAGCCTTTGCATAAAAATACGACCGGTTATGATGTGCGCCATTTGTTTATTGGCAGCGAGGGTACGCTCGGTGTGATAACGGCGGCTACATTGAAGCTGTTTGCCCAACCGAAAAGTACGGCAACGGCATGGGTAGGACTGCCTGACATCGATTCGGCGGTCGGTTTGCTGAGTTTGGTTCAGGGACATTTTGCCGAACGCTTGGAAAGTTTTGAGCTGGTCAGCCGTTTTGCATTGGAGCTTTCTGCCGGTTACAGTAGCCTGCCAAAACCGGTAGACGCGGAATGGCATATTTTGATGGAGTTGACCGACTCTCTGCCTAATGACAGCTTGCCGGACTATCTTGCCGAGTTTTTATACCAACATGGTTTTGAAAACAGCGTATTGGCGCAGTCAGAGCAGGAGCGCCGCGATTTATGGCAGTTGCGTGAAAATATTTCTGCATCGCAACGCAGTTTGGGGACAAGCATCAAGCATGATATTGCCGTACCGATTGCGGAGGTTGCCGGATTTGTGCGGGAGTGCGAACCTGCTTTGCAAGCGGCATTTCCCGAAATACGCGTGGTCTGTTTCGGGCATCTGGGCGACGGCAGTCTGCATTACAATACTTTCCTGCCTGATGTGATGAGCAATGAAGTATATGAGTATGAAGACAGAATCAATACCATTGTTTACGAACATATTTTAAGCCACAAAGGTACGATAGCGGCGGAACACGGTATCGGAACCATTAAAAAACATTGGATTCCGCGTGTGCGTACTGCTGCCGAAATCGCCTTGATGCGGGCAGTTAAGGCGCAGCTCGATCCGCATAATATTATGAATCCGGGTAAATTGTTGCCCGATGCGTAACCGTTCGGGTATTCAATAGGTTCATTATCATCATTTGAATGGAAAAAGCCGTCTGCAAAATGACGTATCGCAAAGAAAACATGGGGCGATACGGTTTTGCAGACGGCTTGTTTGCCGTTAAGCAGGCGGAAACGGATTAAAAGCGGTGATGCAGCCCTAATGATGCGGCGGTCTGCTCGATTTTTCCTTTATGGGTACGGTTGGCAGCATCGGTGTAGAGCAGGGTGTTGCCGCCGACACGCAAATAGGCAAGCTGCCCGCGCAGGGAGGTACGTTTGCTCAAGCGGTAATCGCCGCCGACAATAAGCTGATCGAATTTGTCCACCAACGTTTTACCGCTGTGCATGCCTTTAGCCGCCCGGCCGTGGGCATAGGAAATGCGCGGACGGAAATTGCCGGAGTTGTAACCTGCGGTCAGCGCGGCATCAAAGGACTCAACCGCTTCGTTTTTACGGCTGTCGGCTGTTATGTCATGATGGTTGTAGCGGTTGAAGCCGTCTGTAAAATAGCCTAAATAGGTATTGGCGTTTTCATTGGCGCGGGAGTAGGAAAGTCCCAATCCTAAGAATACTTTATCAGCATGGTAGGCGGTTTCCAAACGGGCCACTTGACCGTCTTCACTGCCGACGCGGTTTTTCCGCAGGGTATAGGCAAGTTTGGCATAATGATTCGGACGGGTATAGGTCAAGCCGGCGGTGTATTGGTCGCGGCCGGCTTTTTCATGGGTGTATCGGTCGGTCGGATTTTGGTTGTCGCGCGGGGCATATTGTAAATCGGCATGAATACCGGCAAATTTAGGACTTTCGTAGCGTACCGATATGCTGCGGGAACCGCCACGGTAGGCACTCAAACCCAATTCGGCGGCACTCGGCGTACCCATCCACGGGTTGAAACCGTCCATTTCATGCAAAATATTATTGAGATTGCCGGCGCGCAAGGTGCCGAATTTGCCCTGCAGACCGATAAACGAATCACGCGTTCCCCAGCCTTGTCGGTCGCCCAAGACGGAAACACGCTGCTCAAGCTGCCAAATCAGTTTCGTGTCGCCGCCAAGCGTTTCGCTGCCTTTAACGCCGATACGCGAAGTATTGTCGTTGATACGGGTTGCGGCCGCGCTTTTTGCCATGCCGTCTGTACTTTTGATTTTTACCTGTGAGGCAGAAATACTGCTTTTGATTTGCCCGTACAGGGTTGTGTCCGCTGCGGCTGCCAAAGGCAGACAGGCCAGCGCCATCGCAATGATGGTTTTTTTCATGGTAAATGTCCTTATTGAAAAATGAAAAAGCCCAAAGACACCGGCGCAATGACGGTGGCTCGGGCAGGGCGATAATATAGTCATTTAAAATAAGAATGATACAGCGTTGCTTTGCCTTGCCGTACTATGTGTACTGTCTGCGGCTTCGCTGCCTTGTCTCATTCTTATTTTATTCGACTATAATCAAATTCCAATTTAAAGACAAATATTTTTTTAGTGATAAAGGTTATTATTTTTTATTTTTCAAGTAAAGCCGTATCAGTTGCCAAAACAGCGGCAGCAGCAGCGAGGCAGGTGTGCGGCGTTTGGTACGATGGCGGCGTTTTAGGGCAAAGGAGAGCAGTTCGGTAGGCAAATTATTGTACGGCCGGTGCAGTTTGGAGTGCCGGTAACGGGTGTGGGCGGCGGTAATGTGCAGGCGCGCCAGTTTGATTTCCAATTCGAGCAGTTCGCGCTCATTGTTGCGTTGTGCGGACATTTGATTTTCCTTCGGTGTTGTCGGCTGTTTTGCCACGCAGACAGGCAATGTCGGTTTGAATGTCGCGTAAGGTGGCGGCGATGCGGTTGTTTTGCTTGCGCCACAGGCTCGACGCACGATAGAGCAATAAGAAAATAATGAGCAGTGCGGCTGCGGCAATGCTGAAAAATGTCCAGATTGCTGCGGTTTCGCTCAGAAGGCGGTTGAGACCGAAAAACAGGCTGATGAGTGCGGCCAGCAGCAATACGGACGATACGGCCAATGCGATGAGTATGCGGAAAATATTGGCGGCTTGGTCGGCTAAATCCAGATTGAGTATCTGCATTCTCAGCAGTAATAAATTGATGCCTTGACTGAGCAGCGTTTGGGCATGGTCGATTTTTTCACGAATGTTCATAAAGTATCGGTTGTGATGGTTGTCTGGATAAAAGCCGTCTGAAAAGTGCGTTTCAGACGGCATAAAGGCATCGCATTTGATGAGGAGGGTGAAAGCCGTTGTTGTTGGTTTAGCGGCGGTTCAGCAGAATGCCGACAATTAAGCCGGCTAATGCGGCCAAGCCGATGGCATGGTAGGGTTTCTCCCGTACTGCTTGATCGGCGCGGCAGCTTTGTTCCCGAATATGGCGGTCGGCTTCTTGTTTGAACTCGGCAAATTGTTTTTTTCCGGCTTGCCAGTATGCATCTGCTTGTTCTTCCAAGTCTTCATAATGGCGGCGTGCCTGCTCGGTGAGGTGCTGCTGTTTGGCGCGGATGTCGCTTTCAAATTGCGACAGTCGTTCTTTTGCGGCATCGAGTTTTTGCTGCAAATCGGCTTTAACCTGCTCCGCTTGTTCCGAACCGGCTTCGCTGCTGCGGCTGTATAGTTCTTCGATATCGTCCATCACGGCACGGATGTCTTTCAGCAGTGCTTCACGGCGTGCGTCAAAGTGGTGTTTGCCCATGATTTTCTCCTTATGGTTGGCGGATGGGTAAAAGCTCCGGCAGGAAAGCGATAAATGCTGTGGCTTGTTTCGACAGAATTTTTCGAAAGCTGCCGTATATTTCGACTATAAGTAATTTGATGTTGTGCGGACAAGCGTTCTTGCAGGAATTTACAAGGCTTTGCGGTTTGGATAGGTAACCGGCATAAAAAGGCCGTCTGCAAAACGGCCGGTGGGTATTTCCGGTATTTGCAGACGGCCTTTGGGCGGCAATATGCGGATTATTTGCCTAATACGCCGCGCTGGGTGAGGACTTGGTCGATTAAGCCGTATTCTTGGGCTTCTTCGGCAGTCATGTAGTTGTCGCGATCGGTGTCGCGTTCGACTTTTGCCAAATCCTGACCGGTATGTTCGGCAATCAAACGGTTTAATTTGGCTTTGGTTTTCAACAGCTCTTTGGCATGGATTTCAATATCGGATGCCTGACCGGACAGTCCGCCGCTGATCAGCGGCTGGTGAATCATCACGCGGCTGTTTGGCAGGGAGAAGTGTTTTCCTTTTGCACCGGCGGAGAGCAGGAATGCGCCCATGCTGGCGGCCATGCCCATACACAGGGTGGAGACATCGGGCTTGATGAAGTTCATGGTGTCATAAATCGACATGCCTGCGCTGACTGAACCGCCGGGGGAGTTGATGTAGAGGAAGATGTCTTTATCCGGATTTTCGCTTTCCAAAAACAGCAGTTGCGCCACCACCAGATTGGCAGACTGGTCGTTTACCGGGCCGACTAAAAAGATGATGCGCTCTTTGAGCAGGCGGGAATAAATATCGAAAGCGCGCTCGCCGCGTCCGCTTTGTTCGACAACGGTTGGCACGAGATAGTTTTGAAAGTCTGGAGTCATTTCTGTTTTCCTTAAATGGCTGAAAAGCACCAAAGCACGCTTGACGCTGCTTCGGTGCTTTTGATTTCATGCCGTCTGCAAATTGGGATTGCAGACGGCTTCGGGTTGTCCGAAGGTTAGACTTGACCCATTACCTCATCAAAAGACAGGGCTTTTTCAGTTACTTTGGCTTTGCCCAGTACGAAGTCGACCACATTGGCTTCTACGGCTAGAGAAGTCGGGCCTTGCAGACGTTGTGCATCGGCATAGTACCAATCGATGACTTCTTGAGGATCTTCGTAGCTGTCGGCAAAGTTGGTGATGACGGCTTTGATTTGTTCTTCGGTCGGCTCGAGTTTGTTTTCTTCAACTACTTTTGCCAAAATCAGACCCAATGACACGCGGCGTTCTGCTTGCTCTTTGAACATATCCAGCGGCAAATCCAAGTTGGCGGCATCGGCCATGCCTTGGTTGACGAAATTCTGTTTCATTTCGTTGGCCAGACGGCCGGCTTCTTCGTTAACCAAAACAACCGGTACTTGGATTTCGGTTGATTTCAGCAAGGCGTCCATAACGGATTCTTTGGTTTGGTCGGCAACGCGGCGTTCAACTTCGCGACCGACGTTTTTCTTCACTTCTTCACGCATTTTGGCCACATCGCCGTCTTCGATGCCCAAGGCTTTGGCAAAGTCGGCATCCACTTCCGGCAGGGCAGCTTCGGATACGTTGTTCAGGGTAATGGTGAATACGGCGGTTTTACCGGCTACGTCTTTACCGTGGTAGTCTTCAGGGAAGTTGACTTCGACGTCTTTGCTTTCTCCGGCTTTCATGCCGACTACGCCTGCTTCAAATTCAGGCAGCATCTGACCTGCACCCAAGGCGAAGGCATAGTTTTTGGAAGAGCCGCCGGCAAACGGTTCGCCGTCGATTTTGCCTTCAAAGTCGATGATGACGCGGTCGCTGTTTTGCGCTTCGCGCTCGACGTGGTTGTAGCGGGTACGCTGTTTGCGCAGGATTTCTACGGTTTTGTCCACTTCGGCATCGCCTACGCTGGCGGTAACTTTGGTTACTTCTTGTGCGGAAAGGTCGCCTACGGTTACTTCCGGGAAGACTTCAAAAATGGCGGCAACTTTCAGGGTGTTTTCATCGTCTTGTTCTTCAACGCTGTCGAAGCGCGGGAAACCGGCGATGCGGAGGTTTTGCTCGGTTACGATGTCGTAGAACGCGCGCGGCAGCAGTTCGTTCAATACTTCGTTTTGTACGGAGGCACCGTACATGGAAGCAACGATTTTCAATGGTGCTTTGCCCGGACGGAAGCCGTCGATTTTAACGCGGCGTTGGGTTTGTTTCAGGCGTTTGTCGGTTTCTGCATTGATGTCGGCCCAAGCCAGAGACACAATGATTTTGCGTTCCAAGTTTTCTAAAGTTTCTACGTTTACGCTCATCGTAAGCCCTTAAAGGTTGTTGGTTGTTGGGAAATCCTGTTGCGGGGGAGATAGGGACAGACTGCCGAAAATCAAGTGCCGCCCGCAAGGGATAAATTTTAGCCGTTTAGTATAGCACATTGTTGTGCGGATAGGCGAAAGGCCGTCTGAAAATTTATATGTCCTGCGGTTGCGGTACGTTGTGGTTGACGGCGTAAACCGCTGCCTGTACGCGGCTGCCGAGGTTGAGCTTTCTCAGGATATTTTGGACGTGTACTTTGATGGTGGATTCTGCAAGGTCGAGATGGCGGGCGATGACTTTGTTGCTGTGCCCGGCGGCGAGGTAGCCTAAGATTTCCAATTCGCGCGGGGTCAGGGCGGAGAGCGCGCGGTCGGTACGCGGTGCGGCGGGCGAAATCAGCGATTGCACGAGGCGTGAGGTCATTTCGGGGGAAAAGACGTTGTCTCCGTCTACGGCTTTGCGGATGCTGTCGAGCAGGAAGTCGGCATTGATGTTTTTCAGCAAAAAGCCGCGCGCGCCCAAACGCATACATTCGGTCAGATCGTCGCTGTCTTCCGATACGGTCAGCATGACGACGTTTTGTTGCGGATTGGTGTTGAGGATTTGTGCCAGCGCTTCCCGCCCGTTCATGGCGGGCATATCGAGGTCGAGCAGGACGATGTCGGGTTGGAGCTGTTCGGTCAGTTTGACGCCGGAAAAGCCGTCTGCGGCTTCGCCGATGACTTCAAAGTCGTCTTGGCGCGAAAGCAGGGCTTTGATGCCGCTGCGGAAAAGGGTATGGTCGTCGATTAAGATGATTTTGATGCTCATGCTGCGTTTCTTTCGGATTGCGGCAAACGTAGGGTAACGGTTGTGCCTTGTTGCGGTCGGGATTCTACGGTCAGGGTGGCGCGGATTCGGCGTGCGCGCTCCTGCATAATGCCCAGTCCGACATGCTCGCCGGATAAAATATTCAGACGGCTTGTGTCGAAACCGATGCCGTCGTCGCGTATGGTCAGGACAAAATCCCGTTCGTTGGTAATGCTGATGTGTACATGGCTTGCGTGGGCGTGTTTGCGGATGTTGGACAGGCTTTCCTGCAGGATAAAGACTGCTTGGAGCTGCTCGTCGTTGTTGAGCGCGACAGTGTCGTCCGTCCATGAGGTTTCAACGGCAATCTGGGTTTGCTGTTTGAAACGTGCCAGCAGTGCGGCCACGGCTTCGGGAAAGTCTTTATTGCTGATTTTGGTACGGAAGTTTAACAGAAGCTCGCGGACATCGTCATAGCATTCTTGTACGCCGTCTTTGATAAAACGGATATTTTCTTCAACCTGTTCTTTTTGGCCGGCACGAAACGCACTCTCCAGCATTTGAACTTGGAGGTTGAGAAAGGTCAGCGTTTGCGCGATGCTGTCGTGCAGACCTTGGGCAATCAGGTTGCGTTCCTGCAATACGGCAAGCAGACGGCTTTCTTGGGAGAAGCGGTGGTTGGCAACGGATACGCCGAGCTGGCTGCTTAAGGCGTGCAGCAATTTCCGGTCGTCATCGGTAAGGGTTATGCCGTCTGCAAAATACAGGGTAAGTTCTCCTAATTGTTCTTCTTGGTAAACAATCGGGAAAGTATCGCTGCAGGGGAAATCGGGAGCGGCGTTTTCAGGCAAATTGAATGAGGCGGTCAAGCCGGTACGGCCGCGTTCGGCGTGCAGCAGGCGGACGCAGCCGGCGGAAGCGGAAACGGCAGGAACGGTGCGGGCCAAAAACTCTTCGGCGGCTTGTTTGGGCTGGCGGATTTGGTGCAGGTCGCGCGTGGTTTGGTAAAGCAGGGCCAAGTCCCGGTTTTGACGCGCCAGATCGGCGGTTTGGCGGGCAACTTGTCCTTCCAAGTCGGTGTAGAGTGTTTTCAGGCGGCTGCTCATTTGGTTAAACCCGTGGCTGACTTGGGCAAATTCGCGAATATGGTCGGTTGGGATAGCCACGCCGAAGCCACCGCGTCTGATGGTTTGTACGCCTTCGCGCAGTGTTTCGAGCGGACGGATAATCCACGCATAGTGCAGCATAATCATCGAGCCTGCCGCCAACAATATCATGAAAACCAATGCCATTTGGAAACGCCGCAGCCACAGTGAGTTTTTCTCGCTGGCGTGCTCGAGGGCTTGGATAAACAATTCCAAATTGCCGGTAAAGCGGTACAGGTCGATTTGGCTGGGCAATTCGCGGTTCAACAGCGAGGGGCGGATGTTGTTTTGCCAATCGATAAGCAGCATGGATTGGATTAAATCGTAGGAGAGCGGCGTATGCGAGGGAATCAGCGGGTGAACCAAATCGCTTTTGTTGATGGCGGCCAGTGTCTGCTCGAATTCTAAAATCTGGCGGTTGATTTGCGGGCCGGAAGCATCGTGGCTGACCGTATAGGTCAGCCGGTAGGTTTGTGTCCGCAGGCTGCCGGCATCATTGATGGCAGCGGCTGCATTTTCCAAACGCCAAGACAAAAGCAGCGTCAAGACCACGGAAAACAGGGCGGAGCCGACCCACAGCAGGGTCAGCAGCTTGAGCCGGGCGGAAAGGCTGAGGGATTGGCGGTTTTGGATCATGCGTTGTCTTTCTGGCAGACGCTTCGGTTTGGAAACGGTAAAAGCCGTCTGCAAACAGACGGAAAAATAGGGAAATACGGGAATTGTAAAAGCCGAGGCGGAGAGCTGTAAACATGGCGTGCAGATTTTATCGCAACGATGGGAGAACGGTGCAGCAAGAGTATTCGGGTTTGCGCTCCGGAGGGGTGGTTGCCGTCTTCGGAATAATTCGGGCTGTGTAAAAAAATGTGTTTTTGTTGTGGAAAGCGGGCGGAATTAGTGTAAAATCTCGTTAGATAAAATTCATTTTAAATGAAACTTAAATTGGATTTTGCAGACGGCATGAATGGCGGAAAAGATGGGCAACGCTGCCGGTTGAGCGCATCAGGCCGTCTGCAAAAAGGCGGTAAGATATGGAACAGAATGCAATGAAAATTTACGCCTTGATACTTTCGGGCGGGCAGGGCAAGCGGGTTGGCGGTACGGATAAAGGACTGCTGCCCCTGCGCGGCAAACCCTTAATCGATCATGTTATCGGGCGTATCAGGCAGCAGGTAGACCACATTGCCATCAGCGCAAACCGTAATTTGGAAGCCTATGCCGAGCGCAGCCCGCATGTTTTCGCCGATGCGCGGCAATGGCAGCACTTGGGGCCGCTGGCGGCGTTGTGTACCGCTGCCAATGATTTGCAACTGGCTAAGGCGGATTGGCTGCTGATTGTATCGTGCGATATGCCGGAACTGCCGCCCGATTTGGTGGCACGTTTTTTGGAAATGGCACGCCGCACGCCGCTGTGTAATGCGTTTTATGTGGAAACGCCCGTGCGCCCGCAATACAGCATCATGTTTATCCGTCCGCAGATTTTGCAGAGTGCCATTCCCTATCTCTATTCGGGTATGCGGACTTTGCGCGGCTGGTTGCAGCAGCAGCGCGCCCGCGTGGTACATTTCGATTCGGACGGAGATTTTGTCAACTACAATACGCCGGAAGAATTGCAACAAAGCGAATAGGGCGTACTTTTTAACCGCACAACTCGTCGAGCGCCGGCATACCGATGTCAACCACACCGCCTCCACCGTCTGCCGTAAATTCATCATAAGGGGTGAAGTGTTTGATGGTTTGGGTGCAGGGTAAAAGAGGCATTTTTAGGCGAAAAGGCCGTCTGCAAAATGCGGGATATTGATATGTTGACGATTTCCCGCAACGGGTTTATCGTTAGCAAAAAAGCCGTCTGAATATGCAGACGGCTTTTTCTTGCGTTTAAGGCGGGAATACACAGTTTACAACCGCATCAAGGTAAGAAATAACCAAACCAACAGCTTTCATCGGTTTCAAATCAAAAAAAGTACGGCAGATTCCCTATTCCGATTTCTCATGAATCCGCTATGCTTGGGAAACGGCATGGCTGTCAGATTGACGAATGAATCAGGCGGTTTCTCAGCCAGCGGGCGGCCGGAGCAATTTCACCGGCCAACATACCGGCTTCACCGATGCCGTTGTCGCGCAGGAGGTCCGCCGCCGCGCCGTGCAGCCATACGCCGGCTTGTGCGGCTTGCAGAAGGGGTATGCCTTGTGCCAGCAGGCTGCCGATTATGCCGCTTAACACGTCTCCGCTGCCAGCCGTTGCCAAGCCTGCATTGCCGCTGGTGTTGGTGTAAAGGGGCTGCTCGGGCGCGGCAACCAAGCTGCGGCTGCCTTTGAGTACGGTTACGGCATTGAAGGTATGGCTGATGGTTTGAACGGCGTGTTCGCGGCCGGATTGCACTGCTTCGGTGGAAATGCCCAACAAACGTGCGGCTTCGGACGGATGGGGGGTTAAGATCAGTTTGCCGTGTTCCGCTGCCTGTTGTCGGATTGCAGACGGCTTGGCCAGCAAAGTAAGCGCGTCGGCATCCAGCAGCAGCGGTTTGCCTCGGGCAGCGGTCAATAGGGCAGACAGTAAATGTTCGGTCTGAGTGTCCAAACCCAAGCCGCAGCCGACGACATAGGCATCAATGTCGTTGCGCCGTATCAAGGTTTCGGCGGTGGCCAGCATTACTTCGGGGCGTTCGGGAATCACGGCAAACGGCAATTGCGGCTGGTTGAATGCCGCCCATGTTTTGCCGCAGCCGGTGTACATTGCCGCCGTAGCAGCCAATACGACGGCTCCGCTCATGCCTGATGTGCCGCCGATAACTGCCAGTGTGCCGAATGTTCCTTTGTGGCTTTCTTCTTGGCGCGGTTTGAACACGTCGGGAAACTGTAAGGCCGTCTGCAAATGGCGGCTTTCGCTGTTTGGACAATAAGATGGAGAAAAGAAGGTCATGGCGCGGCCGGAAAATTTGTTAGAATATGTCTGATTTCAAACATATTATAAGAAAGTACGCGATAATGAAACAGAAAATCAAGGTGTGGGATTTGCCTACGCGGCTTTTCCATTGGCTGTTGGCGGTTGCGGTGGTGTTTATGTGGTACAGCGCGCAGGCGGGCGGCAATCTGCTGGTGTGGCACTTGCGGTGCGGAGTGTTGGTGCTGGCCTTGCTGGTGTTCCGTATTTGCTGGGGTGTGTGGGGCAGCGATACGGCAAGGTTTGCGAATTTTGTACGCGGGCCGAAACAAATGCTGCGTTATCTCAAAGGCGGGCTTTCGGAAAACGAGCAGCCCGGACACAATCCTGTCGGCGCATTGATGGTGTTGGCATTATTGGTGGCGGTGGCGGTGCAGGTAACGACCGGCCTGTTTGCGTCCGATGAGAATACTTTTACCAATAACGGCTATTTGAACGGCTGGGTCAGCGCAGATACGGGTTCGGCATTGCGTACAATCCATATCGGTTTTTTCAATCTGTTGGCGGCATTGGCGGCGGTACACGTTGTAACGATTCTGATTTATAAGTTTGTGAAAAAACACAATCTGATTACGCCGATGCTGACCGGTTATAAAGAATTGGAAGGCAAGCTGCCGGTATTGCGTTTTGCCGGAGCAGGGAAGTTTGCGCTGGCGTTTACATTGGCTGCCGCGGCCGCATGGTTGGTGGCAAATGCGGCATGATGATGTAGGATAACGGAATAAGGCCGTCTGCAAAATTGAATTTGCAGACGGCCTTTTGCGATGGAATGGATGCGGAAGGCAGATGTTTTGAGCGGATTAGAGTTTGATTATAGTCGAATAAAATAAGAATGAGACAAGGCAGCGAAGCCGCAGACAGTACACATAGTACGGCAAGGCAAAGCAACGCTGTATCATTCTTATTTTAAATGACTATAAAGTTTTATAGTCATTTCATGCAACAAAATACGGCATTGCTGCTTGGCCGTATGGCGCATGTTCCGGTTACTTGTCGTACTGCAGGCCGAAGTGGGCGTAGGCGCGTTCGGTAGCCGTTCTGCCGCGCGGGGTGCGTTGCAGGAATCCTTGTTGGATCAGATACGGCTCGATAACGTCTTCAATCGTATCGGTCGATTCGCCGATGGCGGCGGCAATGTTTTCCAAACCTACCGGCCCGCCGCTGAATTTATATAAAACCGCTTCTAAAAATTTTCTGTCCATCACGTCCAAGCCCTGATGATCGACATCCAGCATACTCAGGGCGGCATCGGCGGTTGGGGCATCAATCATGCCGCCGTTTTTGACTTCGGCATAATCGCGCACCCGACGCAGCAGGCGGTTGGCGATACGGGGCGTACCGCGGCTGCGTTTGGCCACTTCCATTGCGCCTTCTTCACCCATTTCCAACTGCAAAAGTTGTGCGGAGCGGCTGACAATGGTGGCCAAATCGCGGTTTTCGTAAAACTCCAAGCGGGAAACGATGCCGAAACGGTCGCGTAAGGGGTTGGTCAGCATACCGGCGCGGGTGGTAGCGCCGATAAGGGTAAACGGCGGCAGATCGATTTTAACCGAACGGGCGGCAGGACCTTCGCCGATCATGATGTCGAGCTGGTAGTCTTCCATTGCCGGATAGAGGATTTCTTCGACAACGGGGCTTAGGCGGTGGATTTCATCGATAAATAACACATCGTGCGGTTCGAGATTGGTCAGCAATGCCGCCAAATCGCCGGCGCGTTCCAATACAGGACCGCTGGTTTGGCGCAGGTTGACACCCAGCTCGCGCGAGATGATGTGCGCCAGCGTGGTTTTACCTAAACCGGGCGGGCCGAAAAGCAGGGTGTGGTCGAGTGCTTCGCCCCGCTTTTTGGCGGCTTGGATAAAAATGGCCAATTGTTCTTTGGCTTTGCGCTGCCCGATATAGTCTTCCAGCGTTTTCGGACGTAGGGCGCGCTCTAAAAGTTCTTCTTGGCTGGAGATGTTTTGTGCGCTGATGATGCGTTGCGGTTGCGGTGCAGTCAGGTTGTCGGTTTGTAACATGGTTCGCGGTTTCTCTGAAAATGCAGACGGCTTTCGGGCGGATAAATCAGCTCAGCTTCTCTGTTCGCGCCATTGCAGATAATCGCGCAGCGGCGGCATGGGAGGATTGATGCAGTGCGGGCAGACGCCGGTTACGTCTTCATCGTCGCTGTCGATATGGAAAGCATCGGGATCGAAGCGCGCCTGCTGTAAAACGGTTTGGGCGAGGGCTTGTTCCTGAACAACGTCAAATCCGAAGCGTTGCAGGATTTCTTCCAACAGCCGGATTTCTCCGCTGCTGAAATCTTTGCTGTGGCGGATAATCATGTCGCGATAGTCGGAATGGCTGATTTTTTGCTGTAACAGTGCGGTCAGGTTGCTCATGAGTCAGGATATGCCGTCTGAAAAACGCTATTATAGCGGAAAGCAGCGTAATATCGGAGAGCGATAGGCCGAAAACAGGATAGACAATTTCTGTATAGTCGGCTATCGTTATATTATTTATATCGTAACAACCGACAGGGGAAAACATGACGTTCCGTATTGAACACGACCTGCTGGGCGAGCGTAAAATTCCTGCAGACGTTTACTGGGGAATCCATACCTTGCGAGCAGTGGAAAATTTTAATATTTCTACACAAAAAATTGCCGATGTGCCGCTGTTTGTCCGCAGCATGGTAATGGTTAAGAAAGCGACCGCGCAAGCCAATGCGGAATTGGGTGCAGTGCCGTCTGCAATTGCCGCCGCCATCGAACAAGCCTGCGACGAGGTATTGCTCAAAGGCCGCTGTTTGGATCAGTTTCCTTCTGATGTTTATCAGGGCGGCGCCGGTACATCGGTAAATATGAACACTAATGAAGTGATTGCAAACTTGGCCTTGGAAATTCTGGGTCATGAGAAAGGGCGTTACGACATCGTAAACCCGATGGATCATGTCAATGCCAGCCAGTCTACCAATGACGCTTATCCTACCGGCTTCCGTTTGGCGGTATATTACAGCATTGGAGAAATGCTCGACAAACTGCGTGTGCTGCGCGATGCCTTCGCCGCCAAAGCAGAAGAGTTTAAAGATATTTTGAAAATGGGGCGTACCCAGCTTCAGGATGCTGTGCCGATGACGGCAGGGCAGGAGTTTTTATCGTTCCAAGTATTATTGGACGAAGAAATCCTCAATCTCGACCGTACCCGTGCTTTATTGTTGGAAGTCAACTTGGGGGCAACCGCCATCGGTACCGGCGTCAACACGCCGAAAGGTTATGCAGCTTTGGTGGTTGAGAAACTGGCAGCCGTCAGCGGCTTGCCGTGTACGCTCACGCCCAACCTGATTGAAGCCACTTCCGACTGCGGTGCTTATGTGATGGTACATGGTGCATTGAAACGCACCGCCGTCAAACTCTCGAAAATCTGTAACGACTTGCGCTTGCTTTCCTCCGGCCCGCGAGCCGGCTTGAAAGAAATCAACTTGCCGGAAATGCAGGCAGGCTCATCAATCATGCCGGCCAAAGTCAACCCCGTGATTCCCGAAGTTGTCAACCAAGTCTGCTTTAAAGTAATCGGCAATGATACAGCCATTACTTTTGCCGCAGAGGCAGGACAGCTCCAACTGAATGTGATGGAACCCGTTATCGCCCAATGTATGTTTGAGACCATTTCGCTGTTGGGTAACGCCAGCGTTAATTTGGCGGAAAAATGCGTCAGCGGGATTACGGTAAACCGGGAAATCTGCGAGCGTTATGTATTCAACTCCATCGGTTTGGTGACTTATCTCAATCCGTATATCGGCCATCACAATGGCGATGTTGTCGGAAAAATCTGCGCCGAAACCGGAAAAGGCGTGCGGGAAGTGGTCTTGGAGCGCGGTCTGTTGAGCGAAGAAGAGCTGGACCGTATTCTGTCGCCGGAAAATCTGATGAATCCGCACGCTTAAAGTTAAGATAAAGTGAGGTATGGTTATATTTCACTTTATCTTAAAAAAGAACGTGCTGTGGCGAGGGAGCTGCAAAGCGTTTGTTGGGTTTCATTGTCTTTTTTCTGAACTCATCAAAAGCCAAAACAGAATTTCTCTTAAATTGAAGTTATAGTCGAATAAAATAAGAATGAGACAAGGCAGCGAAGCCGCAGACAGTACACATAGTACGGCAAGGCAAAGTAACGCTGTATCATTCTTATTTTAAATGACTATAAAAGACCAAGATAACGCAAAGATATAGGAAGGCCGTCTGTAAAAAGTTAATTTACAGACGGCCTTTTAATGAATAATGCTTACAGTTTTTTGTTGCAAACTGTTATGACATTATTTCTTTTTCTTTTGCGGCGGCAGGTCGGTACATACGCCCAAAGCCACTTCCGCAGCCATACCAATGGATTCACCCAAGGTCGGGTGCGGATGGATGGTGCGGCCGATGTCCTCGGCATCACAACCCATTTCAATCGCCAAACAGATTTCACCGATCATGTCGCCACCATTCGGACCGACGATACCGCCGCCGATGATTCTGCCGCTTTCGGCATCAAAAATCAGCTTGGTAAAGCCGTTGTCGCAGCCATTGGCAATCGCACGGCCGGAAGCTGCCCACGGGAAGGTAGCTTTGGTGATTTTAATGCCGTCTGCTTTTGCAGAGGTTTCGGTTACGCCGACCCATGCTACTTCAGGTGAAGTAAAGGCTACACCCGGAATGACGCGCGCATCGAAGTAGGCTTTGTGGCCTGCACAGTTTTCGGCGGCAACGTGGCCTTCGTGTACGGCTTTGTGCGCCAACATCGGTTGGCCGACGATGTCGCCGATGGCGTAAATGTGCGGCACGTTGGTACGCATTTGCTTGTCGACTTCGATGAAACCGCGTTCGGTAACGGCGACACCGGCTTTTTCTGCACCGATGAGTTTGCCGTTTGGCGCACGTCCGGCAGCCACCAGCACGCAATCATAGCGTTGCGGTTCGGCAGGTGCGTTTTCGCCTTCAAACGTTACATAGATACCGTCTTCGCGTGCTTCTACGGCTACGGTTTTGGTGTTGGTCATGATGCGGTCGAAGCGGTGTTCGTTGGCTTTCTGCCATACTTTCACCAAGTCGCGGTCTGCACCCTGCATCAGGCCGTCCATCATTTCCACTACTTCCAGACGGGTGCCCAAAGTGCTGTAAACCGTACCCATTTCGAGGCCGATGATGCCGCCGCCGATAATCAGCATATTGCCCGGTACTTCTTTCAGTGCCAATGCGCCGGTAGAGTCGATGATGCGCGGGTCTTGCGGGATAAACGGCAGGTTCATCACGCGGCTGCCCGCGGCGATAATGGCGTTTTTAAATTGGATGGTGCGTTTTTCGCCGGTTTCTACCAGCGGTGCATCGTATTCGCCGGTTTCGGTCAGGGCGACTTCGATATGGTGCGCGCCGACAAATTGGCCGTTACCGCGGATGACATCTACTTTGCGTGCTTTGGCCATGCCGTTCAAACCGCCGGTCAGGCGGCCGACAACGTTGTTTTTGTAGGTACGCAACATATCGATGTCCAGTTCCGGCTCTTGGTATTTGATACCGTTGGCGGCAAGATGGCGCACTTCGTCGATTACGTTGGCGTTGTGCAGCAGTGCTTTGGACGGAATGCAGCCTACGTTCAGGCATACGCCGCCCAAGGTGGAGAAGCGTTCCACGATGGCAACTTTCAAACCTTCGTCGGCTGCGGCGAAGGCAGCGGAATAACCGCCCGGTCCGCCGCCCAATACCACTACGTCGTATTCCGCATCGGCGTTACCGCTGAATGCAGCGGCTTGCGGTGCGGCTGCGACTGCTTTCGGGGCTTCTTGTGCCGGAGCGGCGGCAGGCGCGGCTTCGGCTTTTGGCTCCTCTGCGGCAGAGGCGGATTCAACTACCAGAATCACGCCGCCTTCGGAGATTTTGTCGCCGACTTTAACTTTCACTTCTTTCACCACGCCTGCGGCTTCGGCAGGTACGTCCATGGTGGCTTTGTCGGTTTCCAAAGTAATCAGGGTGTCGTCAACGGAGATGGTGTCGCCCGCTTTGACTTCTACGGCGATGATGTCCACATTTTCATGGCCGCCGATGTCGGGCACTTTCAATTCGATTAAGCTCATTTTGCATCTTTCTTTGATTATTCCGTTTCAGACGGCCTGAAGCTCATAAAGGCCGTCTGAAAAATCCGTGTTACCGTATAGGGATTGGTTTTGCAGGGAATGCGGCTCCGTCAGGCTGTTTTGCCGGCAAAATGACGGGATTTTTCACATTGCATCAAACATCCTTCCCGTTTATGTTCAGACGGCCTGAACGGATATTAATATTCAAAGGCCGTCTGAAAACCATTACAGGGTAATACGGCGGAAGTCTTTCAACAGGTTGGCCAAGAACACGGTGAAGCGCATACCTGCCGCACCGTCGATTACGCGGTGGTCGAACGACAGGCTCAGCGGACACATCAGGCGCGGCTCGAACTCTTTGCCGTTCCATACCGGTTTCATTTGTGATTTGCACACGCCCAAAATGGCGACTTCCGGTGCGTTCACAATCGGGGTAAAACCGGTACCGCCGATGCCGCCCAAGCTGGAGATGGTAAAGCATGCGCCTTGCATTTCCTGCGGTTTGAGCTTGCCTTCGCGGGCTTTTTTCGACAATTCGGTCAATTCTTGGCTGATTTGTTTCAGGCCTTTTTGATCCACATCTTTAATCACCGGTACCACCAAACCGTTCGGCGTATCGGCGGCAAAACCGATGTTGAAGTAGTTTTTCAATACCAGATTGTCGCCGTCCAGAGAGGCGTTGAATTCCGGGAAAGCTTTCAGCGCGGAAACCGAGGCTTTGATGATGAATGCCAACGGCGAGAGTTTCACACCTTCGCGCTCCCACTCTTTATTGAGTTGTTTGCGGAATTCTTCCAGCTCGGTCATGTCGGCATCTTCATTGACGGTAACGTGCGGGATGACTACCCAGTTGCGCGACAGGTTTTGGCCGGAAATTTTCTTGATGCGGCTCAGTTCTTTTACTTCTACCGAACCGAATTTGCTGAAGTCCACTTTCGGCCACGGCAGCAGATCCAAGCCGCCGCCGAGGGATGCGGTAGCGGCAGCCGGTGCGGCTTTGCCCGCACCGCCCTGCATGGCGGCTTTGACGAAGGCTTTAATGTCGTCGCCCATAATCCGGCCTTTCAGGCCGGTACCGGTTACCAAGCCCAAATCGACACCCAATTCGCGCGCCAGTTTGCGTGCGGAAGGGCCGGCGTGGGCTTTGACGAAGGAAGCTTCGTTAATAGGGGTGTTGCCGAATGCGGCAGCCGGTGCGGCCGGTGCAGCGGCTTGTGCGGGTGCGGCAGCGGGAGCCGGTGCGGCTGCTTTAGGTGCTTCGGCAGCAGGAGCAGGAGCGGCGGCAGGTGCGCCGGCTGCTTCTACTTCGATAATGGCAGAGCCTTCGGATACTTTGTCGCCGACTTTAATCAAAACGGCTTTCACTACGCCGGCTGCGGTAGAAGGCACGTCCATAGTGGCTTTGTCGGTTTCCAAAGTAATCAGGGTGTCGTCAACGGCGACGGTATCGCCGGCTTTGACTTCTACCGCAATCACGTCCACATCGCTGTGGCCGCCGATGTCGGGTACGGTCACGGTTACGGTACCTGCTGCGGCGGCAGGCGCGGCAGCCGGAGCGGGTGCGCTTTCGACAGGGGCAGGTGCCGGTGAGGCTTCCTGAGCCGGGGCAGCAGGTGCTTCGGCAGCAGCACCGGTTTCCACCAGTAGAATCACGCCGCCTTCGGAAATTTTGTCGCCGACTTTGACTTTGACTTCTTTTACCACACCTGCTGCATCGGCAGGAACGTCCATGGTGGCTTTGTCGGTTTCCAGGGTAATCAGGGTGTCGTCAACCGCAATGGTGTCGCCGGCTTTGACTTCTACGGCGATGATGTCTACATTTTCATGACCGCCGATATCGGGTACTTTGATTTCTACGATACTCATTGAGAGTTTCCTTTTATGCTTCTTGTCTTCGGCTGAAGGTTATCCGATTTTCAGCCGTCGTATTGGTTTCTGCGGCAAAGCTGCCGCGTTCCGCTTAAACAATACACCGTTTCAGACGGCCTCTGTCTGAGAGGCCGTCTGAAAACTGCGGTTAGCGTTTCCAGCTTGGGGCAGTGTCGGTTTGGATGCCGTATTTTTCGATGGCTTGTTTAACGGTTTCTTTGCTGACTTTGCCTTGGTCTGCCAATGCGCTCAGCGCGGCGACGGCTACGCTGTAACGGTCGACTTCGAAGAAGCGGCGCAGGTTGGCGCGGCTGTCGGAACGGCCGAAACCGTCGGTACCCAAAACGTGGTAGTCGTTCGGGATATAGGCGCGGATGCGGTCGGCAAAGCTGCGGATGTAGTCGGTAGCGGCAACAACAGGACCTTCGTGTCCTTGCAGCTGGGCAGTTACAAACGGCAGTTTGTTTTCTTCCAGCGGATGCAGGCGGTTGTAGCGTTCTGCTTCGATTGCATCGCGGTGCAGCAGGTTGAACGACGGGCAAGACCAGATGTCGGCTTCAACACCGAAATCGTTTTTCAGCAACTCCGCACCTTTGATGACTTCGTTCAAAATCACGCCGGAACCCATCAGTTGGACTTTCTTGTCGGATTTGCCGCCTTCTTGCAGCAGGTACATGCCTTTCAGAATTTCCTGTTCGATGCCTTTGCGTTGCGGCATGGCAGGGTGGGCATAGTTTTCGTTCATCAGGGTCAGGTAGTAGAACACGTCTTCATTTTCGACGTACATGCGGCGCAGGCCGTCCTGAATGATGACTGCCAATTCGTATTGGAAAGTCGGATCGTAAGATACGCAGTTCGGAATCAGGTCGGCTTGGATTTGGCTGTGGCCGTCTTCGTGTTGCAGACCTTCGCCGTTCAAGGTTGTACGGCCGGCAGTACCGCCCAGCAGGAAACCGCGTGCGTGCATATCGCCGGCCGCCCATGCCAAGTCGCCCACGCGTTGGAAACCGAACATCGAATAGTAGATGTAGAACGGAATCATGGCGTAGCGGTTGTTGGCGTAAGAAGTGGCCGCTGCAATCCAGTCTGCCATCGCACCCGGTTCGTTAATGCCTTCCTGCAGGATTTGACCGTCAACCGATTCTTTATAGAACATCAGTTGGTCTTTGTCTTGCGGGGTATACTGTTGGCCTTTCGGGTTCCAGATGCCGTATTGGCGGAACATGCCTTCCATGCCGAAGGTACGGCTTTCATCAGGAACAATCGGTACGATGCGTTTGCCGATTTGTTTGTCTTTCAGCAAGGCAGACAAGATGCGCACAAATGCCATGGTGGTGGAAAATTCGCGGTCGCCGCTGGATTGCAGCTGTGCATCGAATGTTTCCAAAGCAGGAACCGGCAAGGCTTCGTTGTTCGGATTGCGCTGCGGCAGATAACCGCCCAATGCGTTGCGGCGTTCGCGCAGGTATTTCATTTCCTCGCTGTCTTCGGGGAAGCGGTAATACGGCAGGTCGCCGCTTTCGATTTGTTCGTCGCTTACCGGAATATCAAAACGGGTGCGGAATTGTTTCAGCGATTTCACGTCCATTTTTTTCGCTTGATGTGCGACGTTTTGACCTTCGCCGGAAGCGCCCATGCCGTAGCCTTTGATGGTTTTCGCCAAGATGACGGTCGGACGGCCGCCGGCATTGTTTACCGCTTCGTAGTATGCCGCATACACTTTGTGCGGATCGTGTCCGCCGCGGTTCAATGCCCATACTTCTTCGTCAGACATATTGGCGATGAGTGCTTTCAATTCGGGCGTATTGAAGAAGTGTTCGCGGACATAAGAACCGTCTTTGGATTTGTAAGTCTGGTAGTCGCCGTCCAATACTTCTTCCATGCGTTTTTTCAGCGCATTGGTCGTGTCGCGTGCCAGCAGGGCATCCCATTTGCTGCCCCAAATCACTTTCAACACGTTCCAGCCGGCACCGCGGAAGTTGCCTTCCAGCTCTTGGATGATTTTGCCGTTGCCGCGCACGGGGCCGTCCAAGCGTTGCAGGTTACAGTTGATGACGAAAATCAGGTTGTCCAAGCCTTCGCGTGCGGCCAGTGCGATTGCGCCTTGGGATTCCGGCTCGTCCATTTCGCCGTCGCCGCAGAATACCCATACTTTGCGGCCTTTGGTTTTGCTCAAGCCGCGCGAATCCAAGTATTTCAGGAAACGGGCTTGGTAAATCGCCATCAGCGGGCCCAAGCCCATGGATACGGTCGGGAATTGCCAAAAATCGGGCAGCAGGTGGGGGTGGGGATAAGAAGGCAGGCCGTTACCTTCCGCTTCTTGGCGGAAGTTGTCCAACTGTTCTTCGGTCAGGCGGCCTTCAACAAACGCGCGCGCATAAATGCCGGGAGCCGCGTGGCCTTGGAAGAATACCATATCGCCCTCTTCGCCTTCGCCTTTGGCTTTCCAGAAATGATTGAAACCGACATCATACAAAGTGGCTGCCGATTGGAAGGAAGCAATGTGTCCGCCCAACTCCAAGTCTTTCTTGCCCGCACGCAGCACCATTGCCGCCGCATTCCAGCGGATTGCGG
Source organism: Neisseria animalis (assembly GCF_900636515.1). Classification (NCBI taxonomy): domain Bacteria; kingdom Pseudomonadati; phylum Pseudomonadota; class Betaproteobacteria; order Neisseriales; family Neisseriaceae; genus Neisseria; species Neisseria animalis. Next base: position 1,167,569 of record NZ_LR134287.1, read on the forward strand.
AACGGATGCGGTGTTCCAGCTCGTGGTTGCCCGGAGATTTTTGCTCTTTGCCTACCGGAATGGTATTGAGATAAGCGGTGGTAGCGTCGAACGGCATGTGAACGCCGCGGCGGCGTGTGTATTTCACCAGTTGTTCCAACAGGAAATGTGCACGGCTTTCGCCTTCAGCTTCCAATACGGAGCTCAGTGCGTCCAGCCATTCCTGTGTTTCAATCGGGTCAACATCGTGCGGTTGTGTGGACATCATTACTATCCTTTATGTTGAGTGTATCAGACTTGGTCTTGCGACCGCTTCGTTTGTTTTCGTTTCTGAGTGAAGTTGAAAAGAAAACGTAAAACTAAAATAATTGAGGAGCTATCTTTGATTTCAAAGATTTGACGTTGTGATGTTTTAACTCGAAACACACGCCAAGCCTAAAATATTTCGCTTTGCTGCAAATCGTATCAGGTATTGGCTTGGCTGGCAAATTGTCTAGATGATTTTCCGTTTTGCAGACGGCCTTGAGGCTGTTTGGTGTCTTGTTATTTATTTTTTCGAAACAAAAGGAATAAAAAAAGAAAATAATAATGTAAATAGTATATTAAAAAGAAAATAGAAGGTTTGAAAATGATTTGATGGTGTAGAAGAGCAAAGAAATGAATGGAAATGTTAAAAGTCCGTACGGCTTTTAGAGCGGTACGGACTTTTGCAGACGGCCTTTTACTTACAAAGCAGCCAATACGGCATCACCCATTTCCGAACAAGAAACAAGTTGCGTGCCTTCTTCATAAATATCGCCGGTGCGGAAGCCTTGTTGCAATACTTTTTGCACAGCCGCTTCAATCTGTTGGGCGCGTGTTTCATCGTTGAGGCTATAGCGCACCAACATAGCCAGCGAAAGAATGGTTGCCAACGGATTAGCCTTGTTCTGGCCGGCGATGTCGGGCGCGGAGCCGTGTGAAGGTTCGTAGAGGCCTTTGCCGTTTTCATCTAAAGAGGCGGAGGGCAGCATACCGATGGAGCCGGTGAGCATGGAAGCCTGATCGCTCAAAATATCGCCGAAGATGTTGCCGGTAGCGATTACGTCGAATTGTTTCGGTGCGCGCACAAGCTGCATGGCGGCGTTATCGACATACATATGGCTCAGTTCCACATCCGGATATTCTTTGGCAATATCATCGAAGATTTCGCGCCACAGTTCGGTGGTTTCCAAAACGTTGGCTTTGCCGACGGAGCAGACTTTTTTATTGCGCTTTTGTGCGGCTTGGAAGGCAACATGGGCAATGCGCTTGATTTCGCTTTCACTGTATTTCATGGTATTGAAGCCTTCGCGCTCGCCGTTTTCCAGCACCCGGATACCGCGCGGCTCGCCGAAATAAATATCTCCGGTCAGCTCGCGCACAATCAGTATGTCTAAGCCGGCCACGACTTCGGGCTTCAGCGTAGAGGCATTGGCCAGCTCTTTATAGAGAATAGCCGGACGCAAATTGGCAAATAAATTCAAATCTTTGCGAATGGCCAGCAAGCCGCGCTCGGGACGCAGCGGGCGCTCGAGATTGTCGTATTGCGGGCCGCCGACCGCACCGAGCAAGACCGCGTCGGCTTTGCGGCAGAGGTTTTGCGTAAATTTGGGGTAGGGGGAGCCGAATTCGTCGTAGGCTTCCCCGCCCAAAGGCGCGTATTCGTATGTGACATCCAAGCCTTGTTCGATCAGTTTGTCCAGCACGCGCACGGCTTCGCGCACGATTTCGGGACCGATGCCGTCTCCGCGCAAAATAGCGATTTGTTGGGTCATTGCGGTTTCCTTAATGATGGGAAAATGGAAAAAGAGAGGAATATTCAGGCAGTTTTTGCAGCAATTATGCCGTCTGCAAATCGGTGTTTTTTTTGCAGACGGCATTACCAATCAGGCATGAAACAGCCAAGGCTGGGCGGCTTTGCGTTTTGCTTCAAACGCTTTGATTTCGTCGGCGTGTTGCAGGGTCAGACCGATTTCGTCAAGGCCGTTTAAGAGGCAGTGTTTGCGGTGTTCGGTAATGTCGAAACGGAACACTTCGCCGCCCGGGGTGGTCAGGTTTTGTTTTTCCAAGTCGATGGAAAGTTGATAGCCTTCGTTGGCTTCGACTTCTTGGAAAAGCTGCCCGACTTGTTCTTCGCTTAATACAATCGGCAGCAGGCCGTTTTTGTAGCAGTTGTTGAAGAAGATGTCGGCAAAACTCGGGGCGATGACGGCGCGGAAGCCGTAGTCGTCGAGTGCCCACGGTGCGTGTTCGCGTGAGGAGCCGCAGCCGAAGTTTTTTCGCGTCAGCAGGATTTGCGCGCCCTGATAGCGGGGCTGGTTGAGTGAGAAATCGGGATTGAGCGGACGTTGGCTGTTGTCCATGCCCGGTTCGCCATGATCCAAATAACGCCATTCGTCGAAGGCGTTGGGGCCGAAGCCGCTGCGTTTGATGGATTTGAGAAACTGTTTGGGAATGATGGCATCGGTGTCGACGTTGGCGCGGTCGAGCGGGGCAACAATGGCGGTAAGTTGGGTAAAGGCTTTCATGTGTATTCCAATAATCGGAAGTCGGAGGCGGGTAATCGGGCTGCTCCTGATTCAGACAGACGATTTTGCAGACGGCTTATTTGCCTGTTACGGCTTCTTTGGTCTTGTCCCAGCCGTGTTTGGTTGCGGCTTTGGTTTTATCCCATGCGTTTTCAGTAGCACTGGTGGTCTTGTCCCACGCATTTTCGGTTGCGTCAGCGGTTTTTTCTGCACCACGTTTGACGGCGTTTTTGGTTTTATCCCATGCGTTTTCGGTGGCGTTGCCGGCTTTTTCCATGCCGCGTTCGGTTGCCTGCAGGGCGTTACGGCTGTCTTGTTTTGCACCGTGCCATGTGTTGCTGCAGGCGGTAATGCTTAAGGTCAATGCAGTGGCGAATAAGAGGGAAGTTATTTTTTTCATCTTCAAACTCCTTGTGTCGGTATGGGACAGGCTGAACTGATACCTGCCTGCTTTGAGTGAGTTTATACAAGGCTGCGCACGTCGGTAAAGCGGCCGGTTACGGCGGCGGCGGCGGCCATTGCGGGGCTGACGAGATGGGTACGCCCGCCGTTGCCTTGGCGGCCTTCGAAGTTGCGGTTGGAGGTGGAGGCGCACCGTTCTTGCGGGGCAAGACGGTCGGCGTTCATGGCGAGGCACATCGAGCAGCCCGGTTCGCGCCATTCGAAACCGGCTTCGATAAAGATTTTGTCCAAACCTTCTTGCTCGGCCTGTTCCTTCACCAAGCCCGAACCGGGTACCACCAATACGCGGTTTACATTGGCGGCTTTCAGACGGCCTTTGGCCACGGCGGCGGCTTCGCGCAAATCTTCGATGCGGCTGTTGGTGCAGGAGCCGATGAACACCACGTCAACGGGGATTTCGTTCAGCGGCGTGCCGGCGGTCAGTCCCATATATTCGAGCGCGCGTTCCATGCCGCCGCGTTTGACCGGATCGGCCTCGTCGGCGGGGTCGGGCACTTTGCCGTCTACGCCGAGCACCATTTCGGGCGAGGTGCCCCACGTTACCTGCGGCTCGATGTCGGCCGCGTCGAATTCGAATGTTTTATCGAAGGCTGCGCCTTCGTCGGAAACCAGCGTGCGCCAGTAAGCCGCGGCTTTTTCCCAATCTTCGCCTTTGGGGGCGAGCGGTTTGCCTTTTACATAATCAATCGTGGTTTGATCCACCGCAACCAGGCCGCTGCGCGCGCCCGCTTCGATGGCCATGTTGCACAAAGTCATGCGGCCTTCCATGGAAAGGCTTCGGATTGCTTCGCCGCCGAACTCGATGGCATAGCCCGTGCCGCCGGCGGTGCCGATTCGGCCGATGATGTACAGTGCCACGTCTTTGGCGGTCACGCCCGTTTTCAGACGGCCGTTCACTTTAATCAGCATGGATTTGGATTTTTTGGCGGTGATGCATTGGGTGGCCATGGTGTGTTCCACTTCGGAAGTGCCGATGCCGTGCGCCAATGCGCCGAATGCGCCGTGGGTGGAAGTGTGCGAGTCGCCGCAAACCACGGTCATGCCGGGCAGGGTGGCACCTTGTTCCGGCCCCATCACATGGACAATGCCTTGGCCTTTGTCTTTAAACGGGAAATACGCCAGCGCGCCGAATGCTTTGATATTGCTGTCTAAAGTGTCCACCTGCAGCTTGGAAATCGGATCTTGGATGCCTTTGTCCCAATCGTTGGTGGGCGTGTTGTGGTCGGCGGTGGAAACCACGCTGTCGATGCGCCACAGCTTGCGGCCTGCCATTTTCAAGCCCTCGAAGGCTTGCGGGCTGGTGACTTCGTGCACCAGATGGCGGTCGATATACAGCAATACGGTGCCGTCTTCTTCTTCGCGGACGATGTGGCTGTTCCAAAGTTTGTCGTAAAGGGTCTGTGCGCTCATGATGGTTCTTTGCATTGGCAGTAGTTGGTTTGATGGCAGAATATTAGACGCATTAAAACTTTCTTGCAACAGATTTTGTCTAATTTTTTTAATTTCTTATATTGTTGACAATATTCTATAAAATTTTAGACATTTTGTATAATTTTTTAAACCTTTCCTTTTTTGCGCCGGTGCAAAAAGAAACTTGCCGACTCTTGAAAAAAGGCACTATTATTCACATATGTCCGAGAATTGCCCAACAAACAGAGGTTAGCAGTATGAAACTACCGGTTATCGCCAGCGAGCATTTGGCGCAGCTCCAATCATTTGAAGCGAAAATCCTAGCCAACCACACCAAAATCGAAAACTGGTTCCGTTTGCAATGGAGCCTGCACCGGCCGCCGTTTTACGGTTCGGTCGATATCCGCAATGCAGGTTATAAAATCTCTTCTATTGATATGAATCTGTTTCCGGGCGGCTTCAACAATCTGAATCCGAACTTTATCCCGCTGGCGGCGGTGGCGGCGCAAGATGCGGTGCAGCGTGCCTGCGAAGCGGCGAAATCAGTGCTGATTATTCCCGAAAACCATACCCGCAATACCTTTTATCTGCAAAACGTCTATGCGCTGGCTGAAATTTTACGCTCTGCAGGTTATGAAGTGCGCTTGGGCAGCTTGAATCCCGAAGTCACCGAGCCGGCCGAATTGCAGACGGCCTTGGGCAATACTATTTTGCTCGAGCCCTTGCTGCGCACCCGTGGGCGCGTCCATCTGGCCGACGGCTTCTCACCTTGCGTAGTCTTGCTGAACAACGACTTGTCGGCAGGTGTTCCGGAAATTTTAAAAGGCATTGAGCAAACCGTATTGCCGCCGCTGCACGGCGGTTGGACATCCCGCCGCAAGACGGCACACTTTGCCGCATACGACCAAGTGGCCGCCGATTTTGCCAAGTTAATCGACATCGACGAATGGGACATCAATCCTTACTTTGAAAAAATCAGCGGCTTGGATTTCCAAGAGCGCGAGGGCGAAGACGCATTGGCGGAAGCCGTAGAGCGCGTATTGGCGAAAATCCGGGCCAAATACGACGAAAAAGGCATCACCGACAAGCCGTTTGTGATTGTCAAGGCTGATGCGGGTACTTACGGCATGGGTGTGATGAGCGTGAAATCCGCCGACGAAGTGCGCGGACTCAACCGCAAAAACCGCAACAAAATGGCCAAAGTCAAAGAAGGCTTGGAAGTGACCGAAGTCATTGTCCAAGAAGGTATTTATACATACGAAACCTTAAACGGCGCAGTGTCCGAACCGGTTGTGTATATGATGGACCGGTTTGTCATCGGAGGCTTTTTCCGCGTACACGAAGGCCGAGGCGCGGATGAAAACCTGAATGCAGGCGGCATGGTGTTTGTGCCGCTTTCCAACAGCATTCCGACCGGCAACGGTGACGATTCGGAAGAGGCTCCCGAAGCCTGCAAACGCGTGTTCGAGCAATGGGATTCGCTCGGTATGCCCCGTTCCGGCAAAGACTGCGACATCGACAACGAACACAACCGGCTGTATGTGTACGGCGTAATGGCGCGCCTGTCGCTCTTGGCGGCGGCAATCGAATTGGAGCAAACCGCGCCGCAATCTTGAAATCAAACCGGTTTTAATCAAAGCCGACCGGCAAGGCCGTCTGAAAATTCCAAACAGATTTTCAGACGGCCTTCGGCGTATGGGGGAGGTAACGCAAATACAACCCGAATGCGCGTATTTATGATAAAATCAGCACAATTTTTTGCTATTCAGAAATACGGAAAATCATGACCGACGCAACTGTCCGAAACGACCATAAATTCGCACTCGAAACCCTGCCCGTCAGCCTTGAAGACGAAATGCGCAAATCCTATCTGGATTATGCGATGAGTGTGATTGTCGGCCGCGCGCTGCCCGATGTGCGCGACGGCCTCAAGCCCGTGCACCGCCGCGTACTGTATGCCATGCACGAGCTGAAAAACAACTGGAATTCCGCCTACAAAAAATCCGCCCGTATCGTCGGCGATGTGATCGGTAAATACCACCCCCACGGCGACTCCGCCGTTTACGACACCATCGTGCGCATGGCGCAGGATTTCTCCATGCGCTATATGCTGGTCGACGGCCAGGGCAACTTCGGTTCGGTTGACGGCGACGGCGCGGCGGCCATGCGTTACACCGAAATCCGGATGGCGAAAATCGCCCATGAAATGCTGGCCGACATTGAAGAAGAAACCGTCAACTTCGGCCCCAACTACGACGGCAGCGAGCATGAGCCGCTGGTATTGCCGACCCGTTTCCCCGCCTTGCTGATCAACGGCTCCTCCGGTATCGCCGTGGGCATGGCGACCAACATCCCGCCGCACAACCTGACCGATACCGTCAATGCCTGCCTTCAGCTTCTGGATGAGCCGGACACCGACATCGATGCGCTGATCAACACCATCAAAGCCCCCGATTTTCCGACCGGAGCCACCATCTATGGTATGAGCGGCGTGCGCGAAGGCTACAAAACCGGCCGCGGCCGCGTGGTGATGCGCGGCAAAACCCATATCGAAACCATCGGTAAAAACGGCGAACGCGAAGCCATCATCATCGACGAAATCCCCTATCAGGTAAACAAAGCCAAACTGGTGGAAAAAATCGGCGAGCTGGTGCGCGAAAAAGTGCTGGAAGGCATTGCCGACTTGCGCGACGAATCCGACAAATCGGGGATGCGCGTGGTCATCGAGCTCAAGCGCAACGAAAACGCCGAAGTGGTGCTCAACCAACTCTATAAAATGACCCAGCTGCAAGACAGCTTCGGCATCAACATGGTGGCACTGGTCGACGGCCAGCCGCGCCTGCTGAACCTCAAGCAGATTTTGGCCGAATTTTTGCGCCACCGCCGCGAAGTCGTCACCCGCCGCACGCTCTACCGCCTGAAAAAAGCACGCCACGAAGGCCATATTGCCGAGGGTAAAGCCGTTGCGTTGTCCAACATCGATGAAATGATCCGGCTTATTAAAGAATCCGCCGACGCGCCGGAAGCCAAAGGAAAGCTGTTGGCACGACCGTGGCAGTCCGGTCTGGTGGGCGAAATGCTCTCGCGCACCGATTTGGATATGCAGATGGCGCGCCCCGAAGGTCTGCCGCAGGGTTTGGGTTTGCAGGGAAGCGGTTATTTCCTGAGCGAAATCCAAGCCGATGCGATTTTACGCATGAGCCTGCGTAACCTGACCGGCCTCGACCAAGATACCATCGTCAACGATTACAAAACCATCATGGCGCAGATTATTGATTTCTTGGACATTCTCGCCAAGCCGGAGCGTATTACCACCATTATCCGCGAGGAATTGGAAGAAACCAAAAGCGCGTTCGGCGACGAACGCCGCAGCGAAATCAACCCGTTTGGCGGCGATATTGCCGATGAAGACCTGATTCCGCAACGCGAGATGGTGGTCACGCTGACGCACGGCGGTTACATCAAAACCCAGCCGACCACCGACTACCAGGCGCAACGTCGCGGCGGGCGCGGCAAACAGGCAGCGGCAACCAAAGACGAAGACTTTATCGAAACACTCTTTGTCGCCAATACCCATGATTATCTGATGTGTTTCACCAACTTCGGCAAATGCCATTGGATTAAGGTTTACAAATTGCCGGAAGGCGGGCGCAACAGCCGCGGTCGTCCGATTAACAACGTTATCCAACTCGAAGAAGGCGAAAAAGTCAGCGCGATTTTAGCGGTGCGCGAGTTCCCGGAAGACCAATATGTCTTCTTTGCCACGGCACACGGCATGGTGAAAAAAGTACAGCTTTCCGCCTTTAAAAACGTACGCGCGCAAGGCATTAAAGCCATCGCACTCAAAGAAGGCGACTATTTGGTCGGCGCGGCGCAAACGGGCGGTGCCGACGACATCATGCTGTTCTCCAACCTCGGCAAAGCCATCCGCTTCAACGAATACTGGGAAAAATCCGGCAGCGACGAAGCCGAAGACGCCGAAACTGAAAATGACGAAGAACTTTCAGACGGCCTGTCTGAAAACGAAGACGACAACAGTGAAGCCGTCGTCATCAGCGGCAAACACGGCGTGCGTCCGAGCGGGCGCGGCAGCGGCGGCCTGCGCGGTATGCGTCTGCCTGCCGACGGTAAAATCGTCAGCCTGATTACCTTTGCACCGGAATGCGAACAAAGCAACCTTCAAGTGCTCACCGCCACCGCCAACGGCTACGGCAAGCGCACTCCGATTGCGGATTACAGCCGTAAAAACAAAGGCGGCCAAGGCAATATCGCCATCAACACAGGCGAACGCAACGGCGATTTGGTCGCGGCAACGCTGGTAAGCGAAAGCGATGATTTGATGCTGATTACCAGCGGCGGCGTATTAATCCGCACCAAAGTCGAACAAATCCGCGAAACCGGCCGCGCCGCCGCAGGTGTGCGCCTGATTAATCTGGACGAAGGCGAAACGCTGGTCAGCTTGGAGCGGGTAGCGGAAGAACCTGACGAAGAAAATGCAGAGGAAAATATGATGGAAAATTCGGAATATACGGAATCTGCAAATAGTTCGGAAAATGTTTTATCCGAAGAAAGCGGTGAGGCGTAAGCTCAATATCCGATGAAAAGGCCGTCTGCAAAATTCATATATGGATTTGCAGACGGCCTTTGTTTATTATGTTGGTCGCGGCAACGCTGGTGAGCGAAAGTGGCGATTTGATGCTGATTACCAGCGGCGGCGTATTAATCCGCACCAAAGTCGAGCAAATCCGCGAAACCGGCCGCGCCGCCGCAGGTGTGCGCCTGATTAATCTGGACGAAGGCGAAACGCTGGTCAGCTTGGAGCGGGTGGCGGAAGAGCCCGACGAAGAAAATGCAGAGGAAAATATGATGGAAAATTCGGAATATACGGAATCTGCAAATAGTTCGGAAAATGTTTTATCCGAAGAAAACGGTGAAGCGTAAGCTCAATATCCGATGAAAAGGCCGTCTGCAAAATTCATATATGGATTTGCAGACGGCCTTTGTTTATTATGATTGTTTGGATTGATGGTCAAATAACCCGGAATGAGACAAGGTGTGGCAACGCCGTGTTATTCCGTGCTAATTAATCATAAACATAGTCTTTTAAAATAAGAATGATACTGCGTTGCTTTGCCTTGTCGTACTATCTGTACTGTCTGCGGCTTCGCTGCCTTGTCTCATTCTCATTTTATTCGACTATAAAAATGAAGCGGACAGGCCGTGCGCGTATGATGGACGTACCGGCCGTTGTATCGAACCAAACAGAACGATGATTTTTATGCAGTGGTATCAGAGTAGAGCGATACGATGGTTTCTGCTGCCTTAACGCAGCTTTCTACATCAGCAACCAATGCAATGCGGACATAGCCTTCTCCCGGGTTGCCGCTTGCGGTCATACGGGCGAGGAAGCGGCCGGGTAAAACTTGAATGGCGGCCTGCTGCCATAATTTTTTGGCAAAGGCCAAATCATCGCCGTCGGGTATTTTTAACCAGATATAGAATGAAGCATCAGGTGTTTTAACGTCAAACTTCTGCCGGAGAATCGGGATAACTTTGTCGAATTTTTCCTGATACAAGTGGCGGTTTTCAATCACATGGGGTTCATCGTTCCAAGCTGCGATGCTGGCGCGTTGCACGGGAATACTCATGGCGCTGCCGTGGTAGGTGCGGTAAAGCAGGAAGTTTTTTAGCAGTTCCGCATCTCCGGCAACAAAGCCGGAGCGCAAACCGGGAACATTGGAGCGCTTCGACAGGCTGGTAAACATCACTAAGCCTTTGTTGCTGCGGCCCAGTTCGGCAGCGGCTTGCAGACAGCCGATGGGTTTGTTGCCGTCGAAATAAATTTCGGAATAGCATTCATCAGAAGCGATCACAAAGCCATAGCGGTCTTGCAGGGCGAAAATCTCCTGCCAGTCTTCCCGTTTCAATACACTACCGCTTGGGTTGTTGGGTGAGCAGAGAATAACGATTTTGGTGCGCTTCCAAATATCTTCGCTGATACTGCGCCAATCGGGGTTGAATGCCGGAGCAGGGCAGTTGGCAAAATGGATTTCACCGCCACCAAGCAAGGTTGCTCCTTCATAGATTTGATAAAACGGATTGGGGCTGATGACAACGGGTTTGCTGCCGTCTGTAACAGGGTCCAGTACGGTTTGGATAAAGGAAAACAGGGCCTCCCGACTGCCTAAAACCGGGAGGATTTCGGTATTCGGGCAGATTTTCAGGCCGTCATACCGACGGCAAATCCAGTCGGCACAGGCTTGGCGCAATTCGGGCAGTCCTGCAGTCAGGGGGTAGGCGGAAAGTTCGGCAAGTGAAGAGGCCAAGGCCTCGGTAACGACTTTCGGCGTAGCGTGTTTGGGTTCGCCGATGTGCAGGGGAACGGGCGTTATGCCTTCAGGTGCATCAAGTCCCTGCATGGCTTCGCGCAGACGTGCAAACGGATAGGGTTGCAGTTGTTCGAGTAAAGAGTTCATAAAGCGGTATCCAAGCGGAAAATCAACGGTATCTTAGCATTTTTTCAGACGGCTTTGTTGGCAAATTATATAAGCATCGAAAATGCAGACGGCATTTTGGAAAAGGCCGTCTGCAAAATAGCGTTTGCGTGAGGTTGTTGCGGCCTCCGTATGCTGTGCAAATCCCGTATCAACGGCATTTTGCTGCTGGATTTTCCAATATTCGGCATGGTATAATTCGGCGTATCTTGCACAAACTGGAAAGCCCGAGCATCATGCGTATCGTAGAAAAAGCCTATACTTTTGACGACGTTTTACTGGTTCCTGCACATTCAACCGTGCTGCCGCGCGACGTCACGCTTCAAACCAAACTCACCCGCGAAATTTCGCTCAACGCCCCTTTACTTTCCGCTGCAATGGATACTGTAACCGAAGCGCGCTTGGCCATTTCCATGGCTCAGGAAGGCGGCATCGGCATCATCCATAAAAACATGCCTCCCGAATTGCAGGCGCGTGCCGTTTCCAAGGTAAAACGCCACGAAAGCGGTGTGGTAAAAGATCCCGTTACCGTTGCGCCGGATGTTTTGATTGGTGATTTGTTGAAGATGCGTGCCGAGCGCAAGCGCAAAATGTCGGGCTTGCCGGTAGTGGAAAACGGTAAGGTGGTGGGCATTGTAACCAACCGTGATTTGCGTTTTGAAAGCCGTCTGGATCTGCCGGTTTCGGCGATTATGACACCCCGCGAGCGTTTGGTTACCGTTGCCGAAGGTACCAGTATCGATGAGGCGCGGGAATTGATGCACCGGCACAAAGTCGAACGTGTATTGGTTTTGAATGCCAAAGACGAGTTGAAAGGCTTGATTACGGTAAAAGATATTATCAAAACCACCGAATTTCCGAATGCCAATAAAGATTCGGAAGGCCGTCTGCGCGTCGGTGCGGCAGTCGGTACCGGCGGCGATACCGAGGAGCGCGTGCGCGCGCTGGTTGAAGCCGGTGTGGATGTCATCGTGGTGGATACTGCACACGGCCACAGCCAAGGCGTACTCGACCGCGTGAAATGGGTCAAACAAAACTTCCCGCAAGTTCAGGTTATCGGCGGTAATATTGCAACCGCCAAAGCAGCCTTGGATTTGGTGGCTGCCGGTGCGGATGCCGTAAAAGTAGGTATCGGTCCGGGTTCGATTTGTACCACCCGTATCGTGGCAGGCGTGGGTGTGCCCCAACTGACTGCGATTCATAATGTTGCCGAAGCCTTGAAAGGTACCGGCGTGCCCCTGATTGCCGACGGCGGCATCCGTTTCTCAGGCGATATTGCCAAAGCCTTGGCCGCCGGCGCATATTGCGTGATGCTGGGCGGAATGTTTGCGGGCACGGAAGAAGCACCGGGCGAAATCGAGCTGTACCAAGGCCGCTCTTATAAATCTTACCGCGGCATGGGTTCGTTGGGTGCGATGAGCCAAGGTTCTGCCGACCGTTATTTCCAAGACAAGACGGACAGTACCGATAAATATGTGCCGGAGGGCATCGAAGGCCGCGTACCGTTTAAAGGTCCGATTATCAACATTATCCATCAGTTGCTTGGCGGCCTGCGTTCCAGCATGGGCTATTTGGGTTGTGCCAGCATTTCGGAAATGCACGAAAAAGCCGAGTTTGTGGAAATTACCTCTGCCGGTATGAGTGAATCCCACGTTCATGATGTGCAGATTACCAAAGAAGCACCTAATTACCACCGTTGATATGAGTAAGGCCGTCTGCAAATCCGGAAAAGGGTTTCAGACGGCCTGCTGATGTACTGAACATTTCAGGTTCGGAATTTATTCAGATGGTCTGAATGAGGCCGGCAAACCGGTTTTTATAGTCATTTGACGCAGAATGATACGGCGTTGCCGCGCCTTTCCGCACCACCTGTATTGCCTGCGGCTTTGCCGCCTTGTTTCATTCTGTGTTATTCGGCTGTATCATAGCCGGTAATTTTATTTTTCCCTTTCTTTGGAGAGTTTTCATGAGCGCAATCGTTGATATTTTTGCCCGCGAAATTTTGGACTCACGCGGTAATCCGACCGTTGAGTGTGACGTATTGTTGGAATCGGGCGTGATGGGGCGTGCAGCCGTGCCGAGCGGTGCATCAACCGGCCAAAAAGAGGCTTTGGAGCTTCGCGACGGCGATAAAGGCCGCTATTTGGGTAAAGGTGTCTTGACTGCGGTGGAACATGTAAACAATGAAATCGCCCAAGCATTAATCGGCGTAGATGCCAGCGAACAGTCTTATATCGACCAAATCATGATTGAATTGGACGGTACCGACAACAAAGGCCGCTTGGGTGCGAATGCGACTCTGGCGGTTTCCATGGCGGTTGCCCGTGCGGCAGCCGAAGATGCGGGTCTGCCGCTCTACCGTTATTTGGGCGGCGCAGGCCCGATGGCATTGCCGGTGCCGATGATGAATGTCATCAATGGCGGCGAACATGCCAACAATACTTTGAATATTCAAGAATTCATGATTATGCCCGTGGACGCGAAATCATTCCGTGAAGCTTTGCGTTGCGGTGCCGAAGTGTTCCACGCGCTGAAAAAACTGTGTGATGCCAAAGGTTTCCCGACTACCGTCGGCGACGAAGGCGGTTTCGCACCTAACCTGAATACCCATAAAGAAGCTTTGGAGCTGATTTCCGAAGCCGTTAAAGCAGCGGGTTACGTTCCGGGCGAAGACGTATTGTTTGCTCTGGACTGTGCTTCCAGCGAATTCTATAAAGACGGCAAATACCACTTGGAAGCCGAAGGTGTGGCTTTGAGCAGTGCCGAGTTTGCCGATTATCTGGCCGGTTTGGTTGCCGAATTCCCGATTATCTCCATCGAAGACGGTATGGACGAAAACGACTGGGAAGGTTGGAAACTGCTGACTGAAAAACTGGGCGGCAAAGTCCAATTGGTCGGCGATGATTTGTTTGTGACCAATCCGAAAATCTTGGCAGAAGGCATTGAAAAAGGCGTGGCCAATGCCTTGCTGGTGAAAGTAAACCAAATTGGTACCTTGAGCGAAACCCTGAAAGCAGTGGAACTGGCCAAACGCAACCGTTATACCAGCGTAATGAGCCACCGTTCGGGCGAAACCGAAGACAGCACCATCGCCGATTTGGCCGTTGCCACCAACTGCATGCAGATTAAAACCGGTTCGTTGAGCCGTTCCGACCGTATGGCGAAATACAACCAACTGCTGCGTATCGAAGAAGAACTCGCCGAAGCCGCATACTACCCGGGTAAAGCCGCGTTTTATCAGTTAGGCAAATAATCAGCCGCAGCCAAGGCGGCAGAAAACAGAGTAAAGGGCGCGGACAAACCGTCCGCGTTCCTTTTTATGGTTTGAAGAGTTGTGCAACTTTCGGAATATTCCACCGGCCAATGCAGAGTAATAAAGTATGAAGTGGGTAACTGTTGTTTTATCGATTGCTATCGTGTATTTCCAATATAGCCTTTGGTTTGGTAAAGGCAGTGTAGGGCATACGAAAGAATTGCAAGAGCAACTCATATTGCAGACCGAAAAAAACCAAACGCTTGTTTTGCGAAATAATTTTCTGGCGGCAGAAGTAAACGACTTGGCAAACGGGCAAGAGGCCATTTCAGAAATTGCCCGGGTGGAATTAGGTTATGTTCAAGAAGGCGAGACGTATTACCGCTTTGTCGAACATAAGCGTTGATGATAAAAAGTCGTCTGCGGCGTATTTGCAGACGGCTTTTTTACCGATTCGGTTTCAAAATGGCAGTATAAAAACGGAAGCCGTTATATTTTAATATGGTCAATACCTTATCTGCCATACAATATATGCAGCAGGTATGAAAACAGGCGGAAATACCGTGTCAGACAAATCACAGCCTTTCGATCTCGATATTTTTCTCCGAAACCTCCCCGCATTGCCGGGCGTGTACCGCATGTTTGATTCGGATAACAATGTGTTATACGTTGGAAAAGCCGTTAATCTCAAGAGACGGGTATCGAGTTATTTTCAGAAAAACGATCTTTCGCCACGTATCCGTTTAATGCTGAAACAGGTGCACCACATCGAAACCACCATTACCCGCAGTGAAGCCGAAGCCTTGATTTTGGAAAATAATTTCATCAAAGCATTGGCTCCGAAATACAATATTCTGTTTCGAGACGATAAAAGCTATCCTTATCTGATGCTTTCAGGGCATGAATTTCCGCAAATGGCCTATTATCGTGGCGCACTTAAAAAACCGAACCAATATTTCGGTCCTTATCCCAATGGCTATGCCGTGCGTGACAGCATTCAGATTCTGCAGAGGGTATTCAAGTTGCGGACCTGTGAAGACAGTGTATTCGAACATCGCGACCGTGCTTGTTTGCTGTATCAGATTAAGCGGTGTTCCGGCCCTTGTGTCGGTCATATTTCCGCCGAGGATTACCGGGCCAATGTTGCTGAAGCCGCAACGTTTCTCAATGGCAAAACCGATGAGCTGATTCAGATTTTGCACCATAAAATGAATCAGGCGGCCGCCGCACTGCAATTTGAAGAAGCGGCGCGTTTCCGGGATCAGATACAGGCTTTGGGTCTGATGCAGAGCCAGCAGTTTATCGACAGTAAAAATCCCAACAATCCCAATGATATAGACTTACTCGCCCTTGCCGTTGCAGACGGCCTTGTCTGCGTTCATTGGGTCAGCATACGCGGTGGGCGGCACGTCGGCGACAAAAGTTTCTTTCCCGATGTCAAAGACGATCCCGAGCCAAACGGGCAGGATTATGCGGAAGCCTTTGTGGCACAACATTATCTCGGCAAAACGAAACCCGATGTCATCATCAGCAATTTCAGCATACCCGAAGCCATTCAGACGGCATTGAACAGCGAACACGGCAAACAGATTCAATTTGTGCATAAAACCATCGGGGAGCGCAAAGTATGGTTGAAAATGGCGGAGCAAAACGCCCGTGTCGCGATTGAGCAGCGGCATCAGCAGCAGAGCAGCCAGCAACACCGCATCAATGAATTGGCACGGATTCTCAATATGGATTCAGACAGCCTCAACCGCTTGGAATGTTTCGACATCAGCCATACCCAAGGCGAGGCCACCATTGCCAGTTGCGTGGTTTATGACGAACAAAATATCCAACCTTCGCAATACCGCCGCTACAATATTACCACTGCCAAAGCAGGGGACGACTATGCCGCCATGCGTGAAGTATTGCGGCGGCGGTACGGTAAAATGCAGGAGGCCGAGGCAAATGGCGAAACAGTAAAATGGCCGGATGTTGTATTGATTGACGGTGGCAAAGGGCAAATCGGAGTAGCCGTCGATGTTTGGGAAGAACTCGGATTGCACATCCCCTTGGTCGGAATTGCCAAAGGTCCCGAGCGCAAGGCAGGATTGGAAGAATTGATTCTTCCGTTTAGCGGAGAGACCTTCCGTCTGCCGCCGCACAGCCCCGCATTGCATCTTTTGCAAACCGTGCGCGATGAGTCCCACCGTTTCGCCATTACCGGACACCGTAAAAAGCGCGATAAATCCCGTGTAACCTCATCTCTTAACGATATTGAAGGCATCGGTCCCAAGCGCAAAAAAGCCCTGTTTACCCGTTTTGGTGGTTTGCGCGGCCTCATGGCGGCAAGTAAAGAAGATTTGGCGCAGGTTGAAGGCATCAGCACGGCATTGGCAGAAAAAATTTATGACTACTTGCATTGATATACCGCTTCAAATACAACCAAGGATATTATAGTCATTTAAAATAAGAATGATACAGCGTTGCTTTGCCTTGCCGTACTATGTGTACTGTCTGCGGCTTCGCTGCCTTGTCTCATTCTTATTTTATTCGACTATAAAGTAAGCAAAAGGCCGTCTGCAAATTAAAATGCAGACGGCCTTAAGCGTATTGGGTTATATGATTTTTACAGAAAATCCTGCCATGCGGCCAAGCCGAGACAAACAGACAAGGTTCATCACAACGCAGGCAGAAAAGATTGATGATGACCTGCATGGATATATTGTTTCAAATCCTGTTCAGAGTATGAAAAAAGCACAAGGCCGTCTGCAAATCAAAATGCAGACGGCCTTAAGCGTATTGGTTATATGATTTTTACATAAAATCCTGCCGCGCGGCCAAACCGAGATAAGTAGGCAAGATTCATCACAACTCATAGATAGCCGTTTCATACAAAATGATACAGTGTGGCCGTACCTTGTTTAAAGACGAGAGATTGTTTAAGCAGTAGCTTATCCTTATAGTCTGCGCTGTACCGCTTTGTTTGTTTTGCCTTATTCGATATAAAAACAATAAAAAAAGCAGCCATTTAACCGGCTGCTTTTCAAATTTTTGGTCGGAGTGAAAGGATTCGAACCTTCGACCCCTTGCACCCCATGCAAGTGCGCTACCAGACTGCGCCACACTCCGACTCAGAAAAAGGCATTATACTTGTTTTATTTGGCAGTTGGCTAGGGGTTTTGAGAAGGATTTTGGGAAGACGGATTTAGTATTTTGTTTTATTTATATAAAATGTAAAAATTCGGTAATGGGGATTTGGGCGTAAAAATACGGAAATATAGTCGAATAAAATAAGAATGAGACAAGGCAGCAAAGCCGCAGACAGTACACATAGTACGGCAAGGCAAAGCAACGCTGTATCATTCTTATTTTAAATGACTATAACGGTACTGCCGTTTGATAATTGATTGATGGTGAAAAACGGAAGCTGCGGCGGCGTGATATTGCCGTTTGCAGACGGCCTGTGCTGCGATGGCTAATGTAAAAATACGGCGGGTACGGGATTACCTTTTATATATTCGCTTATTTTCCTGTTATAATAGCCAGTTATTTTTAGAAAGCCGAAACAGTTTTACCATGAAAGCAATCCGCAATATCGCCATCATCGCCCACGTCGACCACGGCAAAACCACATTAGTAGACCAACTTTTACGCCAATCCGGCACCTTCCGCGACAACCAGCAGGTTGACGAGCGCGTGATGGACAGCGGCGACATCGAAAAAGAGCGCGGCATTACCATTCTTGCCAAAAACACCGCCATCGAATACGAAGGCTACCACATCAACATCGTCGATACGCCGGGACACGCCGACTTCGGCGGCGAGGTAGAGCGCGTATTGGGCATGGTTGACTGCGTTGTCCTGCTGGTTGATGCCCAAGAAGGCCCGATGCCGCAAACCCGTTTCGTTACCAAAAAAGCACTGGCTTTGGGTTTGAAACCGATTGTGGTCATCAATAAAATCGACAAACCGAGCGCGCGTCCGAGCTGGGTAATCGACCAAACATTCGAACTGTTCGACAACCTGGGTGCAACCGATGAACAACTGGACTTCCCGATTGTGTACGCTTCCGGCTTGAGCGGTTTTGCCCGTTTGGAAGAAAACGGTACGGAAACCGATATGCGCGTTTTGTTTGAAACCATTTTGAAACATACGCCCGCTCCGAGCGGCAGTGCCGACGAAACCCTTCAGCTCCAAATTTCCCAACTTGACTATGACAACTATACCGGCCGCCTCGGTATCGGCCGCATCTTGAACGGCCGTATCCGCCCCGGCCAAACCGTTGCCGTGATGAACCACGAGCAGCAAGTGGCGCAAGGCCGCATCAACCAGCTTTTGGGTTTCAAAGGCTTGGAGCGCGTGCCTTTGGAAGAAGGCGAAGCCGGCGACATCGTGATTATCTCCGGCATTGAAGACATCGGTATCGGCGTAACCATTACCGACAAAGACAACCCCAAAGGTTTGCCGATGCTGAGCGTGGACGAGCCGACGCTGACCATGGACTTCATGGTCAACACCAGCCCGCTGGCCGGTACCGAAGGCAAGTTTGTGACTTCGCGCCAAATCCGCGACCGCCTGAATAAAGAATTGCTGACCAACGTTGCCCTGCGCGTGGAAGACACCGAAGATGCCGACGTATTCCGCGTATCCGGCCGCGGCGAACTGCACCTGACCATTCTGCTGGAAAACATGCGCCGCGAAGGTTTTGAGCTGGCCGTTGCCAAACCGCGCGTGGTGTACCGCGAAATCAACGGTCAAAAATGCGAGCCGTATGAGAACCTGACTGTCGATGTGCCCGACGACAACCAAGGCGCAGTGATGGAAGAACTCGGCCGCCGCCGTGGCGAATTGACCAATATGGAAAGCGACGGCAACGGCCGCACCCGTTTGGAATACCACATTCCCGCACGCGGCCTGATCGGTTTCCAAGGCGAATTTATGACCATGACCCGCGGTACCGGCCTGATGAGCCACGTTTTCGACGATTACGCCCCGGTCAAACCGGATATGCCCGGCCGCCACAACGGCGTATTGGTTTCCCAAGAACAAGGCGAAGCAGTGGCTTACGCATTGTGGAACTTGGAAGACCGCGGCCGCATGTTTGTATCGCCGGGCGACAAAATCTACGAAGGCATGATTATCGGTATTCACAGCCGCGACAATGATTTGGTGGTGAACCCGCTGAAAGGCAAAAAGCTCACCAACGTACGCGCCAGCGGTACCGATGAAGCTGTGCGCCTGACCACGCCGATTAAGCTGACTTTGGAAGGCGCGGTAGAGTTTATCGATGATGATGAATTGGTAGAGATTACTCCGCAATCCATTCGTCTGCGTAAACGCTACCTGAGCGAGCTGGAACGCCGCCGCCACTTCAAGAAAGACTGAAACGGATAACGTGATTGGTTTGAAATAAAGCAAAGGCCGTCTGCAAAAGCCATGATTGGGCATTTTACAGACGGCTTTTTTGCATTTTTCGGTTTAATCCTTTTGTTTACACAAACACTATTTAAGTAGGCATGAATGTTGTTGCTATTTCAAGAAAGACTAAATCGGATAACGTGATTGTTTTGAAATAAAGCAAAGGCCGTCTACAAAAGCCATGATTGGGCATTTTACAGACGGCTTTTTTGCATTTTTCGGTTTAATCCTTTTGTTTACACAAACACTATTTAAGTAGGCATGAATGTTGTTGCTATTTCAAGAAAGACTAAATCGGATAACGTGATTGTTTTGAAATAAAGCAAAGGCCGTCTACAAAAGCCATGATTGGGCATTTTACAGACGGCTTTTTTGTGTTTTTCGGTTTAATCCTTTTGTTTGCACAAACACTATTTAAGTAGGCATGAATGTTGTTGCTATTTCAAGAAAGACTAAAACGGATAACTTGATTGGTTTGAAGCCAAGCAAAGGCCGTCTGTAAAAACCATGATGGGGCATTTTGCAGACGGCTTTTTGCGTTTGGCGGTTTAATCCCAGCCTTGCAGATTGCGCTTCACTAAATCTGCCAGAGCTTCAACCCATACGGGGCTGTCGTTCAGGCAGGGGATATAGTGGAACTGCGTACCGCCGGCTTCATGGAACTGCTCGCGTCCGGCCAGTGCGATTTCTTCCATGGTTTCCAAGCAGTCTGCCATAAATCCGGGGCAGAATACGTCCAGTTTTTCTACGCCTTTTTTCGGCAATTCGTCAAATAAGGCTTGTGTGCTCGGGCCTACCCATTTTGCTTTGCCAAATTGGCTTTGGAACGAGACGACATATTCGCTTTCAGAAAGCCCCAGCGCATCGGCCAGCAGTTTGGCGGTATGGCGGCATTCTTCAGGGTAGGGATCGCCGTCGTCGCTGCTTTTTTGCGGAATACCGTGGAAACTCAACATCAGTTTGTCACCGCGCCCGTGTTGCGCCCAATATGCTTCGATGTGTTGCTTCATGGCTCCGATGTAGCCTGCATCGTCGTAAAAACGTGCAATGGTTCGCAGCCCCATTTGGTTGCGCTGTTTCAGCAGTTGGGCAAATATTTTATCCAAAGCGGCTCCGGTGCTGGAGGCTGCATATTGGGGATAGAGCGGTACAACCAGCAGTCTGCCGACACCTTGTGCTTTCAAATCGGACAAGACATCTGCAATGCCGGGATTGCCGTACGTCATGGCATGGCGCACGATGATTTCGGGGAATTTGGCGGATAATGCCGCGGTTTGCCGTTCGGTATAAACGGCCAGCGGTGAGCCTTCGTCAAACCAGACTTTTTCGTAGCCGTGCGCCGATTTTTTCGGGCGCAGCGTCAGCACCAAGCCCCGCAATACCGGCTGCCACAACCATTTCGGCAGTTCTACCACACGGTGGTCGGACAGAAAGTCGCGCAGATAGGGTTTGACTGCTTCGGCGGTCGGAGCATCGGGCGTGCCTAAGTTGAGCAGCAGAACGGCGGTTCGGTTTTGTTGGTTGTAGGAAAGGGGCGGTTCGGGCAGAAAGTATGACATGACGGGGAATTTTGTTTGCTGAAAAGTTAACTGAGCTTATTGTAGCAATGAATGAGCCGTCTGGGTATGGCGGCAGGTATTTTTCAGACGGCATGATGTCCTCAATAGGCATCGGGAATGTGTTTGAAATACAGCATCACCAGATACCAAATCAGGGTTGCCGCCGCCGCGCCCAGCATGACCCACGCGCTGATTTGCATCACTTCGCGAAGGGCGCGTTTTTGCTTGCGGCTGAACAGGCGGTTGATAATCAGCGCGATAAAGGCAAACAATAAGAAAATTCGGAACAGGCGGCCTATCATGGGAAAGGTATCGGTATTGATGCCGTCTGCCAAACAGGGCAGGCGGCGGGGTAAACAGGAAAACGCATTTTGCAGACGGCCTTTATCCTTATGCGGGCGGCAATGCCGTGCAAAACATATTTCGAACCGCTATAATACCTTTTTTGCCGTCCGTCTTGTAAGCAATTTGGGAAAATCATGAATAAAAAGGGCTCGGTAGGGATAGTTGTCCCGGAAAAAATTCCGTTTGAAACGCCGTTGGTTTTGGAAAACGGCCAGACTTTGCCGCGTTTCGACTTGATGATTGAAACTTACGGTACGCTCAATGCCGATAAAAGCAATGCGGTATTGGTTTGCCATGCCTTGTCGGGTCATCACCATGTAGCAGGGTATCATTCCCCGCAAGAGAAACACCCGGGCTGGTGGGACAGCATGGTCGGGCCGGGTAAGCCGATTGATACGGACCGCTTTTTTGTTGTTGGTTTGAACAATTTGGGTGGTTGCCACGGCAGTACCGGCCCCTTGGCGGAAAACCCCGAGACCGGCAGGGATTACGGCGCGGATTTTCCCGTGGTTACCGTCAAAGACTGGGTACGTTCCCAAGCAATGCTGGCGGACTATTTGGGCGTAACACAATGGGCGGCAGTTGTCGGCGGCAGCTTGGGCGGCATGCAGGCTTTGCAATGGACGATTGATTTCCCCGAACGCGTGCGCCATGCCTTGGTCATCGCTTCTGCTCCCAAACTGTCGGCACAAAATATCGCATTTAATGATGTGGCGCGGCAGGCGATTCTTACCGATCCGGATTTTGACGGCGGACATTATGCCAAAGAAAGCAAGATTCCGACGCGCGGTTTGCGGATTGCCCGCATGATGGGTCACATCACTTATCTTGCCGAAGACGGTTTGGGCGAGAAATTCGGTCGGGATTTGCGCTCGGACGGCTATCAGTACGGCTACGGCGTGGAATTTGAAATCGAATCCTACCTGCGCTACCAAGGTGATAAGTTTGCCGGACGTTTTGATGCAAACACTTATCTTCTGATGACCAAAGCACTGGATTATTTCGATCCGGCAGCGGAATACGGCCATAATCTGCAAAAAGCCTTAAAACACGTTCAGGCGAAGTTTTTCGTGGCCAGTTTCAGCACCGACTGGCGTTTTTCGCCCGAACGCTCGAAAGAATTGGTTAAAGCATTGATTGCGGCCCGCAAACCGGTGCAGTACATCGAAGTACAGTCCAACCACGGGCATGATGCGTTTTTGATGGAAGACGAGCCGTATATCCGGGCAGTGGCGGCATATATGAATAATGTTTACGAGGACGCGCAATCATGAAGTTACGCGATGATTTGCAACTGATTTATGATTGGATTCCGGCAGGCAGCCGCGTGTTGGATTTGGGCTGCGGCGATGGCGAACTGCTTTCGGCTTTGGTAACGAGCAAGCAATGCAGCGGTTACGGCATTGAAATCAAAACCGACAGCGTGGTGGCTGCCATTGCGCGCGGAGTCAATGTGATACAGGCCGATTTGGAGCGCGGTTTGGAAGAATTTGGCGACAATACTTTTGATGTGATTGTATTGAGCCAGACCATACAGTCGATGCAGAATACCGAAAGCATTTTGCGCGGCCTGATGCGTGTGGCAAAAGAAGCGATTGTCAGCTTTCCGAACTTCGGCTATTGGCACAACCGCTTGCAAATCGCATTGGGCGGGCGTATGCCGGTATCCGAACGTATGCCGTATCATTGGTATAATACGCCGAATATCCATCTCTGCACGCTTAAAGATTTTGAGTTGCTGTGCGGCAAAAACGACATCCGCGTATTGGAACGGGCGGTAATGACCGGCAGTAAACGGGTGGAAAAACTGCCGAACCTGTTGGGCAGTTTGGCATTCTACCGCGTCGGTTGAATATCCGCCGAATACGGGAAAGGTTTGTACGCCATCTTTCGGGCAATATAGTCATTTAAAATAAGAATGATACAGCGTTGCTTTGCCTTGCCGTACTATGTGTACTGTCTGCGGCTTCGCTGCCTTGTCTCATTCTTATTTTATTCGACTATAAAAGGCCGTCTGCATTTTGCAGACGGCCTTTGGTTTGCAACATTGGGCATCAACTGTTTACGGGGCGGAAGCTGCAGACTCCGGCAGGATTTCTTCCCCTTCGTTAAGATCGAAAGCCGGTTCCGGTTCACTTTCCAAAACCTTGCCGTTCAACGTCAGCTTGTTGTTTTTCAAAATCATACGGGTTTGTACATTACCGCCGTTCAGCGTCAGGTATTGGTCGCGTGCCATCGATTGAATGGTGCTGTCCACCATCAGACGCAAAGTTTCGTTGATGTCTTCAATTGCGGCTTCTCCCGCTGCCTCATCTTCGGGATTGACGCTGAAAATACTGCGCGCCTGATTGACGGCAAGCTGCTCCAAAAGTTTTTGCGGCACACTCATGGTCAAATCGGCATCGGTTTTTTGCAGCATATCGGCAAGATGGTTCAAATCTTTCTGCTTCAAACCCTCAAACGCCAAGCGGCCGCTGACATTGACCGAGCCTTGCGGCATGGTAAAGGCGAAAGTTTTGATGTTGATAACGGGATTGTTGGTAAACAAACCGGAGGCTTGGTTTTTGGCCGTATGGAGCAGCTCGTTTTGAATCTGCTCTTCGCTCATTTGGCGGTCGGCGATTTCGGCAAGTTTGTTTTTCAAGGCCAGCAAGCCCGGCGCATCAAGATGTTCGGCAGCGATATGAATATCCAAAGGACCATATTGCTCGTCGCCGTATACCAGTTTGTCAAAGCGGAAGCGGCCTTCGCTGTTGATGAAGTTGCCTTGTTCTCCGGTATCCGTAGAGAAATCCAGCTTGCGGACTTCGATAACGGAAGGCGCAATCGTGCCGGTCGGATTGATGAACGCGCCGATTTGCAGATTGGTCACCAGATTCACCAATTCGTTTAAGCGGACGCTGTAATCGATATTCTCTTTCCATTGCAGGCGGAACGTATCCAGCGTGGTGGTGCTTTTTCCCAGCGACAAGCGGTTTGCGCCGTCTGCAGTTTCCGATTGGTAGCGCAGGTTTTCCAGCAATACATCGCCTTTGTCGGCCAGCTTCACTTGCAGGGAAGGCATGGCGTAATCGTGCCGGTAAGCAGAAAAACCGTTTTGATAGGCGGTTGTACCGTTCAGACCCTGCCAAACCAGCCGGATGCCCGAAAGCTCCTCATAATCAAACGCCGGAACGGACAATTTCATCTCGCCGCTGCCGTTGAAATAAACGGTATTGCTCATGCTCAACGGCGTTTCATTGCCGAAGAAGCGAGCCAATACTTTGGCGGTTTCGGGGTGGTAGCGAAACTCGGTTTCCACATGCGCGCGCGAACCGAAGCCGCCCGCAAACGGGCCGTGGGTAATGTGGTTGACAATGGTAAGCGGCTCTTGCAGCACCGTTTTCAGGTTGTCGGGCAGATATTTCTGGGTATTTTGAAGCAGAGTCGGTTTCAAGCGGACAACAGTTGTTTCGGTCGAGCCGAACCAGCCGCGATCGTATTGGTGCGATTCGACCGTTAAAAAGCCGGATTCCTGCAAAAGCTGCTGCTGGCGGGTCAGGCTTTGTTCGGCTTTGATGCCGAGATAATAGGGCGTACCGAGCGCGGCAGCGGCAACAACGGCGGCTGCCGGAATCAGAAACTTTTTCATTGCTTCAAATGAGAACAGGTATAAAGCAGCAAGCATAGCATTTTTTACTGTATTTGTCTTTGAAGGGGCTGCGGAGGCCGTCTGCAAATGGATATTTATGTTAGAATATCTCTGTGGTTTATCAGGAGGATGGCGATGGATTTGCACAATATCCGCGAAGATTACAGCAAGCGCGAATTGTCGGAGGCAGAATGCGATGCCAGCCCGATTGTGCAGTTTGAGCAATGGTTGGACGAAGCCATCCGCTCGCAAGTCAACGAGCCGACGGCGGTAAACGTGGCGGCGGTAGACGGAGCAGGGCGGCCGAACAACCGCGTGGTGTTGCTGAAGGAAGTCAATCCGCAGGGCTTTGTGTTTTTTACCAACTACCAAAGCCGAAAAGGCCGCTCGTTTGAAGCCAACCCCTTTGCCGCAATGACGTTTTTCTGGCCGGAGCTGGAGCGGCAGGTGCGCATCGAGGGGCGGATTGAAAAACTCGATGCCGCCGCTTCCGACGAATATTTCGAGAGCCGCCCTTATACCAGCCGCATCGGCGCGTGGGCGAGTGCGCAAAGCGAAGTATTGTCGGGCAAAGCCGCGCTGGTGGCCAAAGCCGCCGCCGTCGGCGCACGCCATCCGCTGCATGTGCCGCGTCCGCCGCATTGGGGCGGCTATATCGTGATTCCCGACCGCGTGGAGTTTTGGCAGGGGCGGCCGAGCCGCCTGCATGACCGTATCCAATATCGTTTGGAAAACGGCGTGTGGATAAAAAAGCGTTTGTCGCCTTAAAAAATTTCGCCGAGAATCAATAAAATAGGGTAGAATCCCGAACCGTTACCGGAGGCCGTCTGAATATTTCGGATTTTCAGACGGCTTTGTGATTTATTAGAGTGAAGCTTGCAAAAAGTGAAAATATTCAGCGGTGTCATTCCCGCGCAGGCGGGAATCTACTGTTGAAGTGTGCTAACCTGTTTTAAAACAATATGTTATTTGATTTTTGAAGCGGATTCCCGCCTGCGCGGGAATGACGGTTGAGCGTTTGAATATTTTTAATTTCTGCAACAGTCTTCACACAAAACCGCCTGCCGCAACCGCCGCAGAAGAACCGTTTTCCCGCGGGGAAAACGCGTTAGGAGATGAAATATGGCCAAACAACCTTCCAGCAAACGCGAGTGGCGCGACGGTGCCGCCGCTTCCCCGAAAAAAAACGCTGCCAAGCGCGGCGGCAGCTTCAAGGGCAAAAGCAAACCCCGGGCAACCGGTGCGGAGCATACGGAGCAGCCGCGCCGCAAGTTTGCAGACGGCCTGAATAAAGGCAGGCCGGAAAGTGTGCAAAACGAGCGCGCGCCGAAGCAGCGTGCTTCCAAAGCCAAAAAACTGGTGGTGCGCAACCCCAACCAAAAAATCATGGAGCGCGCCCGCGATTTGAAGGAACGCCGCAGCGATTTGTCGCGCTTCGAGCCGGAGCGTTTGCAGAAAGTTTTGGCGGCTTCCGGTGTGGGTTCGCGCCGTGAGATGGAAGAATGGATTACCAACGGCTGGGTAACGGTCAACGGGCAGGTGGCGCAGTTGGGCGACAAAGTAACGCCGGACGACCATGTAACCGTGAAAGGCAGCATCATCAAGCTCAAATGGGCCGACCGTCTGCCGCGCATCATTCTGTATTACAAACAGGAGGGCGAAATTGTTTCGCGCGACGATCCGCAGGGCCGCGTCAGCATTTTCGACCGTCTGCCGCAGGCCGCCAGCAGCCGTTGGGTTGCCATCGGCCGTCTCGACATCAATACCAGCGGTTTGCTGATTCTGACCACTTCGGGCGAATTGGTACAGCGTTTCGCACATCCGAGTTTTGAGGTGGAACGCGAATACGCCGTGCGCGTGCTGGGCGAATTAAGCACCGAGCAGATGCGTGTTTTGACCGAAGAGGGCGTGATGCTGGAAGACGGTTTGGCGAAAGTCGAGCGGATTTACGAGCAGGGCGGCGAGGGTGCCAACAAGTGGTACAACGTGGTCATCAAAGAAGGCCGCAACCGCGAAGTGCGCCGGATTTTTGAAAGCCAAGGCTTGACCGTAAGCCGCTTGGTACGCGTCGGCTTCGGCCCCATCGGTTTGCCCAACCGCCTCAAGCGCGGCCAATTCTACGAACTGAACCCGGCAGAAGTGGCGAATATCGTGAAATGGGCGGACATGGGTCTGCCGGGCGAACGCCGCCGCAAGGGATAATCATCGGATTGGATAAGGCGGTACGTTTCCCTATCGCCGAATCGCACAGAGTGAGACAAGTCTGCACCGCCGCAAACAGTACGGGGTGGCAGGCTTGTTGCTTTGGCGGTTGTTAAGCCCTTTTTTCGGGTATGGAGAAACAGCGCCGTGTCATTTTGTGTGAAATGACGGTATAGTCGAATAAAATAAGAATGAGACAAGGCAGCGAAGCCGCAGACAGTACACATAGTACGGCAAGGCAAAGCAACGCTGTATCATTCTTATTTTAAATGACTATAAAAAGGCCGTCTGCAAACAGCAATGCGAATCATAGATTTCAACTTGCTGTTTTGCAGACGGCCTTTGTTTTGCCCGATATTCAGCGGGTATTCAGGCGGTCGAATATTCCGCCGTCGGCAAAGAAGTTTGTCATGATTTCCGGCCAACTGCCCAGCGTTTCGTTGGGGCGGAAGGTATTGAGTTTGGGAAAATCCGTGCGGTGCCGTGCCAGAATTTCAGCGTTGCCCGGGCGGAAGTACATCTTGGCTGCAAGCTCCTGTGCGGGGTCGCTCCATAAATATTGCAGGTATGCGCGGGCGGCTTCGCGGGTTCCTTTCTTGGCTGTTACGCTTTCGACCACGGCAACGGGGCTTTCTGCTTCGGCGGTATAGCTGGGATAGACGATTTCAAATTGGTCGGGCAGCAGATTTCGGCTGATGAAGTTTGCTTCGTTTTCCAAGGTTACCAGCACATCGCCGATTTCGCGTTGGGTAAAGCTGGTGCTGGCGGCGCGGCTGCCGTTTTCAAACATGGGTACGTTGGCCAGAACTTTGCGGGTAAAAGTTTCGGCTTCGGTTTGGCTGCCGTAGGTTTTCAGCGCGTAACCGTACAGGCTGAGAAAGGCATAGCGTCCGTTGCCGCTGGTTTTCGGATTGGCAAAAACGACTTTCACGTCGGAATCGGCCAATACATGCCAATCGGTAATGTCTTTCGGATTGCCTTTGCGTACCAGAAAGACGGTTGCGCTGCTAAACGGTACGGCCTGATTGGGCAGGCTGTCCGCCCAGTCGGAAGCAACCAAGCCGCGTTGTGCCAGCGTGTCGATGTCGGAGGTTTGGTTCATGGTCACGACATCGGCGGGCAGACCGTTGGCAACAGACATCGCCTGTTTGCTGGATCCGCCGTGTGATTGTTGGATATGGAGGTCGATATCGGGGCGGATTTTTTTAAATTCGCGGACAAACAGCGGATTGTATTCTTTGTAGAAATCGCGGGAAACATCGTAGGAGACGTTTAGGATTTTCATGTATTCGCCGGCATCGGCAGTGGCCTGCGTGCGCGAACAAGCGGCGGCAAGGGTAAGTGCGGCAGCAAATCCTAATGCCCAGCAGAGGGTTTTGCTCATGTGTTTCGTCCTGAAAATAGCTGTGCTGACAGGACGCTACTTTAGCGGTGCGGGCGGAGAAAGGGAAAGAATGCGTGATTGTATGAAAAGGATTTTTGGTTATATGGGCAAACGGTGCTGCTGTTAATTCTGCCGTTAACATAGCCGTTTGCCATCATAAGGATAGGCGTGGCTGCTTTATCCCGTTCCGAGTCGTGAGAATATGATAAAAAGGCCGTCTGCAAAACAAGGGTATTTTGCAGACGGCCTGAAAGCAGGCAATCAATTTTTGCCGCAGCAGGCTTTGTATTTTTTGCCGCTGCCGCAAGGGCAGGGATCGTTGCGGCCGGTTTTGGCACCTTCGCGGCGCACGGTTTGCGGTTTGTTGCGTACTGCCTGCCAGTACAGGGCAATGTCGAGCAGGACGTGCGGCAGTTCGGACTCAAGCTGGGTAAGCTCTTTGTCGCTCAGTTGGAGAATGGCTTCGCCGTTTTCTTCATCGTCATAAATGCCGCCCAATGCCATCACCGGATAGAACAAGTCTTCAAACTCTTCTGATGCGGCCGCTTCAAACCAGTCGGTCGGAACGGTATCCAGCGCGTAAAGATAGGCATTGCACCAAGTATAGAAATCGGGATTGCCCGCGTCGTCTTCGTAGAGCAGCAGTTCGGGCAGGGTTTTGGCTGCGAGTGCATTGCGTATGTCTTCAATCATCGCTTGGACCAATTGTTTGACTTCGTTGCGGGCGGCTTCGTCAAACAAATCTTCATCGCCCAACACTTCGGACAGCCAGTCGGTTGCGTCAACCGGATCGGGGCCGCTGGACAAGGCAAGCATGAAGCCCTGCACTTCGTCGCAACGCATGGTGCTGCCGGTTTCCGATTGGGAATCTAATAGGGCGGCAAGACGTTGGTATGCGGGATTGTCGAAAGCCGGAGAAGTCATGGTGTGTTCCTTTTGGTAGGGAAAACGGCAAAATGCCGTCTGTAAAACAGTATTTAAGCGAGCCGTTGGCGCATTTGTTCAAACAGGCATACGGTTGCCGCCATGGCAACATTCAATGATTCGGTTTGCCCGGGCATGGGGATTTTGACGGTGTGGCTGACCGCCGCCAATATCTCCTCGCTCACACCGCAGCCTTCGTTGCCGAACACCCACGCGGAAGGGGCGCTCAAATCCAAATCGTAGAGGCTGAAATTATGCTGTTCTGATAAAGCGGTTGCGCGTATGGGGTGCGGATAGGCGGCAAACCATGTCGGAAGGTCGGTGCGGGTATGCACTTCCAGCAGAAAGTGCGCGCCCATTCCTGCCCGTAAGACTTTGGGCGACCAGACATCGGCACAATCTTTGCTGCAAATCAGTTGTGTGATACCCGCGGCGGCGGCACTGCGGATAACCGTGCCGACATTGCCGGGATCTTGTACGCGGTCGAGTACCACGCAATCTCCGTTGCGGGGCAGATTGGGGGAGCGGGGAATCGTAATCAGCGTCATCACATCGTCCGCATCGCTCAGGCTGGTAATTTTTGCCAATGCGCCATCGCCAATCAGCGTGATTTTGTCATCAGGCAGCGCATTAAGGGCCGTCTGCAATTCGGCATTTTGCAGCTGCGCCTGCGGCAGGTAAACTTGAAGCGGCATCAAACCTGCCTGCAGATAGCTTTTGAGCAGGTGGATACCTTCCAATACCGTTTGCCCGTGTTCGCGGCGGCTGCGTGCGGAGGTCAGCAGCTTGGAGAGATGTTTGAGCTGCTCGTTGTGTGCGGACGTAATTGATTTCATGGCAGCATTATAGCTGCTTTCAGACGGCATAAACAGGGCTTTTTCCCTTGTTTCGGCTG
Source organism: Neisseria animalis (assembly GCF_900636515.1). Classification (NCBI taxonomy): domain Bacteria; kingdom Pseudomonadati; phylum Pseudomonadota; class Betaproteobacteria; order Neisseriales; family Neisseriaceae; genus Neisseria; species Neisseria animalis. The sequence goes on from NZ_LR134287.1 coordinate 1,198,059, forward strand.
CTCTTTAGTATTAACATTCAGGTTTGCCTAATTATCAGGAAAATTTGTCATGAGCGACATTCAAGCCATTACGCCGGCAGCGAAAGCGGCTATCCTTGCCGAGGCGCTGCCCTATATCCGCCGTTTTTCCGGTTCGACCATCGTTGTCAAATACGGCGGCAACGCCATGACCGAACCTGAATTGAAAGAAGGTTTCGCCAAAGACATCGTGCTGCTGAAGCTGGTCGGCATCAATCCTGTGATTGTGCACGGCGGCGGCCCGCAGATTAACGACATGCTCAACAAAGTCGGCAAAGAGGGCACGTTTGTACAAGGTATGCGCGTAACCGACAGCGAAACTATGGATATTGTGGAAATGGTATTGGGCGGCCATGTCAACAAAGAAATCGTGTCGATGATCAACACCCACGGCGGCAAAGCAGTAGGCGTAACCGGCCGCGACGGCCATTTTATCAAGGCGAAAAAACTCTATATCAACACGCCGGAGCGCAACGGCGTGGACATCGGCCAAGTCGGCGTGGTGGAAAGCATCGATACTTCGCTGGTTCAAGGCTTGATTGACAACGGCCAAATTCCTGTGGTTGCACCCATCGGCGTAGGCCGCAACGGTGAAGCGTTCAACATCAATGCAGACTTGGTGGCAGGCAGGCTGGCGGAAGAGTTAAACGCCGAGAAGCTGCTGATGATGACCAACATCACCGGCGTGATGGATAAAGAGGGCAATCTGCTCACCAATCTGACACCGCGCCGCATCGACGACTTGATTGCCGACGGTACGCTCTACGGCGGCATGCTGCCGAAAATCAGTTCGGCGGTGGAGGCGGCAGTCAACGGCGTAAAAGCCACGCACATCATCGACGGGCGCGTACCGAATGCGCTTTTGTTGGAAATCTTTACCGATTCCGGTATCGGCTCGATGATTTTGGGCAGAGAGCTCTCCTGAATTTGAAACGGCATATTTTGCAGACGGCATTGCCGTCTGCAAATCATCTTAATCATCATCAAATACTGTTATGCACATCATACATACGATTCAAGCATTGCGCGAATGGCGCAAAACCGCAGGCAGCGTGGCATTTGTTCCGACCATGGGCAATCTGCACGAAGGGCATTTGGCATTGGTGCGGGAAGCAAAAAAACACGCTGATAATGTTGTTGTCAGCATTTTCGTCAACCGCCTGCAATTCGGGCAGGGCGAAGATTTCGACCAATACCCGCGCACCCTGCAGCAGGATGCCGACAAACTGGCCGATGAAGGCGTGGCCGTTGTGTTCGCGCCTGACGAGAAAGAGCTGTATCCGAATGTCGAGCAACGCTACAATGTCGAGCCGCCGTATTTGCAAAACGAATTATGCGGCAAATTCCGGCCGGGCCATTTTCGGGGTGTGGCCACTGTTGTCAGCAAACTGTTTAATATCGTTGCGCCCGATGCCGCCTGTTTCGGCAAAAAAGATTACCAGCAGCTTGCCATTATTAAAGGCTTGGTGGAAGACTTGAATTTCAATATCAAGATTATTCCTGTCGATACCGGCCGTGCGGCAGACGGCTTGGCACTTTCCAGCCGCAACCAATATTTGAGCGACAGCGAGCGTGCCGAAGCGCCGCGCCTCTATCGGGAGCTGCAAAAAGCCGCCGCCTCCATCAGCGCAGGCAGTACCGATTATGCCGGTATCGAAGAACAAGCGGCAGCAGCGTTGGTTGCCGCCGGCTGGTCGGTGGATTATTTTGAAATCCGACACGCTGAAAATCTGGCGGTTGCCCGACAAGGCGATAAAAAACTGGTGATTTTGGCTGCCGCGCGTTTGGGCAAAACACGGTTGATTGACAATTTGGAAGTGTCGACGGTGTAAGGCAGGCAGCTTGCCACAATCCAAAACAAGCGCGATACGGCGTGGCTTCGGCATAATCTCTGCACGCTTTTACAAGCCGTTTCAGTTTGGATTGAAACAGGGAAACCAACGCCGTATCAAACCGAATTGAAACGGTGGTCTCGTTTTCCGTTGCCTGATTCATCATAAAAGGCCGTCTGCAAAATGGATACCTTCAGTAACAATACTGTGTATCCATTTTACAGACGGCCTTTTATAGTCATTTAAAATAAGAATGATACAGCGTTGCTTTGCCTTGCCGTACTATGTGTACTGTCTGCGGCTTCGCTGCCTTGTCTCATTCTTATTTTATTCGACTATATATGTAGAACGCGGCAAACAGTGTAACGCGGGGTGCCGCCGGCGTACCGATCGCCCGTTTGCTTAGCCATCTTCTTAACCGTAACGGCGTTGGAAATCCGCCATAAAGTCGATTAAGGCTTCTACACCTTCCAAAGGCATGGCATTGTAAATGCTGGCGCGCATGCCGCCGATGGATTTGTAGCCTTTTAGCAAACGCAGGCCGCACAGCTCCGCTTCTTGTATGAATTTTTTGTCCAAATCCGCGTTGGCAGTTTTGAAAATCACATTCATCTTCGAGCGCGCGCCGTCTGCAATTGGATTTTGGTAAAAACCGCCGCTGCCATCAATGGCTTGGTACAGCTTTTGCGCTTTCAACTGATTGACGGCTTCAATTTTTTTCACACCGCCTTGGGTTTGCAGCCAGCGGAATACCAAACCCGACATATAAATCGGATAAGTTGCGGGCGTGTTGTACATACCGTCTTTATCGATATGCGTTTGATAATTGAACACAGCAGGAATATTCTTAGGGCAGCGTGCCAGCAAATCTTCCCGAATAATCACCACCGTTACGCCGGCCGGCCCGATGTTTTTCTGTGCGCCGGCATAAATCAGACCAAAATCCGCCACATTGATTTCGCGCGATAAAATCTCGCTCGACATATCGCAAACCAGCGGCGGCATGCCGTCTGCAAGTTTCGGCATCGTTTGGTATTGTAAGCCGTGTACCGTTTCATTGCTGACAAAATGTACGAAAGCCGAATCTTTATCAATATCCCAACTCTCCACAGCAGGCAGATTGTAATAACCGAACTGCTCGCCGCCGTGTGCCGCCAGATGAATGCGGGCATCAGTCAGCAGCGGCATCTGCTCATATGCCAAACGGCTCCAGTTGCCCGTTACCACCGCATCCGCACGCTTGAAACCGTGCGCCAGATTCATGGCAACCATATTGAATTGGGTAGTCGCGCCGCCTTGTAAAAAAAGCACTTTATAGTTGTTAGGAATAGCCAGCAGTTGGCGCAAATCCTGTTTGGCATGATACAGAATGCTCATGAACATATCCGAACGGTGGCTCATCTCAACAACGGAAAAGCCAGTACCGTTGTAGTCCAGCATTTCTTGCTGTGCAGTACGCAATACGGATTCCGGCAATACGGCAGGACCGGCGGAGAAATTGTAAATCGGGCGGACAGACATGGGCTGCTTTCATGATTCTGATGGAAAAGAATGTTTCCGATTGTAGAGCGCGGGTGGGTTTTCTGCAAGTCTTTGGGTTTGGCGCATTTCAAATTACCACTGGGATAGATTGGGTTTGACACTTTAAATGCGGGTAAGGGGATTGGAAAGGACGGAAAAATCTGCAAACCAACTTCTCAGGGTAGTTTTGATGTGTTCCAACGCAGCATTTTTAGAAGCCGGAATATGGTTGTGGCTGACTAAAAATATCCGCCGCCACGGTGTAGAGCCGTACAACGGTCGGCACATCAGCCCGTATTGCTGCATGAGCATTCGGCAGAGACTGGTGGGTACAAACATCCAGCCGTCGTGTTCTAACAGGGGAAGGGCGGTATTGAGGGAGTCGCAGCGGATGCCGCTGAGGCCGTCTGCAAAAATGCCTTGCCGCCACAAATGGTAATGCCAGCCCCATTCAATATAGATTTCCTGCCTACCATCAAGCATTTCCGGAGTAAGAGGAGTTGAGGGAGGCGGAAGTGAGCGCCCTGCGACCCAAATGTCTTCTTTCAGCAATTCTTCAAGCTGTATATGGGTTTCTTTATGGGTAACGTCGGTAATCAGCCCTAAATCAAGTCTGCGGTTGGCCACTTGGCTGACAATTTCCCTGCTGTGTAAGTTGCATATATCGAGTTTGCAATAGCCGCTGCGGGCGATGGTTTGATACAGGGGAGGCAGAATGTGCAGATTCAGACTTTCAATAGCACCGATGTGTACGGTAACGTGGTTTTCTTCTTGTTTGAACTGTTTGATTTCTTCAGACAGGGTAAGCCAGTTGACGGCGATTTTCAGAAATTTCTCTCCCTGTACGGTCAGTCGGGCTTCTTTGCTGCCGGGTTCTCTGTGGATTAATACGCTGCCTAAAGCATCTTCCAATTGTTTGAGGCGGTAGCTGACGGTGGATTGGGTAATGTTGAGCTGTTCGGCCGCCCGGGTCAGGCTTTTGGTTACGGCGATGGCGATAAATGCTTCTAAAAAGGCGTGTTTCACGGCATTTCCTCTATTGTCCGCAATTATTCAAATTTTGAATATTCTATATGTAAACTTTCCGTTTTTCCATTAAAAACCATACATCTATAATGAATTTAACCGCATCGGGCGGTTTGTTTTCATATAGAGGAGATGATGATGTTTACACCGTCTTTATCGGCAGAAATCCGCAGCCGCTTTGCTTTTGTCGAGCATGATCCTGATTACGGATCCCGTTTGTTTTTCGATAATTCGGGCGGTTCACTGCGTTTGAAAGAAGCCGTCAGAGTAAAGGAAACAATAGACTTGCTTCCGGATTGCTCGGAAAGGCAGCACCGTAGAGCCGTGGATTTTCAGGAATGGATTGAACGGGGAACCCAAGATATTTTGCAAGTCATGTTTGGCACAAAAAGAGGCGCATTGATGGTGGAGCAGAGTGCTTCACAGGCGATGTTTCAGATTGTTGCCGCCATTATGGAACATATCGGTGGTGGTAATGCGGTTACAACCAATGTCGAACACCCGTCTGCTTATGATGCAGTCAAGTTTTATTGTCAGAAAAACGGTTGCGAATTCCGTGTTGCTCAGGTCGGGAGAGATGGTTTCGTTACCCCTGAGGCTGTAGCGGAGCAAGTAGATGGGCAAACGGTTTTGGTGAGCGTGATCGCTTCGTCTAATATTTCAGGAAACATTATGGATTTGGCCGGCATTATCCGTGCGGTCAAAGAAAAAAATCCGCAAGCTTATATCATTACGGATGCCGTACAGCATATGCCGCATGGCACTTTAGATGTAGAAGCATTGGGATTGGACGCCGCAAATTTCGCACCGTATAAATTTTTTGGCAGCAGAGGTGTAGGATTTGCCTATCTTTCCCCCAGACTGGCGACACTGCCTCATCACAAACTGCTGGACAAACCTGCTGATTTTTGGATTTTAGGTACGCCCACCCCTGCGTTATTTGCTTCGTTTTCCGCAGTTATCGACTATGTGTGTTGGCTGGGAAAACAGTGCGGCGGTCATGGCGGACGGCGTGAACTGTATTTGGAGGGTATGCACGCAATCGAGCAACAGGAACGTTTTTTGCTGCACCGCTTATTGGAAGGAGGCGGGGAAGTTCCCGGCTTGCGCCACCAGCCCAAGGTAAAAGTGTATGCAGACAGTCCGGATTTATCCCGTAGGGATTTGATTGTTGCTATGGGGATTGACGGTTGGGATTTTGAAGCACTACGCCAAGCCTACGATCAAGCGGGTGTTGTGGTGTATGAAAGGGTGAACAGCAGTATTTATTCCCGCCGTATTGTTGAAGCATTGGGGCTGACCGGTGCTTTGCGTGTTTCTCCCCTGCATTGCCATACGGCAGCGGATATTGACCGTTTTTTAACCATTACGGCCGAATTGGCAAGCTAATTCTATAAAAATATCAAGAATAAAGGAGAAAATGATGAAACAATTCAGTTTATCGACCAAAGTTGCCATTGGTTTTGTCATCGGTATTGTGTTGGGTCTGATATTTAAAGAAGATATTCTCATCATTAAACCGATAGGAACGATTTTTCTTACGCTCATCAAAATGATTGTTGTGCCGCTGGTGTTTTTCTCCATCGCTTCAAGCGTTGCCGGTATCGACAATATCCAACGCTTACGGCGCATCGGTACCCAAACCTTATTGTATTATGTGCTGACTACCTTAATCGCAGGCTGTATCGGGTTGTTTGTTGCGCATCTGCTCAAACCCGGCGCAGGGATTGATATTGCCGCATTACCTATATCTGCTCAAACAATGGAAAGTAAGGAAATTCCCGGTATCGGGCAGACGCTTGTCGGAATGTTTCCTGCCAATCCGTTTCAATCTTTGGTAGAAGGGAATTTGGTGCAGGTGATTGTGTTTTCTCTGTTTTTAGGAATTTCCGTTGTGTTGTTGGGAGAAAAAGCGCAGTTGGTCAAAAATCTGATGAATACCGGCACGGAGGTAATGTATAAAATGACTTCTTTGGTCATGGCATTTTCTCCTTACGGGGTGGCCGCACTTATTGCCTGCTCTATTGGAGAGTACGGCATACAGATTTTTGGTCCGCTCGCCCGTTTTATTTTGACCGATTATTTGGGGTTGCTTGCCGTAATCTTGTCGATGTATCTGCTGATGCTCAAGTTTATTGCCAAAGTGCCTGTGGGAATGTTTTTCAAGAAAATATTGCCGATTTGGGCGGTAACCGCCAGCACCACCAGCAGTTCCGGTACTTTGCCGGTAACAACGGAAATTGTTGAAAAGAAAATGGGCGTGCATAACGAGTTGGCGCAATTTACCCTGCCTGTAGGGGCGACTATGAATATGAACGGGGCGGTCGTGTATTATGCTGCTGCAGTTATTTTCGTTTCTCAAATTTACGGCGTGGAGTTGGATCTGACTTCGCAAATAATCCTGATTCTGTTAACTGCTTTAGTCTCCATCGGCTCGCCCGGCATTCCCGGAGGAGGCATAGTGATGACGGTTATGCTGCTTTCAACCATGGGATTGCCGCTGGAAATTATGGGCTTGATTGCAGGCATGTACCGTATTCTCGATATGGGGCATACTACCTTAAATGTAACCGGCGATGTGGTCAGCACGCTGTGTATTGCCCGTAAAGAAAACATGCTGGATCAGGAAATATTCAAAAGCTGATTGAGATTTTTTCAATGTTTTGTTGTTGATGAACAATAACGATGATTGATTTTATCGGTTGAGTATATTTTTTTAAGGTGTTTTGACTAAAAAGGCCGTCTGCAAAATATGGTTTTTGCAGACGGCCTTTTTCATGCCTGATTATTTTTGCGGTTTGATTTCAAATAATTCAGGGTGTTTTTTGACATATTCTGTTGCAACAAATCCGCCGCCGATGATGACGGCCAGAATAACGGCCATGATGGCCATTGCCCAAACAAATTTATCCATAGCTGGCTTTCATGATGCCGTCTGCAAATGTGGGATTCGGTCTTATTTGCAGACGGCTTTGCGCGGGCTTAGTCTTTACGCTCGATTTGGCTGACATCGCGAACTGCGCCTTTGTCGGCGGAGGTCGCCATCAGTCCGTAGGCGCGCAGGGCTTGGGAAACGTAGCGGTCGCGGTTTTCAGGCTGCCAGGCTTTGCTGCCGCGGCTTTCCATTTCGGCGCGGCGTGCGGCCAATTCTTCGTCGGACACCGCCAGATTGATGCTGCGGTTGGGGATGTCGATTTCGATGGTATCGCCTTCGCGCACCAAACCGATGGCGCCGCCCTCGGCCGCCTCGGGGGAAACGTGGCCGATGCTCAGGCCGGAGGTGCCACCGGAGAAGCGTCCGTCGGTCAGCAGGGCGCAGGCTTTGCCCAAACCTTTTGATTTCAAATAGGAAGTCGGATACAGCATTTCCTGCATGCCGGGGCCGCCTTTGGGGCCTTCGTAACGGATGATGACGATGTCGCCTGCCGTGATTTCGTTGGCGAGAATGCCTTCCACGGCGGCATCCTGGCTTTCAAACACGCGGGCGCGGCCGGTGAATTTGAGGATGCTGTCGTCCACACCGGCGGTTTTCACCACGCAGCCGCGCTCGGCGATGTTGCCGAACAATACCGCCAGACCGCCGTCTTGCGAGTAGGCGTGTTCCACGCTGCGGATACAGCCTTTTTCCCTGTCCAAGTCCAGCGTTTTCCACATGCGGTTTTGCGAGAAGGCTTCGGTGGTGCGCACGCCGCCGGGCGCGGCTTTGAAACGCTCGATGGCGGCGGTGTTTTCGGGATTGGTTACGTCCCATTGTTTGATGGCTTCGCCCAAAGTCGGCGCGTGGATGGTGGAAACATCGGTATGCAGTTTGCCTGCTTTTTCCAATTCGCGCAGGATGGCGAAAATGCCGCCCGCACGGTGCACGTCTTCCATGTAGTAGTCGTGGTTGTTGGGCGCGGTTTTGCAGATGCAGGGCACGACGCGGCTCAAGCGGTCGATGTCGGCCATTTTGAAATCCACGCCCGCTTCGTTGGCTACGGCCAGAAGGTGCAGGATGGTGTTGGTGCTGCCGCCCATGGCGATGTCCATGGTCATGGCGTTTTCAAAGGCTTTTTTGGTGGCGATGCTGCGCGGCAAAACGCTTTCGTCGTTTTGCTCGTAATAGCGGCGGGTAATCTCCACAATCAGACGGCCTGCTTCCAAAAACAAATCTTTGCGTCCCGCATGAGTGGCGAGATAAGAGCCGTTGCCCGGCAGAGACAGACCCAGTGCTTCGGTGAGGCAGTTCATGGAATTGGCGGTGAACATGCCGGAGCAGGAGCCGCAAGTGGGGCAGGCGTTTTGCTCGACTTCTTGGATTTGCGCGTCGGAAACGTTGTCGTCCGCCGCCTCAATCATCGCATCAATCAAATCCAAACGGCGTTCGTCGGCAATATTGATGGCACCGATCACCTTCCCTGCCTCCATCGGGCCGCCGGAAACGAAAATGGTCGGAATATTGAGGCGCATGGCGGCCATCAGCATTCCGGGGGTGATTTTGTCGCAGTTGGAAATGCACACCAGCGCGTCGGCGCAGTGGGCGTTGACCATGTATTCGATGGAATCCGCAATCAAATCTCGGCTGGGCAGCGAATACAGCATGCCGCTGTGTCCCATGGCGATGCCGTCGTCCACCGCGATGGTGTTGAATTCTTTGGCAATCGCGCCGGCCTTTTCGATTTCGCGCGCCACAAGCTGACCCATATCGTGCAGGTGGACATGGCCGGGCACGAATTGGGTGAACGAGTTGGCGATGGCGATAATCGGTTTGCCGAAATCGGCATCGGCCACGCCGGTGGCGCGCCACAAGGCGCGCGCGCCCGCCATGTTGCGGCCGTGGGTGGAGGTTTTGGAGCGGTAGTCCGGCATTTGAAAGTCCTTTTAATGTTTGCGGACGGTTAAAATCAGAAACTCGCAATGTTGATGTGAACCGGCCGTATTGTTGTTCTGTTTGAAAAAGACCGCCGTTTTACAGACGGCATAAAGAGGTAAAATTTTTGCCATTTTATACCAAATTGCGCAGTTGTGGCAGGCAATAAAAGATGTATTTGCTACAACAGTATTTACTTCTCTAAATTAGAGACAGAAAAATACCGTACCTGTGCGGTACGGTATCATTCTGATACAGGACAAAGCCGCAAACAGTAATTCCCGAGAGGGGCAGTAAAGCCGTTTTACTGTTCTTGGTTTTCTTCTTTGACCAAATCGCGTATGTCTTCTTTAATCGACTTGCTGTCAATAACCGAAGCCTTGCCCAACCTTTGATAGCGGCGGCTGTCGGATTCGGTAAAGTTTTGGTCGTCGTCATATTTTTTTTCTTGCAGGGCAATCATTCTCCGGCGGATGATTTTTTCGCGGTGCATATTGCGTTTTTCGCGTACCCACGCCGCAATCAGGATGACCAGCATCAGAATGCCGAGATAACCCAAAACCGGATACATCATGCCGACCAACTCTTTAAAACCCAAAAACGACAAACCGAAACCGATGGCAACCAAAACAATCATATAGGTGCGTTCTTTCGGAATATTGCCGCCCGCAAAGCGTTTTGCCAGCGCGTAATACAGGCTGAACGCGGTATTGAAAATCAGGCCGAAAATAACAACCGCATAGGCAAGCGCAAACATCGGATTGATTTCCTGCGCCAGCGTCAGCATCGGAATATCGGCATGCATTACTTTACCGACATTGGCAAACAATACAAGAGCCGCTACGGCACTGATTAATCCGACCAGCGCACCGCCCAATGCGCCGCCTTTCTGAGCCACGCCGATACGCATAACGGAACCGCCCAATACAAAAGCCATAGAAATACCGGTCATTACGCACAGCGCAAAATAATTTAAAACCGATACGCCGATATTGGGCAGCGCAGTCGGGATACTGCGGCTGACGGTGTCCAGATAATCGAAGTCATAGCTTTTACCGATAAAAGTATAGGCGGCAATCGGTATAATCATGATGATGATGATGGGCGTGAATACACCGATAACTTGGGTAATTTTTTCAAAATTCAAAAAGCTGACACCGATAATCAGCAATGCGCAAACCAACGCCCCCAGCCAAGAAGGAAAGCCGAACTGCTGGTTCAGATTTGCGCCTGCACCGGCAATCATCACAAAACCGATCACGAAGCAGGACGTAATCAGTGCAATGTCCAAAACTTTATTGGCCACCGGGTGCGCGATTTTCGATAACACTTCCGAATGGTCGTTAGACTGGTAATAACAGCCCAACATCATAATCAGGCGGCCGAATACGGTATGCATAACGAACAATACCGCGATACCGGCCATGCCCCATTTTCCGAAACTGACGAAATACTGCATCAGCTCCTGTCCCGACGACAATCCTGCGCCGACGATTACGCCTACATAGGCAAGTGCGATTCTGATGATTTTACCGATCAAAACAAATCCTAGTCTCTTGATTGAAATAGACTATGATTATATCAGTTTTAACAATTATTCGCAAAATGGGTATCAGGCCGTCTGCAAAAACGCTTGGAAACAGATTTGCAGACGGCCTTACACGCTCCGGCAGCTAAAGGACCGGCGCAAAACCATATTGATGAAAAACCGCATTCAAATTATCTGAATGCGGCTTGTTTGAAGCATGGGATTTGCGGCGTTTTCTAGGCAAACGTATGTTCGGCAGCAGGGAAAGTTTTGTCTTTCACCGCGCGGACATAGGCTTCAACCGCCGCTTGAATGCTGCTTTGACCCTGCATAAAGTTTTTCACGAATTTTGCAGTTTTGCCGGGGAATACGCCCAACATATCGTGCATCACCAAAACTTGGCCGTCGCAATCCACACCGGCACCGATGCCGATGGTCGGGCAGCGGACGGTTTCGGTAACCTGCTTGCCCAAAGCCGCCGGTACGCATTCCATCAACACAATCGCCGCACCTGCTTCATCATGTGCGGTTGCATCGTTGATCAGCGCTTGGGCGCTGTCGCCCCTGCCTTGCACCTTATAACCGCCGAAAGCAAACACGGATTGCGGCGTCAAGCCGATATGGGCGCAGACGGGAATGCCGCGAAGTTGGAGAAACTCGGTGGTTTCCGCCATCCAAACGCCGCCTTCGAGTTTGACCATGTGTGCGCCTGCCGCCATCAGTTCTGCCGCCGCAGCGAAAGCCTGTTCTTTACTTTGCTGGTATGTACCGAAGGGCAAATCGGCAACAATCATGGCATTTTTTGCACCGCGGGCCACGCATTCGGTGTGGTAGCACATATCGCGCAGACTGACGGGCAGGGTGGAGGAGCGGCCCTGAACCGTCATGCCCAAGGAGTCTCCGACCAGCAGGACATCCACGCCGGCATCGTCCATCAGCGCGGCAAAGCTGGCTTCGTAGGCGGTCAGCATGGTGATTTTTTCGCCTTCCGCTTTCATTTTCTGCAGGGTGTTGATTGTAATCATGTGGCTTGCCCGTCTGTTTGCAGACGGCCTTTATCAGATTAAAACGCGTTATTATAAGGCTTTGGGGAAGATGTGTACAAAACAAAACCGCCTAATCGCAGGATTAGGCGGTTTGGATTGGTGCCGGCGGCAGGATTCGAACTCGCGACCCCCTGATTACAAGTCAGGTGCTCTACCAACTGAGCTACACCGGCATAGGAAACATTCAAAACATTTCCTGAAAACTGGTGCCGGCGGCAGGATTCGAACTCGCGACCCCCTGATTACAAGTCAGGTGCTCTACCAACTGAGCTACACCGGCAGGAAAGCTGGCATTATGCTTGCAAAATGTTTTTTTGGCAAGATGAAATTTCAGGGTGTCGGCTGTTTTCAATAAAAAATTTTGATTTTAAATGAAATTAAATCAGGCAATATCGGCATGTGAAGCGTAAAGGCCGTCTGCAAAATGCGTGATTTGCCGGATAAACCTGTATCCGCCACGTCGTTGCGGCAGACTGTTTTGAGGACAAATCGTTTTGCAGACGGCCTTTTGCCGCCGATTATCGAAATAAAGGGCGGATTGCTGTTACAGCGCTTGCGGAGCGTTATGCTTCGGGCAAGGTCATGGCCAGAACGGTTTGTTCTTGTTTGGCTCTGAAATCGGCCAGTTTTTGAGCCAACTCGGGATTTTCATTGGCCAGCAGGGAAACGGCAAACAGCGCGGCATTGGCTGCTCCGGCTTCTCCGATGGCGAAAGTAGCCACCGGAACACCTTTGGGCATTTGAACGATGGAGAGCAACGAATCTTCGCCGCGGAGGTATTTGCTCGGTACGGGTACGCCGAGTACGGGAACGGTGGTTTTGGCGGCCACCATGCCCGGCAGATGTGCCGCGCCGCCCGCACCGGCGATGATGGCTTTGATGCCTCGGTCGCGTGCGGTTTCGGCATATTCAAACATCAAGTCGGGGGTGCGGTGGGCGGAAACGACGCGTGCTTCGTATTCTACGCCGAATTGTTTCAAAAACTCCGCCGCATGCTGCATAACCGGCCAGTCGCTGTTGCTGCCCATGATGATGCCTACTTGAATCATGTATTTCTCCATAAAAGACGGGGTGTTAAGGGAAGGTAGTAAGCATTTTGCAGACGGCTTTTGCGGTAAGGCCGTCTGCAAAATGCGGTGTAGTCCGTATCGTTATCGGCAGTCCGAACTCAATCAACGCTGTCTGACTGCCGCGGCCGCACGTTTGGCGGCGGTGCTGTCGGGATAGGTTTGTATCAGCTTGCGCCATGTGTTGCGGGCAATGTCTTTCTGCTGCATCCGGTATTGGCATTGCCCGATACTGTACAGCGCATCGGGGGCTTGCGCCGTTCCTTTGAAACGGTTGGCATAACGCCCGCCGATTTCGATAACGGATTCGCAATTACCCATACGCTGTTGGCTTTGCAGCAGCAGATACATATTGCGGCGGGCCGCTTCGCTGCCGTTGCCGCCGTCTGCACCGCGCAAGACGGCTGCGGCGGCGGTAAAGTTGCCGCGTTGGTAGAATTTCAGGGCTTGGTTGTACAGGCGTATTTCATTTTGGGCAACGGAATCGGCTTCGGCAACCGTTGCCCCGCCGTTTGCCAGATAGTTGTTTTTCAGTTTGGCATCGTTCAGGCGGTTGGAGGTAGCGGGTTTGGCTGCGGTGCGCTTCGGCGTATTGCGGCGCTCGATCTGTTGGATGCGGGTATTCAGCAATTCAATTTCGCGCTCCAAACGGGCAACCTGAATGCCGATTTGGTCGATTTGGGTTTGCTTGTCCAGTTGCGGATAAGGAATGCCGGCGGCAGGAAGCGGCTCAGCCGGAATATCGGGCAAAACGAAGCTGTCTTCATTGTCTTGTACGGCTTGAACGTTGCGGGGCTGCGTTGCGGTAACGCAGGCGGTCAGGGCAAAAGTGCTGAGTAAGAGGAGTGTAGCGTGTGTTTTCGTCATTTTTTATTTTTTGAGTAACAGGGTAAGACCGTCGCCGACGGGCAGGGTAATCGGTACGATGCGCGGATCGTGCGGGAGGTTGCGGTTGAAATCCTGCAGGATTTTCAGGCTGGGCGGTACGTTTTCCGATGGATTTTCAATCACCCTGCCGTTGAGCAGTACATTATCGATGGCGACGACACCGCCGCTGCGTACCAGCTTCAGGCAACGCTCGAAATATTGGGGCGTGGGCGGTTTGTCTGCATCGATGAGCGCCAAATCATAGCTGCCCGCTTCGCCTGAGGCAATCAAATCGTCCAGCGTCAACAGCGCCGGTTGGAGGTGCAGGGTGATTTTGTGCGCCACGCCTGCCGCCTGCCATGTTTCCCGTGCGATGTCGGTAAAGGTTACATTGATGTCGCAGGCGGTAACCGTGCCGTGTTCGGGCAATGTGAGTGCCACAGCGGTGCTGCTGTAACCGGTGAATACGCCCACTTCCAAATATTTTTCGGCACGAATCAGGCGCGCCAGCCATGTCAGCAATGCCGCCTGTTCGCGGGCAATCGCCATTTTGCCGAGACGGTGGTTTTCGGTGCGGGCGCGCAATGCGGTCAAAACGGGGTGTTCCGCTTCGCCGATTTCGTTGAGGTAGTTTTGCAGAAGGGGCGGGACGTTGGTTGTGGTGGTGGTCATATTTTCGGATACGGCAGCCGGTTCGGAATCAGTTTTGATAATAGGTATAGGGTTGCTTTTCCACTTTGGCCGCTTCAAATCCCGCTTGTTCCTGCGGGTTCAGCTCGACATCCCACAACAGGTTGCGGTTTTCCATACGCTCGGTTTCCAGCTCGGGATTGTCCGCAATCAGTTGGTCTAAAAATTGTGTGGCATCGGATCGGTAGTGATACATGGCTGTTCCTGTGACATTCGGATTCAGACCGCTATTATAACGGATATTTTTCGGGGCAACAGAGCTTGAGGGATTTTCAGGTATAATGGCGGGCGGTTGCCGCTGCGAAGTGTAGCGGCGGGGTCAGGGATATTGAAGCAAAGGCCGTCTGCAAATTTTGTATAGCATTAGATAAAAATGATAATAATCATATTGTTGTACAAGATTTTGGAAACGGACTGCTGCTTGGACGCGGCAGTTTCGGACGGCATTATCCAGTGAAGAAGAGAAAAATATGTTGAAAAAATGGTTGCACAAAGTCTTGCCCGGGAAAAAGGCGGCGGTGCACAAAGAAATCATCGGCTACGCGCAACACGGAATCAGTGCCGATATGTTGAGTTTTGCCGCCGAGAAAGTGGTAGGCCGTCTGCAAGATGCGGGTTTTCAGGCTTATATTGTCGGCGGGGCGGTACGCGATTTGCTGCTGGGGGTCGAGCCTAAAGATTTTGACGTGGCAACCAATGCCACACCCGAAGAAGTGCGCCGCATTTTCCGCCGCAGCCGCATTATCGGCCGCCGTTTTCAAATCGTTCATGTGATGGTGGGGCCGGAAACCATTGAAGTAACAACCTTCCGGGGCGGCAATAAGGCCTTGCACAACGCACAGGGCCGGATTATGAAAGACAACACCTACGGCACCATCGAAGAAGATGCCATGCGCCGCGATTTTACCTGTAATGCCCTGTATTACGATCCCGTCCGTCAGGAGATTCTCGATTTTCATCGCGGAGTGGAGGACATAGCGGATAAGAAGCTGGTGATGATTGGCGAACCGGCAGCGCGTTATCAGGAAGACCCCGTTCGGATTTTGCGTGCGGTACGTTTGTCGGGCAAACTCGGTTTTGAAGTCGAAACGCAGACGGCAGCACCGATTTCCGAATATGCAGGCCGTCTGAAAAACGAACCTGTTGCGCGGCTGTTTGACGAAATTCTCAAGCTGCTGTTTTCCGGCCATGCACGAAAATGCCTGAGCAGGCTGAACAGCTTGGAGGTGTCGGACAACATCCATCCGCTGCTGACCGCGCTCAAAGCCGCCGACCGCCCCGAA
Organism: Neisseria animalis; assembly: GCF_900636515.1. Taxonomy (NCBI): domain Bacteria; kingdom Pseudomonadati; phylum Pseudomonadota; class Betaproteobacteria; order Neisseriales; family Neisseriaceae; genus Neisseria; species Neisseria animalis. Next base: position 1,213,786 of record NZ_LR134287.1, read on the forward strand.
AACCGCATCATCGCTCTGGCCTTGAAAAATACCGACGAACGCTTGCGTGAAGACAAATCGGTATCAGTAGGCTTTGTACTGGCCGCAATTTTGTGGCCGCAGGTCAACCGCTACTGGCAGCAGTACCAACAGCAGGGGCAGCGTCCTGCACCCGCTTTGTCGGAGGCGGTCAACACCTTGCGCGAACAGGTAGAGAAAGGCTGGGGCGTGCCGCAACGGTTTACCGCCACCATGCGCGAGATTTGGCAGTTTCAACCGCAATTTGCCAACACGCGCGGCGCACGTCCGCACCGCCTGATTGCCCAAGCCCGTTTCCGCGCCGCTTATGATTTTATGGTATTGCGCGGGCAAACCGGCGAAGCCGATGCCGATTTGATACAGTGGTGGACGGATTTTCAACATGCAGACGAAGAAACCCGCGCCATGATGACGATGGCAGCGCAACAGCATTCTGCCCAACAATATGCAGACGGAAAATCCAAACGCAAACGCCGCCGCAAACCGCGTAAGAAAAAGCCTGCCGAATCGGAATAAAGGTTTTGTCGGTCGGCTGAAATAAGCATGAGATAAGGCCGTACAGCCATATTATAGTCATTTAAAATAAGAATGATACAGCGTTGCTTTGCCTTGCCGTACTATGTGTACTGTCTGCGGCTTCGCTGCCTTGTCTCATTCTTATTTTATTCGACTATATTTGATGCCAAACGGTGCTAAAAATTCAAAAAGCCGTCTGCAAACAGACACATCAATCTCTGATTGCGCTGTGCTGTTTGCAGACGGCTTTTTGATTACCGGCCGAATTTTACCATTGGAAACGGTAGCCGATATTGGCTTGATAGGCGCGGCGGCTTCTGCTGCCTTGTTCGGTTTCGATTTCCGCGCTCAGGCTGTGTTTCGGCGACAACATCGCACGCAAACCGGCGCGGGCAGCGAAGCGGTTGCCGGCATGGGCGATTTTGAAGTGGGCGTTGTTGAAGCGGGTATCGGTGTCGCCGTGGCTGCCGACATAATACAAACCTGCATACGGATGCAGCGTTGCACCGCCGGCGGCAAATGCCGTCTGCAAAATGCGGAATCGGACGGTATCGGTTTGTTTTAAAATCAGATGTATCGTAAAACTTGGTTACGCAACCGTCAAGATTTTTAAATTTGGTGAAGCGGCGGCATTTGTTGGAAAGCGGTCGGGGCATGGGAAGCAACTGCAGACGGCAGTCAGCGTATTATTTGAATTGCTGCACCAGCCAGATACCGGCGGCGGTCAGTACGATGGAGCCGCCGAGATGGAGTGCGGCGGAAAGGAACGCTGCACCCCAACGCTGCGACTGCATCAGGTTGACGATTTCCAGCGAAAAACCGGAAAAGGTAGTGAGGCTGCCGAGAAAGCCGGTAATCAGCAACAAACGCCATTGCGGATGCTGTATCCATTCGGCGCAAATACCGATGGCAAACGCGCCTATCCAGTTGGCGGCAAGAATAGCAGGGGAAAACAGCCAACTGCCTGCGGCAAACAATGTGCCGAGCAGCCAGCGGAGAAGGGCGCCGGATATTGCGCCGACAGCGATGGGAAGCAGTGTGTGTAACATTATCGGAGGGTGGGTTGTCCGCTTGCGTTGTGGAGAGCCGTCAAAGGCCGTCTGTAAAATCAGTGTAGGGCGGTTTTGCAGACGGCCTTTCCGGTATTTTGCAGAGATTGGTTACAGCAAGGGGCTGACCAATCTTACCGTATTTTCTACCAAACCCCACCATTTGGAGCGTTGCTGCCAGCTTTTGACGCTGATGTAGCTGCTGTCGGCAAGATAGCTTTGCTGAAGGGCGTAGATTTTTGCGGTGGTGTTTTTATCATAAATGGCCAAGCTGATTTCCAGATTCAGGAAAAAGCTCCGCATGTCCATGTTTACCGTGCCGAACAGGGAATAGTCTTCATCGATGGTTAAGGTTTTGGCGTGCAGCAGTCCGCCTTCGAATGCTGCGATTTTAACGCCTGCTTCCAGCAGCATGGGGTAATAGGCGCGGGAGGCATAGCGCACCATCAGCGAATCGACTTTGGCCGGCACAATCAGGGTAACTTCCACACCGCGTTTGGCGGCTATGGTTAAGGCCAGCAGCAGCGGCTCGTCGGGAACGAAATACGGTGTGGTAATTGTAACCTTGCGCGTTGCAGAGTGTATGGCGCTGATAATGGTTTCGTAAATAACGTGGCTGCCCTGTTCGGGAGCGGAGGGAATCACTTGCGCCACAACATCGCCCTGCCGCATTTTTTCGGGCAAGAGTTTGGGAATGCGCTCTTGGTGTTCGGTCAGGTATTGCTGTATGCCTTGCAGGTTTTCATCGTTTTCCACAGCGAGATCGGCAAAGAATACGGCGGAAAGTTCCAATACCAGCGGGCCGGTGCAGCGCATCATGACATCTACCCATTCGCCGACACCGGAATCTTTTTTAAAGTAATGCGGGTCAGCCAGATTGAAGCTGCCCGTATAGCCGATTTTGCTGTCGATAACGAGGATTTTGCGGTGGTTTCGCAAGTCGGTGCGGGTAAACAAGGTGCGCCAGATACCGACGGGCAGGGCGCGTTCGACTTCAACGCCCGCTTCACGCAAACGCTTGACCCAACTGCTTTTGAAAAAACCGCTGCTGCCCACGCCGTCTGCCAGTATCGCGCAATCTATACCGCGTTTTGAGGCGCGTATCAGGGCTTCAAGCAGGTTTTCAATTCTGCCTTTGGGGTCGATGATGTAAAACGCCAGCATACAGGAATGCTCTGCCGCCTCAATATCGGCAATCATACGCTCGACAATACTGTCGGTTGTTGAAAGCAGTGTTACCGCATTACTCTGCGTCGCTCCCAATCCGGTTATGCCGGCCGCCGCTTTGCTGATGCCGTAGTAATGCGGTTTGAGCTGATGGCTGACATCCAAATAAACATCAGCAAGATATTTGTCGGCAAATCCCCGGTAAAAGCGGTTCATTTCGTCCGTCCGTTTTGCCCGCGCCGTACCCAAACGCGGTTCGCCGATGAGCAGATAGGTAACCGTGCCGAATAAAGGAAAGAGAAACAGAATAATCAGCCAGGCAAAAGTCGAACCGATGTTTTTCTGTTTGTACAATACGCGGAGCATACAGCCTAATGCGGCAACAGTATGGATAAACAGGAAAACTTCCGCCCAGCGGATCTGGCTGAAAAACTGCATTTCGATAAGGTTTTAAGGGTAAAGTACGGATTATAGCGGAAATCACATGAATATTCGCGTTCCGCACATTTTATCCGTATAGCTTGAAATGGCGATTTGCGGTAAGATACGGAGATTGTTTTTATTTTACAGACGGCATTAAAACCTGCTGTCTGCATATTCCGACAACAGACACCCTAATTTAGAAAACACCATCATGACTACTTCCGAACTGCGCCAAAAATTCCTGAAATATTTCGAACAGCACGGCCACCAAGTCGTGCGTTCCTCCTCACTCGTGCCGCACGACGACCCCACGCTGCTGTTTACCAACGCCGGCATGAACCAATTTAAAGACGTATTCCTCGGTTTCGACAAACGCCCGTACAACCGCGCCACCACCGCGCAGAAATGCGTGCGCGCCGGCGGCAAACACAACGATTTGGAAAATGTCGGCTACACCGCCCGCCACCACACCTTTTTTGAAATGATGGGCAATTTTTCGTTCGGCGATTATTTCAAACGCGATGCGATTCACTTTGCATGGGGCTTCCTTACCGGCAAAGAATGGCTGAACCTGCCGAAAGAAAAACTGCTGGCTACCGTGTATGCAGAAGACGACGAAGCCTACAACATCTGGTTGAACGAAATCGGTATGCCGGCCGAGCGCATCGTGCGTATCGGCGACAACAAAGGCAGCCGCTATGCTTCCGACAATTTCTGGCAGATGGGCGATACCGGCCCCTGCGGCCCGTGTACCGAAATTTTCTACGACCACGGCGAAGAAATCTGGGGCGGCATTCCGGGCAGCCCGGAAGAAGACGGCGACCGTTGGATTGAAATCTGGAACTGCGTATTCATGCAATACAACCGCGACGAGGCGGGCAACATGAACCCGCTGCCCAAGCCGAGCGTGGATACCGGTATGGGCTTGGAGCGCATGGCGGCGGTGATGCAGGGCGTGCACAGTAATTACGAAATCGATTTGTTCCAAGACCTGCTCAAAGCGGTTGCCCGTGAAACCGGCAGCGAATTCAGCATGGACGTGCCCAGTCTGAAAGTGATTGCCGACCATATCCGTTCGTGTTCCTTCCTGATTGCAGACGGCGTGATGCCCTCCAACGAAGGCCGCGGTTATGTATTGCGCCGCATCATCCGCCGCGCCGTGCGCCACGGTTACAAATTGGGTCAGAAAAACGCCTTTTTCTACAAACTTGTACCTGACTTAGTGAAAGAAATGGGCGATGCTTATCCGGAGCTGAAAGAAAAACAAACCCAGATTATGGAAGCCTTGCGCGGCGAAGAAACGCGGTTCGGACAAACCTTGGAAACCGGCATGGGTTTGTTTAACCAAGTATTGAACGGCATGAAATTCATGAAGCTGGAAAGCCTGCTGCCGTCTGGAAATGCCGCACCGCTGACCTTAAAAACTTCAGACGGCCTCGAGTTTTCCGCCGTATCGCGAAACATCGGCGGCAACAAGCAAATTGCCGTTACCCCGAAGGCAGAAGGCCGTCTGAACGAAACCGTTACCGTCAGCCTTCAAGATGTGGTGGAAGATGGTGAAGTACCGGCGCAAGGCAAACCGTTTGCCGATGCTTTGGAAAAATACCTCAACGAAAACATCGCCAACAGCAAACTGATTATTTCCGGCGAACACATTTTCAAACTGTACGATACCTACGGTTTTCCGTACGACCTTACCGCAGACATGGCACGCGAATTGGGTATTGAGTTGGACGAAGAAGGTTTCGAGCGCGAAATGGAAGCGCAACGCAACCGCGCCCGCGCCGCCCAAAACTTCAAAGCCAACACCCAGCTGGCTTACGAAGGCCGAGATACCGAATTCAAAGGCTATACCGAACGCCAAACCGAAGCAAAGATCATCGCGCTTTACCAAGACGGCGAAGCTGTGGACGAGTTGGCCGAAGGCGAAACCGGCGCGGTGGTGATTGATTTCACGCCGTTTTATGCCGAATCGGGCGGCCAGGTCGGCGATGTCGGTTTCATCTTCGCAGGCGACAACCGTTTTGAAGTACGCGATACGCAAAAAATCAAAGCTGCCGTATTCGGTCAATTCGGCGTGCAGGTTTCAGGCCGTCTGAAAGTGGGCGATGCCGTTACCGCCAAAATCGACAACGACATCCGCAATGCCAATATGCGCAACCACAGCGCAACGCACCTGATGCACAAAGCCCTGCGCGATGTATTGGGCAGCCACGTCGAACAAAAAGGTTCGTTGGTAACCGCCGAATCCACCCGTTTCGATATTTCGCACCCGCAGGCCGTTACCGCCGAGGAAATCGCCGAAGTAGAACGCCGCGTGAACGCCGCCATTTTGGCCAATGTGGAAGTGAACGCCGCCATCATGAGCATGGAAGATGCACAAAAATCCGGTGCCATGATGCTGTTCGGCGAAAAATACGGCGACGAAGTGCGCGTATTGAAAATGGGTGACTTCTCCACCGAATTGTGCGGCGGTACCCACGTTGCGCGCACCGGCGACATCGGCCTCTTCAAAATCGTTTCCGAAGGCGGTATCGCCGCCGGCATCCGCCGTATCGAAGCCATCACCGGTTTCAATGCCCTGCAATGGGCGCAAAGCCAAGAACGCTTGGTGAAAGACATTATCGCTGAAGTGAAAGCACAAACCGAAAAAGACGTATTGGCCAAAATCCAAGCCAATGCCGCGCAAACCAAAGCATTGGAAAAAGAATTGGCCAAAGCCAAATCCGAACTGGCGGTACACACGGGCGCGGCTTTGTTTGACAACGCAAAAGACTTGGGCGCGGCCAAACTCATCGCCGCCCAAATCGATGCCGAAGCAGGCGCATTGCGCGACATCGTGACGGACCTGACCGGAAAAGCTGACAACGCCGTGGTGCTGCTGGCTGCGGTTAATGACGGCAAAGTCTCCCTCTGCGCGGGCGTATCCAAACCGCTGACTGCCAAAGTCAAAGCCGGCGACTTGGTGAAAACCGTGGCCGAGCAAATCGGCGGCAAAGGCGGCGGCCGTCCCGATTTGGCGCAGGCAGGCGGTAGTGATGTTGAGAAACTGGCTGATGCACTGGGAAGTGTGGAAGGCTGGATTGGCAGTAAGCTGGGTTGATTTGAGATTTGATATAACAGAGGCCGTCTGCAAATTTTAGCTTCAACGCTAAAATTTGCAGACGGCCTTTTCTATGGAACGGAATCAATCTCCCGGCCTGAGACCTTTGCAAAATTCAATGCGCCTGCCTGTGGGGAGGATTTTATAGTCGGTTTGACACAGAATGACATGGTATAGTCGAATAAAATAAGAATGAGACAAGGCAGCGAAGCCGCAGACAGTACACATAGTACGGCAAGGCAAAGCAACGCTGTATCATTCTTATTTTATTCGACTATATTATCTGTCCATAAAAAGGCCGTCTGCAAAATCGGATTTGCAGACGGCCTTTTTGATATCATCGCTTCATCAGGCAGCAGTATTTTATTGTCCTGCTTTCAGACCTTGCCACAACCGAACGGAAAGTTTGCTGGTATCGTTTGATTTAGGTGCAATCAGGAAACTTTTTTCCAATACGGCTTCACTCGGGAAGATGGAATCATCAGCAGCATATTGCGCTTCCATCAGCTTGCGGGCAGGTTGGCTTGCCGGAGCGTAGGTAACGAAATTGCCGTTTTTCGCAGCGATTTCGGGATCGAGCGTGTAATTGATGTATTGGTGCGCGTTGGCAACATTTTGTGCATCAATCGGAATCATGAACGAATCTACCCAAACGCCTACACCGCTTTTGGGTGTCAATACTTGAATATTGATGCCGTTGCCCGCTTCTTTGGCGCGGGTTTTGGCAATGTTCAAGTCGCCGCCGTAGCCGATGGCCACGCAAAGATTGCCTGCGGCCATATCATCGATATAGCCGGAAGAGGTAAAGCGTTTGATGTCGGAACGCACTTTTTTCATCATTTCAACAGCGGCTTTGATGTCTTCAGGGTTCTCGCTGTTGGGCTCTTTGCCGATGTAGTTCAAGGCAAGCGGAATTTGTTCGATGGCGCTGTCGAAATAGCTGATGCCGCAGGATTTCAGCTTGGCGGTATATTCGGGATTAAACACCAAGTCCCATTCGTTTTCAGGCAGTTGGTCTGTACCCAATGCTTTGGCAACCATATCTTTATTGATGGCCAGCGTGTTCAGGCCCCAGAAATACGGTACGGCGTATTTGTTGCCCGGATCGACAGAGGCAAGCATTTCCAACAATTTGGGGTCGATGTTGCCGTAGTTGGGGATTTGGCTTTTGTCGATTTCCTGATACGCGCCTGCTTTAATCTGACGGCCGACATTGGACACAGAAGGAGCAACCAGATCATAACCGGATTTTCCGGTCAGCACTTTGGCTTCCAATGCTTCGTTGCTGTCGTAATAGTCATAGCGGATTTTAACGCCGTTGGCCTTTTCAAATTCGACCAAGGTTTCGGGATCGACGTAATCGGACCAGTTGTAGATATTGAGATTCCCACTTTGGGCTGCGGCATTTTGCGGTTCGGATGAGGAGCGGGCGGTTTCGGCAGATTGTTTTTCCGAACCACCGCAAGCGGCTAAGGCGAGCGCTGCAACGGCAGCGGCAAAAAGAGATTTTTTCATGGATACAGTCCTTTTGTTTGAAATATCGGAAAATTGCAGCGGTGGGCGGGCTTGTTGCCGTTGCGGGCAGCCTTTGCCACATACAAAAGGAAAACTGTGGGGGCGGCCGCCCGGAGTGTCCGCTTGCAGCCCTTGGGTTTCAAGGTTCGCATTAAACGGCAAAAGCCTTGCAAATGCAATACCTTAAAATGAGAAAAATTGCTTTTTCCACTATTATTTCCGCTATGGTTTTCATCATAAACAAAAAATAATCGGATATGTATATTCGGACGGCATGACGAGTATGTCGCGGATTTGTCAAAACTGCCAAAATTGTGGGAAAATTGCGGGATTAAATTTATCTTATCAAAGGGCGACACCGTGTTAGACAGAGAAGGCTATCGCCCCAATGTCGGGATTATTCTGACCAACGACCGCAACGAGGTATTTTGGGGCAAGCGTGTACGCCAGCATTCGTGGCAGTTTCCGCAAGGCGGCATCAAGCCGGGCGAAAGCCCTGAAACGGCGATGTACCGCGAGCTTTTGGAAGAAGTCGGCCTCCTGCCGCAGCATGTGAAAATTCTGGGGCGTACAAAGGATTGGTTGCGCTATGATGTGCCGTCGCATTGGGTGCGGCGCGAATGGCGAGGCTCCTATCGGGGGCAAAAGCAGATTTGGTATCTGCTGCGTTTGGTAGGGCGTGAAAGCGATGTCAATCTGCGCGCCACCCGTTACCCCGAATTCGACGGCTGGCGTTGGCACCAATATTGGGCACCGGTAGATGAAGTAATCGACTTCAAGCGAGACGTATATCTCGGTGCTTTAAGCGAATTGTCCCGCTTCCTGCGTGGTTTGGAAAGCTTTGCCGAGTTTTCCGCGCGTACCGCCGACAATTAAAACCGACAACGCTTTCAGACTGTCTGGAAGCGTTGTTTTTCATGATTTTGCAGACGGCCTCATATTATTATTTATGGCACAAAAACAAACACAATACAGCGAATCCAGCATCACCGTCCTCAAGGGACTCGAGCCGGTTAAAGAACGTCCGGGCATGTACACCCGCACCGACAGCCCCACCCACATTTGTCAGGAAGTCATCGACAATGCCGCTGACGAAGCCTTGGGCGGCTATGCTTCCGAAATCCAAGTGGAAATCCACGACGACGGTTCCTTGTCGGTAAAAGACAACGGCCGAGGCATTCCCGTCGGCATCCATCCGGCCGAAGGCCTGCCGGTGGTGGAGCTGGTATTCACCCAGCTGCACGCGGGCGGCAAATTCAACAAAAAAGACGGCGGCAGTGCCTACGCTTTTTCCGGCGGGCTGCACGGCGTGGGCGTATCCGTTACCAACGCACTCTCTTCCCGTTTGGAAGTGACCGTCAAGCGCGAAGGTAAAATCCACCGCATCGTTTTTTCAGACGGCTTCGTCATCGGGCCGCTCACCGAAATCGGCAAATGCGCGGTTAAAGATTCCGGTACCGAAGTACGCGTCTGGCCAAACGGCAAATATTTTGAAACCCCGCAATACAGCATTCCCGAATTGGAGCGTTTGCTGCGCGCCAAAGCCGTGTTGCTTTCCGGAGTTACCGTATCGCTGACACGCCGTCTGAAAGGCGCGGACGAAGCCGTCACGCAAACCTGGCATTATCCCGACGGCCTCAAAAGCTATCTGGCCGACCTCATCAGCGAAGCCCGGGAAGCCGTGCCCGTATTTTCCTGTGAAAACTATATTTCAGACGGCCACGAGGGCGACTTTTCCGTTGGCGAAGGCGCGGCTTTTGCCCTGACTTGGCTGGAAGAAGGCAGCTGTGCCAACGAAAGCTATGTCAACCTGATTCCCACCCCGCTGGGCGGTACCCACGAAGCCGGCCTGAAACAAGCCGTTTTCCAAGCCGTCAACAACTTCATCACCCTGCACAACCTCCTGCCGCGCGGCGTAAAAGTGCAGAGTGACGACGTATTCGGCAAAGCCGCATTCGTATTGAGCGCGCGCGTGCTCGACCCGCAGTTTCAAGGCCAAACCAAAGACAAACTCACCAACCGCGACGCACTCAAGCTCGTTGCCGCCGTGGCGGGCGACCCGCTCGAATTATGGCTCAACCAAAACGTCGAATTCGGCAAAAAAATCGCCGACCTCGCCATCAAACAAGCCCAAGCCCGCATGCGCTCGGTGAAAAAAATCGAGAAGAAAAAAGGCAGCGGCGTGGCCGTATTGCCCGGCAAGCTCACCGATTGCGAAAGCGAAGACATCCGCGAAAACGAGCTGTTTCTAGTCGAAGGAGACTCCGCCGGCGGCTCCGCCAAACTCGCCCGCGACAAAGCCACACAAGCCATTCTGCCCCTGCGCGGCAAAGTGCTCAACAGCTTTGAAGTCCACCCCGACCAGCTGTTCGGCAATGCCGAAATCCACGATATTTCCGTCGCCATCGGTGTCGACCCCCACGGAGCGGGCGACAGCCCCGACCTCAGCGGCCTGCGCTACGGCAAAATCGCCATCCTCTCCGATGCCGACGTGGACGGCTCACACATCCAAGTATTGCTGCTCACCCTGTTTTACCGCCACTTCCCCAAGCTGATTGCAGACGGCCATATCTACGTTGCACAGCCGCCACTGTTCCGCGTCGACGTATCCGCGCAAGGCAAATCCAAGCCCGCCCGCAAATTCTACGCCCTCGACCAAGGCGAACTCGACAGCATCTTGGAGCGGCTGCAAAAAGAAGGCCTGAGCGACAACAAATACTCCATCAGCCGTTTCAAAGGCTTGGGCGAAATGAATCCCGACCAGCTCAAAGACACCACCATGCACCCCGACACCCGCCGCCTGCTGCAAGTGCAGATTCCCGACGGCGCAGCGGAGGATACGCAAAATATTTTCGTCAAACTGATGGGCAAGGGCGAAGCCGCCAGCCGCCGTGCTTGGATGGAGGCCGAAGGCGATACCGCCGAAGTGGATATTTGATTGGCTTTATTGGCAAAAGGCCGTCTGCAAATCTCAATGCTGAAATTTGCAGACGGCCTTTTCATGGAAAATCCGTATGAAACTTAGAATCCGATCGGCTGTGCAAGCGCATACATTAATCTTCACGATACAGCCGTTTCCATTTGGTTTGATACAGCCTTGCTACATCTGTCGTACTGTCTGTACCGTTTGCGGTTTGCATCAAGCCAAATGAAAACGACTCGATAATCGAATGATACGGGATAAGTCCGTCAGCCCACAGCAGGGGGCAAACGCTTCGTTTGGAGTCTTGATGCTTCATAAGTTTCTCTGAACGAAGTGAGGCAAATGCCGTACCATGCTTTTTAATGGTTTGCCAACTCAAACCGTCATCATTTTACCCGTCGCCAAATGCTCGTCCCAAACGCTTGTCCCGACCGATTTGCTATATAATGCTATTTTTCTGATTAGCTCACTGTTGTTTTGCCATGAACATTCTGCAAGTTGAAAACGCTTCATTCGCCGTCGGCCACGTCGCGCTGCTCGACAAAACCTCTTTCCAACTCGACAGCGGCGAAAAAATCGGCCTCATCGGGCGCAACGGTGCGGGCAAGTCGTCGTTTCTCAAAATATTGGCCGGCGTACAAAAACTCGACGACGGCCAGATTGTCCTGCAAAACAACCTCAAAATCGTATATGTGCCGCAAGAATCGTTTTTCGACAACACCGCCTCCGTATTTGACGTCGTTGCCGAAGGCTTGGGCGAAATACGCGATTTGCTGCGCCGCTACCACCAAGTCAGCCACGCGCTCGAAAACGGCAGCGACGGGCATTTGTTAAAAGAACTCAACGAACTGCAATCGCAAATCGAAGCTCAAGATGGCTGGAAACTCGATGCCGCCGTCAAACAGACCATCAGCGAACTCGGCCTGCCCGAGCATGAGGCTGTCGGCAACCTCTCCGGCGGCCAGAAAAAACGCGTTGCCTTGGCGCAGGCATGGGTGCAGAAGCCCGATGTGTTACTGCTTGACGAGCCGACCAACCACCTCGACATCGATGCCATCATCTGGTTGGAAAACCTGCTCAAAGCGTTTGACGGCAGCCTGGTGGTGATTACCCACGACCGCCGTTTTCTCGACAACACCGCTACCCGCATCGTCGAACTCGACCGCGGTATTCTGCGCTCCTACCCCGGCTCCTTCAGCAAATACAGCGAAAAAAAAGCCCGAGAATTGGCCGTGGAAGCGGAACACAACCGCCTGTTCGACAAATTCCACGCCCAAGAAGAAGCATGGATACGCAAAGGCATCGAAGCGCGCCGCACCCGCAACGAAGGCCGCGTGCGCCGCCTTGAAGAGCTGCGCCGCCAGCGTGCCGAACGCCGCAACGTACAAGGCCAAGTCAACTTCAAACTCGACAGCGGCGAGAAAAGCGGCAAAATCATCGCCGAATTGGAACACGCCTCCTTCCAATACGGCGACAAAGCCATCATGGACAAATTCTCCGCCATCATCCAGCGCGGCGACAAAATCGGCCTCATCGGCCCCAACGGCATCGGCAAAACCACTTTCCTCAAGCTGATTTTGGGCGAGCTGCAACCCACCTACGGCCGCATCCGCATCGGCAGCAAGCAGGAAGTGGCCTATTTCGACCAATTCCGCAGCGCATTAAACGAAAACGACACCGTGTTCTACACCTTGGGGCAGGGCAACGACTATGTCGAAATCGGCGGCAAAAAACGCCATGTGATGAGCTATCTGGAAGATTTCCTCTTCCACCCCGCCCGTGCGCAAAGCCCCGTATCCTCGCTATCCGGCGGCGAACGCAACCGCCTCCTGCTGGCCAAACTCTTCACCCGCCCCGCCAATATTCTGGTACTCGACGAGCCCACCAACGACCTCGACATCGACACTCAGGAATTATTGGAAGAGCTCCTGCGCGACTATCAAGGCACCGTATTCCTCGTTTCCCACGACCGGATGTTTCTCGACAACGTCATCACCCAAAGCATCGTATTTGAAGGGCAAGGCCGTCTGAAAGAATACATTGGCGGCTACGACGACTATATCGACGCAAAAAAACGCGAAGCCGCCGTTACCGCACAAAACACACACAAAGCCGCCGTTCAGACGGCCTCCGAGGAAAAAGCCAAACCCAAAGCCAACCGCACGGTCAAACTTTCCTACAAAGAACAGCGCGAACTCGATGCGCTGCCCGATGAAATCGCCGTGCTGGAAACCGAACAGGCCGAACTCAACGCACAGCTTTCCGACCCTGAAATTTTCAAAGACTACGAAAAAGCCGGCGCACTGCAAAACCGTGCCGAAGAAATCGAAATGCTGCTGCTGGAAAAACTGGAACGCTGGGAATGGCTCGAAGCCAAGCAAAACGGCGGGCAGTAATCCGCATAAGGCCGTCTGCAAAACCGTACGAAATAAGATATTCCGATGATTTTCTATCCTGAATGGTTCGGCAGCCTGTGGATACAGGCAGCATGGTTGCCCTTAATCCTGCTGCTGGGCATGACTGCGCGCCGGGCCTTGGCAGCCATACAGCAATACCGTACCGCGGCAGCCCTTGCCGTGATGCTGCTGGCGACAGCATGGAGTCTGACCGCTACAACCGACAGCGGCACATTGGCCGGTATCAGCTATCATCTGCTTGCCGTCAACCTTGCCGCACTGATGTTGGGCGCACCTGCCGTGTGTTGGATTGCTGCCTTGCTGATGCTGCCTTACGTTTGGCTGCATACCGGAAGTTTGGCGACTTATCCGCTGAATACGTTGCTGCTGTTGCTGCCGCCGCTTGCGGTCAACCTGACGGCACGTTATTGCGTCAACCGCCTGCCGCCCAATATTTTTATCTTTATCTTTCTCAACGGCTTTCTCGCTTCCGCTGCCGGTATTGTGTTTACAGGTCTGCTTTTAACCGCATTTTTATCGGTTGGCAGCGGATTTGCAGACGGCGGTTTGTGGGGCAATGCCTTTCCCGTTTTCTTTCTGATTGCTTGGGCAGAGGCTTTTTTAAGCGGTATTGCCACGGCAATTTTCATTGCATTGAAGCCGCAGTGGATCAGTACTTTTGATGACAACCGTTATTTGAAACGGCAAAACCGTATTTGGCAGGATTGATGTTCAGACGGCCTGAATCTGCCAATCGATGGCCGTTAAGCCGTGTTGCTGCAGATAGCTGTTGGCTTGCGAGAAGTGGCGGCAGCCGAAGAAACCTCGGTAGGCCGAAAGCGGGGAAGGATGCGGAGCGGTCAAAACCAAATGGCGGTTGCGGTCGATAAACGCTCCTTTTTTTTGTGCATGGCTTCCCCAAAGCATGAACACGATGTGTTCTCTGTGTTGGTTGAGTTGCGCGATAACGCGGTCGGTAAATTTCTCCCAGCCGAGGGACGCGTGGGAATGTGCTTGTCCGGCACGCACGGTCAGGACTGTATTGAGCAGCAATACGCCTTGCTCTGCCCAAGATTGCAGGCAGCCGTGTTGGGGAATCTGAAAACCTTCGATGTCGTCGGCCAGTTCTTTGTAGATATTTACCAGCGAGGGCGGAACGGCGATGTCGGGGCGGACGGAAAACGCCAAGCCGTGTGCCTGTCCTGCGCCGTGGTAGGGATCTTGCCCCAAGATGACGACTTTGACTTGGTGAAATTCGGTGGCTTTGAAAGCATTGAAGACATCGGCAGCAGGCGGGTAGATGATTTGTCCGCCCTCACGTTCTTGGCGTACGCTGTGTATGATGTGTTGTAAATAAGCCTGTTCTTTTTCTGCGCCGATTGCGTCGTGCCAAGTGTGCATGGATTCGCTCCTGAGATTTGCAGACGGCATTATATAGCGGAATGCTTGAAAAATCGAAATGGCTGTGTTTGCCCGGAATCATAAAAACCGTCTGAATCGGTTGGCATACCCCATATTCAGACGGCTTGTTTGCGGAAAATTGTTATCGGATAACGCTGAGCAAAATGCAGCCAAGCAGACCGTAGCAATTAACGCTTGATTTTACTGTGAAATCTGCACGCTTTTAATCAGCACGGGTTTGACGGGTACATCTTGATGGAAACCGCGGCCGGCGGTTTTGCTTTGGCTGATGAGTTTGACAACATTCATGCCGGAAGTAACTTTGCCGAATACGGTATAGCCGTAGCCTTGCGGTGTTTTGTTTTTAAAGTTGAGAAAATCATTATCGGCGGTATTGATGAAAAACTGGCTGGTGGCGGAATGCGGATTGCCGGTGCGGGCCATGGCAATGGTGCCGACGGTGTTTTTCAAGCCGTTGTCGGCTTCGTTGCTGATGGCTTTGTCAACAGGCTTGGCGGTCATGTCGGCTGTGTAGCCGCCGCCCTGAATCATGAAGCCGTCGATAACGCGATGGAAAACGGTGTTGTTGTAAAAGCCTTTTTTGGCGTACGCGACGAAGTTGGCAACGGTTTTCGGTGCTTTTTTCTCGTCCAACAACAATTCGATTTTGCCCATATTGGTGTCGATTACCGCTTTGGTTTGCGCGGAGGCAGTAAAGGAAGCTGCCAACATCAGCGCGCAGAAAGTGCTTTGAGTGAAGATGTTCATAATATTCTCTTTGGATTGAGGTAAAAGGGAAGCTTTTAGGCAAACCAACTGATGATCCACATGGTCAACAGCGTTAATACGATGGTCAGCGCGCAGCCGATTTTGGCAACGGTACCGATAATGAAGCCGATGAGTGTGCCGAAGCTGACTTTGCCTGCCTGCCACATATCCTTGCGGGTAATAAATTCACCGACCGCCGCACCAATCATCGGACCGAACAACAACCCGGGCAGCGAGAAGAATGCGCCGGCGATACCGCCGATGAATGCGCCCCACACGGCAAGTTTGTCTGCACCGGTATATTTCGCCCCGAGCATTCCGGCAACGTAATCCATTGCAGTGCCGATAACGGCGACAATGGCCAGAAAAATCAAAGTGGTCGAGCCGAAAATTTGGTAGTCTCCGGCATGAGCCAGCAACCATGCGCCGCCGAACATCAAGCCCAAACCGGGAATGGCGGGATAAATCGTGCCGAGCAATCCTGCGGTAACGGCAATCAAGCCGAGAATGATGAAAACAACAGTCATGGTATTCCTTTGGTTGGAGAAGGAGTGAAATATACAGACGGCCTTTATGGTCGGAAGCAGGCAAAAAATGCAGCGTGTATTATTGCGCCAATCCGAAATTCTGCAAGCATGATTTGTGCAAAAAAATAAAAATCCGGGTAAACACCCGGACTTTATAGTCGAATAAAATAAGAATGAGACAAGGCAGCGAAGCCGCAGACAGTACACATAGTACGGCAAGGCAAAGCAACGCTGTATCATTCTTATTTTAAATGACTATATTTTGACGCCGCAGAGATATTGAGATTACATACCGCAGCCGTTTTTCGGTTTGCTGGCCAGAATATTGATGACCTTGCGCTCCGGCTTGGTTTCGATTTTGATTTCGCTGTCGTCTTCTTCAAGGCCGTCTGCAAAACGCTCGGGCATGGTTTCGCTGTCAAATGCCAAGTCGCCGCCGTGTTTCAGATTCTGTCCGCGCTCCAAGCCGGCAAAGTCAAACAGTTCGGTATCCGCCAAATGCGAGGGAACGATGTTTTGCAGAGCGGAAAACATGGATTCGATGCGCCCCGGGAAACGCTTGTCCCAATCGCGCAGCATATCGCCGATGACTTGGCGTTGCAGATTGGGCTGCGAGCCGCACAGGTTGCACGGGATAATCGGGAATTGCTTCAATTCGGCATATTTGACCAAGTCTTTTTCTTTAACATAGGCCAGCGGGCGGATAACGATATGTTCGCCGTTGTCGGATACCAGTTTCGGCGGCATGGCTTTGAGTTTGCCGCCGTAAAACATATTCAGAAACAGCGTGGCCAAAATATCATCGCGGTGGTGGCCGAGGGCGATTTTGGTGCAGCCCAATTCTTTGGCGGTGCGGTACAGAATGCCGCGGCGCAGGCGGCTGCACAGCGAGCAGGTGGTTTTGCCTTCTTCCAGTACGCGCTTCACGGTGGAGTAGGTGTCTTCTTCGACGATTTTGTAATCCACGCCGATGCTGTCGAGATATTCGGGCAGGACGTGTTCGGGAAACCCGGGTTGTTTTTGGTCGAGATTGACGGCAACGAGCGAGAAATCAATCGGTGCGCTGGCTTGGAGTTGGCGCAGAATATCCAAAAGGGCATAGCTGTCTTTGCCGCCCGATAAGCAGACCATGATTTTGTCGCCCGGCTCAATCATGTTGAAGTCGTTGATGGCATCGCCTACGGCGTGGCGCAGGCGTTTGCTGAGTTTGTTGTTTTCTAATTCTTGTTTGGTTTTTTTAGACATAATGGTGGGATAGAAAATACTGGGCAGGAAAGACGGTATTTTACTGGAAAATGCTTTTCAAGCGAATGTTTAATGCCGTCTGCAAACAGATATTTTGTGCAATCTGTTTGCAGATTGTCGGATATGTTCATCTTGCCGCACATTCGTTCGGGGGGGGGGGGGGCGCCTCATGATTTGAGCAGCCTGATGAACCTCTGCCCAAAGCTGTGATGTCTGTACCGCCTTACAACCCCAACGCTTGTGCATGAAACTCGATATGGGTGTCGATAAAGCTGGCGATGAAAAAATAGCTGTGGTCATAGCCGGGGCGCATTTTGAACTGTATGTCGAATCCACAGGCGCGGGCGGTGCGGACGAAGGTTTCGGGTTGCAGCTCCTGCGGGTAAAAACTGTCGGCATCGCCTTGATCGATGAGAATCGGCAGCTTACCGGAAGCTGTTTGCAATAATTCCGTGCTGTCGTATTGTTTCCATGAGTTGCTGTTGCCGCCCAAATAGGCGCTAAAGGCTTTTTGTCCCCACGGAGTTTGGCAGGGGTTGACAATAGGGGCGAATGCGGAAACGGCAGCATAGCGTTCAGGATTTTTCAGAGCAATTTGCAACGCGCCGTGTCCGCCCATGCTGTGGCCGAAAATACTGCGTTTGTCGCTTACGGGAAATTCGGATTCGATGAGGGCGGGCAGTTCCGAAACGATATAGTCGTACATTCGGTAATGGGGTGCCCAAGGCTGTTCGGTGGCATTGAGATAGAAGCCTGCACCTTGTCCCAAATCGTAACCCTCTGCATCGGCAATATCTTCACCGCGGGGCGAAGTGTCGGGCATCACCAGAGCGATACCCCATTGGGCAGCAAAACGCTGCGCGCCGGACTTTTGCGTAAAATTTTCGTCGGTGCAGGTCAGGCCGGACAGCCAGTATAAAACAGGAACTTTATAGCCTTGCAGGGCTTGCGGGGGGAGATAGACGGCAAAAGTCATGTCGCATTGCGTGGTTTCGGAAAAATGGCGGTAGCGGCGTTGCGAGCCGTTAAACAGTTTATTTTCGGAAATCAGGGTAAGTGCGGTCATGACAGTGCTTCTCTTTATATTATTAAGTATCTGCGGAATGATAGGGGATTGGAACGGTTTATGCAAATTTGCAGACGGCCTTGATGCTGCTTAAAAGCCGTCTGTTCAATGGTTTGGTAATCTATACACAAACTTTGTGGATAACTTTGTGGATAGTATCGGTATAAGGTGAAAAAACGTTTAACTGACAATGCGGCGCTTAAGTTGATTAAAAAGTAATCAAAATAAATTATTTAAAATCAATATGTTATAAATCATTCAAAATATAGTCGCCAATTATATAAAATTCCTAAGCAAAACAAAGTAGTGGATAATTTTTTGAAATAATGGATTGACAGCGGAAAAATTGTCAAAAATTTGTTGCTTTGCGTTACAATATACGATTATTTTCGAGCAGACAGAAACCACATCATGAAAGCCAGTCAATTTTTTATCTCTACTTTAAAGGAAGCACCTGCCGAAGCATCGCTTGCCAGCCATAAATTGATGCTGCGTGCCGGTTTGATCAAAGGCGTTGCCTCGGGTCTGTACACTTGGATGCCGATGGGTCTGCGCGTGTTGCGCAAAGTGGAAAACATCGTGCGCGAAGAAATGAACCGCTCGGGCAGCGTGGAATTGCTGATGCCGGTGGTACAGCCGGCCGAATTGTGGCAGGAGAGCGGACGCTGGGAGTTTTACGGTAAAGAATTGCTGCGCCTCAAAGACCGCAAAGATGCCGATTTCTGCATGGGGCCGACCTGCGAAGAAGTCATCACCGACATCGTGCGCAAGGAAATCAACAGCTACAAGCAGCTGCCGAAAAATTTCTACCATATCCAAACCAAATTCCGCGATGAAATCCGCCCCCGCTTCGGCGTGATGCGCGCGCGCGAGTTTGTCATGAAAGACGCGTATTCGTTCCATGCCGATTATGAATCGCTGGTGCGCGACGGCTATCAGCCCATGTATGATGCCTACTGCCGCATTTTCGACCGCTTGGGGCTGAACTACCGTCCCGTTGCCGCCGACACGGGCAGCATCGGCGGCACCGGTTCGCACGAATTCCAAGTATTGGCCGAAAGCGGCGAAGACGTCATCGCATACAGCGATGCTTCCGATTTTGCCGCCAATGTCGAGCTGGCACCGACACTGCCGCTGTCGGGCGAACGTGCTCCGGCAGGCAAAGCTTTGGAAAAAGTCCACACGCCGGATGTAAAAACCATTGCCGCGCTGGTAGCGTTTCTCAATGTTCCTGTTGAGCAAACGCTGAAATCCATCGTAGTCGAAGGTGAAGAAGAGGGCGAATTGGTGTTGCTGCTGCTGCGTGGCGATCATGAGTTCAACGACATCAAGGCCGAAAAACTCGCAGGCGTAAAATCGCCGCTGGCCATGGCATCGCCCGAGCTGATTCGCGCCCAATTCGGTGCAGACGGCGGATCGCTCGGTCCCGTAGGCTTCAAGGGTAAAGTCTATGCCGATTTTGCTACGGAAAAAGGCGCGGATTGGGTAATCGGTGCCAATGAGAACGACTACCACTATACCGGTTTCAATTTCGGACGCGATGCGGCAGAACCGGAGTTTGTTGATTTGCGTAATGTCGTGGAAGGCGATCCGAGCCCCGACGGTAAAGGCCGTCTGAAACTGGCACGCGGTATCGAAGTCGGCCATGTGTTCCAACTGCGCGACAAATATTCCAAAGCCCTGAACGCCTCGTTTTTGGACAACAACGGTAAAGCGCAAATCATGGAAATGGGCTGCTACGGCATCGGCGTAACCCGCATCGTGGCTGCCGCCATCGAGCAGAATAACGACGAACGCGGCATTATCTGGACGGATGCCATGGCTCCGTTTGAAGTCGTTATCGTGCCGATGAACTACAAAAAATCCGAAGCCGTACGCGAGGCCGCCGACCGGATTTATGCCGAACTGGCTGCCGCCGGAGCAGACGTATTGCTCGACGACCGCGACGAACGCGCAGGCGTGCTGCTCAACGATTCCGAATTGCTCGGTATCCCGCACCGCATCGTCATCGGCGACCGCGCATTGAAAGAAGGCAACGTCGAATACGCCCGCCGCCGCGACAACGAACCGCAAAGCGTGGCATTAAACGAGATTACAGCAAAAGTACTTGAAGCATTGAAAGTGTAAAATAACTTTAGAATAAATACCGTCTGTAAAATAAACTGCACCCTGTAAGTTGAACTCTCAACCAACTTAAACTGAGGTGCAGTTTTCTTTTCTTATGAGCAAATACATATTAAACTTCAAACATCAAGCTGTCTCACGTTATCAGTTTAAGCAGGCAGCAATGCTCTGCAAACGCTCTCCATATTTCCCGTACCCACTTGCACCGTTGGGTTGCTGCATATGACGGCAGTAGTCTTTGTTGTACTCAGATACCCGCAGACAATCCCTTTATTGCCAACAAGCCTAATGACGAAAAAACACCGACGGTTCTTCTTGAAGAGCCTTGGTATCTTAGAGTTGAGGTAACTTATTTAAAAATTTGGAAGAAATAAAGTATAGTCGAATAAAATAAGAATGAGACAAGTCAGCGAAGCCGCAGACAGTATGAAACCCATTGAGATAAATATATAGACTCTGTGAGATAAATGGGATGAAGCGGGCTGAAATGGGTTTTGGTGGGATTGGATTTGTGAAATAGCGTTGCACAGGGTGTAATGAAAATAAACGGGCAGATTTTGCCCGTTTTTGCTTTTTTAGAGACCTGCTTTGAGTGATTCGAGCGCGATATCGATGATGCGTTTGTCGGCTCCGTTTTGGAGTTGGCCGCTGCCGTTGATGGGGAGGTATGGTCTGGCCGGAATAGTGACTTTTCTGCCGCGTCCGGCTTGGCCGCCGAGATGGTGGATAGCGGCATAGGGTTTGTTGCTGCCGATTCGTGCGAAGTCGTTGCCGACTTGGGTGGAAATGCTGGCGGCAAGTTGGCCGGTCAGTTGCAGGGTTTTGCCGCCTTGCGCCGCGCGTTTGCTTTGTGGCCATTTGTCACCGCCGAAACTCTCATTCTCAAAGTTTTCTTCGGTGAGTGAAATCATTTCTGTGGCCACGCCTCTCATCATTTTGCGTGAGTTGCCTAGGTTGGTTAACAGCTGGCTCAAGCTGCGGTCTACTGATTTTGAGTCTAGGTTGATTTCAATCATGGTCAGCCTTTCAAGACTTTTTGCACCCATGCTAAATCGGCGGCAGATAAAGCTGCTTTGAATTTGGCATTGCCCATCATGATTTTCAGCGCGATTCGGGCGATGTCGGGGTGGACGGCGTGGGCTTTTTGAATGGCAACCGAAGCCATGCGTGAGAGCATGGTTTGACCTTGGTTGGCATTGAAACCTGCGCTCGGTGCGACAAATTTGCCGTCGATACGCAAGCCGGTGCGTTGAGCATAGCGGGCTTCGCCTGTGTATTCGTTGCTGCTGATGTCGACTGTTTGGGTTTCGAGGGTCGGGCTGGGCAAGGCGCGGCTTTCGCCTGCTGCTCGGGACAAGGGGCGCACGCGGCAGCGGCAGCGGAAATCGAGTGGCGGATACATGGTATTCCAGACCGGGTCGGTGGCGGCATAGACGCGACCGTGCATGCGGCGGTGGCTGTCGCGGGTGCGGCTGTCGTTGATGGCAACGTACTGCCAATACGGATGGGTATCCACAGAATCCATCATTTCGGCATAGCGTCCGGCCATGTAGGCCGATTGCATGTTGGTCAGGTAGATGGTTTTCAGACGATGCGGGCTGCCGAGCTGTACGGTTTGGGCTTCGCCGGTGTCCGGATTGGTTGCTTGGGTGCGTCCCCACCAGCCCTTGCTTTGTAATACCGGCGTGAGTGTTTTTTGGAACTGTTCCAGCGTTTGGCCGGTCTCGGCGGCGTTGACAACGGCGCGATAAATATCATTGGCCACGTCCATACCTGCGGTTTTGGCCACGGTGAACGCGGTGGCGTGCGCGTCGTCGAGCATGTCTTGCCAATCCCACGAAACGGCCACGCCTTTTTGCTTCAGGTATTCGACCGCTGCTTCCGGCTCCAGGCCGAAAATTGCCTTGATGTCTTCCGGAGTCATCAGCTCATCTCCTGCGCCGCTTCAATGCGTCCGACCAAACCGGACAGGAAAATCACACGCGCCAGTTCGTTTTGCAAGGCGGTGTCATCCATATTCGGGAACTGCTCGGCCAAGCGGTCGAGAATATTGTCTTCGGTTTCGCCGCGCTGCAAATCCTGCACCAATAAGGCAGTCAGGTTGCGGCCTTGCTGGTTCAGCTCGGCTGTATTCGGCGCGAGCGTGTCTAAAATCAAGCCCGCATCGGTTTCTGCACCATCCCAACCTTCGGCAAAATCAGCAGCGGTCGGGGTGATGGCATCTTCTTCAACGATATCGCCGTCTTCCAAACCATAAGTGCGTTTCCAATATTGCGGGGTGAATTTCACACCCGCACCGAACAGCATATTGTCGCGCTCGGCACGCTCTTTTGTACCTGATTCTTCATTTTCAAACAGTTCGAATTTTGGGCAAACCACATCGCCGAAATTCAGCGATACCACCCATTCAATCAGCTCATTAAACGCCGCTTCGACAATACGGCGGTCGCTGTCGCGGATATCATCGGCGATTTCCAAGCCTGCGCTGGCACTGGCATGGTTGGTTTCTTTGTCGGTGGTTTGGTCTTGGCCAAGCAAGGCGATGTTGATGCCGGATTTACACTCTTTCAGCAGCTTGTCGAAAGCATCTACCGATGATGATTTGCCGCTGGCTTCGTGAATTTCGACACTCGAATCGTTCGGAATCGTGCCGACCGAATTGCTGATTAAGGCTTCTAGCGCATCAAGCAGCTTTTCGGTGTCGCTGTGGGTGTTGGAGCGCGGCTCTTTGCCAATCAACCATGGTGCACCGTATTTTTCGGTGAAACTCACCCAGAATTTCAGGCCGCCGCGCTTGAACGTAACCAGCCAAAAGACCAAGCCCAAATCACCCAAACCGTAGGGATTAAGATAGTCGTCTTCATGACGTGGGCAAAGGAATTTATAAGGCGGCAGCGGCTCTTGGCTCAAGCCGTTTTCGATGAAAATCAATTCTCGGTCATCATTAAAGGCAAACCACTCTTGCGGCTTGGCTACGATTTCAGACGGCAGCCATTGACTGCCTTTCTGCCAGATAATTTCAATCGGTTGATAACCGAAAAAAGCGGCATTCATGATGTCTTTGCAAAATTTATACACATCAACATCCG
This sequence comes from Neisseria animalis, assembly GCF_900636515.1. Classification (NCBI taxonomy): domain Bacteria; kingdom Pseudomonadati; phylum Pseudomonadota; class Betaproteobacteria; order Neisseriales; family Neisseriaceae; genus Neisseria; species Neisseria animalis. The sequence goes on from NZ_LR134287.1 coordinate 1,237,116, forward strand.
CAACCAGCCAATTTTCGACAAAATCCAATACCCGCTCATCGACTTCATCGCCACTTAATTTCCAATCCAGGCGGGCAACGGCGGCTTTACGGCGGCGCACGAAGCTGCCGACCAGCTCATCGCGCAACAATTCGCGGTAAACAGAGATTTGTTTGCCCATCTTGCGCAAAATCGGGTCGGGATTCGGCAGCCAACCGCCGAAGCCGTTTAAAAACTGACGCGATACGGCGATGTGGCCGCTTAAATCCTCGGGTTTGAAGGTTACGCTGCCGTGTTGGGTTTTGAGTTTGAAATGCGGTTTTTTCATTTTCAGACGGCCTTAAGGTTCATACATCAAATTGAAAACGGAATGCCAAATTATTGGAATAGAACGCAGCCACAGTAATACCATCTGCGCTGTTTTTTTAGGCTTGTAACGCGGATAAAAACACCTACCAGCCACAATAACGGGTAAATCAGTTTGTCAGTCTGCTGCGGCGTTTGATTTTTCGGCTGGCCACGCGTACTGGCCCGGCATTCAGCTCTCGACTCGCGTAATGCGCCAACACCAAGGCAATCGCCGCGTCGCCGTGGCGTTTTCTGCCGTCTTGTCCTTTGGTGCGTGTGTCGGGAATGCGTGGCACGCCTTTTTATCCAACGCCTTTATCAGCTTGGGCAAAACACCGGAAGTAGCGGGTACGGCCATCAACGGTATGCTGACCAAGCTGATGACGGCCGACAAGCAGGGAAAGAAATTTCAGGCGGTTTTGGAGGGTATGGGTACAGATGCCAAAGCCCTGAAAAAAGCGATTGCCGAAAACGGCGAGCAGGCTCTGATGGATTTTCTGAGACAGATTGAAAAGCTGCCAAAAGAAAACCAGATGGGCGCATTGGTCGATTTGTTCGGCTTGGAATATGCCGACGATGTGGCTGCGTTGGTTGGTGGCTTGGATACCTATAAGAAGTCCATTGATGAGCTGAAAAAAGCCGGTAAAGGCGGCAAGCCTGAATTTATGGGCAGCATGGAGAAAGAATTTGCTGCACGTTCGGCCACTACTGAAAACGGCCTAACGCTGATGAAAAACGGCTTTGCTGAGCTGAAAACGGTAGTCGGAGACCGACTGCTACCCGTGATTAATAAGGTTTCCGCATTTATAGGAAATCTTACCCAAAATTTAGCCGATTTTGCGGCTAAGAATCCGGAAGTCGTCGATGGCTTGTTGTTGATTGGCGGCGTGATTGCCGGGTTGATTATCGGTTTTTCTGCGTTTACTGCCGTAATGGGCGTGTTCTCGATGGGTTGGATAGCTGCAGCCAAGGCCGTTTCTCCAATGATTTCCTTATTGGGAGCAGTTCGTAAAACCATGTCGTTTTTTGGGCGGGGCATTATATCTGTTATCCGTTTTCTGCCCATGCTCGGTTCGGCATTTTTGAAATTGGGTGCCTTCTTAATGGCCAATCCGATTTTCCTTGCCCTTGGCCTGTTGGCCGTTGCCGCTTACATGCTCTACAACAACTGGGCATCAGTGGTGGCCGGTGCAAAAGCGTTGTGGCAAAGCTTGGTGATATTTTTCAGCGGACTTTGGGCGCAAATCACGGCTTTCTTCAGCAGCGGCATCGGTAATATTGCGGCCACTATTCTCAATTTTTCGCCACTCGGTTTGTTTTATCAGGCATTTGCCAGTGTGATGAGCTGGTTTGGTGTCACCTTGCCGTCAACCTTTACCGGCTTTGGCCGTATGTTGATTCAGGGTTTGATTAACGGCATTAAATCAGCAGCCGCAGCGGTATATAACACGATTGCCTCTATCGGTAATTCGATTAAGGCCAAATTCCAAGCGGTGATGGATATTCATTCGCCGAGTCGTGAGTTCAGACGTTTTGGTGGCTTTATTACCCAAGGTTTGGATATTGGTATCCGTCGCACGGCCAACCGGCCAATCGGTACGGTCGGTGCATGGGCAGGCCGTCTGAAAGACAGTTTCGGAAGCCGTATCGGCCAGCTGCGTGCCGATGTGGCCGCGCGGGTATCCGGCAGCCGCGCCGATTTCGAGCAAGCGCGACAGGCTGCGGCTGCCGGTGGCGTGACCATTCATTTCAACCCGACCATCAACGCGCCGGGCGGAGACCCTGCTCAAATTCAGACGGCCTTGCAAATGGGCTTGCGCGAATTTGAAACGTTGTTTCACCGCATGATGGCCGACCGTGAGCGGAGGGCTTTCTGATGTATGCAATGTTGGGGGATGTGAGGTTTGAAACCTTGCAAAGCTTTGCCAGCTTGGAAGCGCAGCACTCGGCCAAGTTTGCCAAGCACGAGGTATTAAAAGGCCGCCCGCGCTTACAGGCGATGGAAAACGACCTAACCACACTGCGCTTTGGCTTAAAACTGCATTGGATGTTGGGCAATCCCGACACGGCTTATAAGGGTTTGCTGGCAGCTTTGGAAGCGCAGCAGGCGGTGTCGCTGGTTTATGGCTCAGGCCGCTTTGTCGGCTGGTTTGTCATTGAGAGCCTGACCGAGCGCACCTTGATTCAGGACAGTAAAGGCCGCACGGCCGCGCGTGAGCTGGATATCGAACTGACGGAATTTGTCGGTGACCCGAATAATCCGCTGCCGACTCCGGCGATTATCAGCGGCAAGCAAAACCCATTGCTCTCACTGTTGCCCGAATCGGTACAGGCGCAAGCGGCAGATGTGATGCAGGCGGTTGAAACCGGTGTGAAAGTCTATCGTGCGGCAGAAAACGGCATAGAGCAAATGCAAGGCATCATCGCGGCGGCTAAAGAGTTGCGCAATGATTCCGCCGGTGCGCTGAATTTAATCGGCGATGCGCTCGGCGTGGGCGGTGATGTATTGGGCAAGCTCAATGGTTTACCGGAAGTAACGGCTTTGTTGGGTGATTTATCCGGCGCGGCTGAAATGGCCACGCAGCTTGGTGCAGCCGGAAATGCGCTCGGCAGTACGGTGGCAAGCATGCGTGCAGGTTACGAGAGCGGAACTATCGGCGGCTGGTTGGATGCGGCTGGAGACTCAATTACTACGGCCTCCGAAGCGGTGGCTAATGGTGCATCGGCCGTTGAAAAGTTGACCGGTTGGCTGGCGACAAGGAGTGATGGATGAGCGCGGTTTTACGCTATACGACCAAAGATGGTGACCGCTGGGATTTGATTGCCCATAAACACTACGGCAACGCTTTGCTGATTGACGGCCTGATTGCGGCCAATCCACATTTACCGTTGGCCGAAGAGTTTGTCAGCGGCTTGACGGTGTTTGTGCCGGTGCTAGAAAGCAAGCCGAAAAACAGTCAGGCCGATTTGCCGCCTTGGATGCGCTGAAAGGGTTGAAATGGATATTAAAGGTTTCTTGTCCGGCTTGGCCGCTCAAGGCGGTACGGGTGGCACTCATCCGGTAACCAAGCCGGATTTCACATTGAGCTACGAAAACAAGGATATTACAGGCGACATTGCCCCCTATCTGATTTCATTTGTTTACACAGATTACCTCGAGGGGCAATCTGATGAGCTGCAGGTCGAATTTGAAGATGTGGACGGTCGCTGGCTGCGTGGCTGGTATCCGGAGCAAGGCGATGCGCTGGCATTGAGCTTGGGCGACCAATTTACCGGCTTGGTAGATTTGGGCAGCTTTGAGATTGCGGAAATTGAATACAACCACCCACCATCAACGGTGAGCCTGAAGGCGTTGTCGGCGGGCATTACCAAGGCCAGCCGCACTTTAAAAGGCCGTGCGTATGAAAATACCACGCTGGCCGAGATTGTGCGCCAAGTGGCAGGCCATCTGAAATTGCAGCCCGCTGGGCAAGTGAAAGACATCAAAATCAAGCGTGTGACCCAGTATCAGGAGCGCGATATTGAGTTTTTGAGCCGTTTGGCCAAAGAGTATGGCCACACCTTTAAGGTTGTCGGGAATAAGCTGGTATTCGCCGACAACGTCAGGCTGAAAGAGCGTGAAGCGGTGGTGATATTGAGTCCTGAAGACATGACCCGAATCCGCCTGCGCGATTTGATTAAAGGTGTACCGACCCAAGTAGAAATGCGCGGCTACGACCCGAAAACCAAGAAAACGGTGTCGGCTACGCGTAAAACCAAGTCTCTGCGCCCGAAATCCAAACGTGGCCACACCGGCGACACCTTGAAAATCGTGCCGAATAAAGGCGAAAGCCAAACGCAGCTCAATGCCCGCGCCGATGCGGCTTTGGCTGATGCGCAAGACGACCAATGCGCCGGAAACATCACATTGTTTGGTAATGCGCTGCTGGTGGCCGGTCAAACCGTGCGCCTGAAAGACATGGGTAAGTTTTCCGGTAAGTATCTGGTGAAACAGGCGCGGCATGAGTATCGCCGCAGCAGCGGCTACACCACCGAACTGGAAATTAAGATGATTGAGTATATCGATGATGAGGAGCAGCAGGATGCAGCAAACGCATGATTTTGGGGCGACCCTGCAATTCGGCGTGGTATCGGCGGTGGATGAAGCCGGTCACAATCTGCGCGTCAAAATCCCTGCCCTAGAAGACATGGAAACCGACTGGCTGCCTATGGCTACACCGGCCGCCGGTGGCAATCAGTTTTACAGCCTGCCCGACGAGGGCGAGCAAGTTGTCTGCCTGCTGGACGCCCGTGGCGAAAACGGCTGCGTGATTGGCGCTATTTACAGCGCAGCCGATAAGCCACCGGCCAGCAGCAAAGACAAATGGGTACGCCGCTTTAAAAACGGTACGATTATTGAACACGACCGCAAAACGGGAGATATACTGGTCAAAACCGACGGCGTGGTGACAATTGATGCCGATGCCGTGGTGAAAAAAACCTTGACGGTTGAAGGTCTGTTTACTTATACCGCCGGCATGTCTGGTCAAGGTGGTAGTGGTGCGGCGGCCAAAATTGATGGCGCAATTGAGGCTACTGGCGATATTAAATCCCAAGGCATCAGCTTACCTGGTCACACGCACACCGGCGACTCGGGTGGCACAACATCGCCGCCGAAATAAGGTTTTAAAACGCATTAAAATCAGCTTTATGCGGCTTCAGGCAGAATCCCTGTATCAAAACGATACAGGGATTTTTTTATGCAATTCGATACGCCCATTTCCAAGCACTGGCAGCTTGCCCCCGGTGGCAGCGGCCTGGCGCAGGGCGTGGACGATATCGACTTGTGTATCCACAACATCTTGTCCACCCGCAAAGGCTCAGATGTGACCCGCCCCGATTTCGGCAGCAATCATTTTGACTACATTGACACGCCGGAAGACGTATTTGTGCCAAATATCGTGCGCGAAGTGGTTTTGGCCATTCAGACCTGGGAAACGCGGGCAGTGGTGGATGAAGTGACGTTTAGCGGCAATGCCCCGCACATCACCATGACCGTGCGCTGGCGCGTGGCAGATGACGTATCCGGTGAAATCTACGGCACAACGCTGAATTTGGAGCATGCAGCATGGATTTAAGCACTTTAAAGCGTGAAGACGTCAAGGTCGTGGCTGATGATTTGTCGACCATCTTGGCCGAGATTATTGCCAAGTATGAACAAGACAGCGGCAAGGCACTGCAACCGGCGCATATTGAGCGTTTGCTAATTAACGTATACGCCTACCGAGAATCATTGACTCGGCAGCAAGTGAATGAGGCGTATCGCCAGCAGCACGTCCGCTTTGCAACCGGCTTGATGTTGGATTTGTGTGGCGATGATGTCAATACACCGCGCTTAGAGGCTCAACCTGCCTTAACCACCTTGCGATTTTCTTGTGAGGCCAACTTGGCCATGGAGCCGGTGTTTATTCCGACCGGCACTCAAGTCATTGTGGGCGAGTTGATTTTTGAAACAACCACATCAGCAACTTTATCGTCTAGCCGAAATACGGTTGATTTACCGGCGCAATGCACTACAACCGGCACGGCCGGAAACGGCTGGGCAATCGGCCAAATTAACACGCTGACAAAACCGCTGCATGCTGATATCGACGTTAAGGTCAGCAATATTACTGTCCCCTCCGGCGGCGTCATCATTGAGAGCGACGATGCTTATCGCGAGCGGATTTTGCTGGCTTTTGAGGCGTTTTCAGTAGGTGGTCCGAAAAAAGCCTATGAGTATTATGCCCGCCGTGTTTCGCAGGCCATTGCCGGTGTCCATGTCGGCAACGATGTTGATTCTGCCGGTAATCCGATTGGTGGCACGGTGGCCGTTACGCTGCTGGCAACGGACGGTCTGCCCCGCCAAGAATTGATTGACAAGGTATCGGTGGCATTGAGCGATGAGACGGTGCGGCCGCTCTGTGACACTGTGATTGTACGCGCGCCCGAAGTGGTGGAATACAAAATCGATGCCCGCTTGGTATTGTTCAAAGGTGCTGATTCTAAATCAGTTTTAGCCGCTGCCAGCGCAGCTTGGTCAGACTACGAAACTGCCCGCTATGCCAAGCTAGGCAAAGATGTGGTGCCATTGGATATTCAGACGGCCTTAAAGGTTAGTGGCGTGTACAACGTTATTTTATCCAATGAGCGCGGCGAGTTACGCGACAGCGATGTCATCGTGATTGCCCCTAACCAATGGGCGCGGTGCGTATCGTTTAGCGTATCGGTCGATATGGAGCAACAAGATGGCTAAGCTCAAATACGCCTTGATTATCGCCCAAGACCCGCGCTTTACACGCTTGGCCAATCTCAGTCTTGGCTATCGCAAGCTTGCCTTAACCAAGCTCATGCCTCGTTTACTCGAACAAGTGGATAACAACCACCTTGAGCTGCTGGCGGAGAGCCGCAGTATGGTTGGTTCGGACGGCTACTGGCTGGCCAAAGACAATAAAACACGGCGCAAGCTGATTAAAGATGCCGTGTTTTTACACCGCCGAAAAGGCACACCCTGGGCGGTGCGTGAAATCTGCCGCCGTTTAGGTTTTGGCGAAATCAAGCTGATTGAGGGATTGGGTGGCCAAATCTACGACGGCAGTATTAATCACAAAGGTATTTATATGTATGGCGACCACCGTTTGTGGGCGCATTACTCAATTATTTTCAACCGACCGATTACCAATACGGAAGCGAGCCTGTTGCGGGAAACCCTACCGGCCTTCGCACCTGCCCGCTGTGTATTGGTGCGTTTGGATTATCAAGATACACCGCTGTATTACAACGGCAAAGTCGATTTTGACGGCGATTACAATTTCGGAGTGGCTTAAATGGCAACGATCCAAGAAGACAAAGTGACACCTGAGTGGGTGGATGATTTATATCAAATTGAGATGACCGACCCTGTTACAGGTGGTTCGGATGGCGTGGCGAACCGTCAAGCTAAGCAACTTGGCCAGCGGACGCAGTGGTTAAAAAAAGCTTATGAAAACGCCGCCGCGGAACTTGTTGAGTTATCGAGTAAAAGAGGTACGCTGGAAAATTTTGGCCTTGTCCAGTTGGTTAGTCAATTGACATTGAATGATGAATCGAATGCTGTTACGCCTAAGGGGGTTTTAGATGCAATTTCTGCCGCCAGCGTGAGCGTGGCAAGTATTGCTGAATTAAGAAAGTATGCTGGAATCGAAGGCTATGTTGCGGTTAATGGCTATTATAAGCATAAGCCTGGTCTTGGCGGCGGTATTTTTGTGGCCGACTATCTAGATAACACCAGCCGAGATGATGGTGGATTAGTTATCGTCGCCGAAAATGGTACTAGATGGAAACGTCAGATTGAGGGCAATACGTTATCTTTAGCAGATTTTGGTGCTTATCCGGGAGTCGAGTGCGGCGCGCAAATCCAAGGCGCGTTTGATTTGTGCGCGGGTCGTTACATGTTAACGGCGGAGGCAGGCACTTACCTGACCGCGCAAGAATTACGCACTCCGACAGGACTGATTTTTCAGGGCGCAGGCATGTATAAAACAATATTAAAGGCAGATGCAAAGCTGCCTGCGATTGCGAATTTGATTACAAATAAATCAAACAATTACGCAGTGAGAACAGGCTATGATTTTGACATCCACTTGAGCCATTTTTCTGTCGATGCCGATTGGCGCGGCCGCTATGCGATTGGTACGGCCATTAACAATCAAGCCTGCGGCATTAAATTTTCGGCGGTGCGATTATCTAGTTTGACTAATATTCGCTCTATCAACGCGGCGTTACATTGTTTTGATATTTGTGCCGACCAGTACTTGGACAATGGAGACGTGACCGCCAACGCGGTCAACCAGTCCGAATATATTACCGTCAAAGGCTGCGTCGCGGCCAATCCTTATCGTGATGACGCATTTACCACTCATAACAGCCGACATATCACGTTTGAGGATTGCGTGGCCTTGTTCGACGGATCGGTCTCCCCGTTGGGCAATACTCAACAAGGGTTTGAGGCGGATGAGGGGAGCTCACATATTGTTTTCCGTCGCTGCTTGGCTAAAGGTTATCACTGTGGTTATCAAAGCAAAGGCCATGCTACAACCAAGCCGGCCGAATCAATCACTTTTGATAATTGCACAGCCGAAAACTGCGCCTACGGCGGCATGGCAAGTGTAGGCCATAACCCGACCGGTAAGAGCGGGTATGCTCCTCAATCTGTAGTTTTCCGCGATTTTATTGTCAAAAGCCCGACCGGTAATAGCCACCTGCCGAATCCGGTTGCGTTACTCATTTATGGTGCAGACGGCGTGGTTGTTGATGGTATTACTGTAGATGGCTCGGCAAATATTGTGATTGAGCAAGGTGCTGGCAAGACGAATTTAAAAAACGCTGTTTTTAAATCCAAGCTGAACAATAGTTATCAGGGCGCAATCGAGATAAGAAATACAGTAACAGCCGCGTGCATGGTTAGTATCGATAATTTAGTCGTCTCAGCCGCCCAAGAAATCCCTGCGATTTTCAAAGATTCTTCGGCTGCTCGATTGGTTGTTGATACAGCATTTATTGCTAATGTTAATAACAACGAGGCCACGGCAATCCGCATGAAACGCCAAGCCCGCGACCGAATCACCGGCGTTTGGTCAGGGTGTAAATACACTATCGATTTGATGGATGAGGGTTATAAATTAACGGGTGATGTGCAGCTGGACGCCTATAAACGCATTTATTTAGCGGGCAATCCTGTTGTCAGTGAGCCTTTTATTAAAGCACCTATCGGCACGGTCTGTACGTCGCAATGGGGTGAAGAGTGGGTACAACGCGGCACTGATGGTAATAACCCTAATTGGGTTAAGACGGTTAATTAAGGGAGGGTATGATGTATTTAATTTTTAATTCGGCAGGCCATCTCGAGCAAATTCGAGCCGACCAGCCAGTCAAGTTAAGTCCAGGTTTTTTTCTTCTGGAGGCAGATATTCCCAAGGGTTACGCATGGTCTGATGGCAAAGTTATTTATGATATGGATAGCCCCCCGCCAAATTTAAATTACCAAGTTGTTGATGGCCAATGGGCGATAAATACAGTTGGCGCCACTGCTATGCTTGAGTCTTTTAAATCTGACAAAATTGTTGTCTTAAATGCCGCTGCTCAAGATTTTATTAATCAGCAGTCAGGGGCGAATATGGTGCCTGATTTTGAGTTTGCCACATGGCCGCTGCAAGCTACTGAGGCGAAAGCATGGGCAGCCGATAAATCAGCGGTGACGCCAATTTTAGACGGCATAGCCGCCGCCCGGGGCATGGAGCCTGACAAGCTAAAAGCCGCCGCCTTGCGCAAAGCCTTGGCGTATTCCGCACTGTCCGCCCATGTTGCCGGACAACGACAAGCCTTGCAAAGCAAGATTGAGGCGGCCAAAACTCAGGCGGCGCTGGATAAGATTGTGATTGCGTTTACTGCGCCGGAGGCCGTCTGATGGTAAAAGTCTATTTGGCCTTATATAAAGGCCGCAAATCAGGTCGTACCCCTAAGGCGTTGGCCATGCGCTTTACGGATTGGATGGTTCGCAAAGCCACGCGCGGCATTTATTCACACTGTGAGATTGCCGTGGCCTTGGGGGATGGCGTGTTTGAGTGCTACTCATCAAGCCTGCGTGATGGAGGTGTGCGCTGCAAAACCATGCGCTTGCCGTCGGATAAGTGGGATTTAATTGAGCTGCCAGCAACAGACGTGTTAACTGCCAAATTGCAGATGATTTGGCTGATGACACAAGGCAAGTCGTACGATGTGCTCGGCTCACTTGGTGTGGTCTTGCGCGTCGGCAACCGGCCGGATAAGTGGTTTTGCTCGGAGTGGTGCGGGTATGTTTTGGGTTTTGCCGAGCCGTGGCGGCTGTCACCCAATGATTTGGCGGGCATGACGGCAGAAATGTAAAGAAAACGGCTGCGCGGCGGTGTCCTACCACCGTTCTCCGCGCCAGCTTCAGCAGACTTGACCTGCGTTAGCCTTTTTTACCGACCTCGCGAGGTGCGGTGATTTTATCACTAACGACAAGGAATCTGTGAAAAATGAAACATCGTTGCAAAAATTGTTTTAAGTTATTGGCTGTTGGCCGTGGCTGCTTTGAAATCAAGTGCCCGCGCTGCAAATTGCTCAATCAGTTTAAAACTCAATAATTCAATCCTGAGTGCCTTTGAGTACCGATACTTATATATTAGGAGTAATCATGACTCAAAAGCCTCTGCCAATTGTTCCCTGGATGGGTGGTAAACGCCGTTTGGCCAAACACCTGATTCCGATGTTTCCCGAGCATACCTGCTACGTTGAGCTCTTCGCCGGTGGTGCGGCACTATTCTTCATGCGGCCGCAACCGGCCAAGTGCGAAGTGCTCAACGATATCAACGGTCAGCTCATCAACCTATACCGCGTGGTGCAGCACCATTTTGACGAGTTTGTGCGCCAATTTGAGTGGACATTGACCAGCCGCGAAGAAGCCCGTCTGCAATCTACACCGCCCGATGTGATGACCGATATCCAGCGAGCCGCTCGCTTCTTTTATCTGCAACACACCGCATTTGGTGGAAAAACCGTCGACCAACATTTCGGCACAGCCACCACCGGCCGAGGCTTTACTGCCGCCGATATCGCCGACCGCCTAAAAGCCGCGCAGCAACGGCTCAATGGCGTGTTTGTCGAAAACGAGCCTTGGGAAAAGTGTTTCAAACGCTACGACCGCGAACACACCTTTTTCTACGCTGACCCACCATATTGGCAAACCGCCGGTTATGACCGTGCCTTTGATTGGACGCAGTATCAGCTACTGGCCAAGATGATGGCCGAGAGTAAAGGCAAGGTTATGCTTTCGATCAACGACCACCCAGACATTCGGGAGCTATTTAAAGATTTCCGCATGACACGTTTAGAGCTGGCCTATTCAGTAGGCCGTGATAAAACGCAAAAGACCAGCGGTGAGCTGGTCATCTGCAACTATTAAAATTGTCCAAGCAAGAGCGGCATCTTACCCTCTTGCTTGCTGTTCCAAATCTGTCCACATTTTAGGAGCAGACGACATCGCGCGGAAAGTGGCAATTGCCCCATCGGTCAGGTATTCGATATCTTGCTTTATTTTACCGGCTTCGGCAAATTCAATCATTTCAATCACAAAAAGACCACCATCGTCACTATTTAAAAAATCAACTGCTCGTTCAATATCTACATCAAGACGTTGAGAGATTCGGCGGGCAGCTTTAACAAAGGCTGTCCAGGGTTTATTGCGATAATCAAAGTGGTTGGCAAATTCTTTGTAAAACAAGCTATCTCGTTCCATGCTTGGGTAGTAATCCATATCGCGCTCCTGTAATGTATTTTATTTAACGTGAGCACATGTTACCGTAGCTATATCAAAGAGCCGAGCAATCGGAGTGCGATGTTTCCGCGGATATAAAAAATCCTGCCTTTGTTTGGCAGGATTTGCAATAAAGTTGCACCATGTGAAATAAAATAAAAAACACTTTATCTCGCAAAACGCGCCGATTTTTCTCGCGCGGCTTCAACAGTACACATAGTACGGCAAGGCAAAGCAACGCTGTATCATTCTTATTTTAAATGACTATAACAAGTAAGCGGCAAAAGCTTTCAGTCTTGCAAAGTTGAGAAAGCCCCTCCTTCCCAAATATTTGCTCCACATCGAGAAACAGGCTAAAAGCAGCTTCTACTCGGCTTTTATATACAGCTTGAGATTAAAAAAACCTGAGTCCTGTGGGATGCAGAACTCAGGTTGAAATGACTGCTTAAAAAATCGTTGCTTTAGTGACTTTGATAATCTCTAAGATTTTGGGGACAATCCAAAAACCATATTTGCAGACGGCCTTTTTATCAACAAACAAACAATTTATTTTGTTCGGTCGCCGATTTTGCTTTCTTTGCCTTGCAACAGGTTTTGAATATTGGTTTTATGGCGGTACAGCACCAGCAGGGCAACGGCGACGGTCGCCCATGCCCAAGAAGTGTGCGGCATCAGGAAAAAGGCGATAATCGGGCTGACTACGGTTGCCGTTAATGCGGCAAGTGAAGATACTTTGAATCCGAACGCCATCACCAGCCAGATTAGGGCGCTGATTAACGCGGTAGGCCATGACAACGCCAGCAGCACGCCCAATGCGGTTGCTACGCCTTTTCCTCCTTTAAAACCAAAAAACAGCGGATACATATGTCCCAGCAAAACGGCAACAGCCGAAAAGGCCGCAGCGGATTCCGACAAACCCAAAGGTTCTTGCAGGCAGCGCACTAAAACTACGGCGGCAACCCCTTTAAGCGCGTCGCCCAGTAATGTGAGTGCGGCTGCTTTTTTCCTGCCGCTGCGTAAAACATTGGTTGCGCCCGGATTGCCCGAGCCGTAAGTACGCGGGTCGTCCATGCCGTAGTACTTGGATACGATGACGGCAAAGGAAAGCGAACCGATTAAATAAGAAACGATGACGGCAGCGAGATTGAACATTGCGCGGACTTTATTTTAAAATGAAACGGCTATTCTAACGAAAAAACGGGTGCAAGCAAATGGATAAAATCTTTTTACGCGGCATGAAGGCGGAAACCTTAATCGGGGTATACGAATGGGAGCGCAAGCAGCGGCAGACACTGGTTTTAGATTTGGAAATCGGTGTGCCGGAGAAGTCTGCTGTGAGCGATGACATCGGCGATACCGTGCATTACGGCGAGGTATGCGAGGCGGTGCGGGGCAGTTTGTCCGGTCAGGATTTTATGCTGCTTGAAGTGTTGGCGGAACACGTTGCCAAACTGATTTTGCAGGATTTCGGCGCATTATGGGTGCGCGTCCGTGTCGTCAAGCCGGGTATTTTGCCGAATGTTCAGGAAGTCGGCGTGGAAATTGAACGCAGCCGGGGCTGAAGGCCGTCTGCAAAACAGCCGCTCCGCTTGGTTGATATGATAGTGGAATCATACTGTCATGCAGAATGAGATAGGGCGGCAAGTCCGCAAGCAGTACAAGCGGTACGGCAAGGTGAAGCAAGGCTGTATCATTCCGCGTTAAATGACGATACAATTTCCGATACTCAAACAACGCATACGGCAGGCAACCCTATGAATATTTTAATCAGTAACGATGACGGCTATCTCGCTCCCGGCATTGCGATTTTGGCGCGGGTGGCGGCAGAGTTTGCCAACGTCCGCGTGGTTGCGCCGGATCGCGACCGCAGCGGTGTCAGCAACTCGTTAACGCTGGATCGGCCGTTGCGTATCAAATTGGCGGAAAACGGTTTTTATTACGTCAGCGGCACACCTACCGACTGTATCCATTTAGGGCTGCACGCCTTGCCCGAATTTAAACCCGACTTGGTGTTGTCGGGCATCAACAACGGCGCGAACATGGGTGATGATACGCTGTATTCGGGTACGGTTGCCGCCGCAACCGAAGCTTATTTGATGGGCATTCCCGCCATCGCGCTGTCGCTGAACGATTTCAGCGGACGCTATTGGCAGACGGCGGAAAAGGCGGCTTGGCTGTTGCTGGAATATCTGCTGGCAAACCCGCCGCAGACTCCTGTTTTATGGAACATCAATATTCCGGCTGTTGCGCCGGAGAACATACAGGGGATTAAGATTACCCGTCTCGGCCGCCGCCACCATACCCAAAGTATTGTGCCTTCGCACAATCCCCGCGGCGAGGAGGTTTATTGGATAGGTCCTGTCGGTTCGATTTCCGATAAGGAAGAAGGTACGGATTTCGGCGAATGCGAAGCCGGGTTTATTACCGTTACCCCCTTGCAGATTGATTTGACCGCCTATCAGGATTTGGCAAACGTAACGGCATTCTGGCAGGGCTGCAAGCTGCCGGATCATGTCTGAAAGGCCGTCTGCAAAAAGCAAAAGCAGGCAAAGAAGTTTAAAAATGTTTGTCGCGGCGGCATTTCTTGTTTATCTTTGACCGGTATGACAAATTCGGTTGTTTGCGTTCAGATGGAGACAAGGTGCGGCAATGCCGTGTCAAACCGTATGGAAACAGCCGAACAAGCGGATAGGGCGCGCTCATGCCGTCATTATCCTAGAGAGGAGTAGCTTATGACGTTTTGGTTTGTGGCCGGTGCGTTAGTGCTGATTGCGGAATTGTTTGCCGGTACGGTGTACCTGCTGGTGGTCGGCGCGGCGTTGTTTGGCGCGGGAATTGCCGCTGCTTTGGGCGGAAGCGTGCCGGTTGCGGTGCTGACTGCCGCGTTATTATCCGCTTTGGGTATTCTCCCTGTACACAAATGGGTAAAGAAACACCGCCGAAGCCAACGGCAGGAAGCGGAAGCGAATGACTTGGACATCGGGCAAACGGTACAAATCCTGCGCCACTTGCACGGCGATGTGTATGAAGTTGCCTACCGGGGCGCGCATTGGCAGGCGAAGATGCCGGGTGGAAAGGCTGCCGCACAAACGGGAACAGCCGTAATCACAGGAAAAGACGGCAATATTCTGCTGCTGGACTTACATTCAATTTAAAGGAGGAAGAATCATGGAAATATTTTACAGTTTCCCCGTGGTGCTGCTGATTGCAGCAGTGGTATTCGGTTTCAAAGCATTTGTCGTCGTTCCCCAACAAGAAGCGTATGTTGTGGAGCGTTTGGGACGTTTTTACAAAACGCTGAATCCGGGGCTGAATATTCTGATTCCGTTTATCGACCGCATTGCCTACAAGCATACGCTGAAAGAAATCCCGCTTGATGTGCCCAGCCAAGTGTGTATTACCCGGGACAATACCCAGCTTACCGTAGACGGCATTATCTATTTTCAAGTAACCGATCCCAAGCTGGCTTCATACGGTACGAGCAATTACATCATGGCGATTACCCAACTGGCGCAAACCACGCTGCGTTCGGTTATCGGCCGCATGGAGTTGGACAAAACTTTTGAAGAACGCGACGAAATCAACAGTATTGTGGTCGCCGCGCTTGATGAAGCAGCAGTATCGTGGGGCGTGAAAGTTTTGCGTTACGAAATCAAAGACCTTGTACCGCCGCAAGAGATTTTGCGTTCCATGCAGGCGCAAATCACGGCAGAGCGCGAAAAACGTGCCCGCATTGCCGAATCCGAAGGCCGCAAAATCGAACAAATCAACTTGGCAAGCGGTCAGCGCGAAGCGGAAATCCAACAATCCGAAGGTGAAATGCAGGCAGCCATCAACGAATCCCGCGGCCAGAAAGAAGCGCAAATCAACCGCGCACAAGGTGAAGCGGAGGCTCTGCGTTTGGTTGCCGAAGCCAATGCCGATGCCATTCGCGCCGTAGCGGCCGCCTTGCAGCACCCGGGCGGCAATGAGGCGGTTAATCTGAAAGTGGCCGAACAATACGTTGCCGCGTTCAGCAATTTGGCCAAAGAGGGCAACACCTTGATTATGCCCGCCAATGTTGCCGAAATCGGCAGCTTGGTCTCTGCCGGTTTGAAAATCGTAGAGAACAGCAAAAACACCAAATAAAAGCCGAAACAACAGATATGCCGTCTGAAAATGCAGGGTTGTATGGCATTTTGCAGACGGCATTCGACTGTCTGCCGTCTGCAAAACGGTAACTTGATAGACCTGACGGAAACAACGTACAATGCGGAAACAAGCCCGAGCCGGCTGCTCCTACCCGTAAGGCCGTCTGCAAAATACCGCAAGCCGCCGAAATATCGCCGGACATACCCGGCTTCAAGTACGCTGCAAACTGCAGACGGCATAAACCGTGCGGCACATTGCCTTGTGCCGCTTATCCGAACAATCCGATGATTTGAGATTGCGTACCCCGCCCGTGAACCAGCTTATTTTCGATTTTGCCACCCAAGAGTATCCGAGTTTCGATAAGTTTCTCGGTACGTCCAATGCAGAACTGGTGTATGTGCTGCAACACCGCCACGGCCAGTTTATTTATGTATGGGGAGAAGCGGGCGCAGGAAAAAGCCACTTGTTGCAGGCTTGGATCGCACAGGCATTGGAAAACGGAAAACAGGCGGTTTATGTTGATGCGGCGGTCGAGCCGTTAACCGAATCCGCTTTGGAAGCAGAATATTTGGCCATCGACCAAGTAGAAAAACTGAATCATGAAGAGCAGGCTCTGCTGTTTGCCGTTTTCAACCGCTTCCGCAACAGCGGCAAAGGCTTCCTGCTGCTGGGTTCGGAACATACGCCGCAGCAACTGGTTATCCGCGAAGACTTGCGAACGCGAATGGCCTATTGCTTGGTGTACGAAGTCAAACCGCTTACCGATCAAGAAAAAATCAACGCATTGGTCAGCATGGCGGCGGCGCGGCAGGTAACGGTAGACACCGAAATTTTTGAATACCTGCTCAACCATTGGCGGCGCGATATGGACAGCCTGCTGCAGATGCTCGATACGCTCGACCATTACGCCGTAATGATAGGGCGGCGCATTACCCTGCCGATGTTGCGCCAACTGTTGAAACAACAGGAAAGCAACCCGTCCGGCTCGTAATTTGCAGACGGCCTTTTGCCGCCCATCCGAACAGTTTTAGCATTTTCATAGAGACAAACATGAAAAATCTTGCCATTTTCGATCTCGACAATACCCTAATCAACACCGATTCCGATCACTCTTGGCCGCAATACCTGATGAAAAAAGGTTTGGTCGATGTCGAATACACCGAAGCACAAAACGAAAAATTCTATCAAGACTACCGCAACGGCTGTCTCAATATCGACGAGTTTCTCAAATTCCACCTTGCGCCGCTGAAAGAATACAGCATGGCAGAGCTGGCCGAAATGCACAGCGAATTTATGGCCGAATTTATCACGCCGCACATCACGCCCATGCAGCGTATGCTGGTGCAGAGCCACCAAGCCGCAGGTGACGAACTGCTGGTGATTTCTTCAACCAACGAGTTCATCATTAGCCCGATTTGCCACGCATTCGGTATTCTCAATGTCATCGGTACGCAGCTTGAAATTGGGGAAGACGGCCGCTATACCGGCAACTACATCGGTACGCCCAGTCTGAAAGAAGGCAAAATCACCCGCCTCAACCAATGGCTGGCGGCGCGCGGCGAAAGCCTTGCCGATTACGGCAAAGTATATTTTTACAGCGATTCCAAAAACGACCTGCCGCTTCTGCGTTATGTCAACGAACCTGTCGCGGTCAACCCCGACGAAGTCTTGGCGCAGGAAGCATTGGAAAAAGGCTGGCCGGTATTGAATTTCAAATAAAGGCCGTCTGCAAATGCCCACATTCAAGCCGGTTGTGATAACCACTACCGCGGCAACGCTCGAAGAAGCCCGCACCATCGGCACTGCATTATTGGAAAAACAGCTTGCCGCGTGCATACAATACGAAAACATCAGCAGCGATTATGTCTGGCAGGGCAGAGTCTGCCGTGATGAAGAAATCCGTATCGTCATCAAAACCGCACGCTGCCATTACAAAGCCGTAGAGAAAACCATTTTGGCACACCACAGCTACGATTGCCCGCAAATCATCATGCAGCCCGTATCGCGCGGACTTCCGTCTTATCTGCGTTGGTTGAAGGCGCAAGTAGGGTTATAATGGCTGCCTTTGTTTTGCAGACGGCCTTTCTGCACTTTTTGCGCGATAAAGGCCGTCTGCAAAACCATATTGCAACGATTCAGAAGGAAAATCATGTTCCGTACCATGCTCGGGGGCAAAATTCACCGCGCCACCGTTACCGAAGCCGATTTGAATTATGTCGGCAGCATTACCGTAGATTTGGATTTGCTCGATGCGGCGGGTATCTGCGCCAATGAAAAAGTCGCGATTGTCAACAACAACAACGGCGAACGCTTTGAAACCTATACCATTCCGGGCGAACGCGGCAGCGGCGTAGTCTGCCTGAACGGCGCGGCGGCGCGATTGGTGCAAAAGGGCGATATTGTCATCATCATGTCGTATGTCATGCTCTCCGAACCGGAAATCCAATCATACGAACCGAAAGTCGTACTGGTGGACGAAAACAATAAAATCCGTGACGTCATCACTTACGAACCGCCGCACACCGTGTTGTAAAACATCCCGCAAAAGCCGTCTGCAAACAGAGCATCTGAAAAATGCCTGATTTGCAGACGGCTTTTTACTTTACCCGCCATATTCCGCCGCAGCCCGTGCAAAATAAACTTGCTGAAAGGTTTAACTAAAGTTTACAATGAGCCTTTACCATTTTCAAACGGCCTGCCACGGAAGCAGTTTCGGCTAATCAGGCCCGAAAAAAGGACAAACAATGTTAGGCTTTAAATCCTTACTCGATATGCGGCGCACAGAAGCATTGTTGCTGATGTGCGTACTGATTGCCGCGATGGGTTATACCATCATCTCTCTGGGCTGGCTGCCCCATATTTCCGTCATCACCGCGATTGTGGCATTGATTTTGTACGGCTTGTGCCGGGGCTTGAAATACCGTGATATGCAGGACGGCATGGTCGGTGCGGTCATGCAGGGCATGGGAGCGGTGTATCTGTTTTTCTTTATCGGCCTGATGGTGGCTGCACTGATGATGAGCGGGGCGATTCCGACGCTGATGTATTACGGCTTCGGTTTGATTTCGCCGACGTATTTCTATTTCTCGGCATTCGCACTTTGCTCGGTGATCGGTATCGCCATCGGCAGCAGCCTGTCCACTTGTGCAACGGTGGGCGTGGCCTTTATGGGTATGGCGACTGCTTTTCATGCGGATTTAGCGATGACGGCCGGAGCGGTGGTATCCGGTGCATTTTTCGGTGATAAAATGTCGCCCTTGTCGGATACCACGGGTATCGCGGCTTCGATTGTCGGCGTAGATTTGTTCGAACACATCAAAAATATGATGTACACCACCGTACCCGCGTGGCTGATTAGTGCGGTATTGATGTTGTGGGTACTGCCGAATGCTGCCGCGCAGGATTTGAACAGCGTAGAAGTGTTCCGCGGCCAGTTGGAAGCAACAGGGCTGGTACACGGCTATTCTCTGATACCGTTTGTGTTGCTGGTGGTACTGGCATTATTGCGCGTAAACGCTGTGGTTGCCATGCTGTTTACGGTATTGGCCGGCTTGGTGGTAACCTATTTCCACAGCACGCCGGATTTGCAGCAGTTGGGCGCTTGGTTCTTCAGCGGCTACAAGCTGGAAGGCGAAGCGTTTGCCGACATTTCCCGCTTGATTTCACGCGGCGGCTTGGAATCGATGTTCTTCACGCAAGCCATCGTGGTGTTGGGCATGAGCTTGGGCGGTTTGCTGTTTGCATTGGGCGTGATTCCTGCTTTATTGGATACGGTACGGGCATTTTTGACCACGGCCGCACGCGCCACAGTCAGCGTGGCGGCAACAGGCTTGGGCATCAACTTCCTGATTGGCGAGCAGTATTTGAGTATTCTGCTGGCCGGTAAAACGTTCAAGCCGGTATATGACCGCTTGGGATTGCATTCGCGCAACCTTTCGCGCACGTTGGAAGACGCGGGTACGGTCATCAATCCGCTGGTACCGTGGAGCGTATGCGGCGTGTTTATCAGTCAGGCTTTGGGCGTGCCGGTGTGGGAATACCTGCCTTATGCGTTCTTCTGCTATTTGTGTCTGATTCTGACCCTGCTGTTCGGTTGGACAGGCTTAACCTTGAGCAAGAAAACCGCTTAACGGCAATCATCAGCCAAAAGGCCGTCTGTAAATGCAGACGGCCTTTTTGTTGTATAGTCATTTAAAAGAAGAATGATACAGCGTTGCTTTGCCTTGCCGTACTATGTGTACTGTCTGCGGCTTCGCTGCCTTGTCTCATTCTTATTTTATTCGACTATATTTCTAAGAATTATGTTTCTAAATAATGTTTCCAAAAATGATATAGAAAAGGCTGGCGAAACGCCTTATTCGGTATCCACCATCACAATTTCCGCATCCGAAAGGGCGGTTACGCTGATCAAGGTTTCACCGTGAATGGCAGCACCATCGCCTTTTTCAATGCGGATACCGTTGATTTCCACATCGCCTTCGGCCGGTACGAGATAACCATAGCGGCTGCCGTCTGCAAAACGGTATTCTGCCGTATCTCCTGCTTTGAGGGTTGCACCGACTACGCGGGCATTGGTGCGGATAGGCAGCGCGTCGTCGCCGTCGATACCGCTGGCTAACACGCTGAATCTGCCGGCACGCTCTGCTTTTGGAAACAGGCGCATTCCCCAAGAAGGTTCGCCTTTGGCACTTTCCATGGTGGGCAGAATCCAAATTTGGAAGAGGGTGGTACGTTCGTCTTCCAGATTGTATTCCGCGTGGTACACGCCCGAGCCGGCAGACATTACCTGTACATCGCCTGCTTCGGTGCGCCCTTCGTTACCCATGCTGTCGCGGTGGGAAATGGCTCCGCTGCGGACGTAAGTGATGATTTCCATTTCTTTGTGGGGGTGGGGATCGAAACCCGATTGCGGCGCAATGATGTCGTCATTCCATACGCGCAGGTTTCCCCAGTTCATGCGGTTGCGGTTGAAATAGTTTGAAAACGAAAAATGATATTTGGTATCCAGCCAACCGTAATCGGCTGCACCCAACTGATGATAAGGGCGGCGTTCTATCATGATGTATCCTCTATGTGTGTGGTGGGAGCCGCTTTTCCGGCTGACTTTCTGCAGTATAAGGCGGTTTGCAGATTGTGAAAACAGAATATATAGAATATTATCTATTCTAAAATTTAATTGATTAAGGAAGTAAGATGAGCAAACTGCCGGATTTTGAAGCATGGGCGGTATTTGCCAAAGTAGTGGAATGCGGATCGTTTTCTGCTGCCGCGCAAGAGCTGAATCTTTCACAGTCAACAGTTTCTAAAGCGGTTGCCCGTTTGGAAGCCAAAATGCAGACGACCTTGTTTCAAAGAACTTCGCGCAAACTGGTGTTGACTGAGAGCGGGCAGGCGGTAGAAACCTACGCCCGCAAATTGTTGGCAGACGGTGAAACTTTGGAGGCGCAACTGCGTGATGAAGTGAATCAGCTTCAGGGAAAAGTGCGCTTTTCTGTACCGCTTTCTTTCGGATTGCGGGAAGTTGCGCCGTTGTTGCCTGAGTTTTGCCGCCAATATCCGCATATCGAGCTGGATATGGATTTGTCGGACGAGCAGGTAGATTTGATTGAAGGGCGGTTTGATTTCGCTTTGCGGATTGCCCGTTTGGACGATTCCTCCATGCTGGCCAAACGCTTGTGCCGCGTGGCGTTGCTGGCGGTGGCATCGCCCGAATGCGTGGCGCGTTACGGCATACCGGCACACCCGAAAGATTTGGCTGCCTATCCGGCTTTGGTGTACAGCAATGCGAAAAATGCCGATCATTGGTCGTTCCGTCATCACCGGCAAGGCGCGTACACTCAAACGGTAAAGGCCGGAATCAGAGCCAATACGGCTGATGTGTTTTTACCGTTGCTGCTGTCGGGCTGCGGCGTTACCCTGATTCCTGAATTTTTGGTTTGCCGTGAAATCAGGGAAGGCAGACTGCTGACTTTATTGGACGACTGGACGCTCGAGCCGATTTCTCTTTATTTGCTGGCACCGCCCAATCCGTTGCGCCCGAAGCGTGTGCAGGTGTTGATGGATTTTCTGTATGCAGCGTTGCGGCAAGCAAGCTGGGCGCGGTAAAAAGGCCGTCTGCAAATCCTATCGTTTTGCAGACGGCCTTTTTAAACCCATATTGGTTTCAGGAAACGGGTTTATACCGCTTCCGCGCTTTCGATGACAACCGGCTCGGTCGGTACGTCGTCGTGGTAGCCGTGGCGTTTGGTAGCAACGCCTTCGATGGCATCGACTACGTCAAAACCGTCAACCACTTTGCCGAATACGGCATAGCCCCATTCCTGCACAACGGTGCGGCCGTGCATTTCTTTTGAACGGTGGTTCAGGAACACGTTGTCGGCTGTGTTGATAAAGAATTGCGCGCTGGCGGAATGCGGGTCGGAAGTGCGCGCCATGGCGATGGTGTATTTGCTGTTCGGCAGTCCGTTGGACGCTTCGTTTTGAATCGGATCGCGGGTGGTTTTTTCGTTCATGTCGGCAGTCATGCCGCCGCCTTGAATCATGAAGCCTTTGATGACGCGGTGGAAAATCACGCCGTTGTAAAAACCGTCTTTGACGTATTGTTCGAAATTGGCTGCGGTAACGGGGGCTTTGTCGAAATCCAGCTCGATTTTGATGTCGCCTTTGTTGGTGTGCAAAATAATCATGCTTGTCCTTTCAGGAAAAAAACGGGTTTCGGATTAAATGGGGATGCAGGGTAAAAAACTCAAGGCCGTCTGAAAAATACCGGTTTGTTTTCAGACGGCCTCGGTTAAGCGGCAGGGCTTACATCAGCATGAAATATGCCCACAATGCAACCAAGAAGACGCACAGGATATTCAACAGAATACCGACGTTCATCATTTCTTTCTGTTTAATCAGCCCCGTACCGAACACAATGGCATTCGGCGGTGTGGCAACCGGCAGCATGAAGGCACATGACGCACCGATACCGATAACGAATACCAACACTTCCTGCGGCAGCCCCATCTGCGTGGCAATGGTGGCGAAAATCGGTACAAGCAGTGCGGCAGAGGCGGTATTACTGGTAAATTCGGTCAGGAAGATGATGAATGCAGCGACCACGAAAATCACCAGCAGCGGATGCGCGGCGGCAAAAGTGGTTGCAACCTGCTGACCCAGTGCCAACGAAGCGCCGGAGGATTGCAGAAGCTGGCTCAGGCTGATACCGCCGCCGAACAGCATCAGTACGCCCCAGTCGGTACTGCGGGCCACTTCTTTCCACTGCGCCACGCCGAATACGACCACGGCGATGGCGGCGGTCAGTGCAATGACGGTATCGGGGTTGGCAATACCGAAAGCATCTTTGATTTTACCGCTGAAAATCCACGAAACGGCAGCCGCCAAGAAAATCAGCAGCGCAATCACGCGGTGCAGCGTCCAAGGAATAGATTCCTCTTTAACGTCGACGCGTTCGCCCAAATTCGGTTTCAGAATAATATACATGGCAAACAGCATCAGCGGCAGAATCAGCAGCATCATCGGCAGACCGAGTTTCATCCAGCCGACAAAATCCAATTCCAAGGCTTTGGCGGCAATCATGTTGGGCGGCGAACCCACTACCGTGCCCAAACCGCCGATGCTCGCGCTGTATGCGATACCGAGCAGCACGAAAACATAAGTCTTACGCTCTTTCTCCTGATCCAAATGGCTCATCATGCCCATTGCCAGCGGCAGCATCATCGCTGCGGTTGCGGTGTTGCTGATCCACATCGATAAAAATGCGGTCACGGCAAACATCATCAGCACGGCGATTTTCATATTGCCGCCGGAAGCACGCAGCAGGGTTACTGCGATTTTACGGTCAAGACGCTGCATATGCAGTGCGGCAGCCAAAGCGAAACCGCCGAAGAAGATATAAATCGTCGGATCGGCAAAGCCCGCCATCGCTTTTTTAATGTTCATGTCCGGAAAGCCGAGTACCGCCGCCAATACCGGAACCATCAGTGCTGTAATGGTGATGTGTACTGCCTCGGTAAACCACAAAATTGCTACGAAAACCAGCAGGGCGATACCTTTGTTGGCATCCGGTTCGTAAGGCAGGATATTGTAAATTCCATAGCAGACAACAGCTGCGATGATGGTAATCAGCAAACCTTTGAAGTCGGTAACCGGCTTTAAGCCGCTGAACGTCTCCGACGTTTCCGGGTGCTTGGTTTTGTCGTGCGAATGCAAATCCATAGAGCAATCCTTTATAAATAAATGATTTGAAAAGACAATATGGGTATTGGTTTCACCACTATACAGACCGACAGCGGTAATACTTTACTGAGTATAGATGTAATTTCAAGTAATGTAAACATATTGTAAGAAAACTGTAATCAACAACAGGGCCAATGTAATGTTTATTTTAATGAAATACCGATTAAGGATAAAACGGCAAAAGCCGTTAAGACTTAGATTTCAATATATTGAAACCTGAATCCAACGGCTTTTTATCGAAAATATTAAAGGTAAACAGATTATTTTCTCAGCATTTTTGCGGCTTCGACAGCGTAATAAGTCAGAATGCCGTCTGCACCTGCGCGTTTGAATGCCAGCAGGCTTTCCAGAATGACTTTTTCGCCGTCCAGCCAGCCGTTTTGAATGGCGGCTTGCAGCATGGCATATTCGCCGGAAACCTGATAGGCGTATGTCGGTACGCCGAATTCTTCTTTGACACGGCGTACCACGTCAAGATAAGGCATACCCGGTTTAACCATGACCATGTCTGCGCCTTCTTGAATGTCGAGAGCGACTTCCTGCAGGGCTTCGTTGGTGTTGGCGGGATCCATTTGGTAGGTTTTTTTGTCGGCTTTGCCCAAATTCCCCGAGCTGCCGACCGCATCACGGAAGGGGCCGTAAAATGCTGAAGCGTATTTGGCGGAATAGGCCATAATGCGGGTGTGGATGTGGCCGGCATCTTCCAAAGCCTCGCGGATGGCCATAATGCGGCCGTCCATCATATCGGAGGGGGCGACGACTTGTGCGCCTGCATCGGCGTGGCATAGTGCTTGTTTTACCAATACATCGATGGTTTCATCGTTCAGTACATAGCCGTTTGAATCGGTGAGGCCGTCTTGTCCGTGAATGGTGTAGGGGTCGAGTGCGACATCGGTCATGATGCCCAATTCAGGGAATTTTTCGCGCAGGGTGCGGACAACGGTCGGTACCAAGCCTTCAGGGTTGTAAGCTTCTTCGGCCAGCTCGGTTTTGTTTTGGGTAACGACGGGAAACAATGCCAGCATGGGAATGCCCAAATTCAGGGCTTCTTCGGCGGTGTAGAGCAGTTTGTCAAGGCTTTGGCGTTTGACGCCCGGCATGGAGGGAACGTTTTCTTCCTGTCCTTTTCCTTCCAGTACGAAAACGGGGTAAATCAAATCGTCGGCGGTAAGCGTGTGCTCGCGCATCAGGCGGCGGGAGAAATCGTCTTTACGCATACGGCGCATACGGGAATGGGGAACATAACGTGGTGGGAAATTCATGATGCTGCCTTTCAAAATGGGGATACGGAGTGGGGTTTACTGCCCGTATCATAAAAAAGATTGCCGTACTGCAATAAAATGCAGACGGCATTAATCGGTATTAATCTTCGATGCGGTTTAATGCGCGGACAGCGCGTTTGATTTCGCGGAATGTATCGGGCTTATGGTTGCGCTGTTCTTCTTCCGTCATGCCGTCTGCATTCAGCGGTTCGATGTTTTTCAACGCACGGCTGTATTCGCGTTCGGATAATCTGCTTTGTTCTACGTGCCAGCCTTTGCCGGCTTTTGATGCTGTCCACAAGCCGGTATGGAGATAGTAGTGTAAAACATCGTTTGCTAGCGTTTTCATATCGCTCTCAGGCTTGCTGCTGCCGATTTCCCTGCCGATGCGGTTGTTGCGCAAATCGACAGCGTTATCGGCGGCAAGACGGCTGTAATAGTCGTTTTTGCCGTCTCGTGCGTCCATTTCGGCTTGATAGGCGTTACCGACTTTTTCTGCGGTTTCGCTGTCGAATTTAGACGCAATGGCTGCCTGCCACAAAGCATGGCGGACGGCATTGACTTGTGTACCGCGCCCGTCGCCGTTTGCGGTGTCGTCCAGCCCGGTTCGCAGGGCGAAGCGTGCGGCATTGCTGGAAATATTGCTTGAACGGTCGTGCTCCACGCCGATGGCTTGTGCGGCAACTGGGTGGTTCAGTACAAATTGGGTAATTTTACTCCGGCGGCTCTGGTTTTCCTGATAACTCTGGCAGCCTGCCAGCGCAACTGCTGCCAATACCGGTAAGACAATGTGTTTCATCATGGGGTATGACCGTAAATAATCGGCAGCGTTTTTTCTGCCGGAACGGTTTGCTGTTTGGACAGCTTGGATTTTAGCATTAAAGACCATCGGCAGCATGGATTTCGCGCAGCATTTTATCGAGAAAACGTCCTTGTCGTACCTGCTGGGCTGCTTGGGGATAGTTTTGCTCGGTAAAGGCTTGTTGCAGATTGCTGAACAAATCCGACTGAACTGTCAGGATTTCCTCTGCCAAATTGCGTAATGCTTCTTGATTTTGCTCGGCTTGCGCCTCCATCAAGGCTTCACGCCATTCCATCTGCTGCATGAGAAATTCGGGCGGGAAATGGGTATGTTCGGGAGCATCTGCATCAATATTATGGGCTTGCAAAAGATAGGCAGCGCGGTCGATGGGGTTTTTCAATACCCGGTAGGCTTCATTGATTTGCGAAGCCATCATGACTGCCTGCTTCTGCTCGAACGAGGAGGCGGCTGCAAACTTATCGGGGTGGAAACGGGCGGCAAGCACACGGTAGGTTTGCTCCAAAGCATTGCCGTCGATATCGAATTGGGCGGGAAGCTGAAAAAGGTCGAAATGTTGGCTCATGATGTCAAAAGCGGTATTGTTCAAGCAGGTAAGGCCGTCTGCAAAATCCTGCGGGAGAGCAGTTGGTTTTTGCAGACGGCATTCAATCAAACGTGGAAGCTTTCACCACAACCGCAAGAGTCTTTGACATTCGGGTTTTCAAATTTGAAACCTTCCTGCAAGCCTTCTTTGGTGTAATCAACTTGCGTACCGTCCAAATACACCAGACTTTTCGGATCGACAAATACTTTTGCGCCGTGTTCTTCAAATACGGTATCGTCAGGCGAGGCTTCATCGACAAATTCCAGATTATAAGCCATGCCCGAGCAACCGCTGGTTTTAACGCCCAAACGTACACCCAAGCCTTTGCCGCGGTTGCTTAAATAATGATTGATGTGTTTGGCGGCATTTTCGGTGATGGTAATCATGACAAACATTCCTTGATGAATAGGGTTTACAGACGGCATAAAACCTTATCCGGGTTGCTGTATCCCGGCCTGACAACGGCGGCCAACCGCTTATTGGGCAACAGTGGCGCGAATCAGTTTTTCAGCGTTTGCCAAACTGTTTTCAACGTCGGCATACTCGATTTTGCTGCCGGAAATCAGGTGGCGGGTATCGTTAAAGATTGCTTGGACTTTGCCATCGGTTTCGGTAACCAAAACGCGTAAGGGTAATTGCAGGGCAAATGCAGGGTCTTTCTGCATCAGCGGCGTGCCGGCTTTGGGCGTACCGAAGATAATGACTTTGGCAGGCTGCATATCCAAGCCGTTTTGCTGCGCGGCCTCACGGTGGTCGATAACGGCAAATACGGTCATGCCTTTACTTTGAACGGCGTTTTGCAAACGGGAAACGGTTTCGTCAAAACCATATTTGCTTGCTACGGTATGGGTCTGCATGGCGGATTGTTTCTGTATTTGTGCAGGCTCGGTGGCCGGCTTGTGGTGTTGGGCGCAGGCCGCGGCGCTTAAGACCAATAATACGGCGGCAGTTTGTTTTAACATGATTTTCTCCTGTCGGAAAAGTTTCAGAATGCCGCCGCGTGCTACGGCAGACCGTCTGCAAATTATTGCGCTTCTTTTTTCTTGCGGTAATCGGCTACTGCTGCTTTAACGGCGTCTTCCGCCAAGATGGAGCAGTGGATTTTCACCGGCGGCAATTCCAATTCTTCAGCGATTTCGCTGTTTTTGATGGCCAACGCATCGTCCAAGCTCTTGCCTTTTACCCATTCGGTAATCAAAGAAGAGGAGGCGATGGCAGAACCGCAACCGTAGGTTTTGAATTTTGCGTCTTCGATGATGCCTTCGTCGTTGACTTTGATTTGCAGGCGCATAACGTCGCCGCAAGCCGGTGCGCCGACCATGCCGGTACCGACAGAATCGTCGCCTTTGTCGAAAGTGCCGACATTGCGGGGGTTTTCGTAATGATCGATGACTTTATCGCTGTATGCCATGATGTATGTTCCTTATATTTTGTTGGTCGTTATCAGGTGTAGTGGAGGCGGAAAATACCGCCGGTTTGATTGGAAAATTTCAGAATGCCGTATCAATCGGGTGTTTTACAGACGGCATACGGCACGCCATTGGTAATCTCCGATACTGCCTTCGCGGTAGCTGTCCCATTCCTTGCTGAAGGGCAGCTTGCCGACAATGTTTTCTGCAGTGTATTCGGGAGCGCTCAAAGCCGTTGCATCGAGTTTGCGCTGTCTGTTCCATGAGAGGCAGTCAAATTCGGTTTCAAAAACGGCGTAACGGTAGGTTGCACCATTATTGTCGTACATTTTGCTGTGACCGTACACCTTCATGAGTTGGGCGGTACGGCGACCGTTTTTCAGCAGGTAAACGGAACTTTTCTTCACGTAAGTGCCGTCTGTGGCCTGTATCCAATCTCCACGCGGTGCGGCAGGCTTGCCGGACAACATGGGTATACCGGAACAGGCTGACAATAACAAAAGGGTGGAGATGCTGATAAAAGCGGTTGTTTTCATGGGTATGATTTCCAAGAAATCGGATAAGGGCGGCAGGCAGGCCGCCCCACTCGAAGGCGGTTAGTGTGCTGCCCACTCAATCGAATCTAAGTCAATGCCGTCTTTAAACATCTCCCAAAGCGGAGACAGCTCGCGCAGTTTGCCGATTTTGGATTTAATCAATTCGGCAGCATAGGCAACTTCCTCTTCGCTGGTCATGCGGCCGAAGGTGATACGCAGCGAGCTGTGTGCCAACTCGTCGTTCCGGCCTAATGCGCGCAATACATAAGAAGGCTCTAATGATGCGGAAGTACAGGCCGAGCCGCTGGATACGGCAAGCTCTTTAACGGCCATAATCAGGCTTTCGCCTTCGACATAGTTGAAGCTGACATTCAGGTTGTTGGGCACGCGGTGTTCCAAATCGCCGTTGATATAGACTTCTTCGATGCCTTCGATGCCTTTTAGGAAAATATCGCGCAGTTTCAAGTAGTGGGCGGTATCTTTTTCCAAGTCTTCTTTGGCGATACGGAATGCTTCGCCCATGCCGACGATTTGGTGGGTCGGCAGGGTGCCCGAACGGAAACCGCGCTCGTGGCCGCCGCCGTGCATTTGCGCCTCCAGACGGACACGCGGCTTGCGGCGGACATACAGTGCGCCGATGCCTTTGGGACCGTATACTTTGTGGCCGGACATGGAGAGTAGGTCAACTTTGGCTGCTTCTACGTCAACAGGTACTTTTCCGCAGGCTTGTGCGCCATCAACGTGGAAAATGATTTTGCGTTCGCGGCAGATTTCTCCGATGGCAGGAATGTTTTGTACTACGCCGATTTCGTTGTTGACCCACATAACGGAAATCAGAATGGTATCGTCGCGGATAGCGGCTTTTAATACTTCCAAATCCACCAAACCGTTTTCCTGAACGTCCAAATAGGTAACTTCAAAGCCTTGGCGTTCCAATTCGCGCATGGTATCGAGTACAGCTTTGTGTTCGGTTTTAACGGTAATCAGGTGTTTGCCTTTGGTTTTGTAGAAATTTGCCGCACCTTTGATGGCGAGGTTGTTGGATTCGGTTGCGCCGCTGGTAAACACGATTTCTTTTGAGTCGGCATTAATCAGCGCGGCGATGTCGGCACGGGCTTTTTCTACGGCTTCTTCTGCCGTCCAGCCGAAGCTGTGGCTGTTGGAGGCCGGGTTGCCGAACTGCTCGGTCAGGTAGGGAATCATTTTTTCCGCCACGCGCTTGTCCACAGGGGTGGTGGCTGCATAGTCCAGATATACGGGGGTTTTAACGGTCATGGTCTGTACTTTCTTTTTGGCATTTAGTGGATGTGTGTAAAGGTAACGACTTGGCTGCCGTTGCCGGTGTTCTTCTGTTCAATAATGCTTTGCAGGGTTACGCTGCTGAGATAATCGTTGATGGTTTTATTCAGATTTTCCCATAAATCGTGTGTCAGGCAGGGTGTACCGTGATGGCAGTTTGCTTTGCTGCTGCATTGAGTGGCATCGAGTTTGTCTTCAGCTGCTGCGATGATTTGAGCGATGTTGATTGTTGCGGCAGGCGCGGCAAGAACGTAACCGCCGCCGGGGCCGCGCAGGCTTTCAACCAACCGCGCTCGGCGCAGTTTGCTGAAAAGCTGCTCCAAATAGGAGAGGGAGATATTTTGCCGCTCGCTGATTGCACTGAGCTTGACTGCTCCTTTTTGGGCATTCATGGCCAAATCAATCATGGCTGTTACAGCAAAGCGGCCTTTGGTAGTGAGTCTCATGATGGTGCCGGTAGGGCTTTTTTATCGTTAAAAAGATTGTCTAATAGCTGAGTGTTTTAGTCAAGTATCCTTACGGATATTTTGATTGTTTGTATTTATGGGCAGGGTTGCCAAAGTCAAGCATTATTGCTGGCGGATTGCAGCAAAAAGCCGTCTGCAAAACAACGGTTTGAAAAACTTGGTGTTTATCAACGCGTTTTGCAGACGGCCTGATACTCCATTTTTTCCGATTACCCGATAAAGCCTTTCAGATTACGGGTTTCGGTAAGACGGCGCAAAGCGGTCATGTATGCGGCAAGACGGGGGTAGGTTTTGTACTGCTCTTGTGTTTCCCATACCTCATCGAAACTCATTTTCATGTTTTTTTCCAGTTTGTCGTTGACTTCGGCCTCGCTCCAATATAAGCCGGCTTTGTTTTGAACCCATTCGTAATAGGATACAACCACGCCGCCACCGTTGGTCAATACATCAGGCAAAACATCAATACCGTTAGCAAAGAAATATTTGTCGGCATCATTGGTGGTCGGGCCGTTCGCGCCTTCCAAAATCACTTTGGCACGGACTTTTTCCATGTTTTGGGCGTTAAGCTGATTTTCCAGCGCCGCCATGAACAATACATCGACATCCAATGCCAGCAATTCTTCCATGCTGATGGTGCTCATGCCGCTTTCGGTATAGCCTGCAAGCGAACGCCCGTTGGCATTGGCGTATTGGTATGCGGCTTCGATGTCCAAACCGTTCGGATTATAGAAACAGCCGTTTACATCACCGATGGCCACAATTTTCACGCCCTCGCGGTGCATCAGCAGTGAACCCACGCTGCCTACGTTGCCGAAGCCTTGTACGGCAAGGGTAATGTCAGACAAGTTTTTGCCTTTTTTGCTCAGATAGCTTTTCAGGGTAAACATACAGCCACGGCCGGTAGCTTCGTTACGGCCGAGAGAGCCGCCTACTTGCAAAGGTTTGCCGGTAACAACACCCGGGGTCCACTTGCCTTCGAGCGCGCTGTATTCGTCTGCAAACCAAGCCATAATTTGCGGATTAGTCCCGACATCAGGAGCCGGCACATCTTGCTCAACACCGATAATCGGGCGAATGGCACGCACAAAAGCTCGGGTAAGCCTCTCTTGCTCACGCGGGCTGAGGGTTTTCGGATCAACTTTGATGCCGCCTTTACCACCGCCATAGGGCAGGCGGGCAATAGCATTTTTAATGGTCATCCAACCCGCAAGCGCGCGCACTTCATTTTCATCAGAATCAGGATGGAAGCGCAAACCGCCTTTTGCCGGACCTAAAATAGTGCTG
Organism: Neisseria animalis; assembly: GCF_900636515.1. NCBI lineage: Bacteria > Pseudomonadati > Pseudomonadota > Betaproteobacteria > Neisseriales > Neisseriaceae > Neisseria > Neisseria animalis. The sequence continues at coordinate 1,268,810 of NZ_LR134287.1, forward strand.
TGTTGGGTGCGGTAGCCGGTAAAAACTTCGATTTGGCCGTTATCCATACGGATAGGCAGCGATACGGTCAGCTCGCGCTCGGGGTGGCGCAATACTTCATAATCATTTTGTTCGTAGCCTAATGTTTTGGCAGCCTCGTCTAAGGTATTAAGCAGGTTTTGGTAGGGGTTGTAACCGGACATGTGATGTTCTCCTGATTTGCGTTTTCATCGGATCGTTTGCTCCGACAACGCGCGCATCATATCACGAATTGGCTGCCGTGTAATTTCTTGTAGTTTCCAAGGAGGGTAAATATAGATAAAGGATACACAGTTTTAAAAATTAAAAAATTAGACAATATGTATAAATTTTAATTTAATTACTATGATTGATTTTAATATTAAACAAAATATATTGCTATTTTGTCCAATTTGCGTATAATGCCCTAAACGACATTTATCCACTTTAGGATTTTTTTAGACAAAGGAATATCATGCAACTGGATATCGACCGTTTGGTTGCTTATTTCGGCGGAGTCAATGCGCTGGCGGAGGCGCTGAAGCAGCAAGACCCCGATAATGCGGCCACCACAGCTGCAATTTACAAATGGCGCGCACGCGGTTCGCTGCCGCTTTCACAGCTGCAAAAACTGACTGCTCTGGCTCAGGCGCAGGGTCGGCCTCTTGATTTAAACGCTTTCTTACAAAAAGAAGACTCTTTGGAGAAAATTGAAATGACACAGACCAACCGCGTAATCGTTTTCGATACTACCCTGCGGGACGGCGAGCAGTCGCCCGGCGCATCGATGACGAAAGAGGAGAAAATCCGCATCGCACGACAATTGGAAAAAATGGGTGTGGATGTGATTGAGGCAGGTTTCGCCGCCGCCAGCCCCGGCGATTTCGATGCGGTTCATTCGATTGCCAAAATCATTACCAAATCAACCGTCTGTTCGCTTTCCAGAGCCGTAGAGCGCGATATCCGCCAAGCGGGCGAAGCCGTTTCCCCCGCGCCGAAAAAACGTATCCATACCTTTATCGCCACCAGTCCGATCCATATGGAATACAAGCTGAAAATGAAGCCCAAGCAGGTTGTCGAAGCGGCGGTAAAAGCGGTGAAAATCGCTAAAGAATATACCGATGATGTGGAGTTCTCCTGCGAAGATGCGCTGCGTTCGGAAATCGGCTTTTTGGCCGAAATCTGCGGCGCGGTGATTGAAGCAGGTGCGACCACCATCAACATTCCCGATACGGTAGGTTACTCGATTCCCTACAAAACCGAAGAATTTTTCCGCGAATTGATTGCCAAAACGCCGGGCAGCGACAAAGTCATCTGGTCGGCACACTGCCACAATGACTTGGGTTTGGCCGTGGCCAATTCGCTGTCGGCACTGAAAGGCGGCGCGCGGCAGGTGGAATGTACGGTCAACGGCTTGGGCGAGCGTGCGGGCAATGCTTCCGTGGAAGAAATCGTGATGGCATTGAAAGTGCGGCATGATTTGTTCGGCTTGGAAACCGGTATCGATGCCGCCCAAATCGTGCCTTCTTCCAAGCTGGTCTCTACCATTACCGGCTATCCGGTACAGCCGAACAAAGCGATTGTCGGTGCCAATGCTTTTGCCCACGAATCCGGCATCCACCAAGACGGCGTGCTGAAACACCGCGAAACCTATGAAATCATGTCTGCCGAATCGGTAGGCTGGGCGGCAAACCGCTTGAGCTTGGGCAAACTTTCCGGCCGCAATGCGTTCAAAACCAAGCTGGCGGAGCTGGGCATCGAGTTGGAAAGCGAAGAAGCTTTGAATGCGGCATTTGCCCGTTTTAAAGAGCTGGCCGACAAAAAACGCGAAATTTTCGATGAAGATTTGCACGCGCTGGTGTCGGACGAAATGAGCATGGCGCAAGACCAATATAAATTTATTTCGCAAAAAATCACTACCGAAACCGGCGAATTGCCCGCTGCGGAAATCGTGTTCAGCGTCAACGGTACGGAACACCGCGCCACGGCCAACGGCTCAGGCCCGGTAGATGCGATTTTCAAAGCCATCGAAAGCGTGGCGCAAAGCGGCGCGGCTTTGCAGATTTATTCTGTGAACGCAGTAACGCAAGGTACGGAAAGCCAAGGTGAAACTTCGGTGCGGCTGCAGCGTGGCGGACGTGTGGTCAACGGACAGGGCGCAGATACTGATGTGCTGGTCGCCACGGCCAAGGCTTATCTTTCCGCGTTGAGCAAACTGGAGTTTGGTGCCGAAAAAACCAAAGCGCAGGGCAGCGGTACGGTTTGATTTTTAAACGCCGACACTGAAAGGCCGTCTGCAAATTCCCCCGTTACAATTATCACGGGAATTTGCAGACGGCCTTTTCTCGTTATATATCGTGTCAAGCTACATTTATTCATGAAACAGTGTCGATGAAATAATAAATCAATACAATAATTTAACTTGTGATAAGCGTGGTATCACAATTAGAAATCGTCTTAGAGGCCGTTACAGCGACATTTGACCGCCCTATTAAGGGTGCTCAAGATAAACCGGAAGGCTTTGCTAAAAACATGAAACCCATCAAAAGACGGATAAATTTGAAGAAAATATAAAAAAGCCGGTTTGCAGGCGGTACAGAAGGCCAGCTTGCTTATTATCCGACTATATTTCTGTTACCATGCAGCTTTTGCCTTTTGTACTGAAACAGCATAATGACGCTTTTATATGCCTATCTCGGCTTGATCATTTCGGCATTTACCTCTGCAACCCTGTTGCCGGGAACTTCGGAAGCGGCGTTTACGGCATTTGTTTACCGTTATCCCGAAGAGTTATGGACGGCTTTGCTGTGCGTTGGTATTGCCAACGGTTTAGGCAGTATGGTGTCTTATTTTATGGGTAGGTTGCTGCCGGACAAGAAAAGGCCGTCTGCAAAAACGCTGCTTTATTTTCAGCGTTACGGAATTTGGTTATTGCTGCTGGCTTGGTTGCCCATTGTCGGCGATGCTCTGCCGCTGGCTGCGGGCTGGCTGCGCTTGGATTGGAAAAAATGTGCAGTAATATTGATTGTGGGGAAATTGTTGCGCTATGCAGTTATCGGCTTTGGAGTGAGTTTTTTATCAAATTGAAAACTCAAATTCAATCATCATCAACAATACTTCCTGTGCCACACTTTCAGCCGCTCCTGCCGAGCCTGTGATGACCGCCGCATTTTCTTCCTGCTCTACGGCCAAAAACCTTTGGTACAGCGACTGTTATTTACAATCTGCCGTAGTAATAGGGAGGCTGTTGATATATTGATGGCAAAAAGCAGAATCCTTTGATTCTGCTTTTTATTCAAGTTACTGCTGCCCCGGTTCTTTCTGATAATGCGGAGAACGCGGGCCGTAAAGAATGCCATTGGTTTTAACCGGCGACAACAGCTGGATACCGGCAGTTTGTGCCATATCGTAACCTTTATCGCCCAAGGTGCCGGCAACCTGATCGATTAATGCGCCGATCAGGGCAGCCAAAATGCCGTTATTATTGTTTTTCGCGGCTTCATCAGAAGCCCTAGCCGAACCGCTCCATAATTCTTTGCCGGTACGCGCATCAACCAGCTTGGCTTCGGCGGTTACGGTGGTAACGCTTTGGATAACTTGATAGCGCGTGCCGTAGTCTTTCACGGTAACATACAGCACGGCATCGTTACCGAAAATTTCATGCAGTTTGTTCAATTTAACATCGTGAATATCGGCCGCATTGGTCAGGCCATTTTGCTTGAAAGTTTCCGCTGCAACCGCCACCGGAAACACATAGTAGCCTGCTTCGGAAAGCGGGAAGGTGGTAGCCGTCAGCATTCCCCAAGTCGCTTTAACATCCGGCGATTCGTTTAAAGGCGGCAATACCAAAATAGATTTGGGATTGCTTTCTTTGAAGGCGGTGTAGTCGTAAGGTTGGGCTTTGTAGGTTTGGCAGGCAGCAAGAGCCAGTGTTGCAGCCAAAGGAAGAATGAAGCGGTTCAGTTTCATTTTTTAGCTCCTTTAGCTTTATTTTTCAAAAGAAAATCCATAAATTTACCGGATTCGGGGAAAAGTTGTTTTTCCGCCTCGAATTGAGATTTCGCGGCATCGGTCCGTCCCGCATCAATCAACAGCAAACCCATATGGGCATGAGCACCCGGCGCGGCCGGAAGTTGTTTGCGTTCCGCTTCGTTGAAATACTTTTCCATTTTACTGATTTGTCCGCCGACCGTGCTGTCATCGTTTTTCAAACGCTCGTAAACAGCATCATTATAGCCTTTCCAATAATACATCTGCTTGGGAGCAGAGCCGCAGGCAGCCAGCAAAAAAGCTGCAGCCAGCGGCAAAGCATATACGGCAATTCCGTTTTTCATACAGTCTCCTTAGCGGTTGGGCTGCCAAGTACCGTTATCAACAGCTTGCACCAAATTGTTTACCGCTTCTCGAATCGCCAAATCCAACACTTTGCCGTTTAAAGTTGCGTCATAACCGGAAGTGCCACCGAAACCGATGATTTCACGGTTGGACAGCGAATATTCACCGGCACCTTGAGTAGAGTACACAATTTCCGAAGTTTGGACATTAACAATGTTCAGAGCAACTTTGGCGTAAGCAATCTGCGACTTGCCGCGCCCCAAAATACCAAAGAGCTGGTGATCGCCTACATCTTTACGCCCAAATTCTGTAACATCACCGGTAACGACATAACGTGCCGCTTTCAGATTTTGAGCTTTGCCGGAAATACCCGCCTCTTGTTTTAATGCACTCAAATTGGTGCGGTTCAACACATTAAAACGGTTGGTTTGTTGCAAATGCGTAGCTAAGATGGTTTTGGCTTGACTGCCCAAACGGTCCTCACCATCAGAGAACACGCCTTTTTGGAAGCTGGAACGGTTGTCGAAGCTGCCGATAGAAATCGGCGTGCGCACACCTGTATATTGCGTATTGTAAGAAGCAACTTTAGCAACTTCCAAGCTGCGTGAAGATTCAGTCGCACAACCGGCCAGCAGACCTAATGCAATGGTGCAGGCAAGAATAGTTTTCATCATGGTCATAAATAGTTCTCCAATAGATTGATTAAATTAATATTACCAATTGACATATTACATGATTTGGTAAAGAAATGCAAGATTAAAGTAGATACTTATTTCTATTTAAACCACCGTTTCCAAAACAGCCGTTTATCATCCGCAGTCTCGGACTGCATCGAGGCCATCTGAATATCTTGGCTGTATGTCCTAGCCTGATTTTCAGACGACCTTGTGTTTTGAACAGCATTCAGCCGGTTCAAGTATTCGGCATTGGCCACATGCAAGCAGCTGTTGTCGGCGAGTAGGGCGTTGATATGCTCGTAGGCTTCACTGTTTTCTGTTTCAAGCGCCCTGATTTGGGTTTCAGCCGCAACGAGGCGGTCATATAAATCACGCCCATGCCGAAGTGCAGGAGATTCAGGGTTGTTGAACAATACCCCGACAATCTGCTTTTTAAACGTATTGGCGATTTTACGGCAATGACGGCTTATCCGTTCCCCCGCCTCTTCAATGTCCAAATCCACCAACTCTTCTTCATCGATATAGAAAAAACCGCCTGCTTTGACTGCAATCTGAAAAACAGGAATCCCCGCTATTTCAAGATCACGGCATTTTGGGTGGTTGGCCGACAAACCGTTGCTATGGAAAAACTCAAACGCAATCTGACCGTTCCAATCGCAGCCACAGTTTCTTTCTGCTCCGCAGTCAGTTTGCTTCCGTCTTTTTCATCATACAACCAGTTGCTGATAACCGGGGCGACGGCTTCTGCGCCACCTGCGGCTATGGCAGCCGTCATCGCATCGTTACCGCCCGCGGCAGCAACTGCTGCGCCCAGTACCGCATGAGAGAGTATATGAGCGGCTTCTTGCTTGGCGGTTAATTTGCCGTCTGCGTTGTCTTTTGCCAAACCTTTGAAATGCTGACCGATTTGATAAGCGACGGCAGGGCTGACGGTTGCGGCGGCAATACCCGCCACGCTGTCGGTCGGGGCACTTAATCCCGCCGCTACCATATTCAGGCCGGTGCTGCTTCGGCGGTTTCGGTGCGGATGTTGGTATAGGTGGCTGTTGCTTGTGTAGCGTCCCGATTGTTGTTGATGACGATGTTGCGTACTGCAGCCGCCGCATTTTGTACGGCCTGTACGACAGGGACGTTGACGGCTAGGGTTAAGCCTTTTTGTTCGATGGTGCGTTGGTAATACATGGTATGCTTGCGTGCAGGGGTACGCACCCTACACATGGAGTTTAGAGTTTATGCAGGCTATGACTTGCTGTTACATGCTTCAGTTGGGTATTGCCATTTGATAATAATATATGTCTTATGCATCATTTCATTATATGATACAAAAATAGCCTCAGATAATCGACATATTCCATTGAAACCTATTAAGTTAATCCTACTTTTTAATATGTTATTTATTTTTTTATAGTCATTTTTATCTACTTCTATATAGAATTTAATAATAGCTAAAGGGCCTTGTTGAACAGATTCAATTTTATTGATTTTATAAGGGGCAATAATAGATGGAATTTCATTTAATATCCTTTCGGTTCTTATCGAATAGTCTTTTTTATATCCAAAATCTTCTTTATTTCTCTCGAAGTTGCTTAAAAAAAATAGTAATGGCACTAAAATGCAAGTAAAAACCAAAATTTGATATTTTATCTTGAAAGGAGGTGTTTCCAACTAATCATCTCCTATGATTCTACCAATTTTAATCATATTTGCTTTTCCTACAGCCCCGGATGTAGTACCTGATGTACTAATCCCAAACTCAAAAGAAACTTTCCCACTCGGTGTTTTATTGGCTCCTACACACGAGAAATATCCGCACCCTGCTATCGTTGTGGACTGCCCTTGAAGTGTATTAGTTATAGTTTCCCATAGTCGTGCTTTTTCAATAGGTGATAAATTATTGATATGACCTGCGATAATACTTACGCTTGGAGCTCCTAACAGTTTTTTAGCCCCGCTACTTTTTATATTCGGCTCCCCTGAAACACCTAGGAATATTTCACCTGTAACTCTATTTACAGCTAGGTTCAGACCATAATTTAATTTGTCTGAGATGGGGAGATTAATCTTTGTACTCCAATAATGGATAGATGGATTATCTGACCATGGAATATCGTAATACTCCACAAATGAAGGTAAAGGTTTTGCTGGATTATTCGTCCCATAAGAAGCTAACTCTCTTTTTGTCAAATCTCTACTCAAGTCAGCTTCTGCAACATATTTCTCACATAATGCTATATCTCCATTTTCTGCGCATGCGGATTTTAATCTTTTATTACGCTGCCTGCTTATTACGTACAACTCCTTTTGAGCCTCACGATAACATGCCGCTGCATTTTGATTTTGAGAACAAGAGTTAACCTTACTTTTATAATTATCCCAATCTTGTTTAAGAAGATAATTATTCTCCACCGCATTTATTGCAGCTTGGCTACCCTGAGCCACATCCGCAGCATCACCCATCGCAACGCCCACAGCAGTCCCAGCCAGCCCGGCAATCGAAGCCACAGTCTCTTTCTGTTCCGCAGTCAGCTTACTAGCATCTTCTTCCCCATACAGCCAGTTGGAAACCACAGGAGCAACGGCTTCTGCACCACCTGCGGCTACGGCAGCCGTCATTGCATCGTTACCACCTACCGCTGCAACTGCTGCGCCCAATACCGCATGGGAGAGTATATGGGCGGCTTCTTGCTTGGCGGTTAATTTGCCGTCTGCATTGTCTTTTGCCAAACCTTTGAAATGCTGGCCGATTTCATAGGCAATGGCAGGGCTGACGGTTGCGGCGGCAATACCCGCTACGCTGTCGGTCGGGGCACTTAATCCCGCCGCTACCATATTCAGGCCGGTTTTCAGGTATTGCAGTTTGCCGAGTTCTTTTTGATAGTCGGTATCGCTGATTGTTCCGGCTTCTTTTTTCCTCTCCAGTTCGTCAATGTGTTTGTTAATCTCGGTATTTGCTTCCTGCACATTTTGGCTGAATTGTTGGCTCACTTCCCGCTGCAAGTCCAATTCTTGCTGTACTTTCTCCTTATCAAACACATTTTGCAGACGGCCTGAGGCGGCTTCGGCGGTTTCGGTGCAGATGTCGGTATAGGCTGCTGTTGCCTGTGTGTCGCTGCTGCCGAGAGATGCCGTCTGAAAGGTTATGTTTTTCAGACGACATGAATGATAAAGTTCATAGAACGCATGGATTTTAGGTTTCATGTAGATTACTGCTGGCTATGCCCCGATCCCATGTTTCAAAATATAATTATTTCATATACTTATTTCGTTTTTTAAAATTCTTTTAGATATTCATTATATCTAACGGCTTTACATCCGATAGGTTCGTAAAAAACAAAATGTCTGTATTTATCATGAGAATGCTCTGTTGATAAAGTTTTTATAAACTTCAATGAGCTTATTTCATATGGGCATTTATAGTATACAATATGATTCAAGTCTTCTTTTTTTCTCTTATTTGACGTATATATAACTTGAGATACAGGTAGTCCCTCATTATCTACTTTAAGGGATTGTTCATAAATTAGTTTATTATTATAAAAAAAACTAATTTTCTGAAAATCAATATTCTCTATAAAAATTTTGGCATAACTCCATTTAAAATTAGTTAATTTTTTGATTGAAATATCTGTGTTATTTTTAAAAATATATTCTTCATCGTATATTTTCTCAACGTATATAAGGATAAGTTTGAAAAGCATCACATATAAAAAAAATATAATCATAGAAACTTTAAGGAATTTAGCGTATAACACTACCAACTCCTTTTTTAATATTATTATTAAGTTCTTTTCTGCGTTGCTGAATTTTTTTACCAGCCCCTGTATCATCTAAAACTCTAAGATTATCTTTAGAAGCTTGGTAATGTTTTTTATCTAATATCTTCCTTTCTACCTTATACTTTCCATTTTTTCCTTTTGTCGCTTGATACAATCCCTCAGTTGAAAAATGATATAAGACTTTTTCAGCTAATTTTTTATTTGAAATATTGGGATATTGCAGTGCAATATCTCTACCAATTTTATTATTTAATTGATCAACCAACTCATCAGCTTTATTTAGTGGTAAGTTATCAAAATTTGAATAATCAGTTCCATTTCTACTCTCATGAGCATTACCAGCCTCTTTTGCTATGTTCTCACCAAATTTTTTTGTGATTATGGCTTGCCATAAGGCATGACGATAAGTATTTCCTATGCCACCTTCTCGTACTAAGTCTTCTTGACTAACTACCTCTTTTAATAGATTAATTTGGAATGTTGAAGCAATTGTGGAAATGTTTGGATCTAATTCAGAAGCAGGATTTTTGCTTGCACTCCCTATCTGAGCAGCAATAATAGGATGTTTGAAAATAAAAATAGCCTGTAGTAAGTAATCATTATTCTCCACCGCATTCTGTGCCACCTGCCCACTCTGAACCACATCTGCGGTATTGCCTGATGCCGCACCCACAGCAGAACCATACAAACCGACCAGCGCGCTGACGGAAGATTTTTCTTCGACACTCAGCTCTTTGGTATCTTTGTTGTACAGTATTTGGGCTAAGGCAGGTGCAGCCAGTTCCGCCCCACCTGCCGATAGGCCGGAAAGCAGGGCGTTGTTGTCTGCTGCCGCTCCGCTCAATACACCGTTCAGAATATGCAGGGCGATATGTTCTTTGCTGCCTTCTTCGGGGCGGTTGAGATTTTTTAGAAGGCATGAATGACAAAGTCCATAGAATGTATGGATTTTAGGTTTCATTCAGGCTACCCCTTGTCAGTATCACCCCAGTATGGAATATATGACTTACAGAGAAAGAAAAAAAATGATGTTCCGCACAGAATACTTAAAAATCCTTCATACCCTACATAAATAGTTCCTGAAAATAGAAATAGTATTAACATCATTTCTGCGTATAATAATAAAAATGAAATTATTATGACGATATGTAACTTTTGTTTACTGTTTACCTCTATAAAGTATAATAAAATATCAAAATTTGTTTTACATAAAAATCCAATAGTTTTTCCAAAACCATATAGACTTGGTTTTTTTTCATGAAATTTAAGCATTTTTATTATTTTCCTAATATGGTTTTAACATTTTTCATTGGGTCAATTTTTCTTCTCCAATCTGGAACTTCAAGAAGAATTATATTATTGTTTCCTATAAATTTATCTAGAGTTCCTTCTCCTGCTTTTCCCACGCCATAATTTATAATTTGTTTCTTTATATCTAAAGATCGTTCTAGAAATTTATTCTCTGTCCCAGACCACATCAGCATTTTATCCATATATTTATCCAGTCCCTTCCCTATTATGATGCCTAATGAGGCATCATATGATAAATCAGATAACTTATATTGCTGTCCTTCAATGACAACGGCTGTAAAAGCACCTTGTGTGACTGATGAAATAGCAGTAAATGCATACGTTTTCCCTCCAATGACAACAACGGGAGAAGCTAAAGAAAGCATTACTAATCCTTGCAAATAATCACTTCCTGGATTCTTACATCCATAGCAACTACCCACTTTTTTTGCAGCGTCCATTGCCTTTTCAATATTTCCTGTTGCTTTATAGGCTGTTTGGAAAGCACCAGACATATTATCAAGTTGCTTTAAATATGAATCATTTAAATTAAATGGTCGCGTTTGATTATTCTCTATTGAATTTATAGATGTCTGATTACCCTGAGCCACATCAGCAGCATTACCTGTCGCAGTTCCCACAGCACTCCCAGCCAGACCCGCAATCGCAGACACAGTCTCTTTCTGCTCCGCAGTCAGTTTGCTTCCGTCTTCTTCCCCATACAACCAGTTGGAAACCACTGGAGCAACGGCTTCCGCGCCACCTGCGGCTACGGCAGCCGTCATCGCATCGTTACCGCCCGCAGCAGCAACTGCTGCACCCAATACTGCATGGGAGAGTATATGGGCAGCTTCTTGTTTGGTGGTCAATTTGCCGTCTGCATTGTCTTTTGCCAAACCTTTGAAATGCTGGCCGATTTGATAAGCCACGGCAGGGCTGACGGTTGCGGCGGCAATACCCGCTACGCTGTCGGTCGGGGCACTTAATCCCGCCGCTACCATATTCAGGCCGGTTTTCAGGTATTGCAGTTTGCCGAGTTCTTTTTGATAGTCGGTATCGCTGATTGTTCCGGCTTCTTTTTTCCTCTCCAGTTCGTCAATGTGTTTGTTAATCTCGGTATTTGCTTCCTGCACATTTTGGCTGAATTGTTGGCTCACTTCCCGCTGCAAGTCCAATTCTTGCTGTACTTTCTCCTTATCAAACACATTTTGCAGACGGCCTGAGGCGGCTTCGGCGGTTTCGGTGCGGATGTCGGTATAGGCGGCTGTTGCCTGTGTGTCGTCCCGATCGTTGGCTATGCTGATATTTTTGGTACCGATGCCGCTGTATGTGGTGCTGCTTTGGCTGTTGCCGTCCGTGCCGTAGCCTATGCTTTGAGTTGCGCTGTGGGTGGCGTTGCCGTCTTTATCGACGGTTTGCCCGTTCCAACCGCCGCTGACATTGCCGCTGGCGTTGATACCGATGCTATCGCCTTCATAGCGGCTGTAGTTTTGGATGTTGCGGCTGCCGAGTGAGGCCGTCTGCAAAGAGTTGTTGCCTGCGGTTTCGGCTTTCTCTGTGGCGGTAATGATTGCGCCTTTGAGTTCGGTATGGTTGTGTACGGTTACATTGAAGCCGTTGTCTCCGGCAAAGATGCCGGATTGTTCGGTAATGCTTGCATGGTCGGCGTTGAGGTGGCTTTGGTTGCCATTCGCGCCAGCGGATGCGCCGTAGCCTACGGTTGCTTGGGCGCTGATGTTTTGCTGTTTGCTGCGGTAGGTGGCGGTATCTTGTACGCTTTCGATGGTCAGGTTGTCGGCGGTGAGGTCTATGCTGCTGCCTTTGACTTGCGCGCCTTTAATCAGGGTATCGCCGCTGCTGCGGATAAGGGTTTGGCTGTCTGCATCGCCGATATGGCTGTGGCGGTGGGTTACATCGTCGCCGTTGCCGTAACCTTTGCCGTGGTTGCCTCCGGCGGTAATGCCGAAGGCGAGTCCGTTTTGTCCGTAGCTGACGGCGACTCCGGCATTCCAGCCGCTGCTCTTATTGCTGCTGCGTTCGCGGTGGGTTTGCGCGGCGGATTGCAGGGTAATGCCGTCTGCAGAGAGCAGGGTGCCGCTTTTGCCGGCAATGTCGGAGCCGGTAACACGGATATGGGCATTGTTGCTGTCGTTGTCGGCCATCAGGCTGACTTGTCCGCCTGCGTTGATTTGGCTGCTTTGGGCAGTTGTACCTTCGGTATGGTTTTGGTTAACGCTTTTTTGTTGTCCGTAGGTAAGGGAAACGCTGATTGCTTGTGCGGCGGCTTTGGGGTCGGCAAGGGCTTGTCCCAATGCTTGGTCTGCGGCACGGATATCCCATGCGGCGTTGGCGGCAGCCATGGCGTTAACGCGGTCGTTTTTGCTTTTGCCGATGGTTTTTGCTGCTGCAACGGCGCTTTGTACGGCCTGTACGACGGGGACGTTGGCGGCTACGGTAAGTCCTTTTTGTTCGATGGTGCGTTGGTAGTCGGTTGCGTAGGTATTTTGTGCGGCTTCGATGTTGATGTTTTGCGCCTGAATCTGTACGTCGCCTGCGGGGGCGGAGACGGTAGAGCCGGTTTGACGGTAATCGCCGTCAGACTGAATCAGGGTGTCGCCGTATAAGCTGCCGACGGTGCTGCCGTTGTGAGCGGTGGTTTGGCGGCTGGTAGCCGTAGCGTCTTTTTTGCTGCCAAGGGTAAAGCCGATGCCGCCGCTTCCCATCAGGCCGGATTTTTTGGTTTGATGGAACTCGCTGTTGTCGTAACGGCTTTGGGCGGCTTCAACGGCAATATCGCCGCCTGCGGTTATTCGGGTTTGCTTGTCGCTGATGATGTCGCTGCCGCGTATCAGGGTATCGTTGCCGCTGTTGAGCAGGATACGGCTGCCGGTAATGCTGCCGGAGACGGCTTCATTGTTGTTGCTGCGGTATTGGTCGAGACGGGACTTTTTAGAAGCAAACGAGCCGGATTTGTGATAGCGGGATTCTTCAAACAGGTTGGTTTGCCGGCCTTCTGTCAGGCTCAGGCTGTTTTGGGCATGGAGGAGGATATTGCCGCTGTTGCTGTTTATTTCTGCTTGGCGGGTGCTGATGTTGCCGCCGCTCAATACGATTTTGCCTTCTGCTTGGATTCGGCTGCCGATTTCGGAAGTTTGCGCTTCGCTGCGGTAGTTTTTATCGTCGCTACGGCTGTGCTGCTCAAAGCCGATGACTACCGTGCCGGAGTTGATGCCTTCACGCCCCAGCAGCAGGACATTGCCTGCGCTGCCGATTTCGGCGGCATTCAGGTGCAGACGGCCTTGCGCTTCGGCTTTCAGGCTGCCGCCTTTATCGGAAACGTATAATCCTGCTACGCGGCCGATATGGGTGTTGCTGCCGCTGAAACCTTTGCCTTCGGTTTCGGTACGGTTTGTCGGCGAGGTGATGTCGATGTCGTTGCCGGCGGTTAAGTCGAGACTCTGCTCCGCGCTGATGCGGCCACCTTTGATGCGGATGTTGTTGGCGGCGTTCAAGCGGGTACGGCGGCCTTTGATGTAGCCGCTGTCTGCCTCGATGTCGGCGGCAGCCAAGTCAACCAAGCTGCGGCCGGCAATGGTACCGCCGCTGACGATACCGTTATCTACGTCCAGTATGATGGTTTCGGCGCTGATCAGGGAACCGCCCGGTTTCAAATCGCCTTGGCGCGGCTTCAGGTAAACGGTGGGCGCGAGTACGGTTTGGACGCTGCCGTCGGGCAGGGTAACGGTTTTGTTTTCCAGCCAGACGATGTCACTGGTTAATCGGGCAACTTGTTCGGCCGACAGGGCAATGCCGAGGCTGAGCTTGAAGGATTTGGCATAGCTGATACCGGCATCCATCAGGGCTTTGAACTGCGCTTCGTCATTGGAATAGCCCTCCAGACGGCGGTAGCCGGTTAATCGTGCAATCTGCTCGTTGATGCTGCGCTGCTCGTAAAAGCCGTCTCCCAAGCGTTTGTGGATGTGATTCGGATCTTGGTTCAGGGCTTGCAGCATGTAATCGCTGCCCAGCCATTGGCGGTAGTTGGCAAAGGCAGGATCGGTTTCAATCAGAAAGCCGGGATTTTGTGGATTGATGGAGAACAAACTACTGGTCGGCAGGTTTGCTGCAGGCGCGCCTTGTTGCGGCGGTATGTTGTCGGGCGGTGATGCCTTTGCGGGGTTCGGCGTTCCGATACGGGTAATTTGAGGGAGAATACCTTTAACCAAACTGCCGGCCCGGATATGCGGTATATCGGCGGACGTTGCTGCTTCCGTTTCGGACGGGTTCAGTCCGCTGCCTGAAGCAGGGGTATCAGGCAGACTGCTTGTTGCCGATGTATGCTCCAGTACGGTGGATACTGCCAAATCGATGGCGGTTTGTCTGTTTTCTTTGTAGTCGAGCCGATCGTCCCAGTCTCTTTGGTGGTAGCGTTTGAAGCCGCCGCGCCAACGGGTACGGGTGTATTGGGTAGTGCCTTCGTCTTCTTCGTAGGCAAAAGCGGGGGTAGGAAGATTATTGATATTCTCCAAACCGCCCAACAGGGTTTTGCCTGCCAGTATTTCGCTGTTATCGTTGGTTACGCTGCCTTCGAGCAACATATCGCCGCCCGATGCAATGCGCGCAGGATCGCTTTTGCCTACCTGATCTTGATATTTCCGACGGGTAAATTTCAGCTCGGTAAAGTCTTTAATCTCTCTTTGGAAGCTGTTGTTGTATGCGTCGATTTTGGCAGACAAAGCCTCAAAAGCGGCGCTGTTGGCTTCTTCCCATTGGTTGTATGCGGCAAGTTCGGCCAAATCGCTCTCGTATTTGGCTTGAGCTGCTTCGTATGCATTGCAGAGCGCCGCATCGTAAGATGCGGATGTGCTGTCGCAACTGCCTGCCGGCGGTTCTGCCGGTTTTTTCAGGGTTTCGCCGTCTGCTTCGAAGTCCTGTTCGCTTACATTGGGTACGGGGGGCTCGCCTTGAGGCGCTTCGAGGCCGAAATATGCCCACAATTTGCTGTCGGCAGAATAGTCGATCAGGCTGTCCGGAATCGGCGTGCGCCCGAACTCAAAATTGCTTTCGTCATATTCGGCAGCAGATTTGTTGACTAACTTTCCGGCTCTGCTGAAACTTACCCACTTGAAATCGGATCTCTGCAGCCGCTCCTGAGTGCCGCTTGGAATGATATAGTCAAATGCTTCCGGTGTTCCGACTTCTATACGAGGATTAATATCAAAATGTTCGTTACGGTTGAGCAGGGTACCGGCACGCACCGTCATATCGCCTAAAGATTCGATGGACGCACTCAGATTGCGAATATCGGCTGCTTTTTCCTGCGCCTGATACTTGTCGTCCAAACTGCCGCCGATGGCCATGTCGCCCGCGCTGAAGAGCAGGGCGTGTTCACGGTTGGCAATATGGGTCGCGCCGATGTCGAGACGGCTGCGGGCGGCAACCACAGCAGCTTGAGTGGTCTCGCCGACTGTTTCTTCGCGGTTGGTGAATTGTTGTGCGGAAAGGGCGATATGGTCGCCGTAAATTCTGCCGCTGCCGATGTTTTCCAAATTGTTCGTACTGTCGATAAGGGTCAGACCGTTGCTGTTAATCATCCCCCGATTGGCGATGTTTTGCGCGTTCAGTCGGGTATGTTTGTCGGATTGGATAATGCCTGAAGCCGTATTGTCTATTTCTGCGGCTTTCAGTATGACGGCTTCGCCGCCTTCAAGCGTATGGGCATTTTGCAGACGGCCTTGTGTCGAAAAATTCAAGGTGCGTCCGGCTTGAATATCTTGTGCCGTAATAAAGCTGTCTTGCAGTTGGACATCTATGTCCCGACCTGCGGCAAGTGTGCCGTCCGAACCTAGAGACTTGGCTTGAAGGGATATGTCTTGTCCGGCAAGAATACTGCCGCCGTTATTTTGAATGGCAAGGGTATTTTGGGCGTTTTCGGTGATGAGAACATCTTTAGCCGATGTGATTTGACCGCCGTTGTTATCAAGGCCGTCTGCAAGTTGCAAGACGGTTCCGCTATTGCTGCGGATAGTGCCTGCGCTGTTGTTCAAGCCGCTGGTGCGGATATGCAGACGGCCTGCATGGATGCCGCCGCTGCGGTTGCTGAGGTTGCGGCTGTTGATGGCAATCTCGGCGGCAGTTATTTTGCCGCTGCCGTTATCCAAATTTCCGGCGGTTAAAGACAAATCGGAGCCGGAAAGGATTTCTCCGGAAGTATTATCCAAATCAGCCGTTTGCAGCGTCAGACTTTCTGCGGATGCTATGGTGCCGCTGCGGTTGGCTGTGTCTGCAGCCGTCAGCGTCAATGTGTTTTCAGAGAGAATACTGCCTTCCGAATTGTTTAACTCCGCCGAATGCAGAGCCAATGCTCCGACTGCGGCCATTTCTCCTTGCCGGTTGTCGAGATTGGCGGTATTCAGGGTCAATGTTTCGGCGGCGGAGAGGGTGCCGCTGCGGTTGTCCAAGTCTTTTGCGGAAAGAGCCAGTGTACCGCCTGATACCATCTCTCCCGAACGGTTGCTCAGATTGCCTGCTTGAAGGGATAAATCTGCGGCGGCTATTTTGCCTGAATTGTTGTTGAAATTGCCAAGCACCAGCGTCATTGAGCTTCCCGAGCTGATGATGCCGTTTTGGTTTTCTGTATCGGCGGCATTGAGCTTGAGCATGCCGGAAGCGGCAAGCGTACCGTTTGAATTATCCAAATTTGCCGAGGCAAACAGAAGGTTTCCGGCTGCTGTAATTTTACCGCCCTTGTTGTCGGCATCTGCGACGGCCAGTACGGTATCTGAGGCGGCAATTTCACCGTCTTTATTATTCAAATCTGCCGCTTCCAAAGACAATATGCCTGCGGTATGGATTCTGCCTTCGCGGTTATTCAAGTTGCCTGTGGTGATGTCCAAGCCTTCAGCAGACGAGATACGGCCTGCGGTGTTGTCGGTATCGTCTGCCTGCAGCGTCAGCATGCCTGAAGCGGTGATTTCACCGTGAGTGCTGTTTAATTCCCCGCTTTTAAGCGATAGGGTTTCTGCCGCACTTATTCTGCCGCCCGTATTGTTGAGTGCGGTAGCGGTCAAATCAAGCGAACGGGCGGTAGTAATCGCTCCTCCAGCATTATTCAGAAGCTCCGTATGCACGCCGAGATTGCCGGTTGCCGCAATTTCTCCGGCGCTGTTTACAACAGTTTCCGACTGTACAGACAAAGCACCTCCGGAAACAATCATGCCGTCTGCATTATTGAGGTTTCGTGCTTTTATATCTGATGCTTTTAAGGCGGAGAGGCTGCCGGCATGATTATCGACCGTTCCGGAACGTATATTCAGGCGTTCTTGCGTATGCAGACTGCCGCTGCGGTTGTTAAAAGTATCTGTACGGATATCCGCAGTCTGTGCCGTAATGCGGCCGCTTTGGTTGTCCAACCGCGCACCGGAAACGCTGAGCGTGTTTACATTCAGCTCACCGCGGTTGCTTAGGGCGTTTTGGGTGCTTAAGGCCATACTGCCGTTGGCGGTAATGCTGCCGCTGTTGGAGAGGCCTTCGGCAACGGTGATGTTGCCGTCTGCAAAAGTAAGATTGGTTGCGGCGGGTTGTTGGCTGATGCTGCCTGATGAAGCGGCTGTTGTCGGGGCGGTGATGATGTCAGACGTTGTAGGTGCAGTAGGGGATTTTGAGCCGCTTGAAGTATCGATTTGTGGGTAGCCGATATAGCCGCCGTCATTATCCAAACGATTGCTATGGAGCGCCAATGCCTGCAAACCGGTTTGGGCGATGTTGCCGCTGTTTTGCAGACGGCCTGTATTGATGTCGATACGGGCGGCATTGATGTGGCCGCTGTTGTTCAGGGTATGTCGGTTGCTGAGGGACAATTCGTTTGATGAGGCAATCAAACCGCTGTTGTCGAGATTTTGCGTGGCGATGGCGGCTTGGCCTTGCGCGGAGAGCGTGCCACTGTTGTCCAAAGCGGCTGCGTTGACGGAAACGGCCGCGGTATTTGGACTGTTTTGTTGTTTATCCGAAGCAACGATGCTGCCGCTGTTGCTGATTTTACCGTCGGCAGAGAGGGTAACGCCGCCTGCCGCGGCGAAGATTTGGCCGGCATTTTGAACCGCTGCGCCGCGGTCGGTACTGATCAGGGTAATCTTGCCGGCATACATACCGCCTAATGCGCCGGCATCGATGGCTACAGCAGGAGCAGGGGAGGTAGCGGGAACAATTGCTGTGGCGCCGTTGGAAGCCGTTATGTCGTTATTGCCTGCGCTAACGTGCAAGTCTTGCGCCCAAACGCCTGCATTGATTTGGGCGGCACGACTGAGAATGCGGGTGTAGTCGGCACTCGAAGTATCCAAACCGCCGTCGTTTACGGCAATATTGCCGCCGCGCACTTCAAAGCCGTGCAATATGCCGTCTGCAAATACGGGTTTGCCTGTGGTCAGCGTTACGCCGGCAGCGTTGATGAAACCCGCACCATTAACCTGAATACCGGCGGGATTGGCCATGATGACTTCGGCACGGCGGCCGCCGACTTCGATGTAACCGTTTAACAGGGAAGGGGCGGCGCTGTTGATTTGGTTGACGATAACCCGTGCTTCTCCGCGCGCCAGCCACGGATTGCCCTGAATCCAACCACCCGACTGTGTTTGTACGCTGCTGCGGCTGTTGTTGAGAATGGCGCCGTTGCCGTCCACATCAAATTGACGGTATTGATTGAGCGATACGCCTACCGCGCTCGGGGTTTGGATATTGATCTGCGGCAGGCCGTTTGCCGTTTGCAGTACAGTCGGCTGTTGGCTGCCCGGTGCGCTGCGGTCGGCATGAATTGCGGAAGCGTGAACCATTCCCGCCAACCCTAACGTCATCATCACCGAAAAAGTAAGTGTATGGATTTGGGTGCACAGGTTGCCGAATGTGGAAACAGGGGATTTTGCAGACGGCATCATGCCTGTACCGCTGCCGTCTTGAGCGGATTTGCCCTCGCGCAATGTATTTTCGGCAACCGCCACCATACAGCCGCGCTTTTTATTGAAGATGACTTTGTAGCGGTTTTTATTCATGATTCTCCCCCGGCCGGTTATTGCTGCTGCCGTATGATTTATTTTTAAAACGAATAATTCAAATTAAAGCCATAATTCGTGTCGGCCGTTTGAAAGTATGCAGGCTTATGCAACGGCTTGGCAGCAAAAACATCGTAATACAGATTACCTCCGCTGTTGAATTGCCCTTTGAATCCCACCGCACCGCCGGTCAGACGCTGCCCCGGCAAGTATTGTGCGGAATGACCGGAGACACGGCCGGTGTCGATACCGATGTAGGCGCGATGGTTTTGAGCATACTGCCATGACACATCATTACGCCAATACCGGCCGCGTTCTGCAGATAAAGTCGTTTCGCCGTCAAAACCGCGAACGGTATAGCGGTTGCCGATGGAAAGTTTGTCCAGCGGGGTGAGGGGCGTTTTGTTCCATTGGACATGAAAGCGGGTGTCGTAGGCAAATTGCTGTTTGCCCACTTGGAAGGGCATATTGAAAGCTACATCGGCAGTGATGATTTTCATGCGCGACGTGCCTTCGCCGAAGACTTCTTCCGGTGCGGACAGGCTGTTGTTGCGACCGGTACCGCGTTTGTAATTGGCCGACAAATCCAAAGTCGCTTTGCCGATGTATTCCTTATGGTTGATGCCTGCCGACCAACCGGCGGTTTTACGGCGCTGTACTTCGATTTCGGTGTCATCGATAAAACTCTGGGTTTCCCGCTGCCACAGTTTGGCATGGAGATGGGTTTTACGTTTGGCATCACGATAAAGCAAACGACTGACGCCGATATCGCTCGTCCGACTCTTGCCGTTATAGTCATACACTTCGCTCACACCGGCCACCGCCTGATGATAGCGGTAATAGTTGTGATTCCAAGACCACAGCCATTTGCCGAACGGAACGGAATAATGAAATGCATAACCTGCCGTACTGCTGCCCCTGTGTTTGCCGTCTGCATCCGTATAAGACGCTTTATGCCCCAAATCACGGCTGACCGAGGCATAAAACATATCACTCAAACCCAAAGGATTATCGGCAGAGAACACTGCCGAACCCTGATACTTACCGGTAGCCTTGCTGCCCGAATCATCGGCAGACAAAGTGATGCGGTAGGGCAGCAAACGCTGTTGCCAAACCACCTTCACATCGCTTTCAGACGGCTTTGCACCCGGCTCGATGCGAATATCTGCTTCTACCGTGGGAAGCCGTTTTAAGTTTTCCAATCCCTGCTCCAAATCGCGCAGGTTCAGAATATCGCCGTTTTTAAGTGGAAATTCGTTTTGAAATGCCGCAATCCGCCCCGCATGGGCAGCTTCGTCATGATTGCGGTCGATATGCAGCGAACGGATGCGCCCGGGCAATACCGTCAATTCTAAAATACCGCTGTTCAAATCCTGCGGCGCCGCCAAAATACGGGTGGTGGTATAACCGCGCCCGATAACGGCATTTTGCACTAAAGTCATGATGCGGTTGATGCCTTGTGCACCTATGCACATACCGGGCTGAAAACCGGATTGTTTGAGTGATTTTTTAAGGGCAAATTGGAAAGTTTCGGCAGAATCGCCAATAAGGGTAACGGATTGGACAGGAAAGCAGTGAGACTCGGAATCGGAAAGAGAGAAAGACTCGGGAGAAATTGCAGACGGCCTTTCCAAATGCACATCTCTTCGCGGCCTGATTTGCTGCTGCAATTCTTGTTGGCGCAACTGGTCTTGCCGGATGCGGGAGGCTTGGGGAACATCTACTGCAAATAATAATGCGGGCCATGCCGATAAAACCAATAACATATTGGCTTTATTGAAAATTTGATGATTATTCATATAGCGGGCAGTATGCGGATAAGCCGAATAGAATGTATCGATATGCTACCGTATTTAATATAAATCATGCAAGTATTTGTTAATTTTTATTATAAAATGAAATCGTATCCAAACCATTACAGATTTTACGAAATAACCGGAAATGGTGTTATGACTATTAAAAAATGGGGACTGCACACCGGATTCTATCGGGAAAGTGCGGACGATAATTTTCATGTATAATAATTTAACATAATATACATTATGCGAACTATGAAAATTACCGCTTATTTCTGAACCAATGCTTGCGCTCAACCCACGGCGGCGGATAACGCCGGACTTTCTCATTTGGCTTAAACGCAGCTTTTTCTGCAACGTCTCCGCCTCGTCTCCTGATACGCTCAAACTCCAATTCTCTAACAATAACAATCGCTTATATACTCAGTTCGCGGGAAATGTCTAAGATAAATTCTATCGGCAGCCGCAGCCGGTTCTTGCGGTATTGGCTGATTCTGGTCGGCTCAATCCTCCATCTTTGCGATAACGCATAATCAGACACTAAACCTAAGCGGCCTTTCATCAAGTCCAAATATTCCGACTGGTTCGCCATAAAATCAAAGCCTTACTTCAATGGTAAGGCTTTATTTTACAATAAGGAGCGTATGCTCTCTATTTGAGCATAGATCCCACGACAACCAGAATTATCATCATATCAGTAATCATAATTTGTCTTGATTTTATTTAAAATCAAATATTTATATTACATTCCTTGTACATCGATAATCCAAACTTCCGATTGCGATCCCAAGCGCATGGGTATGCCCCAAAAGCCGTAGCCCGATGTTACAAAATAATGGCCGTTGCCGATTGCTTCGTAGCCGTAAGCCAAACGGTTCAACGCCCGTACAATCAGATTTGCCGGGGCAACCTGTCCGTTGTGGACGTGGCCGGATACTTGTATGTCAATGGGCAAATGCTGATGCAAATGAATATCGTTGGGGCGGTGATCCATCAATAACACCGGAAGTCTGGTATTTTGTCCGATTAACAACTGCTCGGTTGTCGGGCGTAGAAAATCCAAATCGTCATTGCGTCCGACCAGCAG
The DNA here is from genome assembly GCF_900636515.1 of Neisseria animalis. Taxonomy (NCBI): domain Bacteria; kingdom Pseudomonadati; phylum Pseudomonadota; class Betaproteobacteria; order Neisseriales; family Neisseriaceae; genus Neisseria; species Neisseria animalis. Next base: position 1,290,812 of record NZ_LR134287.1, read on the forward strand.
CAAGCCGTTGGTTTCCAAGGCTTCATTTTCCAAAACACGGATGCCTGCTTTTTCCAACTCTTCCTTAATCTGCCGCTCCGAACCGAATAAATCATGGTTGCCCAAAGTCGCATAAACGCCTAACGGTGCATTCAGCTTTTGCAAATGAGGCTGCATATTTTGGGAACGGTATGCAATGACGTTATCGTCCATCAAATCGCCGGGCAGCAAAATGATATCGACTGCTTCCTGCTTCATGATGTCGGCCAGCTTATCCAACTGATTTGCACCAAACCATTCTCCCAAATGGGTATCGCTGGCCAAGCCGATACGCAACGGTTTTCCCATTTTTTTATTGATGCTCACCACTTGATGATGCACCACCGGTACATAAGCGTTATATACCGACAAAACCATCAAGCCGATAAAAAACAATGGCGCAAATACACGCAAACTGCGGGAAAGCGGCGGTTTGTCCATAATCTTACGCAACATCAGATACAGCAAGAATGTTGCCAAAGCCGCATACATAACGTACAGCAAAACCACCATCCACATAGCCATCATGCGGAACAACAGCACTTTCATTTCCAGATAGCCGGTCATTTGTAAAACCACTCCTAGCAAAATCGCATTGGTCAGCACATAGGCCAGAACCATCAGCAAGCTGCGCCCTCTTTTTCCAACCAAAGGCGCAAACAGCCATTGCAGTGATTTTCCCAAACCAAAAGTAAATACTTGCAATAAAATCAATATTAAAATGAAAATACCCAAACGCATAAAATCTTCCAATTCGAACCAGCGGCGGATTTTAACACATTCAAACAGCCTTAAAGACCGCACCGAAGCAAGCAAGTGTAAAGTCTGCCATATCCATGCCGTCTGCAAATCCTGCCGTACATTTAGAGACAAACAATTATGTTGTTTGCTTACGGCTGTACCCTGCCCGCTCAGACATGAAATCCGCTATAATCCTTTTGTCGATTCAACTGAGAACACACCGAAGGAATTGCAATGAACACGCCGCAAACTGCCATTATTCCGGATCACTGTAAAGCAGGTATTTTTATTGAAGCCGATATTCTGTCAGGGCAAACAGAAGCAGTAAAAACCGCCTGTCGCACCGTATTGTCGGCGCTGCAAACCTTACAAACGCAATACCCCGACGAATCGCTGGGTTTGTCCGTCGCTTTCGGCAGCGACTTCTGGCACACACTCGGACACAGCAATGAAGGTAAAGAAATCAAGCCGTTCCGCGCATTGGGCAACGGCCTTGCGCCGGCTACCCAACATGATTTGATGATTCATATCCAAGCCATGCGTCAGGACTTAGCCTTTGCACTGGCCAAATCCGTACTCAACGCATTCGGCGGCAGCATCAGCGTTCAAAGCGAAACCCACGGTATGCGCCTGCTGGAAAACCGCGGTACAGACGGCTTTGTTGACGGTACGGAAAACCCCCAAGGCGATGAGAATGTCCGCAATGTTGCCATTATTGGGGAAAACTGTCCTGATGCAGGCGGCAGCTATGTTTTACTGCAAAAATACCGGCACGATTTGAACAAGTGGAACAGCCATGCAATTTCCGAACAAGAATCCGATATCGGGCGCAGCAAGGTTGAAAATGAAGAGTTCGAGGGAGATGCCCTCTTGGCAGATTCGCATCTCGGACGTGTCAACCTGAAAGAAAACGGCGTGGGCTTGAAAATCGTCCGCCGCAGCCTGCCCTACGGCACAATCAGCGGCGAAAACGGCCTGATGTTTATCGCCTATTGTCATACCCTGCATAATATTGAGGCACAACTTTTAAGTATGTTTGGTGAAACAGACGGCCAAACCGACCGCCTGCTTGCCCACCTTTCCACCGCAGTATCCGGTGCGTATTACTATGTGCCGTCGGTTGAGCGGCTGCAAAATTTATAGTCATTTAAAATAAAAATGATACAGCGTTGCTTTGCCTTGCCGTACTATGTGTACTGTCTGCGGCTTCGCTGCCTTGTCTCATTCTTATTTTATTCGACTATATAAATATGCCCTGCATGAGAATAAAGGCCGTCTGCAAAATCGTAATTTGCAGACGGCCTTTGAGTATATAACACACATTATTTCGTTGCTTAGCCATTCAGTGCAGAATGATTCAGCGTTGCCACACCTTGCTCAAAAAAAGGAACTTGACCAAGCTGCCCAAGCAGCAAACCCGCCGATTCCTACTGTTTGCGGTTCTGCTGCCTTACTTCACTCCGGGGTATCCGACTATAGTCGAATAAAATAAGAATGAGACAAGGCAGCGAAGCCGCAGACAGTACACATAGTACGGCAAGGCAAAGCAACGCTGTATCATTTTTATTTTAAATGACTATATATCGTGTACTGTAATATAGGATCCCGTCCGAACGCGCTGCCAAATGCAGACGGCATAGGAAATGATACCCCATCATTCTTTCATAAACTGCTGTTTCAACACGCGTTTCAACACTTTTCCGGTTGCATTGCGCGGTAATTCGTCTTTCAGATGAATTTCCTTCGGCACTTTGAAATTGGCCAAATGGCGGCGCAGATGGGCGCGAATTTCGGTTTCTTTGATACTCATGTTCTCTTTGAGCTGAACAAAAGCAACAATTTCCTCATCGGCGTATTGGTCGGGAACACCGATGACGGCAGCGGCTTCAACGGCTTCGATTTTATACAGCTCTTCTTCGATTTCGCGCGGATAGACGTTTTGACCTTTGGAGATAATCAAATCTTTCTTGCGGTCAACGATAAAGATAAAGCCGTCCGAATCGATTGTTACCAAATCGCCGGTTTTCAGCCAGCCGTTGACGATGGTTTCACCGGTTGCCTCCGGCATATTCAGATAGCCCTGCATTACGGCATCGCATTTGACGATGAGTTCGCCTACTTCGCCCAACGGCACTTCTACCAATTCTTCATCTACGGCTTTCACCTGATAACCCGGCAGCGGCAGGCCGACGCTGCCGACTTTTTGTTTTTCCAAGCGGTTGACGGCAACCACCGGCGAGCATTCGCTCAAGCCGTAACCTTCCAGCAACTCGGCAGACGGGAATTTGGCTTTAAAATCCGCAATCGTCTGCGCCGCCAACGGTGCGCCGCCGCTGATGAAGATACGCAGGCGGTTGAACCAGCGGAAATACCACGGAATTTTTGCCTTGCCCATCGCCGTATAAATCGCAGGCACGCCCAAAAATACCGTTGCACGCTTCAACAAAGCCTGTTTGAGTACGTTGGAAAACGGAAAAACGGATTTCACCAAAATCATCGAACCGGCAGCAAACACCGGCAGCAACACCATCGCCGTCAGCGTGAAGCTGTGGAACATCGGCAAAAACACCATAAAGCGGTCTTTTTTGCGTACATGAAATACTTCGTGTGCGCCCGCCATATTGGAAAACAGGTTTTTATAGCTGATGAGCGCGCCTTTGGGGTGGCCGGTCGTACCCGAAGTGTAGATGATGTGTGCCAAACTGTCGATTTGCGGTTGGCGCGACAAATCAGGCTCTTCCGTAAACGCCAGTGCATCGGCAAAGCTCAGGTGGCGGTCGGTCGATTGCTCCGTACCGCCGATCCAAATCACTTTTTCCAAACGGGTTTTCTTTTTCAAGCCCTTCAATTCTTTAGACAAACCAATCGATGCAAACATCACTTTGGCTTGGCAGTCGTTCAGAATATATTCGAATTCTTCGTGTTTCAGAAACGTATTGACAGGAACAGCCACCGCGCCGATGGCAGTAATGGCGAAATAGCTGATGATAAATTCTGGCGAATTGGATACCACCATCGCCACTTTGTCGCCGTATTTGACATCAATGCTCTGCAAATACGCCGCCACCGCTTCGGCTTTGCGTTTTAATTCGCGGTAGCTGATTTTTTCCTTGTCGTGATAAACGACAACCCCGCGCCCGTTTTGATTGCAGGCGGCACTCAACATTTCATAAAAGTTTTGGTATGGGTAGTTCATGGCAACAACATTATTTTTAAAAATGGCTTCAGCTTCTCGGATAAGCTGAAAATAAGGTGGTATTGTACATGATTTGCCGATGAAGTTCAGGCTATATATCCCGCGCCCGCACATCAAACGCCTGCCGCAGCCCCTCGCCTATCATCACCAGCAAAAGCAGCATCAGCGTCAGCGTACCGACTGCGGAAAGTCCGATCCACCACGCATCGAGATTGTCTTTGCCCTGTGCGAGCAATTCGCCCAGGCTGGCTTGCGAGGCCGGTACGCCCAGCCCTAAAAAGTCCAGACTGGTCAATGCCAAAACGGCACCGGAAATGCGGAAGGGCAAAAAAGCCAAAACGGGCGTGAGGCTGTTGGGCAGAATATGCCGCCACATGATGCGGCCGTCTGAAACGCCCATGCTTTTGGCGGCGGCGACATAATCGGCCTGACGGTTTTTCAAAAACTCGGCACGCACATAGTCCGACAGCCCCATCCAGCCGAACAGCGACAGCAACACCAGCAGCACCAGCAAACCCGGGTTGAAAAACGATGACAGGATAATCAACAGATACAGCTCGGGCAGCCCGCCCCAGATTTCCAAAAACCGCTGCATCAGCAAATCGACTTTGCCGCCGAAATAGCCCTGCACCGCGCCCGCCAGCACGCCGATGACGGTGGTGGCGAAAGTCAGTGCCAGCGCAAACAATAAAGAATCACGGAAACCGTATACCAGCCGCGCCAACACGTCGCGCCCGCGGTCGTCCGTACCCAGCCAATGGTTTGCAGACGGCCTCGCGGGGTCGGGCAGCGTATCGAATTCGTTAATCGTATCGGCGGCGTAGGGATTGGGCGGATAAACGGCGCGGTTGCCGTTTTCGGTGATGTTGCGGCGGATAAGCGGATCGAAATAATCGGCGGGCGTGTCGAAATCGCCGCCGAACACGGTTTCGTGGTAAGTATGCAGCGCGGGAAAATAATGGCTGCCCTGATATTGAATCCACAACGGCTTATCGTTGCTCCACACCGGCGCGAGCAGCGATACGGCAAACAATACCGCCAACAGGCGCAATGCCGCCCAGCCGCGCTTGTGCCGCTTAAAGGCTTGCCAAGTGGAATGAGAAGAAAGGTTTTTGCTCATAACTTTTAGTAAGGCCGTCTGCAAACGCAGGCTGAATGCCCAACCCGACATTTGAAAATATTCGATTTTACAATATTCAAACAGTCTGTTTGTTCACCGGGCGTATTAGATTGAAAGCCTCTGTTGCAGTGCGTACAAAGTACCCCGCAACACCCGCTGCATCAAGCCGTCTGCAATATCCGGCCATCTGAATCGTTGGCAGCCTGCCGTTCGGATAGGGTTACGGCAGATAGCGCCGTCTGTTTCGTTACATTCGGGGTAATCGGTTCTGATTTGTTGAAATAGCGCAGCACCAAAAAATCATGCAGCTTCTGCCTGTCGGTGGGATTTTGCAACAAATGCCAGAGTTCGGCATCTATTTCCGCGTACTCAACAGCCTGCGCCAGAGCATTCAGCCCTTTCATTTTATTTTTATTCTCAAACTCGCCCTCAAAGCCCTTGCGGACTTTTATCCGCCAAAACGGCTCAGCCTTCATATGGTAAAACGGCATAGCCAGATTCATTTTGTGGGCGGTGCGTACATACGAATGCCACATTCTTTCAAAAAACACAGCCAAATCAGGAGTCAGAGCAATCTGCCGATTTTGCAGACGGCCTGCCGCCGCCATTTCCATCACCGCCAGCAACAAAACCGGCTTATGCGGAGCTTCGCCGAGCGTAGGACTTTTCGCGCAATTCAACCGGTCGAAATATATTTCATATTGCCGCAAAGCGTTCATCATTTCCCCTCGAAATGTATCCGCGGATCGACCCATGAATACGAAATATCCGACAGCAGTTTCGCCAGCAGGCCCATCAGCGTGAACACATACAGCGTCCCCATCACCACCGGATAATCGCGCTTCATCACCGCCTCATACGAAAGCAGCCCCAAGCCGTCGAGCGAAAACAGCGTTTCAATCAAGAGGCTGCCGGTGAAAAACGCGCCGATAAACGCGGCGGGAAAGCCGGTAATCAGCGGAATCATCGCGTTGCGGAAAATATGTTTCAGCAGAATCTGCCGCTCCGGCAAGCCCTTGGCACGGGCGGTGTAAACATACTGGCGGCGGATTTCTTCGAGAAACACATTTTTGGTCAACACCGTCATCACCGCCAGATTGCCCGCCACCGAAGCGGTAACCGGCAAGGCCATGTGCCACAGATAATCCTTGATTTTGCCCGCCCATGAGAGCTGTTCGAAATCGTCGCCCACCAAGCCGCCCTGCGGAAACCACGCAAAAAAGCTGCCGCCGCCGAACAACACCAGCAGCACCAGCCCCAATACAAACGGCGGAACGGTATAACCCACCAAAACCACCATGCCCGTTACCGCATCGAAACGGCTGCCGTCTTTCACCGCTTTGGCGATTCCCAGCGGAATGCAGATTAAATAAGTCAGGAAAAACGTCCACAGCCCCAAACTCATGGAAACGGGCATTTTTTCTTTAACCAATTCAAACACGGTTTGATGGTGGAAAAAACTCTCGCCCAAATCAAAACGGGCAAACCGCACCACCATATCGGTAAAACGCTCAAGCGCGGGCTTGTCGAAACCGTAGAGCGCGTTTAACGCCGCCATATCTTCGGCACTGAGCCGGCCGTGTTTCAACATCGTACCGCCTCCGCCCGCCGTCTCGCCGCCCACCCCGCTTTGCGTGAGCTGCTGCACCATCTGTTCCACCGGCCCGCCGGGTACGAATTGGATAATGGCAAAAGTTACCGCCAAAATTCCGAGCAGCGTCGGGATAAGCAGCAGCAGGCGGTGGAAGATGTAACGCCACATTTGGTTTTACCTTTGTTTTTGCAAAAAAGGCCGTCTGCAAATCTAGGGGGCATCTTTGCCCACTGCGTTGCCTTTTTAATTTAACGGGTTATCTTAAAGGTGGATTCCCTTTTGCCGCAAGATACCCACCCCGCGCATATTGCAAACCGATGGTATATCCGTCGAACAAAAGACACTTCACTTATACCCACCTGACGCACTTTATCTGAAATCAGTCATTCAGTCCTCCCACCCCATCAACACCTCCATCTCCCTGTCCAAACCCTTCAAAGCAAACTCAACCACAACTTTATCAACCTCTTTCACATACTCAATAACCTGCAAATGATTGCGGAGAGCTTCGTACTGACGCTCAAATGCCTGCAACTTGAGTTTCAGGTCTGAGGTGTTGGGTGTGGGGACTGGGGCTTGGTTGTTGTTGCCTGAGACCGCCTGATTGTGGTCGCCTGTTACAGTAAGGGCTTGTTGGGAGAAATTTTTTTGGGTTTCTGCTAGAGATTTCTCGGCTTGCTCCCTTAAACGTTCAGCACGAAGGGGGTAAGAGCAGGCAGTACAGCCGTGTTTGGTTTTTAACATACTATGGAAAAAAGATAGAGTTTGCTCCCCGTGTTCAGGACAAATAAAGGAAACCGGACGATTTACACCTTCGAAGGAAGTAAGAATCAAGCCTTTATCAGGAAACTTTGCATCTACTTGGGCTTGAGCTTCTTCTAGGGTTAGACGGCGAGGCATAGCTGTCTCCTTAGATATCAAACGATATTAAATCAATCAAATTGCAGACGGCATTTGCTGTGTTACTCCAACGCCTCTTTCAATTTTTTCTCAATCAAATCCGAGTCAAACGATTTGGCAATCAGCTCGAAACGCGAATCGCGCCGCCAGGAAACTTGGTTGGCACCCCATTGGCCGTCCACCCAGTTGAGCCATACCCAAGTACTGAGCACTTGAAACACGCCTTTGGCGCGCACGAGGCCTTCGGTCATTTTCGGCAGGTCGTTGAAGAATTTGGTCAGGCGTTCGCCGTCGAAATCTTGTCCGGCGGGGAAGGTGAAGCCTTCGGATTGGAAGCCCATGCTGTTATCGGGCAGGGCTTCGGTTTTGAGGCGGTAGCGCGGTTTTTCAATCACCGGAATGTCCAACCATTGAATATCGAGCTGCGCGTTTTGCACTTCCACCACTTTGGCTTTGGGCGGAAACAATTTCGCCGCTTTGTCGTGGAATTCCGCCATCACTTCGGGGGTACACAAATCGGTTTTGCTCGCCACCAAAACGTCGCATACGCCGATTTGGTCTTTATACAAGGCCTGCTGCGCGTAATCGGGGCTGACAAACTGGCGCGGATCGACCACGGTAAACACGGCGGCGATTTCCAGTTCATCGGAGAGCGGTTTGACTTTCAATTCGTCAATCACGCTGGCGGCGTGGGCAAGGCCGCTGGCTTCAATCATCAGGCGGTCGGGCTTGGCATCACGCAGCATTTTCTGCACGGTGTTGCCCAACTGGGGGCCGGCGGTGCAGCAGAGGCAGCCGCCGGCAATTTCCGCCACGGGAATGCCGTTGTCGCTCAATACTGCGCCGTCAATGCCGATTTCGCCGAATTCGTTGACGATAATCACCCATTTTTCGTTCGGGTCTTTTTGCGCCATCAGGCTTTTGAGGGCGGTGGTTTTACCCGTGCCCAAAAAGCCGGAAATCAGGTGGACTTTGGTTTTCTTTACTGACATTTTCTGCACACTCCGGTTAAAACGACATGTTCTTCTTTCAAGGCGAATCCGCTCTCGGCCACGCCTGCGCGCAAAGCCGTCCATTCTTGGCTCAAAGTCTGCTCGTCAACCGCACCGCATTCGGTGCACACCAAGATAAATGCGCTGTGGTGCGCTTCCCCTTCGCCGTGTCGGCGGCAATGTTCCGAACAGTCGTGCTGGGCGTGGCTGCACAACACATAGCCGTTGACCGCCGCCACTTTGTGCAAAACGCCCTGCTCCGCCCAAAAGTCCAATGCGCGGTAGGCGGTGGGCGGGGCAACCACGCCTTCGCTCTGCTGCTGCATCTGCGATAAAACGTGATAGGCTTTGATGACGCCGGTTTGCTGCAATACGATGTCCAGCACCTGCTCGCGCAGCGCGGTGACCTGCGCGCCTCCCGCGCGGGCTTGCTCGAGAATTTTTTGTTTGGTGTTATTCATATCAAATTGGAATTTCAGACGGCATGAGAGACAAATCCGCTATATTATAACGTGTTTGCCGCATTCTTGCCGTTTGAAAACGGTGCGTTGCCGTGCGGTGCCCAATCAATAAGTTCTACGCCTCTGTGCCGGCAATTTTTACACCAAAATCCGACAAGAGCAAATGAGAAACATTCCCTTTTAGTGGGCAAGAGTGATAATTTGTGCTATAAAAGCCGTCTGCAAAATGATAGGGAAACCGAAAATGGATGCACTCACCCTGCTGACCACCCGCCGTTCTTCCAAAAAACTGACCGCCCCCGCTCCCAATGCGGAGCAAATCGAAGCCATGCTGCAAGCGGCTACGCAAGTACCCGATCACGGCAATATGCGCCCGTTCCGCTTTACCGTTATCGAAAGCGAAGCCGGTTTGCAGCACTTCCGCTCTTTATTGTGCCAAACAGTCAGCGAAATGAATTTTGGCGATGAAGCCATGCAAAAAGCCGAAAAAGTCGGCAATATGTCCCCTCTCGTTATCGGAGTAACCTTCAGCCCGAACCGTGAAGTCCCCAAGCCCAAACCCGAATGGGAACAAATGCTCACTGCGGGTTGCGCCGCTTACGCGCTGCAACTGGCGGCCAATGCACAAGGTTTCGATAATGTTTGGATCAGCGGAATGTGGGTCAACAGCCCGCTGCTGCGCCAAGCCTTCGATTGCGCCGATAAAGACAAAATCATCGGATTGATGATGATCGGTTCGCCCACCGAAACAACCGGTGGCAGCAAAAATACCGATTTGTCAGCATTTGTCAGCCGTTGGTAACATCAAACCGCTTGGCAAGCAATATAATGCCGTCTGCAAAACAAACCGACACACATAAATAAATATCCCACCATGACCATTACCCCGATTAAAGCCTTCAATGATAATTACATCTGGATCGTGCAAAGCGGCAACCAAGCAGCGTGTATCGATCCCGGAGAACATGAGCCGGTATTGGCGTTTCTTATCCACAACCGCCTGATGTTGGCGCAAACATGGATTACCCACCACCACCACGACCATTGCGGCGGCATCCTTCCGTTGAAACGCGTATATATGTCTTCACCGGTTTACGGCGCAAGCGACATCGAAGAAGCAACGCATACCGTTGAAGCCGGCAACCAATTTTCATTCGGCGACGGATTGGTAACCGTTTGGGCGACACCCGGCCATACCGCACATCATGTCAGCTATCTGCTGGAAAATGCAGACGGCCTGCACGTTTTTTGCGGCGACACCGTATTCAGCGCAGGTTGCGGGCGGGTTTTTACCGGCACGGTCGAAGAGCTGTTTGACAGTTTCAACCGCCTGAACCAACTGCCGGAAAGCACGCTGTTTTATCCCGCCCACGAATATACTGCCTCCAACCTGCGTTTTGCCGCGCATATCGAGCCGGACAATGCTGATATTCAAACCGCATTAAACGCCGCTCTTCAGCAAGATGCGCCGACCCTGCCGGTTACCTTGGCGCATGAACGCGCGGTGAATCCTTTTTTCCGTGTCGGGCTGCCGCAAGTTTGGTCAAGAGCGGAAACCTTGTGCGGCAGAAAGCTGCATAGCGAATTGGAAGTATTCGCCGCGCTGCGGGAGCTGAAAAACACATTTTAAACAAACCTAACACTCGTTACTTTATTTGTTTAAATTTCAACAAACTACCCGAAGAAGCTAAAAAAGTGTAAAAAAATGCTTGCCGGATTGGGCATATTTTGGTTTAATAGCGACTTCCCAAGGGTGATTAGCTCAGTTGGTAGAGCGTCTGCCTTACAAGCAGAATGTCGGCGGTTCGACTCCGTCATCACCCACCAGTTTTACTTTTAGCTGTAAGCCGGCTAAGTTTAATTTCTTCATTTTTTAGTTTTCCTTTCGTTGTTGGTTGAACAACAATGCGCGGTGGTAGCTCAGTTGGTTAGAGTACCGGCCTGTCACGCCGGGGGTCGCGGGTTCGAGCCCCGTCCGCCGCGCCACTTTTTACAAAGCATCGGTTTCCGGTGCTTTTCTTTTTTCCGTTTTTCTCCTTTGGCATCTCTCTATACCTCCCTTCCTATCAGGTTATGAATTTTCTGTAAAAACAAACAGATAATAAATTCATTTCCCTTATTTCCTACTGCTCCGCTTTGTTATTGCTATAATCTGCTGTCTTTTAAAAGAACAATCCTTCAAAGGCAGAAAAATGTCTATTTCTTTCACCTTACCCGATACCCGCCCCTACCCCGAAACGCCTGTTAAAAACAATCTGCTGCTGAATGCTTCCAGCCTTGCCCACACCTCCTCTGCCGCGCAACGCAAACTGGCTGCAGAATCCTTGCAAACCGAAATTCGGGGGATGTTGCAGCAAAACTACTATCTCGGTTTTTCGGTTGCCATGAGCATGGCTGCCGATTCGGAGAGTTACCGTGTCTTGCTCGACAGCCTCAATCAGGTATTGAATGCTGAAAATGATGATGAAATCCAATGGTTTGCCATGCCGCTGGTTTTGGTAGCCGGTTGCAACCAAGCCCAAAGCATGAGCTTGACCGCTCCCGTTGCTGCATTAAATGCTTGTTTTGAAAACTATCCCCACCTGCGCGCCCTCAATCAGGCTTCGTGGCTGCCGTTTTTGGTTTCTTCTACCGAATTGAGCGACATCAACGCAGGCCAATGGTTTCAAGCCAAGCAAAATTTGGAAGCCGCGCAACAATTTGCCGCGGGCTTCAAGCCGTCTGAATTATCACTGCCAAGCGGCCAGTCGGTACACGTTGTTTTTGCACTGGGCTACGGCGACAGCAAAACTCAAGCCGCGCTGGGACAAAACCTGCTCAAGGCCGGCCTGCCGCTGATGCAGTTGTGGCAGGAAGCCCTGAATACAGACGGCGTTACCCTGTTTGTCAATCCGCTTTCTCCTACCACGCCGCTGCGGGCATTAACCGAAGGCAGCCATATGCGCCAACGCATGGCGATGGACGTATTTTCCACCAATGCCATCCGCGCCATCAGGCTGCAAAGTCCCCGTGTCGGTGTGGCTGCCGCCGCACAACAGGGCGGAAAACTGCTGTTCAGCTTCAATGCGACCGACAGCGCATTCGAGCTGGCGCCGCAAGTGTTCAACTGGGTATTGTCGCCCACCGACAATATTGCCGTTATCCAGCAAAACTTTTTGGATTTGATGGCGGAATGCCGTGTCGAACACCTTTACATGCTGAAAGAAGCATTACCCGAACACGCCGATGCGCCCACTTACGCACAAGCCTTAAAAGCAGACGGCTTTAATCCGTTTTTCAGCAACGGGGCCGTCTGCAAATGAAGCATTATCACATCTTATTTGTCTGCCTCGGCAACATCTGCCGCTCTCCGATGGCAGAATGTGTTTTGCGCCATCTTGCCTCCGAAGCCGGTGTCGGTCAGCGCATCATAGTAGAGAGTGCCGGCACTTCCGGCTGGCACGACGGTGAGAATATGCACGCCGGCACCCGTAAAATCCTGACGAAACACGGCATCAGCCATCTTGGTTTTACCAGCAGCAAAGTGAAGAGCAGCGATATCGAACATTTTGATTTCATCATCGCGATGGACGACAGCAATCTGAACGATTTGGAACGTCTGTTCGGAAAACATCCCGACAAGCTGTTCAAACTTACCGACCTGATTCCCGAAAGCGGCTACTCGTCCGTGCCGGATCCATGGTACACCGGCGACTTTGCGGAAACCTTCCGTCTCGTGGAGGCAGGCAGCTCCGCCTTGTTGAAAAAACTGGAACTCGTTTGAGCTTAAGCATAAAAAGCCGTCTGAATCAGCATTTGCAGACGGCTTTTTATGCTGTTTGCCCGATGCCCCGCACCCGAATACAAATCAATAGTTCATCAATATAACCATTTGATTTAACAAAATATATTTTATCCAAATCCGCATAGTCGAAATCATCACAAACATCATTGCCCGGCATCATGACTTCCCCTCACTGTTATATCTGCCGATTAAATCCATACCCTGTTGCATTTTACGGGTATAATGAAGACTGGTAGTTTTACTCTAATATCATTTTCAAACACGGTTCACTATGGAAAAGATTTGGCTTCAAAGCTATGAAGCGGGCGTTGCCCACGAAATTGACGTTACCCGTTATCAGTCGATTAACGATGTTTTCGAGCAAAGTACCCGAAAATTTTCGGATAAACCTGCCTTCCAAAACATGGGCAAAATATTGACTTATGCGGAAACCGACCGTCTCTCTACCCAGTTTGCCTCTTATCTGCAAAATGTTTTAAAACTGCCGCGCGGCGAGCGCGTTGCCATCATGATGCCCAACCTGCTGCAATACCCCGTTGCCTTGTTCGGCATTTTGAAAGCCGGTCTGATTATCGTTAATACCAATCCGCTCTACACCCCGCGGGAGTTGGAACACCAATTAAAAGACAGCGGTGCGACCACCATCATCGTTTTGGAAAACTTCGCCAATACGCTGGAATTGGTGTTGCCGCGTACCGACATTCAAAACGTCATCGTCGCTTCGGTTGGCGAAATGTTCGGCGCAATCAAAGGCAACTTAATCAACTTTGTATTGCGGAAAGTCAAAAAAATGGTACCCGAATACCGCATTCCGCATGCCATCACTTTTCAGGCGGCATTAAAACAAGGTGCGGCACATACCTTCAAAACCGTTTCCGTTACCCGTGAAGATACCGCATTCATTCAATATACCGGCGGCACCACCGGTGTCGCAAAAGGTGCGGTATTGAGCCACGGCAACATCTGCGCCAATATGATGCAGGGACACGAATGGATTAAGCAAAAATTAAAAGAAGGCGAAGAAACCGTTATCGCTGCCCTGCCCCTGTATCATGTCTTTGCCCTAACCATCAACCTGATGATTTTCTCCAGCATCGGTTCGAAAATCGTGTTGATTACCAACCCGCGCGACATGAAATCATTTATCGCCGACATGAAAAAAGAGCGCGTCAGCGTATTTGTCGGCGTCAATACTTTGTTCAACGGTCTGGTCAACCGCCCTGATTTTGCCGAAATCGACTTTTCCGGCTTGAAACTTTCATTTGGCGGCGGCATGGCCACCCAAAGAGCCGTAGCCGAAAAATGGAAAAAACTGACCGGCACGCCGATTGTCGAAGCCTACGGCCTCACGGAAGCCAGCCCCGGCGTTTGCGCCAACCCCTTGAATATCCCCGCCTATACCGGCTCTATCGGCCTGCCTGTCTGCTCGACCGAAGTCCAGCTCCGAAATGCAGACGGCACGGAAGTTCCCCAAGGGCAGCCGGGCGAAATGTGGGTACGGGGGCCGCAAGTCATGAAAGGCTACTGGAACCGTCCTGAAGAAACGGCCAAAGTTATCGACAAAGACGGCTGGCTGGAAACCGGCGATATTGCAGTCGTAGATGAAAAAGGCTGGTTTAAACTGGTTGACCGCAAAAAAGACCTGATTGTGGTTTCCGGCTTCAATGTTTACCCGAACGAAGTCGAAGAAGTCATCGCACACCACGACAAAGTTCTTGAAGTGGCCTGTATCGGTATTCCGAGCGAAAAAACCGGCGAAGCAATTAAAGTTTTCGTCGTCAAAAAAGATTCTTCGCTTACCGAGGAAGAACTCATCGCTTTCTGCCGGACAGAACTGACCGCATACAAAGTACCCCGCAATATCGAATTCCGCGAGGAACTGCCCAAATCCAACGTAGGCAAAATCCTGCGCCGCGAGCTGCGGGACGAAAACAAAAACTGATTCGTGCGGGTTTGATTCCTTCTCTATGCCGTCTGCAAAATCCGCAATTTGCAGACGGCATTTTGCCGATTTGCAACAATTCCGTTTCCCGTTTGCCAGCCGCGCTGCTTCACGGTAAAATCACATATTCCAACATGGGTAGCACATCATGACTAAATTTATTTTCGTAACCGGCGGCGTCGTATCTTCACTGGGCAAAGGTATCGCCGCCGCTTCTATTGCCACCATTCTCGAATCACGCGGCTTGAAAGTAACCATGCTCAAGCTCGATCCCTATATCAACGTCGATCCCGGAACGATGAGCCCGTTTCAACACGGAGAAGTATTCGTTACCGATGACGGCGCGGAAACCGATCTCGACTTGGGCCACTACGAGCGTTTCATCAACTCCACGATGAACAAGCGTAACAGCTTTTCCGCCGGCCAAGTCTATGAAAACGTAATCGCCAAAGAACGTCGTGGCGACTATTTGGGCGGAACGGTACAAGTCATTCCCCATATTACAGACGAAATCAAACGCCGCATTCATGATGGCGCGGCCGGTTATGATGTAGCCATTGTCGAAATCGGCGGTACAGTCGGCGACATCGAATCGCTGCCGTTTCTGGAGGCCATCCGCCAAATGCGCAGCCAACTCGGCCGCAACAATACTTTATTTGCCCACCTGAGCTACGTTCCCTATATTGCTGCCGCCGGCGAAATCAAAACCAAACCTACCCAGCATTCCGTTAAAGAAATGCGCAGCATCGGCATTCAGCCCGACATTCTCATCTGCCGCATGGACCGCATCATGCCGGAAGACGAACGCCGCAAAATCGCACTTTTCTGTAATGTGGAAGAGCGTGCGGTAGTCGGCAGTTACGATGCCGACAGCATTTACCAAATTCCCGAAATGCTGCACAACCAAGGCATAGACAGCATCATTACCGAGCAGCTGCAACTAAACGTACAGCAGGCGGATTTGACCGAATGGAAAAAAATCGTTCATGCGATTCAAAATCCGAAACACACCGCCAAGATTGCCATGGTAGGCAAATACGTTGATTTGACCGAATCCTACAAATCGCTGATTGAAGCATTGAAACACGCCGGTATCCATACCGAAACCGATGTACAGATTACCTTTGTCGACAGCGAAGCCATCGAGAAAAACAACGGCGATGTTTCCATGCTGCAGGATATGGATGCCATTCTGGTTCCCGGCGGCTTCGGCTCGCGCGGTGTAGAAGGCAAAATCGCAGCCGTCCGTTATGCGCGCGAAAACAATGTTCCCTATTTGGGCATCTGCCTCGGCATGCAAATCGCCTTAATCGAATACGCCCGCAATATGGCCGGCTTGGAAGGCGCAACTTCTACCGAATTCGATCTGAAAACCAAATATCCGGTAATCGGTTTGATTGACGAATGGCAAACTGCAGACGGCAATGTAGAAACGCGTGACGAAAATGCCGACTTGGGCGGTACCATGCGTTTGGGCGCACAAGAAGTCGATTTAAAAGCAGGCAGCCTTGCCGCGAAAATCTACGGCAGCGAACGCATCCGCGAACGCCACCGCCACCGCTATGAAGTCAACAACAACTTCCTGCCGCAACTCGAATCCGCAGGCTTGGTCATCGGCGGTGTTTCCGCAGGCCGCGAGCGTTTGGTCGAAACCATCGAACTGCCCGATCACCCGTGGTTCTTTGCCTGCCAATTCCACCCGGAATTTACCTCCAACCCGCGTAAAGGCCATCCGCTCTTTACTTCCTTCGTCAAAGCGGCTTTGAGTAATAAGAAGGCTTAATACTGATTGGTCATAAAAAATACCTCCCGACAAGGGAGGTATTTTCGCTATTTCTTTTCTCTTGTTGCAAAGCCGGTTCCGGCTCATGGCTGTTGATTCCAATTTCAATCATGTTAGAATAATTCTATAGTCGAATAAAATAAGAATGAGACAAGGCAGCGAAGCCGCAGACAGTACACATAGTACGGCAAGGCAAAGCAACGCTGTATCATTCTTATTTTAAATGACTATACACAGTATTTGAGCGGCTGTTACCAATGGGCAACGGGTCGCCCTCCTGCTTGGCACAGGACGCGGTTTATGCCGGTTCGAGTCCGGCCGCCGCTCAAATACTCCCATTCAATATCAAATACTCCCATTCAATAACTGATGGCTGCCTTTATCGTGCAGCGTATTCAGGTAAAACATCATTTAGGCAGTTTGGCAAGGTTACGTTGATTTTATGGCTTTTACGTCATATTTTGATAAATCAATATCCACTAAAGCCCAAATCATACCTTGAAAATCCGGGTTATTGGCGTGGTCGGATACTATTTTGGCGAGTGGAATTTCTTCGCCATCGTCTGAAATGCCGTCCAAATGCAGATATATCGCTTCGCACGAGCTTTTGATGGCATCATCAATGCTATCACCAGCACTAAAACATCCCGGCAAATCAGGAACAATCACCCCAAAGCATTCGCTTGGAGTGCTAGGAGGTTCAATGGCGATTGAGTAGTACATAATTTTCTCCTTACATAAGCTGGATTATTTCAATTCAGCCGAAAAAATCCGGTTGCCGGTTTTGCCTCATAAACCGCGCAGCAACAACGTATCACTTTACCTTAAAAGGCCGTATCAGTAAAACGCCTGAAACGGCTCATACACCGGCCACCACCCTTCTTCAGCCGACTGATTACAATCGGTACGGAAATTTGCAACCGCCAAACAATGTTGACCGGAAACATCGGCCAGTACCGGCCAATGGCGGCGGACGGCAGGCAAAACGTGTGCTTCCTGCAAAATTTTGCCGACGGTTTTACTGCCGTATGCTTGGGCAATATGATCTCCTGTATGAAACGTCCGAATCATACCCTGCTGATGAAGCGCTGCTTCGGATAAACCGTTCGGGTGCGGTTTCAAGACAAAACCTGCCGTCTGCAAAATGGTTTGCAGACGGCCTTTCAACGGTTTTTCCGTCCACGGAAGCCGATGTTCCCACCCCTTAGGCAACAGCCGCAAGCGGTTTCGGTAGGCATAAATATCTGCTTGCGGCAAACGCCATTCGCCTTGCTCTGCCTGCAGCAGTACCCTTTCCATCTCATGAACAACGGCTTGAGGTGCGGTAACATCATGACTGCGTAAAAAGTGCAGCAACACATGGCGACGGCGCAAATCATCTGATGCCCGCCATTTGGCTATATCGAAAAAACCATCGGAGCATATATCTTGATAATCTGCTTCGATTACCTGATCCAATAATGCTAAATCCTGCTGCAACGACCGGATATTGGCTAAAATATGCCGTTGCACCGAAGGTATCCGCAACTGCCAGTGAGGAAGCACCTCATTGCGAAACCAGTTTCGCAAAAAGCGGTTGTCCGCATTGCTTTCATCTTCTACATAATCCAGCCCTTGCTCTTCAGCATAAGCCGCCAAATCGCAACGGCCAAATTCCAACAGAGGCCGCCAAATTCTCGTTTGGCTGTTCAGATTCCGCCAAACCGGCATGGCGGCCAATCCGCGTAATCCGCCACCGCGTACGGCAGCCAGCAAAAAGGTTTCCGCCTGATCGTCCTGATGGTGTGCCAAGGCGACAATATCGCTCAGGCCGTCTGCAAATACACGGTAACGCTGCTTTCTGGCGGCGGCTTCGATGCCTGAGCCGTCTTGCTCGATTTGTATGCGTACTACCCGCAGCGGAATATTCAAGCGGCTGCATAAGTTTTGGCAAAACCCTGCCCATATATCGGCGTTCTCACTCAAACCGTGATGAACATGAACCGCACGCAAATCAAAACGGTGTTGCCGTGCAGCCCGCGCCAACAAATGCAATAATACGACTGAATCCAAACCGCCGCTCAAACCGACTTCAATGCGGGAAAAGTCCTCAAGCTTGGGAAAACCGCGCATAAATTGTTCAAACAAATCCATTGTCGCTTTCAAATCATTTCAAAATATCCGCCAAACGTCTTTCGGAACAAACGCTCTGACACCACCGCATCATGCAGAATGCAATCAGGCAGCAAACCGCAAACAGTACGGAGCGGAGAGCCTGCTGCTTCGACCGTTCAGCCAAATGCCCTCTTGGAGCAAGGCGCGGCAGTTTGGCATCATTCTGTGTGAAAAGGCGATACAGCCGAAATTTCCAT
Source organism: Neisseria animalis (assembly GCF_900636515.1). Lineage (NCBI taxonomy): Bacteria > Pseudomonadati > Pseudomonadota > Betaproteobacteria > Neisseriales > Neisseriaceae > Neisseria > Neisseria animalis. Next base: position 1,309,694 of record NZ_LR134287.1, read on the forward strand.
GTATCCTGAAAATGTACGCAGATAACCATTTTGCAGACGGCCTTTTGCTGTGTTTTCAGGCATTTTCTATAAAAAACAAGCAGGCTTAAGCCTGCTTGCTGCAATGGTAACGGTTATTTTTCCGTAAATTTTCCGTATGCCATAATACGGTCGAAACGGCGGTCCAGCAGATCTGCCATCGGCAAGGCTTGCGCTTCGTACAGTTGTGCTTCCAATACGGTTTTCACGCTGCTCATTACCGCTTCGTAATTGCGGTGTGCACCGCCCAGCGGTTCATCAATAACACGGTCGATCAGATTCAGCTCTTTCAAGCGTTGCGCGGTAATGCCCAAAGCCTGTGCGGCATCGGCGGCTTTTTCGGCGGTTTTCCATAAAATCGACGCGCAACCTTCCGGAGAAATAACCGAATAAGTAGAATATTGCAACATATTGACATAATCGCCGACAGCAATCGCCAGCGCGCCGCCGGAACCGCCTTCGCCGATAATGGTACACAATACCGGCACGCGCAGACGGGTTAATTCATACAAATTGCGGCCGATGGCTTCGGATTGGCCGCGCTCTTCCGCGCCAATGCCCGGATACGCGCCCGGGGTATCGACAAAAGTCATCACCGGCAGACCGAATTTTTCCGCCGTCTGCATCAGGCGCAGGGCTTTGCGGTAGCCTTCGGGGCGCGGCATGCCGAAGTTGCGGCGGATTTTTTCTTTGGTATCCCGACCTTTCTGATGGCCGATAACCACTACGCTTTGGCCGTTGAAACGTGCCAAGCCGCCGACAACGGCATAGTCGTCCGCATAATGGCGGTCGCCGTGCAGCTCTTCAAAATCGGTAAACAGCGCATCGATGTAATCCAGCGTGTAAGGACGCTGCGGGTGGCGCGAGACCTGTGAAATTTGGGCAGGTGTCAGCTTGCTGAAAATGGATTTGGTCAGATCATTGCTTTTCTTTTGCAGGCGGGCAATTTCATCGGAAATATCCACTGCCGACTCACCCTGTACAAACCGCAGCTCGTCAATTTTATTGGTAAGCTCGGCAATCGGTTGTTCAAAGTCCAAAAAAACAGGTTTCATAAAATGAAGCTCTCACTACTGGGATTTTGATTCTGTATCATCATACGCTAATCAGGCATTTTTAGCAGCATTTCGTGCAAAAAATATCTGCATTGTTGCCGGAAACGCCATCATATCTGCCTGCCTGAAAAATAGTGCAGATACACTAAAAATACAGCAACGCCGTATCTTATGCTAAACTCGGCTTGAGTTCAATCTTTTCCACCGGCTTATGAAAAACGACCACGACAACGGCGCAATGCGTTTGGACAAATGGCTTTGGGCGGCACGTTTTTTCAAAACACGCGCGCTGGCACAAAAACACATCGAATTGGGACGTGTCCAAGTTAACGGCAGCAAAGTGAAAAACAGTAAAAACATCAGCGCCGGCGATACCATTGATTTGACGCTCAATTCCCTGCCCTACAAAATCAAGGTGCTGGCACTCAACCACCAGCGCCGTCCCGCGCCGGAAGCACGTTTGCTCTATGAAGAAGACATGAAAACCGCTGCCGAACGCGAGGCGCAGAAGCTGCTCGATCAAGCCAGCCGCATTACCGCTGCTTACCCCGACGGCCGCCCGACCAAACGCGACCGCCGCCAACTCGACAAGGTCAAGCGCGACAGTTGGCTGTAAACATACTTTTTATGCCGTCTGCAATTTACCGTTGCCATCGGTGTGGGAACGGTAATTTTTAGAGACGGTATTTTTCAGCAAACAAACCGTCTGTTCTTCAACATCTGCCACATAACGGCTTGATTTGCTGATTTTGCAGACGGCATATCAAGCATTCAGGCCGTCTGCAAATACGCCGTCAGTCTGTTATAAATAAAACAGGCAGGAATGCCTGCCTGTTTGATGATGTCGCCAATCTTAGAATTTATATTCTAATTGACCACGCACGACATTTACGTCCAATTTCTCAGCACCGACCGGCGTAACCTGTTTGCCGTGCAGATAGAAACCGCTCAATTTCCAGTTTTTCCACGGAATATAGGCGGCAGCAAGCTGTACGCCCTGTACGTTTTTGCTGTAATCTTCAATAGAGGATACGCCCGAAAGCGCACCGACACGGCGGTAGTTTACGGCAACATGGTAGGAATTGCGCTGATTCCAATCGGCCAGTTTGTAACGTAATTCCGTAAACAAACCGTCATTTTTGATTTTCACGCCGTTGTCGTTATATGCCTTGATATTGGATTTACTGCCGGCAATCATCCAACGCCAATCATCGTTCAGTTTTACATCCATGCCCAATTCGCCGAACAGCGCGTCTTTCGCATTCATGCGTACCGTTTGGTCGGCGAAGTCGTACATATCCAAATCTTTCATGTAGCTTACGGTTGCGCCGACATTGATGCGGTCATTGACCGGATACATGGATTGCAGGGTAACGAATTTTTTACGGCGTCCGCCGATGCCTTCGTCTTTACCGTTGATGCCGCTGCCCCACACATTACCGTTCAAACCGCCTGTACGTCTGCCTGCGGTCAGCTTGGTCGGCAGGATTTTATTGTCCCAAAACAATTCGCCGCCGGTTACTTCCGTATCCCATACGCGGCCGTATGACGAGAGCGCGCCGAATTTGCCCAAACGTGCTTTCAACGAGCCGGCGTTGCCGCCAAAGTCATAAACCGTACCTTCACCGTAGAGTTTGACCATCGGAATATCGTGGTCGCCGCGGAATTTGCCGGTTTCCAAATCAATATTCGGTTCGATTTGGGTAACCAATTTCCAATCTTTGTAGAGTTTGGCGCGCAACCAGAGGTTCATGTTAAATTCGCTGTGCGTATTGTCTTTCGGCTGGGTTTCTGCATAGCTGGCGGCCGTATCTTCACTGTCGATGCGCACGCGGAACTCGCCGTTTACCGTAACCAAATCATTAAAAATGCTGATTTTGTCTTCGTCTTTACGGATAATGCTGCCGAAATTGGTGTTGCTGTCGGTAGTCGCCAATGCTGCGGCATCACGGCTGCCGCCTGCTGTTTCCGCCCATGCGGCAGCAGGTACGGCCACCAGCGCGGCGCAAACTAACGCTAAATTTTTGCGGACTTTCATGTTTCTCTCCGATTCGGGTAGTGTTAACAGTATCTCCCGCCACACGGCAGGCAACCCGTATGGCGGTTTTATATTATTTCGATAACATCTGATTGAAATAAATAATTAAATTTCGTAATCAAATGATTTGGAATGCTATTGATTTTGTTGAAATTCGTCAAGAAAAATTTACATTTACCGATATTTTCTCCGCTATTGTTGACCGTAATCAAATAAAAGGCCGTCTGCAAATCAGACGGCCTGACGATACATCTTGTTTCACTTCTGTTCTTTGAGAAACGATTGTTCAATCTTCCCGAAATACAGCCTCCAACATTTCTTTCAGCGCGGTTTGGCGTTTTTTGCGGGTATGGACTGCCGCAACCAGCTCGCTCTGCCCGCCCCAAAACACAAAGCGGTTGCGGGCGCGGGTAATGCCGGTGTACAACAGGGCATTGTTCAAGCCGGCAAGCGCGTCGCCCTCTGCTTCCGATTCCGTGTTTTGCGGTACGCTCGGCGGCAACAGCCAGACTTCTCGATATTCCGAACCTTGGCTCTTGTGTACCGTCATGGCGAATGCGGTTTCAAATTCGGGCAAACGGCTGATGGCCACTTCTTTAAAGCCGTCTGCAATCGGAAAATAGGCGGCCAAGGTATCCTGCTGTTTTGCAGACGGCATAATCAAACCAATATCGCCGTTAAATAAATCCAGCGTGTAATCGTTGCGGGAAATCATGATGATTTGTCCGGCAAAATAAGGCAAAACACCGTTGGCACGCGCCTGCCGCCGCAAATAATCGGTATATGCCTGATTGAATGCTTCCGCATCCTGCCGCCATGCCGTCAGTACTACCACATCGGCGGCGTGTCCGTAAGCCAACGCGACATCTCCTTTATCCACGGCCTGCCAATAGGCTTCATGCAGGCCGTAGAGCTTGACTGCCTGCTGCCCGAAGGTTCCCGAGCCGAGTTCCAAATCATCGGGAAAGCGCGCAAACTGTGCCCAAGCCTCTTCAGCCTCTCCCGCCAACACCGCCCTTGCCAGACAGCCGATACCGCTGTCGGCTCCAAAACGGTGGCTGACGCTCAAATGCGCGGTATTTTTTGACAACGGCGGCGCGTCTTCGCTGACGGTAAAACCGTGTTGCGGAAGATAACCGCTCAATTCCTGATGGGTTTTGCCGTCCAAGATCGTGGGTTGCACCAATGCCGACAATACTGCCCCCACTCCTACCGACGGCAGTTGGTAAGGGTCACCGAGAAAAATGACCCGGCAGCCGTCCGGCAGCGCACGCAGCAGTTGCAACAGCAGGGAAATATCCAACATGGAGGCTTCGTCAACCACTAAAATATCCAACGGCAACGGCGAATGTTTATCAAACGCGGGCAGCATTTGCGGTGGGCGCAGTTTCAGCAAACGGTGTACGGTTTGCCCTTCCAACTGCTGCAAGTGCCGTTTGATGCCGTCTGCAAGGGCGAAGCCGTCCAAAGCGCGGTGCAGGGCTTTTGCCATGTGGGCTGCTGCTTTTCCCGTGGGTGCGGCCAATGAAATCCGGGGCAGAGAGCTTCGGCTGTTGGCACAAATCAAGCCCAGCAGCTTGGCAACGGTGGTGGTTTTGCCCGTACCCGGTCCGCCGGTAATCAACATAAACGGCTGGAGCAATGCCAAGGCCGCCGCGTCCCGCTGCCCGTTGCTGCCTGCACTGCCGAACCAGTCTGCCAAATTCTGTGCGGCCTGCAACCAATCCACCGCCTCGGTTTCTGCCGTAGCCAATCGCTTGATTTCTTTTGCCAAATCATGCTCAAGCTGCCACAGCCGCCCTAAAAACAGCCTCCGCCCTTGAAGCACCAAAGGCGTATTGCCGCTGCCGCCGACAATTTTCCCGGCCTGTTGCAATTCGGCTGCTTGCGCGTCATTCAAGCGGATAAACGAATGTCCGTTTTGCAACGCGCCAAACAGTTGTTCTATATAGGGTTGCACGATTTTTGCCTCTTCGGGCGCAAATCGTGATAAAAACACCGTAGTAGCAAATGCAGCAGAATGATTCAAATCGGAAACGGGGGTTGGAGTCATATCAATATCCGTTCGGGCGGTTTTGCAGACGGCATTATTATATAGTGAAGCACGCCGCAAGGGGCAAACGCATAAAAAAGGCCGTCTGCAAATTGCTTGTCGAAACATGGTGTTTCGCTGCTGTTTGCAGACGGCCTTTTAAGGTTTGATTACGATTTGTTCAGCAAACGCCCGTCGCTCATCGTCATCACGCGTTCAAAGCGGCAGGCAAGCTCGTCATCATGGGTAACGACTACCAAACTCGTGCCCAATTCGTTTTTCAAATCCAACATCATATCCAAAATATTTTGGGCATTTTTGCGATCGAGGTTGCCTGTCGGCTCGTCGGCCAGCAAACATTTCGGCTGCATGACCAAAGCACGTGCAATGGCGGCGCGCTGCCGTTCTCCGCCGGAGAGTTCGCTCGGACGGTGCAGCATACGCTGTTTCAAGCCGACCTTATCCAGCATTTCCGCTGCCTGCGCTTCGGCTTCCGCTTTGGGCTTTTTCGCGATCAGCATCGGCATCATCACGTTTTCCAAAGCCGAAAATTCCGGCAGCAAATGATGGAATTGGTAAACAAAACCCAAATAGCGGTTACGCAGAAGACCCAACTGCTTCTGATTCAACTGACCCAAATCGTTGTCCATCAGGATAACGCGGCCTTCAGACGGCTTGTCCAAACCGCCGAGAATATGCAGCAGTGTGGATTTTCCGCTGCCGGAAGAGCCGATGATGCTGACACTCTGCCCCTGAGCCACCTCAAGGTTCAAACCGTTTAACACCCGCACGTTTAACACGCCGTCGTTATAGTCTTTGCCGACGTTTTCACATTTGAGCACCATTTGTTTTTCAGAAATATTACTCATAACGCAAAGCCTCCGCCGGTTGGGTTTTTGATGCGCGCCAGCTCGGATACAGCGTGGCAACGAAAGCCAAGCCCAAGGAAATGCAGGCAATCACCACCACATCGCGCATATTCACATCGCTCGGCAGATAATCGATAAAATAAATCTGCGAATTAATCAGGTGTACGCCAAACAATTTTTCAAAGAATGCGACAATTTTGCCGACATTCCAGCCCAGCAATACCCCGCAAACCACGCCGATAAGCGTACCGAAAAAGCCGGCAAATGCACCCTGAACCATAAAAATTTTCATCACGCCGGAAGGCGCCAGACCCAAAGTCCGCAAAATGGCAATATCCGCCTGCTTTTCGGTTACCGCCATCACCAGAGAAGAAACCAAATTAAACGCGGCCACGGCGATAATCAAGGTTAAGATAATAAACATCATGCGTTTTTCCAGCTCTACCGCTTCAAAATAGCTGCGGTTGCTGAACGTCCAATCGCGTACCCATACCTGATCCTGCAGCGCGGCCGGAATCAGGTTGCGGATAAAATCGGGCGCATTTTGCGGATCGGCGAGCTTCAGGCGCAAACCGCCGACACCGTCTCCCATACGGTATAAAACCTGAGCGTCGTTCAGATGCGTCATCGCCAGCGTATTATCCACCTCATACACACCGGTTTTCACAATACCGACCACATTAAACTGCTTCAGGCGCGGCACAACACCGGCAGGCGTTACATTACCCTCGGGGGTGATAACCGTTACCTTGCCACCGGTTTCCGCACCCAATGCCTGAGCCAGCCCTTCTCCCAAGATAATGTCAAACTCACCTGCTTTTAAAGCCTCAAAGCTGCCCGACGGCATATTGTCGCCATAGTCCACAACATTTTTTTCTTCAGCGGGCAAAATACCGCGAATCTGTACGCCGCGCACCTCTCCGGCATTGGCCAGCAAGGCTTGGTCGGCTACATACGGCGCGCTGGCTAAGACTTCCTTCTTGTCTTTCACCAACTCGCGCAGGCTCTGCCAGCTTTCGCCGTTGCCCGTATCGAAATAGCCGACTTCCGCGTGGGGCGCAACATTCAGAAGCTGGCCGCGGATTTCTTTCTGAAAACCGTTCATAACCGACAACACCACAATCAATGCGGTAACACCCAGCGCAATGCCGGCAATAGAAATCATTGTGATAAACGACATGAAGCCGTTGCGTTTTTTTGCCCGCAAATAACGCAGGCCGATCCATGTTTCTAAAGAAGCCATTATGTATAAGCTGCCTTTAAAGTTGACATAAAGCGGCTATTGTACCGCAAAACCTGTGATACCGTCCGAAGGGAGGCAAACGCGCGCAAAGGCAATGTTAAAACGAAATAACTTAGCGGAAATTTCAGTAAAAACTACCGAAATGCTTGCATAATCCCTAAAACAGCCTTATCCTGAACCTACTGTGTCCGAGAAGGGACACACCCATAAGGAAAAAAATATGAATACCTCCAAATTCCTTGCGCTGACCGCCGTAGCGGCAGGCTTGGCATTCAGCGTCAACGCTCATGCCGCCAAGGAAATCAAAATCAGCAGCAACGCCACGTCCTATTCTGATTCGGATGTGCAAAAACTGGCTTCCACCGCATTAAACATGGGCGTTAAAGAGCCGGTCAGCCTTGCCCGCTCCGGCGACAGTGTTACCGTATCCGGCAGCAGCCCGACCAAGTGTACGTTTAAAGTCGGCGACGGAGCCGCCCCACAAATTCAAGGGGTAAGCTGCAAATAAACCGTTTCGGTTTGAGAAATATAGTCGAATAAAATAAGAATGAGACAAGGCAGCGAAGCCGCAGACAGTACACATAGTACGGCAAGGCAAAGCAACGCTGTATCATTCATTATTTTAAATGACTATAACTTGTTTCAGTTGGCAAAAGCCGTCTGCAAAATGGGGAAAGAAAAATAAATGTTCTGCCCCCGTTTTGCAGACGGCTTTTATCAATAGTTGTTTGAAATAATAAGCCTGATGCGGCCTTGCTTTGCCCGCAAGAAGCGCCGGAACCAAACTGCCGAAACAGCAAAGCCGCCGACCCGTACTGTCTGTACTGCCTGCGGCTTTACTGTCTGATTTGATTGGTTATGCGGCAATGTCCGCTGTTATTTCAAAAAGTTTTTCAACACCATCGAAGCCAAGTCGTCCAAACCGAAACCGTCCGCGTCCTGAGCCGTACCGTTCGGCGTGGCATTATCCACCAACATCGGCAATACTTTCGCCAGCAGCTCGCTTACCTGCTGGTTGTCGAAACCGAATTTCTGAGCGATTTGCGCGATAACATCGCTACCCAAAGCATTTTGCACTTCGCTGCCCGATACCGGCACGTTGTCCTGTTCGGTAGAAATCCAACTGTTGAGCGCATCGCCCAAACCGCCTTGCTGCAGACGGCCAATCAGGTTGCCCAAACCGCCCTGCTGCTGCACCAATTCCATCGCCATTTCAACCATAGAACCTTGTCCTTGTGCATTGCCGCCGCTTAATGCCTGAGTAGCCGCGTTCAGTAAAGTATCCATCAATGCCATAATGTGCCCTCGATTATTAAAAGGTTAAAAACAGCAGCAGTGTAGCAAATTTCGGGTTAGCGTTGCCACGGCGAACGCAAATATAGGCAAAGGCCGTCTGCAAAACGGCACGGTTTTGTTTCCATGCTTTTTACAGACGGCCTTGAGCATAAAATATCTGCAGCGGCGGTTTATCATCTGCCAAACAGCAGGCAGTATGGTTTCATGCTATGTTGTTTGACGATATAGTCATTTAAAATAAGAATGATACAGCGTTGCTTTGCCTTGCCGTACTATGTGTACTGTCTGCGGCTTCGCTGCCTTGTCTCATTCTTATTTTATTCGACTATAAAAGCCGTCTGCAAAACGGGGTATCGGAAAGTTGTTTCCGGCAGCCCATTTTACAGACGGCTTTTGCCGACTCAAACGATTATTACTCAAACCAAAGCGGTTCGGCCGCCGCTGCCAAATCCCCGGTTGCGGAAAACAGGCTTTCGGCCGGTACATTTAATCCGCTGAAACTTCTTCCGTATCCCTGCCGTTGAAAAACTCGGCAGCTCCTCCGGCAAAAAAGCCCTGCAAAATCGCCTGCGCCGCCACTTGGTCTAACACCGCTTTTTGCTTACGCCCGAAAACTTGGGCTTCGGCCAACAGGCTTTCCGCATAAAGCGATGACATACGCTCGTCCACCCAATACACCGGCAGGTTGAAACGTCCGTGCAGGCGGCGGCCGAACTTACGACTCAAACGGGTAAGCTCGTGCTCGGTACCGTCCGCATGAGTGGGCAGGCCGACAACCAGTTGCACCGGCTGCCATTCCCTAACCAGTTTGGCAATGGCTTCAAATTTGACCTCGTTGCTGTTACCGCTTACCGTTGCCAACGGGTGTGCCATGCCCAGCTCGGCATCGCCCTGCGCCACACCAATACGCGCTTCTCCGAAATCGAAAGCCAATGTCGTGCCTTTGGGTGCTTCAAGCATGGCCTGCTCCTGCTATCAAATTGTCCGGCGAAAATCCCAATTTGGCAAAGGCCGCGGCGTAACGCTGCTCGTAAGGCACGTCAAACAAAATATGCTCGTCTGCCTCAACCGTCAGCCAGACATTGTCAGCCAACTCCCGCTCCAACTGCCCTTTATACCAGCTCGAATAGCCGATACTCACCAAAGCCTTTTCTACCTTACCCTGCTCGGACAAATGTTCAATTACGTCGCGGGACGAAGTCAGCGCAATATCATCGCTGACCATCATGCTGCTCTGCCAATCGCCGACAGGAGTATGTACCACATAACCGCGGTCCACCTGCACAGGCCCGCCCATCATGACACTCTCCTGCTGCCTGCTCAAGGGAACAGTACGCCCCGAAGCAACAAAAATCATATCGATGGTAATCGGCGAAGGCTTATTGATGATAATGCCCAAAGCCCCGTCTTCATTGTGTTCGCAGATATAAACCACGCTTCCGGCAAAAAACGGATCATCCATATCGGGCATGGCAATCAGGAAATGGTCGGTCAGATTCATCATAAAATTACACGTTTGGTTGAGCGGTTTACTTGCCCGATGCGGCAGTTATGACACAAGCGCCGACAATCTGCTGGCCGGGTTGGAGTGAGGCCGTCTGCAAATCGGCTTTCGGGCCGCCCGAACACGATAATGCGCTTAAAGAATTTTTCGGCGAACCCTGTACGATTTTATCGCTGTACACCAAATAAGCAAACGCCTTACGTTTCGGGTCGTAATAGCGGACAATCTGCTGACTCTTGAAGGCAACGCTGGCACTGCGCTTGAACACTTCCTTAGGCTTCAACACCGCAGCTTCATCATAGCTGATGTATGAGGCCGTCTGCACACAAGATACCGAAGCATCGCTGGCATCTTCTTCCAAGTTGACCGCTTCTTTCAAGCCACCTTTTTTCGCATAGGAAACATAGCAGGACACCCCTTTCACATCAGGGTCGTCAAAGGCTTCCACTTCGATACGGTCGTTTTTGCCAAGCATATGGAATACCGTACTGGCACGGCCGATTTTATCGACTTCACCGCCGCAGGCCGCCAACAACAAAGCAGCCAAAGCCCCCGAAACAATGTTTTTCATCAATACGCACCTTTGTGTTCGCAACAATATGCCACACTATATAAGAGCGTTTGACCATATTGCAAGCAAAGCAGACCGTCATTCTGCCATTTCAGCCTGATTTTATCGGTTTGCAGCGTTTGCAGACGGCCTGACAAACAGTATAATCCCCTAATTGCTTTGATTACACAAAAAGAAAACACCATGTCTTACAAACCCCTCTTGCTCGCACTCACCCTTTGCTTTGCAACCCCGGCTTTTTCCGCTCCCGATACACCGAAAAGCAAAACCGCTGTAACCAAAAAAAGCACAAACAACAAAGAAACCGCCAGCAAAAACAATAAAAAAACCGCTGCCTCAAGTAAAACCGGCAAAACCGCGGAAAAAGCCCCTGCCCGCAGCAAACCGGCCGCAACAAAAAACAGCAAAGACGACAATAAAAAAAATACCCAAACCGCCAAATCCAAAGCAGCGGATAAAAAAGCAGCCGATAAAAACGAGCCGCGCAAAGCCGCCGCCAAACCGGCAAACAAAACCGCCGGCAGCAAAGCAACCCCAACCCGCAAAGAGCCGGCACAAGCTGCCAAAAACAAGACTGAACAAAACAAAGCCAAAAACACCAAGGCTGCAAACGATAAAAACACCCCAAACGCTAAAAAAACTGCGGCAGCAAACCAAGCCAAAAACCAAACACAAGCAAAGCCCAAAGCAGCGGAAAACAACAACCGCGACACCCCCGAATTACGCGCCGCGCTGACCGCCGCCACCAATGATTTGGAAGCCAAACAGTCGTTACACAAACGTACGGGAAATTTTCTCGTACGCGTAAACGGCAACCTGAAAGAATTGCAACAGGCGCGCAGCAATTTGGGCAACATCAACCGCCAACAGCGCAATGCGTGGGATAAGCTGCAAAAACTCAGCAGCGATTTAAACCGCTTGAAAACCGAAGTTTCCAATACCCGCGCCCAAGTTTCGCGTTTTGTATCCGGCCACTATAAAAACAACCAACCCAATGCCGTTGCCCTGTTTCTGAAAAATGCCGAACCCGGCCAAAAAACCCGCTTTCTCCGCTATACCCGCTACATCAACCGCTCGAATGAAGATGTTGTCAAAAAACTGGCCCAACAGCAAAAAGAGCTGAGCGCGCAAGAAGCCAAAATCACCCGTGAGCTGGCACACCTGAAACGTCTGCAGGCAAACGCGCAGGCTGCGTTGAAAAAACAGGGCGCGAAAAATACGGCAGAGCAGGTAGAAAGCCGCCGCCAAAACAACAAAATGGCGCAGGAAGCCAAAAAAGCCGTCAAACAGCAAGACAATGAAAAACGCCTCAACACGCTGCTGACCGACCTCGACAAACAAAAAGCCGAGCAGCGGAAAAAAGAAGCCGAAGCACGCAAAAAAGCAGCGGAAGCGCGTTTGGCTGCTGCGGAAAAAGCACGCAAAAAAGCCGAACAGGAACGTGCCGCCCTTTCCAATCTGACCGATGACGACAAAAAGCTCAAAGCACCTGCTCCGCGCGGCAACATGACCGTCAGCAACCCGAACAGCTTCAGCCGTCTGCAAGGCCGTCTGAAAAAACCGGTCAGCGGTATGCTTACCGGCCTGTTCGGACAGCAGCGCGCCAACGGCAATCTTTGGAAAGGCGTGTTTTACCAAACCTCACCTGCCGGCGTAAGCAGCCTCGCCGCCGGTAATGTCAGCTATGCCGGCGAATTGGAAGGCTACGGCAAAGTCGTCATCGTCGACCACGGCGAAGGCTATACCAGCGTTTATTCAGGATTAAGCGATACCGGCGTATCCAAAGGTTACAGCGTCGGCGCAGGCCACCCGATCGGTACCAGCGGCAAGCTGCCTGACGGAGAAGAAGGGCTGTATCTTGAAATCCGCTACAAAGGACAAAATATGAACCCCTTGTCTTGGATTGATTAACCCGCCCCGAAGCCGGCCCGCCCTGCCTTATCCCAACAACAACTAACATTTCCTTACCCGAAAATGCTTGTTTCGCTGCGGATAATCGCATAAAGTTTGACCCGTTTGTATCATGCCGTCTGTAAACGGCACAGAAAGAGAAATATCCATAATGTCCAAATCCACTTTGAAAAAAGTCGCACTTTACACACTCGGCGCATTCAGCGGCATTGCCGTCAGCCTCAGCGTTCAGAGTTTTGCCGCCGGTGCAGACAAAAAAGAAGAAGCCCTTCCGGTACAGTCTATCCGCACCATGGCAGAAGTGTACGGTCAAATCAAAGCCAATTATTATCAGGACAAACCCGATGCCGAGCTGTTTGAAGGCGCCATGAAGGGCATGGTATCCGGTCTCGACCCCCATTCCGAATACATGGATAAAAAAGGCTATGCCGACTTGAAAGAATCCACCCGTGGCGAGTTTGGCGGCTTGGGCATGGAAATCGGACAAGAAGACGGCTTCATCAAAGTCGTTGCTCCGATTGAAGATACCCCTGCCGAACGTGCAGGCGTAAAAAGCGGCGACTTCATCGTTAAAATCAATAACGAATCCACGCGCGGCATGAGTGTCAGCGAGGCCGTGAAAAAAATGCGCGGCGAGCCGGGTACCAAAATTACCCTGACTCTGTCGCGTAAAAATGCCGACAAGCCGATTGTCGTCAACCTGACCCGCGCCATCATCAAAGTTAAAAGCGTCCGCAACCACCTTTTAGAGCCGGGCTACGGTTATATCAGAATTACCCAATTTCAAGCGCCTACCATAGCGGCCGTCAATACTGCCGCGCAAGACTTAATCAAGCAGAACAAAGCACCGCTCAAAGGCCTGATTCTCGATTTGCGCGATGACCCCGGCGGTTTGCTCAACGCAGCAGTTGGCGTATCTGCCGCCTTCCTGCCCTCTGACGTTACCGTTGTCAGCACCAAAGGGCGCGATGGCAAAGAAGGCATGGTCTTAACATCCGCACCCGAAGACTACATCAGCGCAAGCGGCGGCGATCCTTTGGAAAACCTGCCGCCCGAGTTGAAAGACATTCCGGTTACCGTCTTAATCAATGCCGGCTCCGCATCTGCTTCCGAAATCGTGGCCGGTGCGCTGCAAGACCACAAACGCGCCGTGATTGTCGGCACGCAGAGTTTCGGCAAAGGATCGGTACAAACCGTGATTCCGCTTTCCAACGGCAGCGCCATGAAACTGACCACTTCGCTGTACTATACGCCGAACGACCGCTCGATTCAGGCGCAGGGCATCGTACCTGATGTAGAAGTCAAGGATAAAGACCGTACTTACGAAAGCCGTGAAGCAGATTTGGTCGGCCACATCGGCAACCCGCTCGGCGGTGAAGATGTCAACGGAAACGTAGCCACACCGACTTCCGACACCGCAGAAACCGAACAACCTGCCGAGAAGCCTAAAGCCAAAACCGATAAAGAAAAAGAAGAAGACATCATCGCCCGCCGCACGCCCAATCCCGATAAAGACGAACAACTGCGAAAAGCTCTGGATTTGGTAAAAGATCCTGCAGAATGGCAGAAGTCTTTGGGTTTGGCCGCGAAAAAGCCCGCGCCGAAAAAAGATAACAAAGAAGCAGAAAAAGATTCGGAATAAACATTACTTTTCCGTGAATCCCTGCCTGTTGCCGTCTGCAAAACATCATGCTGTTTTGCAGACGGCCTTTCTTATACAATATGGAACAACTTTCCCTATCCGAAAGCAATCATGCTGACTTTACACGCCCTGCAACAATCCCGCGCTTTCCGTATCGTCTGGCTGCTTGAACTGCTCGAATGCGAATACAAGCTGGTGTCTTATCCCCGAAATCCGGAAACCCTGCTCGCGCCGGAAACGCTTAAAACCGTCCACCCGCTCGGCAAATCACCCATATTGGAAGACGGGGAGCTGGTGTTAACCGAAAGCACCGTTATCGCCGAATATCTGGCGCGCAACTACGGCAAACACAACCTGCTGCCTGAGTACAATACCCCTGCATACTGGCAATGCCGCCGTTGGGCCGATTATGCAGAAAGTTCGTTGATGCCGCTGATGTTGCTCTCTTTGGTGTTCAAGCGGGTAGAAACCGCCCCGATGCCGTTTTTTGCCAAACCGGTTGCCCGAAAAATCAGCAGCAATGTCAAAAGCAGCTTTATCCACCCCCAAACCGAACTCCACCTTGCCCACATCAACGAAACATTGGCCAAGCAACAATGGCTGCTCGGCAACCATATCACCCTTGCCGATGTCATGATGAGCTTTCCGATACAGGCGGCAGGAAAACGCTTTGATTTAGCAGCCTATTCTCATATTCTCCGCTATATCGGCGATATGGAACACAATCCTGCCTACCGCCGCGCCGTTGAGCGGTCAGGAAAACCGGTTCTTTAAACCCAACAAGGCCGTCTGCATCATCCGATACCGATATGCAGACGGCATTTACAGAGTAAAATCATGGCCAAAGCACCCAAAACCGTTTACCAATGCACCGAATGCGGCGGCACCGCGCCGAAATGGCAGGGCAAGTGTCCGCATTGCGGCGAGTGGAACACCTTGCAGGAAAGCCTCTCCGCCCCCGAACCGAAAAACGCCAGATTCCAATCTTGGGCGGCGGATACCTCGCAAGTGCAGTCGCTGGCATCCGTTACCGCCGCCGAAGTGCCGCGCAATCCTACCGGCATGGGCGAACTCGACCGCGTATTGGGCGGCGGCTTGGTAGACGGCGCGGTGATTTTGCTCGGCGGCGACCCCGGTATCGGCAAATCCACACTGCTGCTGCAAACCATTGCCAAAATGGCACAGACACGCAAGGTTTTATATGTATCGGGTGAGGAATCGGCACAACAAGTCGCCCTGCGCGCCCAGCGTTTGGAATTGCCGGCCGATGGCGTAAACCTGTTGGCCGAAATCCGCATGGAAGCAATTCAGACGGCCTTGAAGCAGCACGAACCGCAAGTGGTGGTTATCGACTCAATCCAGACCATGTATTCCGACCAGATTACTTCCGCCCCCGGCTCGGTGTCGCAGGTACGAGAATGTGCGGCGCAGCTGACACGGATGGCGAAGCAAATGGGCATCTCCATGATTTTAGTCGGCCACGTCACCAAAGACGGGGCGATTGCAGGCCCCCGCGTGTTGGAGCATATGGTCGATACCGTTTTGTATTTTGAAGGCGACCAGCATTCCAACTACCGCATGATCCGCGCCATCAAAAACCGCTTCGGTGCGGCCAACGAATTGGGCGTATTCGCCATGACGGAACACGGCTTGAAAGGCGTATCCAATCCTTCGGCGATTTTTCTGGCCAGCTATCGGGACGACGTACCCGGTTCGTGCGTCCTCGTTACCCAAGAGGGTTCGCGCCCGCTGCTGGTGGAAATCCAAGCATTGGTCGACGATGCCCACGGCTTTACCCCCAAACGTCTGACCGTCGGTCTGGAGCAAAACCGCCTCGCCATGCTGCTGGCAGTGTTAAACCGGCACGGCGGCATTGCCTGCTTCGATCAAGATGTGTTTCTCAACGCGGTCGGCGGTGTCAAAATCGGCGAACCGGCGGCAGATTTGGCGGTGATACTCGCCATGCTTTCCAGCTTCCGCAACCGTCCGCTGCCCGAAAAAATGGTGGCTTTCGGCGAAATCGGCTTGAGCGGCGAGGTGCGCCCCGTCGCCCGCGGCCAAGAACGCTTGAAAGAGGCGGAAAAGCTCGGCTTCAAACGCGCCATCGTGCCGAAAGCCAATATGCCGCGCAATGTCCGGGAATTTCCGGGTTTGGAGATTTTCGGGGTATCGAGTTTGCAGGAAGCGGTTGAAATCTGCCGTCATGCCGAATAATCGGTTCAAGACGTTTGTTTTGGATATAAAAGGCCGTCTGCAAATAAGAATAGACGCTTGGCATAAAATTCTGTGGCATTGCTTAAAGAGGAACTTGACCAAACTGCCCAAGCAGCACAAGTCCGCCGAACCTTACTGTCTGCCTTGCCTTATTCTGTGTGATGCAACGATAAGCCATATTTTGCAGACGGCCTTTTGCGCCAATGACCACATCATTAATTTTGCCATGCAGCAAAAATAGGCACATCAGGCGCAGCAACCCCTATCCGGCCGAATGGATACCACCATGTTGCGTTACAATAACCGTTTGCATCATCGATAAGGAATTAAAATGGCTCAAACAGGCAGGAATTATGCCGCACCGCTGTTGGTGGTCGGCTGCGTGGTATTCGGGCTGGGCAGCCTGATTGTCAAATTTGTCGATGTCGGCTCGTATGCCATTGCATTCTGGCGTTTGGCGATTGCCGCCGTAATATTCTGGCTGCTGGCACGGTTTTTCGGGCAAAAACTGCCTAAAAACCGCAAAGCCGTTACCACTGCCTTGATTTCCGGCGTTTTTCTCGCGTTTGATTTGGCTCTGTGGCATGAAAGCATACACAGCGTCGGCCCGGGTATTTCCACCCTGCTCAACAGCCTGCAAATCTTCTTTCTTTCCGCCATCGGATATTTCTGCTACCGCGAACGCCTGTCGCCGCTGCAAATCCTCAGCTTGGTATTGGCCGTGTGCGGTGTCGCGCTGATTGCCAGCCCCGAATTCGGCCATAATTCCGCTGCGGCTTGGGGCTTTATCAGCGGCATTACTTCGGGCGCAATGCTGGCCATGTCGATGGTATATATCCGTAAAACCCACCAAATCGAGCAAACCGCACTGTTCCCGCTGATGATGTTGCTCAGCATCGGCGGCATGGCATCGCTGATTGTGCCCGCTTTTGTGTTTGACGGCGGCTCGCTTTACCCGACTTCTTTACGCGACATCGGTTTGGTGCTGATATACGGCGCCATCATGCAATGCTTCGCTTGGGGGCTGATTGCCTATGCCGTTCCCCTGCTTTCCCTGTCGCTGACGGGGCTGCTGCTGCTCTCCGAACCCGTTGCCGCGCTGGCAATCGACTATTTTTGGCTGGACAAACCGATTAATACCCTCCAATGGGGAGGCGCGGTCCTGACGCTGCTGGCCATTTATCTCGGTTCGCTCAAATCCAAAAGTGCCTGATTCGTTGAAAGCCGTCTGCAAAACCGGCATTTTGCAGACGGCCTGCTGCCCCGAACCTTGCTAACCATGCAACATTCAAGATGATAATGATTTATAGTCATTTAAAATAAGAATGATACAGCGTTGCTTTGCCTTGCCGTACTATGTGTACTGTCTGCGGCTTCACTGCCTTGTCTCATTCTTATTTTATTCGACTATATTATTAAATTTGATGGATTTTGTAGAATTATTTGTTTTTATTTATTATTAAAATATGTAAATATTCTTTATGAATGCAAGCAACAACCAATTCCAATATCGTCTAAAACCGATTAAAAACAGCCGCTTGCATTTTGCAGACGGCTTTTTTTCATGATTTCATCTTTGATAATTTTTTGTATTTTAAATAGAAAATTTGTACAGCCGGAAAATTTTGCCTACAATATGCCCATCGAAACAACCACTGCCTGAAGCATATTTCAGGCAGTTTAGAAAAGGAAAACATCATGCAAGGCAATCAAGCTGTTCTCGACTATATGAACGAACTGTTGGCCGGCGAGCTGGCAGCGCGAGATCAATACTTTATCCATTCCCGTCTTTATTCCGAGTGGGGCTACACCAAGCTGTTTGAACGCCTCAATCACGAAATGGAAGAAGAAACCCAACATGCGGAAGACTTTATCCGCCGTATCCTGATGTTGGGCGGTACGCCGAACATGACACCTGCCGCCCTCAACATCGGTACCGACGTTATCTCCTGCCTGAAAGCAGATTTGAACACCGAATACGAAGTACGCGACGCGCTGAAAAAAGGCATCAAACTGTGCGAAGAAGTCCAAGACTATGTGAGCCGCGATCTGATGGTTGCCCAACTTAAAGATACCGAAGAAGATCACGCCCACTGGCTGGAACAGCAGCTGCGCCTCATCGAGCTGATTGGCGAAGGCAACTACTACCAAAGCCAAATGTAATCCCGCTTGCGAAAGGATAAAATATGAAAGGCGACCGTTTGGTTATCCGCGAGCTGAATAAAAACCTCGGCTTGCTCTTGGTAACCATCAACCAATATTTTCTCCATGCCCGCATTTTGAAAAACTGGGGCTTTGAAGAATTGGGCAAACATTTCTACAAACAATCCATCGTAGAAATGAAAGCCGCCGATGATTTAATCGAGCGTATCCTGTTTTTAGAAGGCTTGCCGAATCTGCAGGAATTAGGCAAATTGCTGATTGGTGAAACCACCGAAGAAATCATTGCCTGCGATTTGCAGAAAGAACAGGAAAAACACGAAGCACTGTCGGCCGCCATCGCCGTATGCGAAGCGCAGCAGGACTATGTCAGCCGCGCTTTGCTGGAAACCCAAAAAGATACCAATGAAGAGCACATCGATTGGTTGGAAACCCAGCAGGAATTGATCGCCAAACTCGGCCTGCCCAATTACCTGCAACTCGGGGCGCAAGAGGACTAAAAATCAGACGGCAAACCGCCTGATTTGATACACAAATCCCTACCGAAACCAAGCAGTCCCTGCGTATTCCACCAATCAAAAAGCAGACGGCATATCCCTACTGAACATGCCGTCTGCTTTTTTTTAAGAACAATGAAAAGCTGATATAAAAAGCCGCCTGCCCATTCAAACCGCTTTGGGCCACACATTCCAAACACTTTCAAGCCGCCGTTTTTCAGCAAAAGGCAGCCGCACAAACCACATCATACCGGCAACAACCGCCCGGCCGAAACCGCCGCCATCATCAACAATCGGCAAACGACAAACATCCGTTTGAAAACACATATCATCTTTGTGCTGTCGATAACGGAGCGCTTCAAGCTGATATGACAGACAGCGCATAATCCGAAACAATTTCCACGCGGATACGGAACAGTTTCACTTTCGGCTCAATGACCCTGCATAATCATACGGTTCACGCTGTCCGACAAAACTTCTCGGCTGCACGGCTAGCCCAACACGTCTAAGATACGGCGCAATTCGTTTGCCGCAATCTGCCCCGGCGCAGAAGCCTGCTTGGCAGCGCCAAACGTCATTGCCGAACCGAATGTTCCGCCGGAAAGACGGCTGATTACCCCCAGCTTGCCCATAGACATGGTTACAACCGGCCGCAATGCCGTCTGCAAAACTTCCTGAGTCGCATCAAGCAGCACCAACACATCGGCAGCGGTTTGCGGCATAACCGCGATTTTGCAAATATCCGCACCCAATGCTTCCATTTTTTGCAGACGGCATACAATCTCTGCTTTTGGAGGTGTCTGCTCAAAATCATGGTTGCACAACAAAGCCGCCACGCCGTTTGCCTGCGCCAGCCCGACCAATGCCGCAACGGTTTCGTCTCCGGCAAACAGTTCAATATCCAAAATATCAATCAAACCCGACTGCGCCGCGCGGCCAAGTAGCTCAACATAATACTCGGCACGACACGGACAGCAGCCGCCCTCTTCGGCGCGGCGGAAAGTAAACAGCAGCGGCACATCAGGCAGTGCGGCACGCACCATTTCCGTTTGCGCCATCACATAATCCGCATCCGCCGCCTGCTTGAGAAAATCAACGCGGAACTCCACCACATCAAAACTCAAGCCCTGCAAATCAGCAAGCGCCTGTTTGAGGCCGTCTGCATTTTCCGCCACCAGCGGCACGGCAATTTTCGGCAATCCTGCTCCCAACTCGACATGACGGATGTGAACGGTTTTCATTTTTTCTCCCTTATTTATCAGACAAACTGCCGCCAAATGTAGCCTAATCGCCGTTTGACTGCAAGCCGCAATATCTTTCTTGGCGGCAATATGCGGATATTATGCGGATTTGCAGACGGCTTGCAGATATTTCGCCAGCGGTTTCGGCAGCCCGTATGCCTGCCATTCGCCCTGCTCCGCCCAAATGCCGTCTGCACCCTCTGCCATTTTGTCCGAACGGGTTTCAAACGGCGTAACCCACAGCAGCCGATGCGTTAATCTGTGGGTAAATGCCTCACATTCTTCCATTTCGTCCCAACCGATACCCGATTGTCCGGCATAGTCATACATTTCCTGCAAACTGCCGAAACACGGTACGCAATACAGTCCGCCCCAGATACCTTTTGCCGGACGCTTTTCCAGCCAGACCGCGCCGTTCCCGTTGCGTACTACCAACCAATACAACGGCAGGTTCTGCACTTCAACCGCTGTTTTCTTACGCGGCAGCTCGCCGATACGGTTTTGCTGTTTTGCCCCGCACATATCGGCCATCGGGCATTTGCCGCACAAGGGATTGCTGCGCCTGCACACCGTTGCTCCCAAGTCCATCAGTCCCTGCGTATAAGCCGGCATATCGCTGTTTGCAGACGGCATAAGGCTCTCCGCCAACTGCCAAAGCTGCTGCTCGAATTTCCTGTCCTGCGGGTTGCCGTCCTGAACGTATAAACGGCAGAGTACGCGCTTGACGTTGCCGTCCAAAATCGTTTCGCGCCGGTCAAACGCAAAAGCCGCAATGGCCGCAGCCGTACTGCGGCCGACACCGCACAGCTTTTCCAATTCCTGCCGCGTTTGCGGAAACTTTCCGCCAAATTCGTTCACCACTTGTTGTGCAGCCTTATGCAGATTACGGGCACGGCTGTAATATCCCAGCCCCGCCCACAGCGCCAACACCTCATCTTGCGGCGCATCCGCCAAAGCACGGACATTGGGAAAGCGTTCCAAAAAACGCGGATAATAATCCAACACCGTTGCAACCTGCGTTTGCTGGAGCATGATTTCAGAAAGCCAGACGGCATAAGGATCTTTCACCTGCCACGGCAAGCCGTGTCTGCCATTCAGCCGCTGCCAATCAATCAAACGCCGGGCAAAAACAGACGTATCTGCCATAGCATACCCATTCCGTTGAAAACGCTTATTGTAGCGGAAAACCAACTGCCTGTTCAGCATTGCTCCGCCATATAAAATCTTTTCAAATTAACATATTTTAATAATTGATATATTATGACATATTGAAACCTAAGTAAGTATTGACTTTTCTTAACAAAAAGACTATAAAGAAACCAATAAAACAGTTTTGATGCTCTATTCCGTTAATCTTTTTTCTAAAGAAAGGCAAGTAGTATGAAAGCTATGGTTTATCACGGTGCAGGCGACATCCGTTTTGAAGAAAAAGCCAAACCGCAAATCATCGACCCCACAGATGCCGTGGTTAAAATCGTAAAAACCACCATCTGCGGTACAGACTTGGGCATTTGGAAAGGCAAAAACCCCGAAGTTGCAGACGGCCGTATTTTGGGTCATGAAGGTGTCGGCATCGTTGAAGAAGTCGGTTCTGCCGTGAAAAACATCAAAGTCGGCGACAAAGTCATCATTTCCTGCGTCAGCAAATGCTGTACTTGCGACAACTGTAAACAACAGCTTTACTCACACTGCCGCAACGGCGGTTGGATTCTCGGCTACATGATTGACGGCACACAAGCCGAATTTGTACGCACTCCCTACGCCGACAACAGCCTGATTCCGCTGCCCGACAATATCAACGATGAAGTCGCACTGCTGCTCTCCGATGCGTTGCCGACGGCACACGAAATCGGCGTACAGTACGGCGATGTCAAACCCGGCGATACCGTATTCATCGCCGGTGCAGGTCCTGTCGGTATGTCTGCACTGCTGACAGCACAACTGTACAGCCCGGCCGCCCTGATTGTCTGTGATATGGACGAAAACCGCCTGAAGCTGGCAAAAGAATTGGGTGCTACCCATGTCATCAACCCGATTGAAGGCAACGTGGTAGAAAAAGTCAAAGCCATCGTCGGCGAAGACGGCGTAGACTGCGCCATCGAAGCAGTCGGTATCCCCGCCACTTGGGATATGTGCCAAGAAACCGTAAAAGCCGGCGGCAATGTCGCCGTGGTCGGCGTACACGGTCAGGCAGTTGATTTCAAACTGGAAAAACTGTGGATTAAAAACCTGAAAATCACTACCGGTCTGGTCAACTCCAACACCACCGAAATGCTGATGAAAGCCATTGCCACCAGCAGCATCGATTTCAACCGCATGATTACCCACCGCTTCAAATTCAGCGAGTTGGAAGAAGCATACGATGTATTCAAACACGCTTCCGAAAACCAAGCCATGAAAGTGGTATTGTCTGCCGACTAATCTTTAAAACGCAGATAAAAAAAGCCGTCTGAAATTTTCAGACGGCTTTTGTTTGCCGTAAAGAAACCCTGCCGTACTCAAACATACAGCAACCAAACCTGTCTTGATTTCATCTGCAAATATCCAATATCCGCCCCAAATAATCAGAAAGACCGTCTGTAAAATAGTCGGATGATGCAGAATGATGCAGTTACCGCGCTATGGCCTAAAGAGAGGGTTTGGCTAAGCTATAGTCGAATAAAATAAGAATGAGACAAGGCAGCGAAGCCGCAGACAGTACACATAGTACGGCAAGGCAAAGCAACGCTGTATCATTCTTATTTTAAATGACTATACTAGAACAGTAAGTCCGCCGAACGGTATTTGTCCTCACGTACAGCAACTTTGCTGCCTTGCTTCACGCTGTGTTATCCAACCATTTTTACAGACGGCCTTTTACGAGCATCTTGCTCTATTAATCGTCTAAATGTTCGCTGCTTCTGGCCAGAATGGTACGGTTGCCGTTACTTTCAGGGGCTGAAACGATGCCGTCGCTTTCCATTTGGTCAATCAGTCGGGCTGCGCGGTTGTAGCCGATACGCAATGCGCGCTGTACGCCTGAGATACTTGCCTTACGCGATTTGATGACAAATGCTACGGCTTCGTCATACATCGGATCGACATCGCTGTCGTTGCTGCGCCCGATGCCCGGCAGTTCTTCCATGCCGCCGCTGAGGATTTCGTCAATATAATCAGGCTCGCCGAATTGTTTGAGATATTCGACCACATGATGCACTTCTTCATCGGAGGCAAACGCTCCGTGTACGCGCTGCGGATAACCCGTACCCGGCGGTAAAAACAGCATATCTCCTTGTCCCAGCAGATTTTCTGCGCCCATTTGATCGAGAATCGTGCGGCTGTCCACTTTACCCGATACTTGGAAAGCAATGCGGGTCGGAATATTTGCTTTAATCAATCCGGTAATAACGTCCACGCTCGGGCGTTGCGTTGCCAAAATCAAATGAATGCCTGCGGCACGCGCTTTTTGAGCCAAACGGGCAATCAGTTCTTCGATTTTCTTACCTGCCGTCATCATCAAGTCGGCAAACTCGTCCACAACCACCACGATAAACGGCAATTTTTCCAAATATTCGGGATTATCCGGCGTAAGTGTAAACGGATTAACGATTTTTTCGCCTCGGGCTGCTGCTTCTGCGATTTTTTGGTTGAATCCGGCCAGATTGCGCACGCCTGCATGACTCATCAGACGATAGCGTTTTTCCATTTCGTTGACACACCAATTCAGCGCATTGGCAGCCAATTTCATGTCTGTTACCACTGGGGCGAGCAGGTGGGGAATGCCCTCGTAAATGCTCAATTCCAGCATTTTCGGGTCAATCATAATCATCCGCACTTCTTCCGGCGTGGCTTTGAACAGCATGGATAAAATCATGGCATTCACGCCTACCGATTTACCCGAGCCGGTTGTACCCGCTACCAACAAATGCGGTGCTTTCGCCAAGTCGGTAACTACGGGCTCTCCGGTAATGTCTTGCCCCAAGGCCAAAGTCAGTTTGGAACGGGATTCTTTAAAGGTTTGCGAATTAAAGATTTCACTCAATCGTATGGTTTGGCGGCGCGGGTTGGGCAGCTCCAAGCCCATGCAGGTTTTGCCCGGAATGGTTTCGACCACGCGGATAGAAGCCACGCCTAAAGAGCGCGCCAAGTCTTTTTCCAAATTCAGCACTGAATTGCCGCGCACGCCTACATCGGGCTCGATTTCGTAGCGGGTGATGACCGGGCCGGAATAAGCGTCCATCACTTTGACTTTAACTTTAAACTCCGCCAGTTTCTCTTCAATGGTAATACTGTTTTCCAGCAGAGCTTCTTCTGTCTGCTTCGCACTCGGATCGAATTGCGGCGGCAGCAACAAATCAAGAGAAGGCAAAATTGTTGTACCACTTTGATTTTCATTGATGTTTGCAACAGGTGCAACAACCGGAGACGGGGTTTGCTCCGCAAGCACTTCGGTGTGCGCGGCCTGAAGACGGACCGGCTCGGGCGCGCTCAACCGATTGGACACCGGCGTAAATTCAGCCTGAGACTCTTCTGTTTTTGCAGACGGCAATATTGCGGGCTGTTGCGGTTTAACATCCGAAACAGGCGCAACGTCCGAAACTTCCTCTTCGTGCCATACCGCAGCTCCAACAGGGGTTGCCACCGCTGCCGAAGAGCCAGATTCTTGGGTGAGGAAATCGTGAATCGAACGTTCAGGATAATTGCTGATGTGTGCGCTTACCGTTACTTCGGATTCCGTCGGGTGATAGGATACACTCTGTGCCGCTTTTTCGACCAAAGCGGTGTTTTGTGCAAGCGCCTCTTGCGGGGCAACAGAAGGTTGTGAAACCGTTTCCGGAGATACCGTCTGAGCGGAAACATCAGGAACCGCGCTAACGGAACGAGCGGCAAAAGGAGAAACATAAGCACGCTGCTGAGGCTGCGAACCTTGCGGCTTGTTGGTTTTAACCGCACTTACCCCCTGAACCGAACGCTCTGAACCAGACACATCTTGGCGCGCCGCTTCAATATGGCGCATGGATCGTGCCTGACGGCGCGGCAGTTGCTGTCCTAAATTTGCAAGAATTTCATCACTTTGTATGGTTGGCGGCTGATAATGACGCACAGGTGCAACCGCAGCCGCCAAACGACCGCGCGCAGCAGACTGGCGCGCCAAATCGTTTTGGATACTGTCCATACTGATTTCAATTCTATTGCTTGAAATACCTGCCGCAACAGCAGAACGGTAATCCGAGGCCGTCTGCAAATTCGCTGTTTCCGCCCGCTTCATTGTTTTCAAATGCAGGGAATCAACATCTGCCAATACACGGTTACGGGTACGGCGCAGCACAGGATCGTCTAAGTCAATAATTTCCAAACCTTTAATCGGACTGCGCGACGTTTTAATCAATGTTTCCATGCCGGAAGGTTCGGCCTGTTTCTCCGTTGCTGCCGGAGCATGGACACTCCGTTCGGCATATTCCTGCATCACCGCCTCACTTAAAGATTGGCGCGCATCTTGCAGGGTAATTTCCTCCCAATCCGTACCGCTGACCTTACGCGGACGGTATTCCGGCACTTCCATTTCCACAAACGGCACAATTTCAGGATAAGCAGGCAAGCGCACGCTACCCTTTGCCCGGGCAGATTGTCCGTATTGTACCTTATCTTCCTGCTCCGTTTCCGCTGCGGAAAACACTGTTTGATCGTCAACATAATCCCATGTTTCCGTATCTTCCGCCCGCATTTGCTTTTGCGCCGCCAGCAAGCGCAAACGTGCCTGAAAGCTGCTCTGCCCTGCTTTGCTGCGGCGTAACGGATTTAATCCGATTAAATGCCGCCACCACGAATTTACAGACGGCATACCGACACGCATATCCTCCGGCAGCTCCCCATTATCAGCAAAATCCGACAGCTCCCGACGCCACTCCTGCTCTTGACGGTAATGCAGCCATAACGCCCCGCCAATCGCACACAGCAATAAAAACACCAAAACAGTCCACAGCATACAAAGCCTTATTTAATCTTATTCTCTTAAACAGCAAAGCTCTCTATTCTAACGTGTTTCAGCACGAATAAAAAGCCGTCTGCAAAAACCGCCCTGCCCTTTGATGATTCCTTACGATTACTCAAGCAGAAAACTCAGCCAAACCGTATGAAATTTGCAGACGGCATTTGTGCTTCAGTTTGCCAGAAGCATTATCTGTTTAGTGTCTGATTCAAGCCATCTCCTGCCTGACCCATTCCAAAAAGAGCTGCTTGCGCGTGTCGGCGGCAAAGGGTTTGTCCGACAGTAAATAGTAGTGGGAACCGTCGGCGCAAAAACCATGCGGTGCAATGAAAATACCTTTGTTGATTTCATCTTCCACCATTTTTTCTGAAACCACAGCAGCACCCATTCCGGCAATGGCGGCCTGTATGCACAGATAAAAGTGCTCGAAAAACAGCTCGCCCTCGGCTTCAAAGCTGATGCCTGTTTGATTTTGCCAATCCCGCCATGCCAGGGGTCGGGTATGGGTATGGAGTTTTTTGTATTGCGTTAAGGCGGGAATGTGCACCACGCCTGTTTTTTCTGCTGCAACAGCTTCTGCAAATATTTCAGACGGCCACATAAAGTCGTTGCGCCGTAAGGCCGCGTCGATTGACTGACGGGCAAAGTCCACCATGCCGCCTGCTGCCAAAATAACGACATTAAAGCCGTGTGCCTGCTGGAATGCGCCGATACGCGGAATCAGCCATTTCATCGCCAATATCGGTTCGCACGATACCACTAAATCACGTTTTTCCTGCGGTGCAATGCGGCGCAGCGTGTTGTCCAATTCTTCGAAAATATGGCGGCAACACCCCATCAGCTCTACCCCTTGCGCCGAAAGCCGCAAGCCGCGTCCTTGTTTGACAAATAAAGATACGCCTGTGAATTGCTCCAGCAGTTTAATCTGTTTGCTGACTGCACCGTGAGTAACGTGGAGTATTCTTGCTGCTTCGGTGATGCTGCCCGTATGTGCGGCATGGTAGAAAAACTTCAGTGCGTTAAACGGCATGCGGTTGAGGTTTATCTGTTCCAAAATTTCACCTATTTGCGGAAAATAATTCGATTTTTCAAAAGGGGTAAAACAGTCATAATTTTATTCAAAATTATTATTACTCGGTTTTTTTAAGGAGGGAATATGAAGTATCAAAATATATAGTCGAATAAAATAAGAATGAGACAAGGCAGCGAAGCCGCAGACAGTACACATAGTACGGCAAGGCAAAGCAACGCTGTATCATTCTTATTTTAAATGACTATAAACAATAATTTGGACTGTTTGCTTGAAATTGCGGAGCAATTGGAGCAAAAGCATTTTTTATATCTTCCGGCAGATAAAATCAAGCAGATTATGGGAGAAATTCTCTTGCATTATCCGACAAAAGAAACGGTTCGTACCTTTATACAAAGTTGGGAGGGCTTGGGTGAAGATACTTTTATGGCTGATGGAGGCAAGTATAGGCAGCGCGCTCATGCTGTTTTTGAAACCGTCTCTTCGGAGCAGTCCATACAACTGCTGCCTTACCAACCTCACTACCAAACGAAAGATTACAATACGTTGAACGGTGGGGTTGCCAGATATTTTCAAGAGATTTCGGGGGACTTTTTACAAAATGAAGTATTTGAGGCACTGATAAAGTTGGCTTATTCGGTATTTTCAAAATGCAAACCGAAAAACTATTTCATCGGGGTACATCAGTTTCGAATTACTGCCAAAGAGAAAAATATCGGGCTGCCTACACCTGAAGGCGTGCATCGCGACGGAGTGTCTTTTGTATTCATGGTTATGGCTTCCCGTTGTAATGTCGAAGGTGGGGAAACCGCTATTTATGATTTGGAACGAAACAAACTTTCTGCGTTTACATTATCGGAAACATTTGATGCGGCAATTGTTGATGATACTCAGGTTTTCCATGGAGTAAGCCCGATTTTCAGAAAAGATGAAAATATAGAAAAAGCGTATCGTGATGTGTTGGTAATAACTTTTAAAGAGAAAGCGGCTGTTTGAAATGAACGAACTTTTAGCAGTAGCCGCCATTACCGTATTGGCTGTTATCAGTCCCGGCGGGGATTTTGCGATGACGACACGCAACAGCTACCTTTATGGCAAGCGGGCGGGAATATTGACGGCGCTGGGGATTGCTTCGGCAGTCTGGATACACGTTGCTTATACCTTATTGGGCGTAAGTGTGTTGTTGCTGCGTTTTCCTTTTGTGTTTCATGCGGTTAAGTTATTGGGTGCGGTTTATTTGGTGTATGTGGGCTGGCAGACTTTCCGTCACCTCCCTGTATCTGTGGATTTGGCAGGGTATCCGGAACAGGCTTTAAGCAATGTGCAGGCGTTTAAAAATGGTTTTGTGACCAATGCACTAAATCCGAAAACCACTTTGTTCGTTTTATCCACTTTTACCCAGATTGTCGGTAGTGATACGTCGTTGGCGGTACAGGCAGGCTACGGAGCATTTATGTCGCTGGCGCATTTGGTCTGGTTTGCGGCGGTAGCTACGGTATTGGGCAATCCCCTTATCCGCAACAGCTTGATTCGGAGGCAGGTAGCGGTTAACCGAATCATCGGTGTGGTCTTGGCTTTGCTGGGGCTGATGCTGATATTTGCTTCAGTATAGGAGAAATCATGATGAAAAAGTATGCGTTTTTGGATATGGAGGGAGTGTTATACCCTGAGTTGTGGGAAATCTATGCGGAAAAACTGGGATTGCCGCAGTTGGCAAAAACCACGCGTCAAGAACCGGATTTCAGTAAGCTGATGGAGGAGAGAATCTCTTTGTTGGCGCAAAACGGAATCAGACTGGCACATTTGTCGGCATACTCGGATGAAGTGCGGCTGTTGGAGGGTGCAGCGGATTTTGTCGCTCAGTTGAAGCGCAAAGGCTTTGAAATTCATGTGGTAACGGATGCGTTTGCTGAAATTATCGGAACGGCATTGGAGCCTTTGGCTGTTGAGGCAGTTCATACCAATTATTTCGAATGCAATGCCGACGGACTCATCCGCAAGGCTGTTTATACGCATACCCAAGGAAAGCATGAAGTATTGGCGAAAATCGTTAAAAAAGGGGATTTTTGTATTGCGGTAGGCGATACGTTTAATGACTTTTCAATGTTGCAGTATGCGGATAAGGGTTTTTTATTCAGGCCGTCTGCAGAAGCGGGAAAACATGTACCTGATGGTATAACCGTTACCAAACATTATTCGGAGATATTGGCTGTGGTTTGAAATGATTTTTAAGCCGCCAAAGGCCGTCTGCATATCTGATTTATCAGTATAATCGAATATGCAGACGGCCTTTGTACAACGTTGGACGGTTAAAGCTAAATCAATCTGTACCTCTTGCGCGGTTTTCGTGGAATTGTGCCTGCCAGTCGGCAAATTTACCCTGCTCGATGGCTTCGCGCATTTCGGCCATGATGACTTGGTAGAAATGCAGGTTGTGGATGGTGTTGAGCTGTGCGCCGAGGATTTCGCCGGCGCGGTGCAAGTGGTGCAGATAGGCGCGGCTGAAGTTGCGGCAGGCGTAGCAGGTGCAGCTTTCGTCCAAGGGGCGGGTGTCGTGTTTGTGTTTGGCGTTTTTGATTTTGATGTCGCCGAAGCGGGTAAACAGCCAGCCGTTGCGGGCGTTGCGGGTGGGCATCACGCAATCGAACATATCGATGCCGTGCGCCACGCCGTAAACCAAATCTTCGGGGGTGCCGACACCCATCAGATAATGCGGTTTGTGTGCAGGCAGCATGGGACCAACGGCGCGTATCATGCGGTACATTTCGGGCTTGGGTTCGCCGACGGAGAGACCGCCGATAGCAAGGCCGGGGAAGTCGAATTGCTCCAATCCTTTGAGCGATTCTTCGCGCAGGTCTTCATACATTGCGCCTTGTACGATGCCGAAGAGGGCGTTGGGGTTTTTGAGGTCTTCAAAGGCTTTTTTGCTGCGCTCCGCCCAGCGCAGGCTCATTTGCAGCGATAGGCGCGCCTGTTCGCGGCCGGCTTCGCCCGGAGTGCATTCGTCGAGCTGCATGACGATGTCGGAGTTTAATACGGTTTGGATTTTCATCGAGATTTCGGGCGAGAGAAAGAGTTTGTCGCCGTTAATCGGGCTTTTGAAGGTACAGCCTTCTTCGGTGAGCTTGCGCATGTCTGAAAGGGAGAAGACTTGGAAGCCGCCGGAATCGGTGAGGATGGGTTTGTTCCAGCCGATAAAGCCGTGCAGGCCGCCGAATTGTTCGATGACTTCGAGGCCGGGGCGCAGCCATAAATGGTAGGTGTTGCCTAAAATAATCTGCGCTTTGATGTCGTGCAGGTTGTCGGGAGTCATGGCTTTGACCGAGCCGTAGGTGCCGACAGGCATGAATACGGGGGTTTCGATTGTACCGTGGTTGAGTTCGAGCGTGCCGCGGCGTGCGTGGCCGTCGGTTTTGTGCAGGGTGAATTTGAGCATATCGCGTTGGATTTGAATTTGAAGTAATGAAATTAATCAGAATTATAACGGAATTGTGCTTATGCCGTCTGAAAAATACAACCAACACTTGCCAAGCTCCGAAACAATCGGATAAAATCCTTTTCTGTCTTTTGCAGGCACGTAGCTCAGTTGGTTAGAGCACCACCTTGACATGGTGGGGGTCGTTGGTTCGAATCCAATCGTGCCTACCAAATATTTACAACAAAACCATAAGGTTTTGTTGTTTTTATATATAAACAATAATTACTGCATTACTGGCCTCGGAGTATCCCATGTTGAACATTACCTTGCCGGACGGCTCGGTCCGCCAATACGAATCCCCTGTTACCGTGGCGCAAATCGCCGCTTCTATCGGTGCGAGTTTGGCGAAGGCTGCGGTTGCGGGCAAAGTAAACGGCAAGTTGGTTGATGCTTGCGATCCGATTACCGAAGATGCCGATGTGCAGATTATTACTCCGAAAGACCAAGAAGGTGTGGAAATCATCCGCCATTCTTGTGCGCACTTGGTCGGCCATGCGGTCAAACAGCTTTATCCGAATGCCAAAATGGTTATCGGGCCTGTTATCGAAGACGGTTTTTACTACGATATCGCCACCGAAAAGCCTTTTACACCGGAAGATGTTGCAGCCATTGAAGCGCGCATGAAGGAATTGATTGCGCAGGATTACGATGTCATTAAGGTAATGACTCCGCGTGCCGAAACCATTAAAACGTTCCAAGAACGGGGCGAAGAATACAAACTGCGCCTGATTGAAGATATGCCTGAAGTGGAAGCCATGGGCTTGTACCACCATCAGGAATATGTCGATATGTGCCGCGGTCCGCACGTTCCGAATACCCGTTTTTTGAAAAACTTCAAGCTGACCAAGCTGGCAGGTGCCTACTGGCGCGGAGACAGCAATAATGAAATGCTGCAACGCATTTACGGTACGGCATGGGCAGGCAAAGACGAATTGAAAGCCTATATCCGGCGCATCGAAGAGGCTGAAAAGCGCGACCACCGCAAGCTGGGCAGGCAATTGGATTTGTTCCACCTGCAAGACGAAGCACCGGGCATGGTGTTCTGGCATCCGAAAGGCTGGGCACTGTGGCAGGCTATCGAGCAGCATATGCGCCGCGAGCTGGATGCGGCAGGCTATAAAGAAATCAAAACCCCGATGATGATGGACAAAACCTTCTGGGAGCGTTCGGGTCACTGGGAAAACTACAAAGACAACATGTTTACGACCCAGTCGGAAAAACGCGAATACGCGGTAAAACCGATGAACTGTCCGGGTCATGTGCAGGTATTCAACAACAGCCTGCGCTCATACCGTGATTTGCCGATGCGTTTGGCCGAATTCGGTTCCTGCCACCGTAATGAACCGACCGGCGCGTTGCACGGCCTGATGCGCGTACGCGGTTTCGTGCAAGACGATGCGCATATTTTCTGTACCGAAGACCAAATCGTATCCGAAGCGCAAGCGTTCAACGAATTGCTGGCGCGTATTTACAAGCAGTTTGGTTTCCATGATGTTTCGGTGAAACTGTCATTGCGTCCCGAGCAGCGCGCCGGTTCCGATGAAATTTGGGATAAGGCCGAGCAGGGTTTGCGCGATGCCCTGACCGCTTGCGGCGTGGAATGGGAAGAATTGCCGGGAGAAGGTGCTTTTTACGGTCCGAAAATCGAATATCACGTCAAGGACGCACTCGGCCGCTCTTGGCAGTGCGGTACGCTGCAATTAGACTTCGTATTACCGGAACGCTTGAATGCGGAATATGTTACCGAAAACAACGATCGCGCCCGTCCGGTGATGTTGCACCGCGCCATTCTCGGCTCATTGGAGCGTTTTATCGGCATTCTGATTGAAAACCATGCCGGTTCGTTCCCATTGTGGCTGGCTCCGGTACAGATGGTGATTATGAACATCACCGAAAATCAAGCGGATTACTGTCGTGAAGTGGCCGCCAGATTGCAGGCTGCCGGTTTCCGTGTCGAGTTGGATTTGCGCAACGAAAAAATCGGTTACAAAATCCGCGACAACAGCCAATACCGTTTCCCTTATCAAATCGTTGTCGGCGATAAAGAGAAACAAGAAAATAAAGTGGCCGTACGCCGCAAAGCAGAGGACTTGGGTTCGTTAAACTTGGATGATTTTATTGCCCGGTTGAAACATGAAATCGCCGAAGCCCTTGTTAATCATTAATTTTTAAAAGGAGTATCATCATCGCTCAGGAACGCGAAGCACGAATTAATGGCGAAATTACCGCCAAGGAAGTGCGATTAATCAGTGATTCAGGCGAACAGCTTGGGGTAGTGTCTCTTCGTGAAGCATTGGCTATGGCGGAAGAGAAAGATGTAGATTTGGTAGAAATTTCCCCTACTGCCAAACCGCCCGTGTGCAAATTGATGGACTTTGGTAAATACAAATACCAGCAGGCCAAAAAACGCGACGAAGCCAAGAAAAACCAAAAACAGGTACAAATCAAGGAAATCAAATTCCGTCCGGGTACCGATGAAGGCGATTACCAAATCAAAATGCGCAACATCAACCGCTTTTTGGCAGATGGTGATAAAGTAAAAGTTACATTGCGTTTCCGCGGCCGGGAAATGGCACACCAACAATTGGGTGCGCAGCTTTTGGAGCGCGTGAAAGAAGATTTGGCCGAAGTGGCGCAAATTGAGTCCTTTCCGAAAATGGAAGGCCGTCAGATGGTGATGATGATTGCGCCTAAGAAAAAATAAGATTATAATAATCGGCTTGTTCTGATTGCCGCGCGGAACAAGTTTGAAGGAAGCGGCAAAAACCGTGGTATTCGGGTTTCAAGTGTTTGGAATGCTTTGCTGTTTAAACCCCCTTATACCTTATCTAACAATGAATGGAGTTTTCCCATGCCTAAAATGAAAACCAAATCCAGTGCGAAAAAACGCTTTAAAGTACTGGGTAACGGTGGTGTGAAACGCGGTCATGCTTTCAAAAGCCATATCCTGACCAAAAAAACCACTAAAACCAAACGCAACCTGCGCGGCACCGCTATGGTGAACGAACGCGATTTGGCTGCAGTTGCTAAAATGTTACCCTACGCTTAAGGAGTTTGAACTATGCCACGCGTAAAACGCGGTGTTACCGCACGTGCCCGCCACCAAAAAATCTTCGCGTTAGCCAAGGGCTACCGCGGTCGTCGTAAAAACGTTTACCGCGTTGCCAAGCAAGCGGTAATGAAGGCCGGTCAATATGCATACCGCGACCGCCGCCAACGTAAACGCCAATTCCGCCAACTGTGGATTGTGCGTATCAATGCAGGTGCCCGTGAAAACGGCCTGTCTTACAGCAAATTCATGAACGGTCTGAAACGCGCGTCTATCGAAATCGACCGCAAAGTATTGGCTGATTTGGCTGTATTCGACAAACCGGCATTCGCGCAATTGGTTGAAAAAGCCAAAGCTGCTTTGGCTTAAGCATTGCCAGATTTAAAAAAGGAAACTTCGGTTTCCTTTTTTTATTTTTAAATTTCTATGTGGTTGATTTTTTTCTTGAAAATGCTGTTTTTTTGACATAAATTGCGTTAGAATATAAACCGATTTTATCTAGCGGATTGGCGTGGTTGCAATGCCGTCTGAAACTTCAGACGGCCTTATTCTTTTTTTGTTTGACCCGCCCGCCTCCGCCAACTTTCAAACAACAAAGACTCTTATGGAAAATGTAAACCGTATCGTTGCCGAAGGCATCGCAGCCTTAGAAACTGCGACAGATTTCAACGCCTTGGAACAAGTCAAAGCCCAATACCTCGGTAAAACCGGCGAACTCAACCTCCTGCTCAAACAACTGGGCCAAATGTCGCCCGAAGAGCGCAAAACCGTCGGTGCGCACATCAACGAATGCAAAAACCAATTTCAGACGGCCTATAATGCTAAGCGCGATGCGCTGAATACCGCCAAGCTGGAAGCCCGGCTGGCTGCCGAGGCTTTGGATGTGACCCTCCCCGGCCGCGGTCAAGTTTCAGGCGGCCTGCATCCGGTTACTCTGACCCTGCAACGCGTGGTCGAGCTGTTCCACGGTATGGGCTTCGAAGTGGCCGACGGTCCCGAAATCGAAGATGATTTTCACAATTTCCAAGCCCTGAACATCCCGCAAAACCACCCCGCCCGCGCCATGCAGGATACGTTTTACGTGGAAAACGGCGACGTTTTGCGCACCCACACCTCGCCCATTCAAATCCGCTATATGCTGGATAAGAAAAACCCGCCCATCCGCATCATCGCGCCCGGCCGGGTATACCGCGTCGACAGCGATGCCACACATTCGCCCATGTTCCACCAAGCCGAAGGGCTGTGGGTAGAGGAAGGCGTTACCTTTGCCGACCTGAAAGCCGTGTTTACCGACTTTATCCGCCGCTTTTTCGAGCGAGACGATTTGCAAGTGCGCTTCCGTCCCTCATTCTTCCCCTTTACCGAACCTTCCGCCGAAATCGACATCATGGGCGACAACGGCAAATGGCTGGAAGTCGGCGGCTGCGGCATGGTGCATCCGAATGTATTGCGCAACGTCAACATCGATCCGGAAAAATACACCGGTTTCGCCTTCGGCATCGGCCTCGACCGCTTCGCCATGTTGCGCTACGGCGTGAACGACCTGCGCTTGTTCTTTGATAACGATTTGAACTTTTTGAAACAATTTAAATAAACGCTGATGAAATTTGAACATCTGAAAAGAAATGAGCAGGAAAAAATGCTCATGCCGATTTTAATCAAGCTACTCCAAAATTTAGGCGGAAAAGCCAGCCGAAAAGAATTAAAACATGAAATCAAAACATCGGTTCATGAGATTCCTGAAAGCGTTATTGATGAAACTAGGCCAGCCAAAAATGGCGGGCTATATCATCCGTTTAATTTTGTGTTCAATTTTAGTATTATCAACTTGGAAATGGCAGGTTTTGTAACTTTCCCTGAACGTGGTGTAGTGGCTTTGACTGAAAAGGGTAGAATGTGTCAGGTAGAGCGGTTGGATATAGAAGAAATATACACGCTCTCTAGACCACAATGGGAAAAGCGATCTGCCAAACGCAAAAAGCATTTCAGTGAAGTTTCTATTGAAGAACCGGAATATGAAAATATTGAGGATGAAGATGAAGCTGCTGTCGAAAGCTGGAAATTACAGTTGAAACAGGCTTTGCTCAATATGAAACCCGGGAAATTTGAAATGTTCTGCCGCGCTTTGGTTAAGAAGATGGGAGTGGATATTGACGAAACCAAAGGTATCTCTGCAACAAGAGACGGCGGTATAGACGGCTACGGTTACATTGTTTCCGATGACTTCCGCACTTCTCGCGTCGCCATACAGGCCAAGCGTTGGCAGGATAAGCAACGCATCGGCACACCTGAAATTGATAAATTTACAGGTGCAATGGTTAATAACAATGCAGAATTTGGCATTTTTATCACTACTGCCAGCTTTTCACGTGATGCGGAAAAATATGCTCGTGAAGGAAAATATCCGATTACATTGATTGACGGCGATCGGATTATTGAATTAGTGGAAAAATATAAGTTATACATCACACCAGTAACCACTTATCAACTAGATGGTTTTTATCTGGAAGAAAATTAAATTGCCCAGGCCGCACCTGAAAACCAATTCACTAAATTAAAAAACAAGAGATAAAAGAATGCAATTCTCCTATTCCTGGCTCAAAACCCAAGCCAATCCCAATCTTTCCGCCGAGCAACTTGCCCACCTGCTGACGATGGCGGGTTTGGAAGTCGAAGAAGCCGATGCCGCCGCGCCTGAGTTCAGCGGCGTGGTGGTGGCGGAAGTGAAGTCGGTGGAAAAACATCCCGATGCCGACCGTTTGAACATTACCCAAGTGGATGCGGGTACCGGCGAACTGATTCAAATTGTGTGCGGTGCGCCGAACGTGAAGCCGGGGATTAAAGTACCGTGTTCGCTGCCGGGAGCGGTGCTGCCGGGAAACTTTAAAATCAAGCCGACTCAAATGCGCGGCGTGGTTTCCAACGGCATGCTGTGTTCCACCGACGAGCTGGGCCTGCCCGATGATGGCGTGGACGGTCTGCACATCCTGCCCGCCGACGCGCCAGTCGGCCAAAATATCCGTGAATATTTGGATTTGGACGACACAGTTTTCACGCTGAAAATCACGCCGAACCGTACCGACTGCCTCAGCATTAAAGGCATCGCCCGCGAAGTATCGGCACTGACCCGATGTGCGGTGCAGTTTCCGCATATTCAGACGGCCTCTGTTACCGGCGGGAAAACGCAGGCCGTGCGCATCGATGCGCCGGAAGATTGCGGCCGTTTCATCAGCCGCGTCATCGAAGGCGTAAACGCCCAGGCACAAACACCCGCTTGGATGCGGCAGCGTTTGGAGCGCAGCGGCGTGCGCAGCATTTCCGCGCTGGTGGACATCGGCAATTATGTGATGCTGGAACTCGGCCAGCCGATGCA
This sequence comes from Neisseria animalis, assembly GCF_900636515.1. Lineage (NCBI taxonomy): Bacteria > Pseudomonadati > Pseudomonadota > Betaproteobacteria > Neisseriales > Neisseriaceae > Neisseria > Neisseria animalis. Next base: position 1,346,883 of record NZ_LR134287.1, read on the forward strand.
CGTTTTCGATGCCGACAAGATTTCAGGCAGCCTGATTGTACGCCGCGCGGTTGAAGGCGAAGAATTGGCGTGTTTGAACGAAAAAACCGTATGCCTGTCTGAAAACACGCTGGTGGTGGCCGATGAAAAAGGCGCGCTGAGCATGGCCGGACTGATGGGCGGCGAAAGCAGCGCCGTTTCAGACGGCACGAAAAACATCGTTCTCGAAGCGGCTTGGTTCGCGCCGGAAATCATCGCGGGCAAATCGCGCCAATACGGATTCGGCTCAGATTCCTCTTTCCGCTTCGAGCGCGGCGTGGATTACACCTTGCAGGCCGATGCGGTCGAGCGTGCCACCGAACTGGTATTGCAAATCTGCGGCGGCTCGGCCGGCGAAACGGTGGAAGCCGCGGGCAAACTGCCGTCTGCAAAAAGCGTTACCGTGCGCTTGGCGCGGGTGGAAAAATTATTGGGCGTGAGCATCGAAGCCGACCGTGTTGCAACGATTTTGCAGCATTTGGGATTAAACCCCGTGGCTGTCGAAGGCGGTTTTGAAGTGAACGCGCCGAGCTTCCGTTTCGACATCGGAATCGAAGCCGACCTGATTGAAGAAATCGCCCGCGTATACGGCTATGAAAACATTCCCGACGATTACACTTCAGGCCGTCTGAAAATGCTGGCCTTGCCGGAAACCCGCCGCAACCGTTTTGCCGTTTACAGCCAAATGGCAGCGCGCGGTTATCAGGAAGTAGTGAGCTATGCTTTTGTAAACGAGCAATGGGAGCAGGATTTTGCTGCAAACACCGACCCCATCCGCCTGCAAAACCCGCTGGCGGCGCAATACGCCGTAATGCGTTCCACGCTCATCGGCGGTCTGGTGGAAATCCTGCAAAACAATCTGAACCGCAAGCAAAACCGCGTGCGCATTTTCGAAATTGCCCGCGTGTTCGGCAAAGATTCAGACGGCCTCTTCGTTCAAAACGAACGCATCGGCGGCTTGGTTTACGGCAGCGCACTGCCCGAACAATGGGGCGAAAAAGCCCGCCCGGCCGATTTTTACGATGTCAAAGCCGACATCGAAAACCTGCTGGCAGGCAAGCAGGCGGCCTTTGTTAAAGCCGTCCATCCCGCGTTGCACCCCGGCCGCACCGCCGAAATCCAAATCGACGGCCGCACGGTCGGCTTTGTCGGCGAACTGCATCCGAAATGGTTGCAAAAATACGACTTGCCGCAAACGGCTCTGGTATTCGAAATCGACATAGATACCGTGCTCGGACGCGAAAAAACACGTTACCTCCCGGTATCGAAATTCCAACCCGCACGCAGGGATTTGGCATTCGTGATGCCCGAAGACATGACCTGCGACAAGCTGCTTGCCGCCTTAAACAGCGTGAAAAGCCCGCTGATCCGCGAAATCGAAGTATTCGACGTATACCGCGGCACAGGCCTGCCCGAAGGCATGAAGAGCATGGCGGTAAAAGTATTGCTGCAGGATATGGAAGCCACTTTAACCGACGGCGTGGTTGAACCGGTTATGGCGGATTTGGTTGCAGCGGCAGTTGCGGCCGGTGCGCAGCTTCGTGTTTAGCACAAAACATAACAGACAGTGGCACAACATCTAAATTCTTACGTTGTACCATATCTGAGTTTATGCAGCCCGAAGCCGGTGGCAATTTGAAAAATCAGACGGTCTTATCTGTCTGATTTTTCAATGACCGGCCCGAGATTAAAAATAATCAGGCAACGATATTCTGTATTGAGTATCAATATTGGCTGATTTGCTGCCCATATAGCAATGCTGCTTGGCAATACATAAAATCGATTTGATGTTCCGATATTTTCCCTTTTTCCATGCCGAAAAAAACCATCGAACCTGATGCAAATATTGGCTCTGACACTTGATTTTTAAGAAAAATTTAGTAATAATCCCCACCTGTTGAAAATAAAGGTAAGAATATGACACTCACAAAAGCAGAACTGGCCGATATTTTGGTCGATAAAGTCAGCAATGTGACCAAAAACGACGCCAAAGAAATCGTCGAACTTTTCTTTGAAGAAATCCGCAGCACTCTGGCTCGCGGAGAAGAAATCAAAATTTCCGGCTTCGGCAACTTCCAACTGCGCGACAAGCCCCAACGTCCGGGCCGCAATCCTAAAACCGGCGAAGAAGTGCCGATCAGTGCGCGCCGTGTCGTTACTTTCCATGCCAGCCAAAAACTCAAAGGCATGGTGGAGCATTATTATGACAAACAACGCTAATCCGTCCGTTCCTGCACAACGTTATTTTACGCTGGACGAAATGTGCTCGCTGCTGCAAATCAGCCCTTCCCAATTCGCCCAATGGCAGCATGAAAACGGTATCGTTATCGGTCATGGCGGTGAGCGTTATACCCGTTCGGATGTTGTCAAACTGTTAAAACTAAAAGACACTTTTGCGCCTTATGTGGACAGCTTCAGCCAAGGTGCTTTAGATGCAGACGGCAATCCTGCTGCCGATGCCGAAGAAGTCCGTGTCGGACTGAAAAATATTTTGGCGGACTTGGATAAAGCTTTGACCAAATAATCTCAACTTTTAACCGGTTGGCCTCCCCCAATCGGTTTTATTTTTAACCCAATATAAACGAATTAAGGGATTTCGGCCTATCCTCTGAAATCCTGTATAATTTCTATCGTTTTTGCAGACGGCATAAGCGTGCCGTACCTTAATGATTCAGCCAGAAAGAATTTATCATGAGTCAAACCAGCAACTCCGTAATTACCGTTATCGGTAAAGACCGTGTCGGCATCGTTTACGATGTATCTAAAATTTTAGCCGAAAACCAAATCAATATCGTCAATATCAGCCAGCAGCTGATGGACGATTTTTTTACCATGATTATTTTGGTCGATACTTCGAAATGCCCGAAATCGCGTCAGGAAATTTTGGATTTGTTTACTGCCGAGAGCAAAAAGCTGGCTTTGGATATCCGTATGCAAAACGAAGATATTTTCCGAGCCATGCACCGCATTTGAAAGGCCGTCTGAAAAATGAGCATCCAATCCAATGAAATCCTCGAAACCGTGCGCATGGTCGCCGATCAGAATTTCGACGTGCGCACGATTACCATCGGCATCGATCTGCATGACTGCATCAGCAGCGATATTGATGTGTTAAACCAAAATATCTACAACAAAATCACCACCATCGGCAAAGATTTGGTGGCCGCGGCCAAGCACCTCTCCGCCAAATACGGCGTGCCGATTGTGAACCAGCGTATTTCCGTAACCCCCATCGCGCAGATTGCCGCCGCCACCAAAGCAGATTCGTATGTGAGCGTGGCGCAGACTTTGGACAAAGCCGCCAAAGCCATCGGAGTGTCGTTTATCGGCGGCTTCTCCGCGCTGGTGCAAAAAGGTATGTCGCCTTCCGACGAAGTATTAATCCGCTCGATTCCCGAGGCGATGAAAACCACGGATATCGTGTGCAGCTCCATCAATATCGGCAGCACCCGCGCCGGCATCAATATGGATGCGGTCAAACTGGCGGGCGAAACCATCAAGCGCACGGCGGAGATTACGCCGGAGGGCTTCGGATGCGCCAAGCTGGTGGTGTTTTGCAATGCGGTGGAAGACAATCCGTTTATGGCGGGCGCGTTCCACGGATCGGGAGAAGCGGATGCCGTGATTAATGTCGGCGTGTCCGGCCCCGGCGTGGTACAGGCCGCGCTGCAAAATTGCGCGGATACGGATGATTTGACCGAAATTGCCGAAGTGGTGAAGAAAACAGCGTTTAAAATTACCCGTGTAGGCGAATTAATCGGCCATGAGGCGGCCAAAATGCTGGATATTCCGTTCGGCATTTTGGATTTGTCTCTGGCACCAACCCCCGCAGTGGGCGATTCGGTAGCGCGCATTTTGGAAGAAATGGGCTTGAGCGTGTGCGGAACCCACGGTACGACCGCCGCATTGGCCCTGCTCAACGATGCGGTGAAAAAAGGCGGCATGATGGCTTCCAGCGCGGTAGGCGGCTTGAGCGGCGCGTTTATCCCCGTATCCGAAGACGAAGGCATGATTGCGGCGGCCGAATCCGGCGTGCTGACTTTGGACAAACTGGAAGCGATGACGGCCGTCTGCTCGGTCGGCTTGGACATGATTGCCGTACCCGGCCACACATCCGCCGCCACCATTTCCGGCATCATTGCCGATGAAGCTGCCATCGGTATGATCAACAACAAAACCACCGCAGTACGCATTATTCCGGTAACGGGCAAAGACGTGGGCGAAAGCGTCGAATTCGGCGGTTTGCTCGGTTATGCGCCGATTATGCCGGTGAAAGAAGGCAGTTGCGAAGTGTTCGTCAAACGCGGCGGCCGCATACCGGCACCGGTTCAGTCCATGAAAAACTAGTCATCAACCAGAAACGAAGCATTTCAATGCTGCCGGCAAGATTAGCGGTACAAGCAAATGGTTCATGTTTTGACTTTGAGCGATGATACTGAAAAAGCCGTCTGCAAAATGAGCAAATCATTTTGCAGACGGCTTTTATAGTCTTTTAAAATAAGAATGATACTGCGTTGCTTTGCCTTGTCGTACTATCTGTACTGTCTGCGGCTTCGCTGCCTTGTCTCATTCTCATTTTATTCGACTATATCATCAAATCAGGGGTTTCAATCATCAGGTTTTCGGCAGCGTTACACCGGTTTGCCCCATGTATTTACCGTTCCGGTCTTTATACGATGTTTCGCAGATTTCATCGCTTTCAAAAAACAACACCTGCGCCACACCTTCTCCGGCATAGATTTTGGCCGGCAGCGGCGTGGTATTGGAAAACTCCAGCGTAACATAGCCTTCCCATTCCGGCTCAAACGGCGTTACGTTGACAATAATACCGCAGCGGGCATAGGTTGATTTCCCCAAACACACCGTCAAGACATTACGCGGAATACGGAAATACTCAACCGTACGCGCCAGCGCAAACGAATTGGGCGGGATAATGCAGCAGTCGTCCTCTACCGTTACAAAATTTTTCGGGTCGAAATTTTTCGGATCAACAATGGTGCTGTTGATATTGGTAAAGATTTTAAACTCATTGGCGCAACGGATGTCATAGCCATAGCTGGACGTACCGTAGGAAATGATGCGCTGCCCGTTTACCTCTTTAATCTGATTCGGTTCAAACGGCTCAATCATACCGAACTCTTCACTCATTCGGCGTATCCATTTGTCAGATTTGATACTCATAGTAAAACTTCCTTGAATTTCTGATGATTCGGACGGCCAAATGCCGTCTGAATATTATTTTTTAACGGCTTTCGGCAAATCCACCGCCTGCATCATGCCCTTATCGAAGGTCATCAAAAACAATACTGTTCCGTTTTGCAAGACCTTAAAGCGGCCGTCTGCACTGCCGTTGCGGAAAGTACCTTCCAAATCCATGCCCCGCAGTTTGGTGCTGTTGACATTAAACGAATCCAAAAAAACCGGTTTGGTAACACGGACACTGTAAATGCCTTTACCGTGAAATCTGCCCTGCTTGAACTGCCCGCTGTAACTGCGTCCGTCTTGGCAAGACCAAACGCCCTTACCTTCCGGTTTGCTGTCTTTTACTGCACCTTCGTAGCGGCAGCCCTGCCCTTGGTAATCATTGATGACCGCCGCAGCTACCGGTACTGAAAGACCCAAGCCCAAACCTAATAATGCGATATATTTCAACATATTGTCTTCCCTATTTTGCAGACGGCCTATCATCCGCATGACAAACATCAGTCTTGCCAACCGCCCAAATAACCTACCAGCTCTTCCAGCATAGTGGAAATGGCTTCAGTCATCAGAATTTGAGAGGCAAACATCAAACCGGCGGCATCATCGCCGTTGCTTTCCGCCTCTTCCTGCAACACGTCCAAATACTGAATCCGCTTGAGCGTGAAATCCTGGGTCAGCACAAAAGCCAATTGCTCGCGCCACACCAAACCAAGCTGGGTAACAACCTTACCGTTTTTCACATGTTGCACCACCTCATCGGCGGTCAAGTCCTGTTTCGACACCTTCACCACCGGCACGACATCGCCCACGCCTTTGAGCTCGCAATCGCTGTCCAACTCAAAACCGCCCTCGCAACGCCCTTCAAGCAACCATGAAGTCATCAGCGACGACGGCGATTGCTTGGTATTGGGCAGGCGCGCTTCCAAACCGCCCAATGCTTCGCGCAATTTAGTCAGCATATTTTCCGCTTTGGCTGCAGAAGCATTGTTTACCAGCAGATAACCGTGGCGTGTATCAAACACCGCCTGAGTCCGACCGCTGCGGGTAAACGCTCGCGGCAGCAGGTCGTCTGTAATCTGCTCTTTCAGCTCCTGCTTTTCTTTACGGCCGACATTGCGCCCTTCTTCGTCTTGAATACGCAATACCCGCTCGTCTAAAATATCGCGGATAACGCCTGCCGGCAGGACTTTTTCTTCTTTTTTCAAAGCTACCCGCCAAGTATAATCGGCAGGAAACACCAGCTCGGGAGAAAAAGAAACCGGCGCAAAAAAGCCCTCGCTGAACCAATCCAAGCCCTGACAATGAGCAAACTCCGCCTCAGCCAGCTTATCCGCCAACTTTTCCAAATCAGGCAGCTTGTCTTTATTCAAGGGATAGAAACTGACTTGCTTGAACCACATGAAGGCTTTCCTTTCTCTAAAACCGTCCCATTATACAGCATACCCGTGCGAATTTATACGGCAAGGCCGTCTGAAAAAATGCATCTTCCCATTGACAGCTCCGCCGTATATCAGTATAGTTCGTCTTTCGGTTACGCGCCCATCGTCTAGAGGCCTAGGACACTGCCCTTTCACGGCGGCAACCGGGGTTCGAATCCCCGTGGGCGTGCCAGATTTTAAAAACTCCGCATTTTGCGGAGTTTTTGCATTGTATGGTATAGTCGAATAAAATAAGAATGAGACAAGGCAGCGAAGCCGCAGACAGTACACATAGTACGGCAAGGCAAAGCAACGCTGTATCATTCTTATTTTAAATGACTATATTTCCTCTGCGGTATTTCGCGCAACAATCAAACCATCGCGTTTTCCGTTCAGCAAAAGGCCGTCTGCAAAATGAGGATTTGCAGACGGCCTTTTGATATGTTTTGCTTATTTCGGCATCTCAATACCTGCCTGCTCTCGCCGGTTGCTTACGCATAACGGGATAAAGCCAAATCGTCGCTACGCACTTCCGGCGTGATGCCGCACACCAAATCAGCGGTAATTTTTGCCGAGCCGAGCGACATCGTCCAGCCAAGCGTACCGTGTCCGGTATTGAGAAAGAGGTTATTAAATCCGGCCGCGCCGATAATGGGCGTACTGTCCGGCGTCATCGGCCGCAAGCCTGTCCAAAACTCGGCTTTTTCCAAATCACCGCCTTTCGGATATAAATCGTTTACCACCAAAGCCAGCGTTTCGCGGCGTTCCGGCGGCAGGCTCAAACCGTAACCCGACAGTTCCGCCATACCGCCGACACGGATGCGCTTATCAAAGCGGGTAATCGCTACTTTATAGGTTTCATCTAAAATGGTTGATACGGGCGCTTCGTTGCCGTCTGTAACCGGCAGTGTCAAGGAATAACCTTTTACCGGATAAATCGGCAGTTTCAAGCCCAAATCGGCCAAAACCGTGCGGCTGAAGCTGCCCAAAGCGCATACGAACCGTTCGGCCTCGAAACGCTCTCCTCCCGCATAAACGGCTTGGATTTGCTTACCGTTGTGTTCAAAACGTTCGACAGCGTGTCCGAATTTGAATACCGCTCCTTTTGCTTCACACAGATTTTTCAAACGGCTGGCAAACAGATGGCAGTCGCCCGTTGCATCGTTGGGCAAATGCAGTGCTCCGGCAATTTTACCAAGCGCATGGTGCAAGGCAGGCTCATGCTGCAAGCATTCTTCAGGCTTCAAACGCTGGTACGGTACGCCGTATTCCGCCAATACTTCAATATCTTTTTCCGCTGCTTCGACTTCTTTCGTGCTGCGGAAAATTTGCAACGTGCCTTTTTTCCGCCCTTCAAAATCCATGCCGGTTTCCGCTTCAAAACGGCGGAACATCTCGCGGCTGTATTCCGAAATGCGTACCATCCGCTCTTTATTGGTTTGGTAGCGTTCGGTGGTGCAGTTTTGCAGCATCTGCATCAGCCATTGCAGTTGGAACAGGCTGCCGTCTGCTTTCAAAATCAGCGGAGAATGTTGGCGGAACAGCCATTTGGCGGCTTTGGCAGGAATGCCCGGAGCAGCCCAAGGTGTGGTATAGCCGTAAGACAACTGCCCTGCATTGGCAAAACTGGTTTCCATCGCCGCCGCCTCGGCACGGTCGATAACGGTAACTTCATGCCCTTGCTGCAGCAAGTACCAAGCGGTGCTGATACCGGCAATGCCTGCGCCCAAAACCACTGTTTTCATTTTCTTCTCCGGCTGTTTTTCTGATTAAAGTAGATTTGGTAAGTGTAAAGCAATTCCTACAGGGACTTTCAATTTATTTTTTGCTTTTTTTATATTATTATTCTGATTCTATCCATAAAAATATCGGTTTTCACTATGAAAGAACTCGATAAAACTGATTTGAAAATCCTGAAAATCCTGCAGCAGAACGCCCGCATCCCCATGACAGAGCTGGCGGAAAAAGTGGGCTTGTCCACTACTCCCGTTACTGAGCGTGTGCGCCGTTTGGAACGGGATAATTTTATCTGCGGCTATCATGCCCGCCTGAACCCTCATGTTTTAGGCCAGAGCCTGCTGGTATTTGTCGAGATTAAATTACGCTCCAAATCGGGTAATATTTTTGAAGACTTCCGCCGCGAAGTCATGCGTATCCCGCAGATTCTGGAATGCCATCTGGTTTCCGGCGAATATGATTATCTGATTAAAGTACGTCTGCCGAATATGTCGGCCTACCGCGATATGCTGGGCAATATCCTGCTGCACCTGCCTGCCGCCGCCGAAAGCCGCAGTTATGTGGTGATGGAGGAAGTAAAAGAAGAAGTGATGCTGGATTTGGCTTAACGGCGGGAAGGTGTTCCAGTCAGCATAAAGCTGTCGTCAAGCAACGGTAACAATACTTGCTCGCCGACTTCCGACAAAACCATGCTTAGCCAATGTTCTTTGTTCATATGGTAGGCAGGCAGTATGCCTTTCATTGTTCGGAGCGACCCGACCAAATCGGGCCGTACTTTTACATTAACAATATCCAATTTTCCACTGCTCTCCGCCAAGCCCAAATATGCAGACGGCACATTCATCAGCACTGCAAACCACTTCCGGCTGCCCCTGTGGCGGAAGACCGCATACTCGGGATATTTTGCCCACGGATAATCAGGTTCAACGGCGTAATGTTCCGCAACATGGCGGATAAATTCTTCTCTGTTCATGGATTTGCGTCCAAACACAATTTCAACACGGCCAAACCGTCCAAGCCTGTTTTACAGACGACTTTTTCGACAGCAGCCGCCCTATTGTACACCTGTTGGCGGATAAAGGCCGTCTGCATATTGCACCGTATTGCTTCCCTCTTTCCGCCGTAAGGTTTACCCTGTGGCGGTTTATGCTTATAATGCGCCTACCTCAAGTTATACTACTTTTGGATTAGTCGGATTAGCCGCCACCGGTTTTCATGTTGCGCGGCTGCTTTATCCCGCCCAATCTTTCCGCTTCAGAAAGAATGTTATGAAAAAAATCCTGTATTTCTTCGCCATGCTGCTGGCGTTGGGCAATACTGCATGGGCGTCCCAAGTAGATGCCTCCAAGCTGCTGCCCCCCGAGCAGGCGTTTGTTCCGCAAATCAATGTTACCGATCAAGGTGTCAATGTCCAATTCAAAATTGCAGACGGCTATTATCTCTACCAGCCGAAACTGACTGCCGATACCGAACCGCAAAATCTGTTGGGCGCGCCGCAATACAGCCCCGGTGAAGAAAAAGAAGACGAATTTTTCGGCCGGCAAACGGTGTACTATCATGCCGCTCAAGCCAACTTTCCCTATCGGCAAACCGCCCCCGGGCAATACAGGCTGCTGCTGAATTACCAAGGTTGCGCGGATGTCGGCGTGTGTTATCCTCCTGAAAGTACCGAGTTTGAAATCAACGGCAACGGTTTATACGAGCCGCAAACGGCAGCCCCTGCCGCTGCGAAAGACCGTTTTATCCGCCCCACCGGAAATACAGACGGCCCTGCTTCTGCCAATCCTGCTAAAAGCAGCAGCAGCGACAGCAGCCGCTTCAAGCTCTCTTGGGATACCCTGAACGCCAATTTGTTGGCGTTTTTTCTCGCAGGCTTGGGTTTGAGCTTTACCGCCTGTATGTATCCGCTGCTGCCTATTGTCTCCAGTATCGTGGTAGGCGATAAAAATGCCGGCAAAGGCCGTGCGTTTGCGCTGTCGATGTTCTATGTACAGGGCTTGGCGCTGACCTACACGCTGGTCGGGGTATTTGCCGGACTTACCGGTGCGCTGCTTACCGTATGGCTGCAGCAGCCTTGGGTGGTATTGGCGGCTGCCGCACTGATGGTGGTGCTCGCTTTGTCGATGTTCGGTATGTTCAATATCCAGCTTCCGAATGCCGTACAGTCTTACTTCCAAAACCAAAGCAGTAAATTGAGCGGCGGCAAAATCGCTTCCGTATTCGTGATGGGTATGCTTTCGGCATTGATTGTCGGCCCCTGCGTTGCGCCGCCGCTGGCTTTTGCTTTGGGCTATATCGGCCAAACCGGCGATGCGGTATTGGGCGGCTTGGCGTTGTATGTACTGGCATTGGGTACGGGGGTTCCGCTGATTGCCATCGGCACCTTCGGCGGACACATCATGCCGCGTGCAGGTACTTGGATGAACGGCATTAAATCAGCGTTCGGCTTTATCCTGCTGGCGGTAGCCGTTTACCTTGCCACGCCGTATCTGCCGTATTTCCTTGTTGTCGCGCTTTATACCCTGCTGCTGATTGTTCCTGCCGTGTGGTTGCTGGTCAGCGCGGGCAAACAACAAGGCCGTCTGAAAAGTTTTGCCATGCTGCTGGGCTTTCTGCTCTTGATTGGCGGCGCGTGGTTCGGCTGGCAAAGTGCCAACCGCCAAACCACCGCCCTGCACCACTTCCTGACGCTGATTCCGCCCCAAGAAGCCGGTGAGCATACCGATCACGGCAAAGTGTTTACCGATGTTGCCGCGCTGAAAGCCGCCATGAACGAAGCCCTGCAAAGCAATCCCGGCCAACCCGTTTTGCTGGACTTTTATGCCGATTGGTGTGTTTCCTGCAAAGAGATGGCCGCCTATACGCTCAATCAGCCGCAAGTACACGAAGCCATTGATATGAGCCGCTTTTTCCAAATCGATGTAACGGCCAATACGCCCGAACATCAGGCATTGTTGCGCGAATACGGTTTATTCGGCCCGCCCGGAGTGTTTGTTGTCCGTGCAGACGGCAGCCGCAGCGAAGCATTGCTGGGTTTTGTCAAACCTGATGCGTTTATCGAGTGGTACCGCCAAAACGAACGCTGACGTACACGCACAATATCAAAGGGAGGCCGTTACAGGCACAATATCAAAGGGAGGCCATTACAGGCACTCCCTTTTTGTTATAATGCCGTCTGCAAATTTCTTGAAAGTACACACCATGCAAACCGAAGTCGCATTGAAAGTCCTCAATTCCAAAATGGCGGAACACTTACCCGCCTATGCTACGGCCGGCTCGGCAGGCTTGGATCTGCGCGCCTGTCTGGAGGAAGCCGTTACCCTGCAACCGGGCGATACTTATCTTGTTCCGACCGGCTTGGCGGTTTATTTGGGCAATCCTGATTATGCCGCCGTCCTGCTGCCGCGCTCCGGCTTGGGGCACAAACACGGCATCGTCTTAGGCAATTTGGTCGGCCTCATCGATTCCGATTATCAGGGCGAACTGAAAGTTTCTGTGTGGAACAGAAGCAAAGAAGCATTCACCATCGAACCGATGGAGCGGATTGCCCAAATGGTTATCGTACCCGTGGTACAAGCCTCGTTCAAAGTCGTTGATGAATTTACGGCAACCGAACGTGGCGAAGGCGGCTTCGGCAGTACGGGCAAAGCATAAGGGGCAAACAGGAGCAAACCATGTCAGAACCTTTACTGCATGAAAAACTCAACACCGAAACCGCCAAAATCAGTTGGCGCGAGCTGCAACCGCATTTCGCACGCGGCGCGGCAGTTTATGTTGCCCCCGATTTGGATTTGGTAGACATCGCCCGACAAATGGCAGCGGACAATACCGCTGTTTTAAAACCGCTTATGGAGCAAGGCAAATTCGGTGTCGTCAATGAAGAACAGGCAAGGCAGTTTTTAGCCGAAGACTGTGAAATGTGGGCAGTCGTCGTGGCTCCGTGGGTGCTGGTGCAGCCTGTCGGAAACCGTCAGACAGGCTGATTACCCGTTGAGTGCGGCAGCGACAACTTACGCGGTTCGGAAACAGAGCGTAACGCCCCGTTATGCGGCTGATTCACCCTTCTGATACACCCGTTTGAAAGCCTTAAGCCAACCAAAGGCCGTCTGCAAAATGCCCGCTTGAGAAAGCAGTATTTTGCAGACGGCCTTTTCCGTATCCAAACGGTTTATTTAAACCAAGATTTAATCTTGGCAAACAGCGATGTACTCTGTTTTTCAAAGTTCTGCTCACCCGCAGCAACGGGAGGCACGGCATCACGGACCACCGGCAATGCGCCGAAGCTCTGCGCCACCGGCATGATTTCAATGCTGTTCACATTCATATGCGCCGGACGTTGATACAGCCACAACGCGGTCTCGGCAATATCTTCAGGACGGATAAACTGCACGTTTTCATAGAGTTTCGCCGCGCGCTCATCGTCTCCTTTAAAGCGCACATTGGAAAACTCCGTACCGCCGCACAAACCCGGCTCGATATTGGAAACGCGGACATTGGTTCCCGCAAGGTCGGCGCGCAGATTCAAACTGAATTGGCGGACATAGGCTTTGGTTGCGCCGTACACATTGCCACCCGGATACGGATAAGTACCGGCAATCGATCCGATATTGATGATATATCCCGCTTTGCGCGCCACCATTTGCGGCAGAATTTGCCGGGTCAGGAAAGTCAGGCCGATGATATTGGTTTGAATCATGGTTTCCCAATCGGCAAATTCGGCGCTGTCCGCACTGTCCAAACCCAGTGCCAAACCGGCATTGTTGATGAGGCAATCGATTTCCCGAAGATGTTCGGGCAGATTGTGCAGCGCATCATGAATGGATTCGGTACGGCTCATGTCCATTTCCAGCGGGAAAAAACCGTCGCCCAATTCGGCAGCCAACGCCTTGAGCTTGTCCGCACGGCGTGCCGCACCGACAACGGTGTAACCGGCAGCCACAAACGCACGGCTCATCGCCTCGCCAAAACCGGCCGATGCTCCGGTAATCAAAATCGCCATCTTGCTTCCTTTCTTTTGTTTTCACCTGTTTTCGGGTAAGATGTATATTCTAAAACAATATTATCACGATAAGGGATACACCACCATGAACATCAAAACCTTTACTCTTTCTGCCGCCGCCGCTTTACTGCTTGCGGCCTGCGGCGGCTCTCCCGCACAACCCAAAGGCCCGATTTCCGAAGACCGTACTGCCGCCTTCAAATCCATGATGCCCGAATTTACCACCATGGGTAAAATGGTTAAAGGCGAAGAGGCTTATGAGGTAGAAAAATTCAAGCAGGCAGCCGCCAAGTTTGCCGAAGCCAGCAAAAAACCTTTCAATTTCTTTGAATCCGACCCGCAAGGCAACGGCGATGCGCTGCCTGCCATTTGGGAAAATGCCGACAAATTCAAAGCAGAAGAAGAAAAATTCCATGCTGCCGTTGAAAAACTGAATACCGCCGCCCAAAGCGGTGTTTTGGAAGACATCAAAGCCGCATACGGCGAAGTGGGCGCAAGCTGCAAGTCCTGCCACGATGCCTACCGCATGCCGAAGTAAGCAAAATACATAGAAAAGCCGTCTGCAAATTTAATGTTTTTGCAGACGGTCTTTTGATTGGCTTTTCAGAAACTGCCGGCAACCCAAATCGGAAGAAGAAAAATGCCATGCCGCCGTTGAAAAACCGAATACCACCGCCCAAAGCGGTGTTTTGGAAGACATCAAAGCCGCATACGGCGAAGTGGGCGCAAGCTGCAAGTCCTGCCACGATGCCTGCCGCATGCAGAAGTGAGGCAAAATATACAGAAAAGCCGTCTGCAAATTTAATGTTTTTGCAGACGGCTTTTTGATGAACTGAACATTTAGCGGATCATAGTACCGATACGGCCGAAATCGTTGAAGTTCATCCAAATGAAAAATGCTTTGCCGACAATGAGCTTATCGCTGACAAAACCCCAATAGCGGGAATCCGAGCTGTTGTCGCGGTTATCGCCCATCATAAAGTAATGTCCTTCCGGCACGGTGCAGCGGAAAGCAGAACCGTCCGCAGCATACTCACAGTTTCCGGCAAACGGCTGACGGGAAAACTCGGCCAACTGTGCCGGCTCATAACTGGAATATCCGGGTACTTTTAAAACATTAAATTGATGCGAGCCGATATTTTCTTCAAACTGCTCGGCTTGGATTTCAACCGTTTGCCCGATTTGCGGAATATATTCCGAATAGCTGTATGTACCGTTCGGCATATCGTCCAAAGGTTTTCCGTTGATGCTCAACACCTTGTCTTTATATTCGATCACATCGCCCGGCAAGCCGATGGCACGTTTGATATAGTTTACAGACGGCTGTTCGGGATAATTGAATACCACCACATCGCCGCGCTCTACCGAACCGGTAGGAATCAATACATTATTGACGATCGGCGTACGGATACCGTAGGAAAACTTGTTCACCAAAATAAAATCGCCGACCACCAAGCCCGGGCGCATGGAGCTGGACGGAATTTGAAACGGCTCGGCAATAAACGTCCGCAACACGAACACCACCAGAATAATCGGGAAAAAACCGCTCATGTAGTCGGTAAAATGACCTTTATCCAGATGTTTCGCATCTGCTTTCAAACGTTTTTTGTGTACCAGCCAAACCACGCCGGTAAACAGTACGAATATCAGCAAAACGGCAGTAAAACTCATGAAAAACGACAATACGCCGAATATGCCGACCATCATCAGCAGATAGCCCCATTGCAGCGCATTGCTCCACTCGCCATTCTCCTGACGCTCTTTATCGCTTTTAAAATACAATACCAAACCCGCAACAAATGCGGCTACGGCGGCCAGAACCCAATTACTGCCCATAAATCCGACAACTCCTGTGAAACAAAACAGCAACACGGCTTACCGTGTCGTAAAAGTTAAAATGTTTTCTATTTTACCGTTTAAAGCACCATACCGCAAAGGTTTCCGCCCGTTCAAACGGCTTGCCTGCCTATCCGGATTCATCATCAAAAAGCCGTCTGAAAATGTTCAGACGGCTTTTCCAAAGCTGCTTATTTGCCTTCGGCTTTTTGCAGGATTTCGTACAATTTGTCTTTCAACAGCAGTTTCGCTTTTTTCAGCTCTTCGATTTCTTCCAAACCACTGGTTACGGGATTATTGGTCAAACCGGTAATTTTATCGTCCAACTCATTGTGCTCGTCAAACAAACGGGCAAAGTGAGTGTCTTCTTGTTTTAATTTTGAAATCAAATCGCGATATTCCGGAAACATAGTAACTTCCTCTCTTGGGTTAATATAAAACGTTAGGGGAAACGGAAATTCATTTTTCATTTCCATTATAGCAAAGGCGGTATTTTTATCCAGTCTTTTCCGCAGCAAATCCTCTCTTTTTCATGAAGACCGCCAATTTGCATACAATCTTGTTGCGCCACATCAGAAAAGCCGTCTGCAAATATGTTCAGACAACATAAATCAGCGTAAAATCAAGCCGTCCCCTGTCATTATTCCCGTTTGGAGAAATCATGTTTTTCGACCGTATCGAAGCCGCCCCAGCCGACCCGATTTTAGGCTTGGGAGAAGCATTTAAAGCCGAAACACGCACCGAAAAAGTCAACCTCGGTATCGGCGTATACAAAGACGCCTCCGGCGCAACCCCCATCGTCAAAGCCGTAAAAGAAGCAGAAAAACGCCTGCTGGAAAGCGAAACCACCAAAAACTACCTCACCATCGACGGCGTAGCCGAATACAATGCCCAAACGCAAATCCTGCTCTTCGGCGCAAACCACGAAATCATTACCAGCAAGCGCGCCAAAACCGCACAAAGCCTCGGCGGTACCGGCGCATTGCGTATCGCCTTAGAATTTGCCAAACGCCAAGCAGGCGCCCAAACCGTTTGGATTTCCAACCCCACTTGGCCGAACCACAACGCAATTTGCAAAGCAGTCGGCCTTACTGACAAACCCTACCGCTACTACAATGCCGGCAATCACGGCCTCGACTGGAGCGGCATGATTGAAGACTTGGCACAAGCACAAAAAGGCGATGTCGTATTGTTGCACGGCTGCTGCCACAACCCCACCGGCATCGACCCCACTCCCGAACAATGGGAAACCTTGGCAAAAATGTCCGCAGAAAAAGGCTGGCTGCCACTGTTTGACTTCGCCTACCAAGGTTTTGCCAAAGGTTTGGAAGAAGACGCAATCGGCCTTCGCACCTTCCTGAAATACAACCGCGAACTGCTGATTGCCAGCTCTTACTCCAAAAACTTCGGCATGTACAACGAACGCGTCGGCGCATTCACACTGGTGGCCGACAATGCCGAAACCGCCGAACGCGCCCACAGCCAAGTAAAAGGCATTATCCGCACACTGTACTCCAACCCCGCCAGCCACGGCGCTGCAACCATCGCACTGGTATTGAAAGACGAAGCCCTGAAAGCACAATGGATTGCCGAGTTGGACGAAATGCGCGAGCGCATCCAAACCATGCGCCACCGCTTGGTTGCATTACTGAAAGAAAAAGGCGCAACACAAAACTTCGACTTTATCATCGAACAAAACGGCATGTTCTCCTTTAGCGGCCTAACCCCCGAACAAGTCGACCGCCTGAAAAACGAATTTGCCATCTACGCCGTACGCTCCGGCCGCATCAACGTTGCAGGCATTACCGCCGACAACATCGACTATTTGTGCGAAAGCATCGTAAAAGTGCTGTAAACCGATACGAAAGATAAAAGGCCGTCTGCAAATATTTGCAGACGGCCTTTTTATACTGGCAACACCTATCTTTAGCAATCAAATTCAGGCCGTCTGTAAAATCATCTGTTTTCCCTCTGTTCATAATAAGAAATGGTGGTTGTCCGGCACTGTTTTTGCCAAATCCCGGCCGCTTCCCATATTGCCGCTCCTTTGACGCTTTTGGCTGCGCGCACCATAACCCCGGCCAGAAAGCCGGTGGGCATCGGCCGCATGGATTTCAACAAACCTACGGCATTAAGCGCATTCAGAATTTTGGCTGCCCACACTTCGCCCATACGGTCACTTCCCTGCCGCAGCAGCAAAGGCGGGCGCAGAATCAGCAGATTTTCAAATGCCAATGCGCCAACTGCTTCTTCAAGCTGCCCTTTCATGCGGAAGTAAAAGGTTTTCGCCCCCGGCGATGCATAACCTGCAGACACCAAAACCAATGTGTTCACGCCGTTGCTCTTGGCGGCTTGGGCAAAGGCCAGCTGCCCTTCATAATCTACCTGCCATTGCGCTTCTTTGCTGCCGGCCGTTTTCAAGGTCGTACCCAAGCAGGAAAACAATACGTCGCCGTACACAAGGTGCGTATAGTTTTTTTCATCTTCAAAATCCACTATATTCACGCGCAGCTTTTCATGGGTGATGCCCGCTTCACGGCGGACAAAAATATCCACCTGCGTCTAATCCGGATCCGCCAGCAAGCGTGCCAGCACATCGCGCCCCGTCGCGCCGGTTGCTCCGATTAGAAGTGCCTTCATTTTGATTCCTTTTCCGATTGTTCAAAAAAAAGGCCGTCTGTAAAATATTTACAGACGGCCTTTTTGCTTTATATGCCAATCAAACCTTATTCGGCAGCAGGTGCTTCCAGCAAGGCTTTGATAGACAGGCGTACGCGGCCGCGGTCGTCTACTTCCAAGGCTTTCACTTTGACGGCTTGGCCGACTTGCAGGTAGTCGCTGACGTTTTTCACGCGCTCGTGGGCGATTTGGCTGATGTGTACCAAGCCGTCTTTGCCCGGCATTACGGATACAATCGCGCCGACATTGTTGTCCAGCAATTTGATGACCGTGCCTTCATAGACTTTGCCCACTTCCACTTCGGCCGTAATCTGCTCGATACGGGCTTTGGCGGCATCACCTGCCTCTTGGGTTGTGGCGGCGATGGTGATGGTGCCGTCTTCGGCGATGTTGATTTCGGTACCGGTTTCGGCGGTAATGGCGCGGATGGTTTCGCCGCCTTTACCGATGACATCGCGGATTTTGTCTTGGTTGATTTTCATGGTAAACAGGCGCGGTGCGTGAGCAGACAGCTCTTGCGGGCCGGATACCGCTTCCTGCATTTGTGCCAAGATGTGCAGACGGGCTTCTTTGGCTTGTGCCAAAGCGATTTGCATGATGTCTTTGGTGATGCCTTGGATTTTAATATCCATTTGCAGCGCGGTTACACCTTCGGTGGTACCCGCCACTTTGAAGTCCATATCGCCCAAATGGTCCTCGTCGCCCAAAATGTCGGTCAATACGGCGAATTTGTTGTTGTCCAGAATCAAGCCCATGGCGATACCGGCAACGTGTGCTTTCAACGGCACACCGGCAGACAGGAGGCTCAAGCAGCCGCCGCACACTGAAGCCATTGAAGATGAGCCGTTGGACTCGGTGATTTCGGAAACCACACGCATGGTATAGCTGAAGTCTTCCGGAGACGGCAAAACGGCCAGCAATGCGCGTTTTGCCAAACGGCCGTGACCGATTTCGCGGCGTTTCGGCGCACCCATACGGCCGCACTCGCCGGTAGAATACGGAGGGAAATTGTAGTGCAGCATGAAGCGGTCGGTATATTCGCCGCTCAATGCGTCAATAATTTGCTCGTCGCGGGACGTGCCCAAAGTGGCTACGGCCAAGGCTTGGGTTTCGCCACGGGTAAACAGGGCGGAACCGTGGGTACGCGGCAATACGCCGGTTTGGATGTTCAGCGGGCGCACGGTGCGGGTGTCGCGGCCGTCGATACGCGGCTGGCCGTCCAAAATTTGGCTGCGGACGACATCGGCTTCCAGATGTTTGAAAATGCCTTTGATTTCGTTGGCCGCCAGCGTTTCGGTTTCCTCGGTAATCAAGGCTTCTTTTACAGCCGCCCAAGCCTCGTCCAGCTTGGCGGTACGCGCTTGTTTTTGGCGGATTTTGAACGCTTCGGCAATTTTCGCTCCGGCGATTTCGCGCACTTTGCCCACCAATTCCTCATTGGTTTCCGGTGCTTTCCAATCCCATACTTCGGGATTCACTTCATCGGCAAATTCGTTGATGGCATTGATGGCGGCCTGCATTTTGTCATGACCGTACACCACCGCGCCCAACATCACGTCTTCCGGCAGAATGTCGGCTTCGGACTCCACCATCAGCACGGCTTTGGCCGTACCGGCAACCACCAAATCCAAGCGGGATTCGGCCAATTGCGCCTTAGTCGGGTTCAAAACGTATTCGCCGTTTACATAACCCACGCGTGCGGCACCAATCGGGCCGGCAAACGGTACGCCGCTCAACACCAGCGCGGCAGACGCACCCAGCATGGCAGGAATATCAGAATCGATTTCGGGATCGACGGATACCACCATGGCGACGATTTGGATATCGTGGTAGAAACCTTCCGGAAACAGCGGACGGATCGGACGGTCGATCAGGCGGCTGGTCAGAATTTCTTTTTCGCTTTGCTTGCCTTCGCGTTTGAAGAAGCCGCCGGGAATCTTACCCGCAGCATAGGTACGCTCCAGATAGTCTACGGTCAGCGGGAAGAAATCCTGCCCTTCTTTGACTTCTTTATTGGCGGTAACGGCGACCAGCACCACGGTATCGCCCATGGATACTTTCACTGCGGCAGCGGCCTGACGGGCGATTTCGCCGGTTTCCAAAGTAACGGTTTGGTTGCCGTATTGGAAGGTTTTGACGTGTTTGTCAAACATGAATATTCCTTTCGGTTTTGCCGCACCGCTAAAACGCTAATAATGCACACTTATCAATGGAATGTGCATGGTTAGGGTTTCAGGGTGTGCGGCAGGGTTAAAATTTGCAGACGGCCTAAAGCCACCTAACCGCTGATTATAACGGTAAACCGTATCTGAATCCATATGAAAATGAGCATTATCAACGAGAAAAGGCCGTCTGCAAAATATTTTGCAGACGGCCTTTTTCGCAAGGATTTACTTGTCCCCGACTTCCAAAATCGCCAAAAACGCGCTTTGCGGGATTTCCACATTGCCCACTTGTTTCATGCGTTTTTTACCGGCTTTTTGTTTTTCAAGAAGTTTTTTCTTACGCGTGATGTCGCCGCCGTAACATTTCGCCAATACGTTTTTGCGCAGGGCTTTGACGTTTTCGCGGGCGATGATTTGTCCGCCGATGGCGGCCTGTACCGCAATGTCAAACATTTGGCGCGGAATCAGTTCGCGCATTTTGGATGCCAGCTCGCGGCCGCGGTGTACCGAAGTTTGGCGGTGGACAATCAGGCTCAGCGCATCGACTTTTTCGCCGTTGACCATGATGTCGAGTTTCACCAAATCAGACGGCTGGAATTCTTTAAACTCGTAGTCTAAAGAAGCATAGCCGCGCGAGGTGGACTTGAGTTTGTCGAAGAAATCCATCACCACTTCGTTCATCGGCAAATCGTAGGTCAGCATCACTTGGCGGCCCATATACTGCATATTCACCTGCACGCCGCGTTTTTGGTTGCACAATGTCATCACATTGCCCACATATTCCTGCGGCACCAGAATCGTAGCGGTGATAATCGGCTCGAGAATGGTTTCGATGCTGCCGATATCGGGCAGCTTCGACGGATTTTCCACTTCGATTTTTTCGCCTGATTTCAACACCACTTCATACACCACCGTCGGCGCGGTGGTAATCAGATCCATATCGAATTCGCGCTCGAGCCGCTCCTGAACAATCTCCAAATGCAGCAAGCCCAAGAAGCCGCAGCGGAAACCGAAGCCCAAGGCTTGCGATACTTCCGGCTCGAATTTCAAGGCCGCATCGTTGAGTTGCAGCTTTTCCAAGGCATCGCGCAGATTTTCGTAGTCGTGGCTTTCCACCGGATACAGTCCGGCGAATACTTGCGACTGCACTTCTTTAAAGCCTGCCAGCGGCGCATCGGCCGGGTTGGCGGCCAAAGTAACGGTATCGCCGACTTTGGCTTGTCCCAACTCTTTCACGCCGGTAATCAAAAAGCCTACTTCGCCTGCCGAAAGCTGCTGCTTCTGCACGGATTTCGGGGTAAAGATACCCAACTGCTCCACTTGCGTTTCGGCTTTGGTGGCCATAAAACGCACTTTGTCTTTCAGCTTGATGGTGCCGTTTTTCACGCGGATCAGCATCACCACGCCGACGTAATTGTCAAACCACGAATCAATAATCACCGCCTGCAACGGCGCGTTTTCATCACCTTCCGGCGCAGGCACTTTGGCGACGATTTCTTCCAATACGTCTTCCACACCCATGCCCGACTTGGCGGAACACGTTACCGCGCCGACAGCATCAATGCCGATAATATCCTCAATTTCCTGCGACACACGGTCCGGGTCGGCAGCGGGCAGGTCGATTTTATTCAACACCGGCACCACCTCCACGCCCAAATCAATTGCAGTGTAGCAGTTTGCCACCGTCTGCGCTTCCACACCCTGCGAAGCATCGACCACCAGCAACGCGCCTTCGCAAGCGGAAAGCGAGCGGGATACTTCGTAAGAAAAGTCAACGTGTCCGGGCGTATCAATCAGGTTCAACTGATAAACCTCACCGTTGCGCGCTTTGTAGTTCAAAGCGGCGGTTTGCGCCTTAATGGTAATGCCGCGCTCTTTTTCGATGTCCATCGAATCCAGCACCTGCGTACTCATCTCGCGCAAATCCAAGCCGCCGCAATATTGGATAAAGCGGTCGGCCAGCGTGGACTTTCCGTGGTCGATGTGGGCGATAATGGAGAAATTTCGGATATTTTTCATGTATTGGCAACAAGTATAAAAAATAATCGTGAAATGCCGTCTGTAAAATCGATGCCTGACGATGCGGAATCATTTTGCAGACGGCATTTAGCATAAAACAGTTAACCTGTCATTCTAGCTGAAAAACCATATTTTGCATATTATTGTTTGTCGGGGGCAGCCGTGCCGCCACTATACCGCTGCGACAATATCCATAACCATGCGTGCAGAAGCGGTTGCTGCCGTCTGCAAAAAAGTCTCGAAACTGATGTCCGCTTTTTCGTCCGCCGAGTCGGATACCGCACGAATCACCACAAACGGTACATTTAGTTGGTAACAGGTTTGGGCGATTGCCGCCGCTTCCATTTCCACCGCCTGCACTCCTTCGAAACGGCTGCGGATTGCCGCAACCTTATCGCTGCTGCTGACAAACTGATCACCGCTGACAATCAGGCCGTCTGCAACTGCCGCGCCTTCAAAGGCTTTGGCCGCCGATTTTGCTGCGGCCACCAGTTTTTCATTGCTCTCAAACACAGCCGGAAGTTGCGGTACCTGTCCCCAAACATAGCCGAACGCCGTCACATCGACATCATGATGTGCCACTGCCGTACCGACCACCACATCGCCGACCTTCAAACCTTTTGCCAAGCCGCCCGCGCTGCCCGTATTGATGACCGCATCCGGCGAAAACTCCCTGATTACCCAAGCCGTCGCCACCGCCGCATTGACCTTGCCGATACCGCTGAGCGCCAGCACCACGCGCTTGCCGGACAGCTTGCCTTCATACGCTGCAAACTTCCCAAACGATAACGGGCAAACATCTTCCATGGCCGCTTTCAACAATTCGATTTCCTGCTCCATCGCGCCGATAACGGCGATTGTCTGCACAGTCATTCCCTATCCTTTCCGTGTTTGAATATTTCAATAGCCGCCATTATATCCGCAAAAGCCGTCTGTAAAACACGTCCCGCCGAGAGGTTTTAGCTGCCGCATTTTGCAGACGGCATGATTTTGCCCGTCGGACTGCGTATTTCCGACCAAACGGCTCAACTATCCACGCAAATTCTGCTAAAATAATGCGCTGCAATATAAAATACAGATTCAAAGGGCACACATCATGGCACTTCTGCAAATTTCCGAACCCGGCATGTCTGCCGCCCCCCACCAACACCGCCTTGCCGTCGGTATCGATTTGGGTACGACCAACAGCCTTGTAGCCACCGTGAAAAGCGGCAGCGCGGTTTGCTTGCCCGATGAAAAAGGCCGCAAGACCCTGCCTTCTGTCGTACGCTACGGCAGCGGCGGCGAAATCGAAGTGGGTGCGGACGCTCTGAAAGCGCAGAAAATCGATCCCCAAAACACCGTCAGCTCCGCCAAACGCCTCATTGGCCGGACTTTGGCGGATTTGCAGCAAGCAAGCCATTATCTGCCTTACCGTTTCGGCGAAAACGAGCGTGTCATCGAGCTGCATACCCGCCAAGGGGCGAAAACGCCGATTGAAGTGTCTGCCGAAATTCTGAAAACCTTGAAAAACCGTGCGGAAGCCAGTTTGGGCGGAGCGTTGGTCGGTGCGGTCATTACCGTTCCCGCCTATTTCGACGATGCACAACGCCAAGCCACCAAAGATGCGGCGCGTCTGGCAGGATTGAACGTATTGCGCCTTTTGAACGAACCGACTGCCGCCGCGATTGCCTACGGATTGGACAATGCCTCCGAAGGTACGTTTGTCGTATATGATTTGGGCGGCGGTACGTTTGACGTATCGGTATTGCAGCTCACCAAAGGCTTGTTTGAAGTTAAGGCAACCGGCGGCAACAGCGCACTGGGAGGAGACGACTTCGACCACCGTCTGTTCTGCCATTTGCTCGAACAAAACAAACTGTCGCAACTGAACGAACAAGACAGCCAACTGTTGCTTGCTTTGACCCGCTCCGCCAAAGAAGCACTCACCACCGAAACCAGCACCGCCGTCCGCGCAACACTTTCAGACGGCAAAATCGTGGATACCGTGATTACTCGGCAGGAATTTCACAATCTGACCCAGCATTTGGTATTAAAAACCATCGAACCGGTCAAGCAGGCATTGAAAGATGCCGGCATCAGCAAAGCCGATGTCAACGGCGTGATTATGGTCGGCGGCTCAACCCGTATGCTGCACGTTCAGCAAACCGTCGGTACATTCTTCGGTCAAACACCGCTGAACAACCTCAATCCCGACGAAGTGGTCGCGCTCGGCGCAGCCATGCAGGCCGATGTCCTTGCCGGCAATAAAGCAGACGGCGAATGGCTGCTGCTCGACGTTACCCCGCTTTCACTCGGTTTGGAAACTTACGGCGGCTTGGCGGAAAAAGTCATTCCGCGCAATTCCACGCTGCCGACCTCCCGCGCACAGGAATTTACCACCTTTAAGGACGGTCAAACTGCCATGACCATTCATGTGGTTCAAGGCGAACGCGAACTGGTGTCCGACTGTCGCAGCCTTGCCAAATTCACCTTGCGCGGCATTCCGCCGATGGCAGCCGGCGCGGCGCGTATCCGGGTAACCTTCCAAGTCGATGCAGACGGCCTGCTGTCTGTATCCGCACAAGAGCAAAGCACCGGCGTTCAAGCCCAAATCGAGGTCAAACCTTCCTACGGCCTTGATGACGACACCATCACCCAAATGCTGAAAGACGGCATGAGCAATGCGGCGGAAGACATGGCCGCCCGCGCCCGTGCCGAGGCCGCAGTAGAAGCGGAAAGCCTGCTTGGTGCGATTGAAGCCGCGCTGGCATTGGACAGCGATTTACTGTCGGCAGACGAACTTTCCGCTATCCAAGCCGATACTGCCGCCTTACAAAGCCGTCTGCAAAACGGCAATGCCGAAGAAATCCGCGCCGCAGTATCCGCACTCGGTCGCAGTACGGACAACTTCGCCGCCAAGCGCATGAACCGCAATATCAAACGTGCGCTGGCCGGTCAAAGCGTAGACAACATCTGACAAACTGTTTGACATCATTTACAGACGGCTTCGCTTCATGATATGCCGTCTGCAAAACCGCCATTTGTTTTATAACCATATACATATAAAAGAGAACACACATGCCGAAAATTACCGTATTACCCCACGAAACCCTTTGCCCCGAAGGTTTGGTTATCAACGATGCCCCGCAAGGCGAAACCGTTTTAGACGTATTGCTCGACCACGACATCGATATCGACCACGCCTGTGAAAAATCCTGCGCCTGCACCACTTGCCATGTGATTATCCGCCAAGGCTTCGACAGCATGGTAGAGCCGACCGAATTGGAAGAAGACCTGCTCGACCAAGCATGGGGTTTGGAAGCAGATTCCCGCTTAAGCTGCCAAGCCGTCGTGGCCGGTGAAGATTTAATTGTGGAAATCCCCAAATACACCATCAACCACGCGCGTGAGCATTAATCTTTAAAATCGCTGCTTGATTTCAGCAGAACGCGTTTGAGAAGCGGCGGCTTGCGTGCCGACCTGCCCTGCATAAGGGGCATAGTCGGCCATACTGCCGCTCATTCTCCGTATTGCAGAAAGCGGTATGGCTTGATTTTGCCGTTTTAGCGATGGTCTGCTTCCTTTGTGTACAACTGCAGCTCGGATTGCATCATGCTGTTAGCATGTCAGAACAAGCAGTTGCGGTTATCGGTATCGACAACTGAAAAATGAGCGGCTTTAGCCGTCTGCAAATTCAGTCGCCGCCGCATCATTTTGCAGCACCGCCGCCCTGCTCTTACACCATATAGAGTATAGACAAACAGTAGCCATACAGAGCTAAATCCGTTACGGTGTCAAATCACCGCAAGCACAATCTGTGATACCGAAACCTGACAACTTAACCATCATACTTTGCCCCGTACCCTCAGACCCTTATTGGGCAACAATCCCCATCGTCAACTGTTTGCATTATTCTATCCACCACCCGACAAAGGAAATATCATGAAATGGACAGATACCCAACGCATTGCCGAAGAGCTGTTTGATTTGCACGGCGACAGCATCGACCCCAAAACCGTCCGCTTTACCCAACTGCGCGATTTGATTCTGGCCCTGCCGGATTTCGACGACGATCCCGCACGCTGCGGCGAGCGCATTCTGGAAGCGGTGCAGCAGGCATGGATTGAAGAAGCCGAATAAACGCTTACCATCTATCCGGTTCACCTCCGCAAGCCCTTGATACTCTGTCTTATCCTGCGGCTTTTATATCCGACACTGACTGTATCCATCAAGGCCGTCTGCAAATGCTCAAACAGCAAATCTGCTATTTCTGCAAAGCATTTTCAGACGGCATATTTTTATCGTACAATGTCCGTTCTACATACATCAAAATAAAGGAGAAATCATGAACCCGCGTAACCAACCTTCCCACAGCGTGCCTGAAGGCGAATTGTTGCTGCGTACCGTCGCCCGCTCCCGTGATACCAATGTCAACAACGATATTTTCGGCGGCTGGATTATGTCTCAAATGGATTTGGGCGGAGGCATTCTGGCGGCAGAAATCGCACAAGGCAGGATTGTTACCGTTGCCGTGGAGGAAATGAGCTTTATCCGTCCTGTACAAGTCAGCCATATCGTCAGCGTGTACGGGCGTTTTGTTAAAGTCGGCAATACTTCGCTGCAACTGAAAGTCGAAGTTTGGGTCAAGCCGTTTATTCCCAATCAAGAAGAAGACGGCCGTCTGGAACTGGTTACCGAAGCGGTATTTACCTATGTTGCCATCGATGACAACGGCCGCCCCCGCCCGATTCCGAAAACCAACAATCCTAAATTGGAAGAAGTATTAAAAGCCGTCTGCTAAACAAACGGCAAGCAGTTGCCGTATGGCTTCTGCTTGCCGGTCTGTATAGCCGTTTCATTCAGATTGAAACAAAACAGCAAGCCGAAGACAATACAGATTGCACGGCAAGATGCATAACGCTGAATCAAACCAAATTGGTACAAGTATAAAAAAACCGTCTGTTCTCTTAGACGGTTTTTTATAGTCGAATAAAATAAGAATGAGACAAGGCAGCGAAGCCGCAGACAGTACACATAGTACGGCAAGGAAAAGCAACGCTGTATCATTCTTATTTTAAATGACTATATGTTCTACCGATAAAAAACAGCAGCCATCGGGCTGCTGTTTTATTTGCCGAAACTTACAGACGGCTTTCCGGTTTGTCTTCCACAACATTCTGCTGCTGATTTTCAACAGGCTCTGCAGTACCGCCCGATACAGGCTCTTCCGATGCCGCACTATCCGCAGCCGCTTCAGCTTCCGAATCTTCGGTACGCAAATTATGGCTGTAATCTTTAGGAGGGCTGGGTTGCTTGCCTGCCATGATTTCCAGCACCTGATCGCGGTCGATGGTTTCCCAATCCATCAGTGCTTTACACATGGTTTCCATCTTATCGCGATTTTCATCTAAGATTTTGTAAGCAACCTGATACTGCTCGTCCAAAATACGGCGGACTTCTTCGTCTACTGCCTGCTGGGTTTTCTCGGCAATGTTTTGCGAACGGGTCACGCTGCGGCCCAAGAACACTTCACCTTCATTTTCAGCATACACCATCACGCCCATTTTATCGCTCATGCCGTAACGCGTTACCATATCGCGTGCGATTTGCGTGGCGCGCTCGAAATCGTTGGAGGCGCCGGTGGAAATACGTCCGACAAAAATATCTTCCGCAATACGGCCGCCGAACAGAATAGAGAGCTGGCTCAACATTTGGTCTTTATACATGCTGATACGGTCGCGCTCCGGAAGCTGCCAAGTCAAGCCCAGCGCACGACCGCGCGGCATGATGGTTACTTTATGTACCGGATCGGTAAACGGCAGACTTTCGGCTACGATGGCATGACCTGCCTCGTGGTAAGCCGTGGCACGTTTCTCGTCTTCGTGCATAACCATGCTGCGGCGCTCAGGGCCCATGTAGATTTTATCTTTGGCATCTTCAAAGTCGCTTTGATCGACTTTGATTTTATTGCGGCGGCCGGCAAACAAAGCAGCTTCGTTCACCAAGTTTGCCAAATCCGCACCGGAAAAGCCCGGCGTACCGCGCGCCAAAGAAGTCAAATCTACTGATTCGTCCAAAGGCACTTTTTTCGCATGTACTTTTAAAATTTGTTCGCGGCCGCGGATATCCGGCAGCGGCACCACTACTTGGCGGTCAAAACGGCCCGGACGCTGCAAGGCAGGGTCAAGGACATCAGGACGGTTGGTTGCGGCAATCACAATTACGGTTTGATTGCTTTCAAAGCCGTCCATCTCCACCAAAAGCTGGTTCAACGTCTGCTCGCGCTCATCGTTGCCGCCGCCCAAACCGGCACCGCGTTGACGACCCACCGCATCGATTTCATCAATGAAAATGATACACGGAGAATTTTTCTTCGCCTGCTCGAACATATCGCGCACACGGCTGGCACCCACACCGACAAACATTTCCACAAAATCAGAACCGGAAATGCTGAAGAACGGTACGCCCGCTTCGCCTGCAATCGCTTTGGCCAGCAGCGTTTTACCCGTACCCGGGCTGCCTGCCAGCAGAATACCGCGCGGCACGCGTCCGCCGAGGCTTTGGTAGCGGTTCGGCGCTTTCAGGTAATCAACGATTTCCTGCACTTCTTCTTTGGCTTCATCACATCCGGCAACATCGGCAAAAGTTACTTTATTGGCATCTTTATCCAACAGTTTGGCACGGCTTTTGCCGAAAGAAAACGCCCCGCCTTTTCCGCCGCCTCCGCTTTGCATACGCATGAAGTAAAACCACGCGCCAATCAGCAGCAATACCGGCAGCAGGCTGAAAAACAGGCTGCCGAGCATACTCGGTTTTTCTTCGGGCGTTACTTTCACGCGCACGTTTTTATCCAGCAAGGTTTTAATCAGATTATCATCGAGCGGCGCATTGGTAAAAAACGCGCTCTCATCGGTACGCTCGCCTTTAATCAGATAACCGCTGACCACCGAACCCTCGATATTGACGCTGGCAATCTCGCCATTGTTTACCTGTTGGACAAACTGCGAATATTCGATTTGCTGTTTGTCTTCCTGCTTGTTGCCGAGCGCATTAAACGCTGCCATCAACGCAACGCCCAACACGACCCAAACCAAGATGTGTTTAATGGTATTCCCCACTGAACAGGCACTCCATAGATTAAAAATAAATGAAAGAAACGATTGTAAAACACGCTGCCTGTATTGTCAGCGTTTATTTTTACCCAATAAATAAATCTCACTGGAACGATTGCGCGAAGCCTCGGGCTTGCGCGTTTGCACCACTGCAAAGATTTCGCGCATGGCTGCCATATACTCCTGATAACCTGCGCCTTGGAAAACCTTAACCAAAAAATTCCCGCCCTGCTTCAAGTGATTGGCGGCAAAATCCAATGCCAGCTCGCACAAATAAAAGCTGCGCGCCTGATCGGTTACGGCGTTACCCGACATATTGGGTGCCATGTCGCAAATTACAAGGTCTAGCGGACGCTTATCAAGCAAAGACTCAAACTCCACCAACACCCCGTCTTCACGAAAATCGCCTTGAATAAACGACACACCGTCGATTTCCTCCATCGGCAGGATATCCAAGGCAAATACCGCCCCGTTTTTCCCCGTCAGCTTGGCCGCCACCTGCGACCAGCTTCCGGGCGCGCTGCCCAAATCGGCCAATACCGTACCGGGCTTAATCAACTTGTCTTTCTCATTGATTTCCAAAAGTTTGTAAGCCGCCCGCGCCCGATAACCTTCTTTTTGCGCCAAATGCACATAATGGTCATTGACATGTTCGTTGAGCCACGCTTTGGAAGATTTGGAACGTACCGCCATGCCGTATTCCTGCCCAAGTAAAATCAAATGCCTGCTATTGTACGTTATTTTGCGCCGATTTTCTGCTAAATCACACAAACAGCCGTTTATTTTTAGCAATCACTATCCGCACAAGCCGTCTGTAAAACTCCTTCCGCATAGTCCTTTCGCTTTATGCCGTTTTGCAGACGGCCTCATGCTGCTCAAAATCTAAAAATCCGCACCAAATTTGATGTATAATGCCCGATTATTATTATTTTCTATCAAACAGTAAGACATGACCGACAACACTCTCAGCACCAAAGAAATTTTGGCACTCAAAGCCCGCGCCCACCACCTCCACCCGGTAGTCATGGTCGGTCAGCAAGGATTAACCGACTCCGTGATTAAAGAAACCGATGCTGCGCTGACCGCGCACGAGCTGATTAAAGTCCGCGTATTCGGTGATGACCGCGCCGAGCGTATCGAAATCTGCAACGCCCTGTGCGAAGCAGTAGATGCCCAACTGGTACAACACATCGGCAAACTGTTGGTATTGTGGCGTAAAAACCTTGAAGCCTGATGGCGTTTGAAACACTGAAAGGCCGTCTGCAAAACCGCACCATGTTGTTTTGCAGACGGCCTTTTTGCATCACTTGCGCTCCCAATCCGGACTTACAACTTAAGACCTTTGCAAAAACAGGAAACAAAGCAAAACTGATTGCAAAGGCAGGTTGGACACCGCCTGAAAATTAAATACCCTGAAAGTGACCACTTCAAAAAAGCTCAAACAAACGGGCGGATGTATAGTCGAATAAAATAAGAATGAGACAAGGCAGCGAAGCCGCAGACAGTACACATAGTACGGCAAGGCAAAGCAACGATGTATCATTCTTATTTTAAATGACTATAAAACCTGCCCCTGCCAGCCCTTGTCATGAATTTTGCAAAAGCCCCGGCTTTTCCAAACTCAAGCAACAATTAATCAATACCATTCGGTTTCAATCTATCCCGATATCCAGACACACAATCTCACCGCACAAAGTCTTGCCGCGCTTGGTGAAGTGTGCAGGCTTGTATGCGGCAAAGGTATAAGTCACATCGGCACAAAATGCGTCCTTATCCGCCGTACCGCTGTCGCAATCCAAGCCGGTGGGAATGTCCAACGCCACTTTCAGGCCGTCTGCAAAATTGAGCCGGCGGCAGACGGCGGCGGTATGCTCGGGCAATGCCCCGCTGAAACCCGTACCGAAAATACCTTCTACCACCACATCATAGCCCCGTGTCAAACGGTTTTCCGCCTCGTTCCAATCAATCAGGCAAACAGACGGCAAATCTTTCAGACGGCCTAAATTCAATGCGGCCAATTCAGAAAGCGTATTGCCTGCTGCCAACACCACATCCGCCATCCAACCGTGTGCCTGCAACACCCTCGCCATCACCAGTGCGTCGCCGCCGTTATTGCCTTTGCCGCACACCATCAGCACGCGCCCCGGCTGCGGACGGCGTTGCAGCAAATCCGCCGCCGCCGCATGTCCGGCGTTTTCCATCAGCTGTTCAAACGTCGTGCCTTTATCTACGGCCATTTGCTCGTGTTCGCGCATTTGCGCGGCAGTATAGGTTTTCATAAACGAATCCTCAATTCAAAAGGCCGTCTGAACAGGTTTGCCAAAATCTTTGATTTTGTTTCCATGTTCAGACGGCCTTTCATTTGTCAATACAGTCATTTGACACAGAATGGCACGGCGTTTCCGTGCTTTGCTCGAAGAGGAGGCACGATTAAACTGCTGAAGCAGCAAGTCCGCCGACCCGTGCTGTTTTGTATGCGGCCTTACTGCCTTGCCTCATGCCGTGTTATCCGACTATCAATGAATTATGCCAACGCTTGCAGCAGCTTGTCGTGAATGCCGCCGAAGCCGCCGTTGCTCATCACCAGAATCTGGTCTCCTTCCCGTGCGCGGCCTGCGATTTCCGCGACAAACGCATCAAAGTCCCCGCCCACATGCAACTTATCGCCCAGCGGCTCCAGCGCACCGGCCACATCCCAATCCACGCCGCCGGCGTAGCAGAAAACGTAATCGGCCTCTTGCAGGCTTTGCGGCAGCGCGGCTTTCATGGTGCCGAGCTTCATGGTGTTGGAACGCGGCTCCAATACCGCCAGAATCCGCGCATTGCCGACTTTTTGGCGCAATCCGGCGATGGTGGTTCCAATGGCGGTGGGATGGTGGGCGAAGTCGTCGTAAACAGTGATGCCGTTGGCCGTGCCTTTGATTTCCATGCGGCGTTTGACGTTTTTAAACGCACCCAAGGCTTCGCAGGCCGTCTGAACATCCACACCGGCATGGCGGGCAGCGGCAATCACCGCCAGCGCGTTCATGCGGTTGTGTTCGCCGAGCAGTTCCCATTCGACATGACCGGCCGGCACGCCTTTGAAATGTACGTCGAAACCGCCCGCTTCGTTGACATTCTCAATCTGCCAGCCCGCTTGGTTGCCGAACCACTCAATCGGTGTCCAACAGCCTTTGTCCAAGGTTTCGTGCAACGGCTCGGCGCGGCCGTTGGCGACAACCAGCCCTTCGGACGGCACGGTGCGCACCAAATGGTGGAACTGGGTTTGAATCGCCGCCAAATCGGGGAAAATGTCGGCATGGTCGTATTCCAAATTGTTCAAAACCGCCGTGCGCGGACGGTAGTGTACGAATTTGCTGCGTTTGTCGAAAAACGCGGTGTCGTATTCGTCGGCCTCGATAACGAAAAACGGCGATTTGCTGTGCGGATCCTGACGCGGCGTTTGCGGCAGGCGGGCGGACACGCTGAAATTCTGCGGCACGCCGCCAATCAGAAAGCCCGGCGCGAGTCCCGCATATTCCAACACCCAAGCCAGCATGGAGGCAGTGGTGGTTTTACCGTGCGTACCCGCCACGCCCAGCACCCAATGGTGGTGCAGCACGTTCTCCGCCAGCCATTGCGGGCCGGAAATATACGGCAGGCCGCGGTTTAAAATCGCTTCAACCACATCCATGCCGCGCTTGGCGACATTGCCGATAACATAAACGTCGGCTTGGTATTGCGCCAACTGCGCGGCATCGAAACCTTCGTGTACATCAATGCCCAAGGCTTCGAGCTGGGTGCTCATCGGCGGATACATCTTGGCATCGCAGCCGCTGACTTTAAATCCCGCCTCCTTGGCAATGGCGGCAATCCCGCCCATAAACGTACCGCCGATACCGATAATGTGGATGTGTTTCATGATGAAATATAATCTTCAAATAAAGAAAAAACGTTCTCATTATAGCTGAATTTGATACGATGGATAAAAGGCCGTCTGCAAATGGGCGTATAATTGCCCGTGTCTTACTGAAAACGCATCAAAAGGAAAAAGTTCATGGATATGATTAAAACCCGTGCCGCCGTTGCTTGGGCACCCAACGAACCGTTGAAAATCGAAGAACTGGATTTAATGCCGCCGCAAAAAGGCGAAGTGCTGGTGCGTATCGTCGCCACCGGCGTATGCCATACCGATGCCTATACCTTGAGCGGCCAAGACAGCGAAGGCGTGTTTCCGTGCGTATTGGGGCATGAAGGCGCAGGGATTGTCGAGGCGGTCGGCGAAGGCGTAACCGATTTCCAAGTGGGCGACCATGTGATTCCTCTTTACACCGCCGAATGCGGAAAATGTAAATTCTGTACTTCGGGCAAAACCAATCTCTGTTCGTCAGTCCGCGCCACACAGGGCAAAGGCTTGATGCCCGACGGCACGGTACGTTTTTTCAAAGACGGCCAGCCGATTTACCACTATATGGGCTGCTCCACCTTCTCCGAGTACACCGTCGTTGCCGAAGTTTCACTGGCGAAAATCCAGCCGGAAGCCGACTTGAAAGAAGTCTGCCTGCTCGGTTGCGGCGTAACCACCGGCATGGGCGCAGTCATGAATACGGCCAAAGTCAAACGCGGCGACACCGTAGCCATCTTCGGTTTGGGCGGCATCGGCTTGGCTGCGGTTATCGGCGCGAGAATGAGCGGTGCAAGCCGCATTATCGGTATCGACACCAATCCCTCCAAATTCGCTTTGGCGGAAAAACTCGGCGCAACCGATTTCGTCAATCCGAAAGACTTTGCCAAACCGATTCAGGAAGTCATCATCGACATGACCGACGGCGGCGTGGATTACTCGTTTGAATGTATCGGCAACGTAGAAGTCATGCGTGCCGCGCTCGAGTGCTGCCACAAAGGTTGGGGAGAAAGCATCATTATCGGCGTTGCACCTGCCGGAGCGGAAATTTCCACCCGTCCGTTCCAGCTCGTTACCGGCCGCGTTTGGCGCGGATCGGCATTCGGCGGGGTAAAAGGCCGCAGCGAGTTGCCGGGCATTATCGACCAATATATGCGCGGCGAATTTGCGCTCAGCGATTTCATCACCCACACCATGCCGCTGGAAGAAATCAACACCGCATTTGATTTGATGCACGAAGGCAAATCCATTCGCAGCGTGATTCATTATTAAGCCTGATTCAAGCATATCATCTGCCTCAAGCCGTCTGCAAAACACCTGCCCGTTTTGCAGACGGCCTTTTCCGATATAATGTCCCATTTGCACCGGCAAGGAAGCCTGTTATGGATATGATGACTTTCACCAATTACCTGCTGCTGGGTTTGTGCGTTTTCACCATGCTGCTGGTCTGGTCACGCAACTGGAAACGCAAGCAGGCTTATTACGAAAAAATCAAAAGCAATCCCGACAACATACGCTGGGTCAAACAAAATCTTTCCGGCGTAGACTGGCGCGATTTGAAAACCGTCAGCGAGCGTTTCCAACTGCCCTTATTGCAGGCAAAGCAATTGATTGATTACTGCAAAACGCAAAACCGTCCCTAACGCCGCCCGATACATCAACATTACAGCACGGCAAGGCAAACTTATCCGCCATACGGGCGCCGGTTGCTTGCGGCAAACGCCCGAATGCCGTCTGTATATTGCCTCTGCACCCGATTTGCAGACGGCCTTGCGATAAAATGCCAAGCAGCGGGCAAAGCTGTTAAAATAACCGAAACCGAACCGGCGGCGCGGCAACACGGATTGTCAAACGGCTTCCCATACGCCGTCTTCGGCTGCCGCTTCGCCGTACCGTTTCCCCGATTGACGAGAAATACTTATGAATCCCTTGATGACCGATTTCCAAACACCCGCGCAACGCACGCCCGTGATTGTCGCGCTGGATTTTGCCAACGAACAAGACACCCTCGGCTTCGTGCGTACCCTCGATCCCGGCCTGTGCCAGCTCAAAATCGGTAAAGAACTGTTTACCGCCACCGGCCGAAATTTGGCGGAAAAGCTGATTAATCAAGGCTTCAAGCTGTTTCTCGATTTAAAATACCACGACATTCCCAATACCGTTGCCCAAGCCTGCAAGGTGGCGGCAGACATGGGCGTGTGGATGGTGGATATGCACACCTGCGGCGGTCGGCGCATGATGGAAGCCGCTGCCGAAGCCGTTGCCAACCATACCGCAAAACCCCTGCTGATCGGGGTAACGGTATTGACCAGCATGGAGCAGCACGAGCTGGCCGAAACCGGTATCGATACCCCCATTGAAGAGCAGGTATTGCGCTTGGCAACGCTGGCGCAAAA
This sequence comes from Neisseria animalis, assembly GCF_900636515.1. NCBI lineage: Bacteria > Pseudomonadati > Pseudomonadota > Betaproteobacteria > Neisseriales > Neisseriaceae > Neisseria > Neisseria animalis. Next base: position 1,382,329 of record NZ_LR134287.1, read on the forward strand.
TTCAGGCTTGGACGGCGTAGTTTGCTCTGCTTTGGAAGCCGCACCGCTGCGCCGCAATCTGGGCAATGAGTTTGTACTGGTTACTCCGGGCATCCGCTTGGACATCGCCGGCAATAATGACGACCAACGCCGCATCATGACACCTGCCGAAGCATTGGCTGCCGGTTCGACTTATTTGGTTATGGGCCGTCCTGTTACCCAAGCAGCCGATCCGATTGCCGTGTTGCGCGAAGTCAACCGGGTCGCCAATGCCTGATTTGCAGACGGCCTGCCGCCCGTTTCGGCAAGCCGCCCGCTTTTCCTGCATTTTCCGCTGCGCCCTGCAAATGCCCCGAACCGCCCGAATGGTTTCGTTGAACACAACTCCATAAACCATTCCATGCCGTCTGCAAATTTTTTACGGAACTTCTTATGTTTGCCAATCTGACTTCCGAACAACTCAAATCCCGTTTCGCCGGCGCGCGCGTATTGGTGGTGGGCGATGTCATGCTCGACCGCTATTGGTTTGGCGATGTCAGCCGCATTTCCCCCGAAGCCCCCGTACCGGTGGCAAAAATCAACCAAATCGACCAACGTGCGGGCGGTGCGGCAAATGTGGCGCGCAATATCGCCGCGTTGGGCGGCAAGCAGGATTGCTGTCGGTAACCGGCAACGACGAAGCCGCCGATGCGCTGGACACGCTGATGGTGCAAGACGGCGTGGCTTCTTATCTGATGCGCGACAGCAAAATCTCCACAACCGTCAAACTCCGCGTTGTCGCCCGCAACCAGCAGCTTATCCGCTTGGACTTTGAAGAAACGCCAAATCATGAAGTTTTGGAGCAAGTCAAAGAGCAATACCGTACGATACTGCACGATTACGACGTGGTGATTTTCTCCGATTACGGCAAAGGCGGGCTGACCCACATCGCCCGCATGATTGATTGGGCCAAACACGAAGGCAAGCCGGTATTGATCGACCCCAAAGGCGACGATTACGAAAAATATGCAGGGGCAACGCTGATTACTCCGAACCGTGCCGAATTGAAAGAAGTTGTCGGCAGTTGGAAAAACGAAGCCGAACTCACGGAAAAAGCCCAATCGCTGCGCCGCCATTTGGAGTTGGAGTCTATCCTGCTGACCCGCAGCGAGGAAGGCATGACCCTGTTCGGCTCGGGCGAACCCCGCCACCAAGCCACCCGCGCGCAGGAAGTTTATGATGTTTCCGGTGCGGGCGATACGGTTATCGCCGGTATGGGCTTGTCCATGGCCGCCGGCTTTACCCTGCCGGAAGCCATGCACTTGGCCAACACCGCCGCCGGTGTCGTGGTAGCAAAACTGGGCACGGCAGTCTGCTCGTTTGACGAATTAGATAAAGCATTGGCAGAACAATAAAAGCGGCAGCGGCGGTACAACCGCTCCGTTCAGCCATTTGCAGACGGCCTGAAACGGATATTATGCCGTCTGTATTTTGGCTCTGCCGCGTTCTGCCGCTCCCCTCTTCACAAGCCGCCTGAATTTCTGCAATCCGCATATCCAAGATTGTGCAGACGGTTCAAACCACAAGGAAGCAAGAATATGACCATTATCGTTACCGGAGCCGCCGGTTTTATCGGCAGCAACATTGTCAAAGCCTTAAACCAACGCGGCATTACCGATATTGTTGCGGTAGACAACCTTTCCAAAGGCGAAAAATTCAAAAATCTTGCCGAATGCGATATTGCCCATTATCTCGACAAACAGGAATTTATCCGCCAAGTACGCACCCATGAGCTGCCTTATGACAATATCCGTGCGGTATTTCATCAGGGTGCCTGCTCGGATACCATGAACCATGACGGTCTGTATATGATGGAAAACAATTACCAATATACGCTGGATTTGTTCGACTGGTGTCAAGACGAGCGCATTCCCTTTCTGTATGCCTCCAGCGCGGCGGTATACGGCAAAGGAGAAGTTTTCCAAGAAACCCGCGAATTGGAAAAACCGCTCAATGTGTACGGCTATTCCAAATTCCTCTTCGACCAAGTATTGCGCCGCCGCATGGAAGAAGGTCTGACTGCCCAAGCCGTCGGTTTCCGCTATTTCAATGTTTATGGCCAAATGGAGCAGCACAAAGGCCGCATGGCTTCAGTTGCTTTCCACCATTTCCACCAATACCGCGAAAATGGTTATGTCAACCTGTTCGGCGCAAACGACGGTTATGCAGACGGCGAGCAAACCCGTGATTTTGTCAGCGTGGAAGATGTGGCGAAAGTCAATCTGTTTTTCTTCGACCACCCTGAATTGTCGGGCATTTTCAACTTGGGTACGGGACGCAGCCAGCAGTTTAACGAACTCGCCGCCGCCACCGTTAACGCTTGCCGTGCCGCCGAGGGTCAGCCGGAAATGAGCTTGGAAGAGCTGGTGCGTGAAGAATTAATCCGCTATATTCCCTTCCCGGACGCGCTCAAAGGCAAATATCAGAGCTTTACCCAAGCCGATATTACCAAACTGCGCGAAGCCGGATATACCGAAGAATTTTTCGATGTCAAACAAGGCGTCAGCCGCTATGTCGAATGGATGCTGAAAAATTTGGTTTAACACCCAATTGATGCAGTCTGAAGATATGGCATAAAGCCGTGGCAATGCCGTATCACACCTCATTGACACGGCTATATTCCGATATAGTCGAATAAAATAAGAATGAGACAAGGCAGCGAAGCCGCAGACAGTACACATAGTACGACAAGGCAAAGCAACGCTGTATCATTCTTATTTTAAATGACTATAAAAGGCCGTCTGCAAATTTCGGACATAAACATACCGATGATTTGCAGACGGCCTTTTATCGCCATTTGATACGGAATGATACAGCCTTGCTGCACCTCGCTTAAAAAGAAGCCTGACCAAGCGGCGCTTGCAAGTGTATCGGCTTGTGTTGCCTGCACCTGCGGCTTTTCTGCCTGATATGATGTTGCGTAATCCGACCCTATTCTTTCAGCGCGACAGTTTTTCGATTTGCTCCACCCTGTCTTTGGTAAGCGGATGTGTGCTTAATATTTGCGCCGCACCGTTTTGTTCTTGCCCGTGCGAAGCCTCCAGCCGCTGCAACAAGGCCGACAGATGTGCGGTATCGACACTCAACCGCTTCAACTCTCGGGCGGCATAACGGTCGGCTTCCAATTCAAACGACTGCGAATATCGGGCAGACACCAGCAACACCGGCACATTACTCAACAAATCACCCGCTTCGCCGCTTACCGCCAGCAAAAATACACCGAGCCCGATGCCCCGCAAGCCCTGCTGTATGCTGTGGCGGTGGTACAAATGCCCCTGCTCATGCGCCAGCACCGCTAAGATTTCCCAATCGTCTCGGGCAAGATTTACCAATTCGTCTGTTAAAACAATCGTATTGTTCGGTATCGCCAGCGCGTTTGCCCCGATGACATTGCCCTGCCGGAACAGCAATTTGGCAGGGTTTTCCGGTTTCAAGGTCTGATAATACAAATCCGACACCGCCTGCTGTCTGGCTTTATCCAAACGGCTTTCGCCGGTCATGCGGACAACCAATTCTTCCGCCTGCCCGCCAATTCCGGCCAAAGTCTGTTCGGGCAGTTGGCGCGCAACATAATAGGCCGCCGTCGGAATACCCCATTGAAATACGGAAAAGGCTACCGCAATTACTGTAACCAGCCCGACAAGCACCCATTTCCAACTTTTTTCAAACCGCCCCACCTGATGCAGCATGGCTTTGTTTTTCAATGGCAGCCAAGCCGGAACATCAGTTGAAAGAAACTCAATCCGCGCCTCATCGGGCAGTTCCAGCGCGGGAAGCACATTCCCCACCGCAGCCACATAATCCGCCTCTTCCCAGCGGTAACAGCGTGTTCCGCCTTCGTAGCGCACCTCCAACATACCGCCGTTCCGATGCAATACCGCCCGATGCGGGATATTCTGCCGCCCGTCGTAATACCGTACCTCAATGCTGTCAGCCATATTCCTGCTTTCGGATTACTCGTCAATCAAAGGGAAATATCAATATCGAACACATCGGAAATTTCTTCACCGATACTGTGCGGATTATCCTGCGCCAAACTCAGCAAATCCTGAGGGCTGTCATACAACCCCACCATCATCGAAGCCGACTGATAACGGTACAGGCGAACCAAGGCCCACGGCCGCAACAAGCCCAAACTCAAAACCGTAACAATATAATTGCTGAACTTAATCCACGCATAGGTAAACGGGTTTAAATCCGTTGAAATAAGGTTGTTGCCGAGCGTAACATTCTGCCAAGTTGCCTGAAACAGATAACCTTGGGTAAGCGGCACAAAAAGTCCCAACATCACCACATACACCAAAGTCATCATCAAGCCGAACGCCGCATACAGCGTATTGCCGGCCTCGCCGTCTGCAAAACGCTCCACGCCGCCGACAAACACGCCCAGCATACCGATGAGCAACACCACAACCATCATCACCAAATACGGCAGAATCACCGCCTTATAAAACGAACCCACGCCCGATCTCAAATGAAGCGGCAAGTTACCCAAACGCAAATGATTAATTTGATAAGATTTAAACCAGTACAACGCCAGCGGATACAGCAAGCCGAAGCTGAACACCGTAACCAGCAGGCATTTGATAAACAGCCAATACGTTCCGCCCACGCCCGCAGAGAAATAAAAACGGCTGTTACCGTATTTGCTGTTGCGCGCCCGAAAGCGCATGGTCGAGCGCACCAGCCACGGCATGATGAGAAAAAACACCGCCCACGCCGCCAGCGAATAAACCGGATCGAGCTGCGACAATACCGAAACGGCAACAAACAGCAGCACCGCAATAATCCGCCCGATTAAAATCCGCGACGGCAGCGCCGTAAAATCAAACCGCTCCCCTGCCAATTCCGTATTCCCGTAAAAATAGCGCAGGTTTCTCACCTTTGCCCACGGGGAATAAAAAGACAACGTAATAATGCTCAAAAACAGATTAACAATCCAAATCTTGAAATATTCGGTGCTGTTGCCGTAAAACGAAAAGCGCAACATTCTGATACCGTTTATCTCACTATCCGGCACACCCTGCTGCGGCACGGTTTCAGTTTGCAGGCGTAAATCTTGCATATGCTGGTCCTACCCGGTTACAGTTTCATCAAAACAATCTTCCGAAAATGATACGGTCTGATAAGAATAACTGTCAACAACCCGCCTTTCCCGACAAAAGGCCGTCTGTAAAAATACAGACGGCCTGTATCGTTCATTCCAACAAAAACCATGAGGCATTCTCCTATCCTTTCCTGTCTGTCATACCGTTTTCCGCCTGTTTCCAGCTCCGTTGTCCGACTGTATAGAATAAAGGCCGTCTGCAAAATGATTTTGCAGACGGCCTTTCAATGGTTTGAGCCCGACATCAATACTTCAACACTTCGCCGGCTGCCGGCACGGCAACCTGTTGGCCCAAGCCCTTGGCTGCAACATAGCGGCGCATGTCTTTGCTGCTGACGGCTCCGTGGTTGGTCGCGTCCATATGCACGGCAATAATGGCGGATTGCGGCATGGTTTGCGCCATTTTTCCCACGTCTGCCGTACCCATAATCAAGCTGCCGCCGAAGCCCTGAACTTGGGCATAACCCGTATTCATGACCACAATTTGGGGCTTGAATACCTCCAGCGCATGATCAACCGCATGATTCCAAATGGTGTCACCGACGATATAAACGGTTTTCTCATTTGCCGCCTGCATCACCACACCCATCGCATCGCCCGCCAGCTCCGCCATCTTGGGCACGGCGTACATTTCGTCCGTACCATGCTGTCCGCCCTTAATGCGGGTCAGGCGTACTTTGTTGAACTCGGTATTTTTACCGACTACGCGCACATCTTGAAAACCTTGGCTGCGGATGGTTTTGGCATCGCCGGCATTCTGCACGAATACCGGCAGATTTTTCGGCATCAGCTCTTGGGCGGCTTTATCCCAATGGTCATCATGAGTATGGGTTACGATAACCGCGTCCACGCCTTTCACCACATCGGCAGCAGATGATTTCATCTCCACCATCGGGTTACGGAACCGGCTGTTGGGCGTACCTTCAAAACCCGCATATGCACCTTTGGGCGCAAGATAAGGGTCGATTAAAAAAGTCGTACCGCCGTATTCGATTTTGGCGGTAGCATTGCGGATATGCTGATAGCCGACTTCGGCCATCGCAGGCGCAGCGAAAACAAGGGCGAGCAGCGCGGCTGAGAGGTTTTTCTTCATATTCGGGGTTGTCCAATCACTAAAAAGCAAAATTTGCAGACGGCCTTTGCTGTTTAAATAACCGCAACGCGGTCTTTCAGCGCATCCAGAGCAATAACGTGTACCAGCTCGCTCGGAGCCGTACAGCAATCGGCAAATACATTGACTGTGTACGCCGAAGCTTGCGGAGAAATCGCAGTATGGGTAACACAGTTTTGCGTCATGATGCCGCAGACAAACAAATCGGTAATACTGTGTTTCGCCAGTAGTGAAGCCAAATCAGTATTCAAAAACGAATCGGCGTGTGCCTTTTGAATTTCCGGCTTATCGGCCAGCAAAGCAGCTACGGAAGCATGGTTTTCCACCCCGTTCGTACCGCGCTGGAACATTGGCGCACCGTCGGGCATAAAATGGCGGACACCGACCACCAGCCAGCCGCCTGCCTCTGCCTGACGGATGCGGCCGGCAATTTTTTCAGCCGTTTCATCTGCCTGCCATTGCGGAAAGGCACCGCCCGCGCTTTGAAAATATTCGTTTTGCACATCAACAACAATCAAAGCAGCTTTCATGTTTCACTCCTGTTCGGGTTTATCAGATAAGGCTTATTGTACGGAGACAAAGGCCGTCTGCAAATTGACTTTCGGTTCAAAAAACGTAAGAATCGGGTCATTTCTCCGAACAGCCCCATCTTCAAAACACACCATGCTGAAAACCGCCCTGTTGCTCTATCCCGACATCAATCCCTTTCACTTTTCCGTACCCTATCTGGCATTCAAAGAAGCAGCCGGAGAAGGCCTGTTTGATGTAAAAATCATCACACCCACCGGAAAACCCCTCAAAAACCAAATGATGCAGCCGGAAATCGATGGCGGTTTGGAACTGCTGGCAGAATCCGACATCATCGTCGTGCCCGGCTGGGCAAATACCGACACCCGCCCCGATACCCGCACCATCAAAGCATTTCAGGCAGCAGCACAACGCGGCGCCCATTTGGTCGGCTTGTGCTACGGCACCTACGCGCTGGCCTATGCAGGCATACTCAACGGCAAACAGGCCGCCACACACTGGCTCGGCAGCGATGATTTCCGCCAACGCTTTCCCCAAATCACCCTCGACATCAATTCCATCTATGTAGAAGACGGCAACATCATCACTTCGGCAGGCAGTGCCGCCGCACTGGACTGCTGCCTCCACATTATCCGCAAGTTCTACGGCGTAAAAGCCGCCAACAAAGCCGCCCGATTGCTGGTTGTACCGCCCCAACGAGAAGGCGGACAGGCACAGTTTATCGAACGTCCGTTGGCACAATCCACTAAAGACAGAAAAATCAATACCTTAATCGAACAACTACGCAACACCCTGCACTTGCCGCACAGCATAGACAGCGCCGCCGCACAAACCGCCATGAGCCGCAGCACATTTACCCGCCATTTTAAAAAAGCCACAGGCACGACATTTCTCGACTGGCTGCACAAAGAACGCCTGCAACGCAGCTTGGAATTGCTGGAATACACCTCGCTTTCCATCGAACAGATTGCCGGACATTGCGGCTTTCAAAACAGCGTATCCTTCCGCACGCAGTTTTACCGCTACTACCAAATACAGCCGAACTTATGGCGCAAACGCTTCGGCGGCGGAAAACAATAAAAAGGCCGTCTGCAAATATCCGTATCGGAAATTTACAGACGGCCTTTGTGTTATCCGCTCAGATTACAAAACAGATTTCACGGTTTCCACGACATTTTCCACGGTGAAGCCGAAGAGTTTGAACAGCTCTTCCGCCGGAGCCGATTCGCCGAAGCGGTCGAGGCCGATGATTTTGCCGTTGGTACCGACATATTTGTACCAGCCGTCGGATACGCCTGCTTCTACGGCTACTTTCGGCAGTTCGGGCGGCAGGACGGCGGCTTTGTAGGCGGCATCTTGTTTGTCGAATACGTTGGTTGACGGCATGGAAACGACGTTTACCGATACGCCTTGCTCAGCCAGCGCGGTTTGCGCGTTCAGAGCCAGTTCGACTTCGGAGCCGGTGGCGATGATAATGGCTTGGGCTTGGCCTTTGGCTGCGCTGACGACATAACCGCCGCGTTTGATGTCGGCCAGTTGTTGCTCGGTGCGCTCGATATAAGGCAGGTTTTGGCGGCTGAAAATCAGGCTGGACGGATGGTCGGCGGCTTTGGAGGCTTCTGCCCAAGCAACCAATGATTCGGCGGTGTCGCACGGACGCCATACGGCCATGTTCGGAATCAGGCGCAGGGTGGCGGTTTGCTCGACGGGCTGGTGTGTCGGGCCGTCTTCGCCGAGGCCGATGGAGTCGTGTGTGAACACGAAAATCGGGTTGATTTTCATCAGTGAGGCCATACGCAGGGCGTTGCGGGCGTATTCGCTGAACATCAGGAAGGTCGCGCCGAAAGGTTTTACGCCGCCGTGCAGCGCCATGCCGTTCATGATGGCGGCCATGCCGAATTCGCGCACGCCGTAGTGGACGTAGTTGCCGCCGTGTTCGCGGGTAACGGATACGCTGTTTGACCAGTCGGTCAGGTTGGACGGCGTGAGATCTGCCGAGCCGCCGACAAACTCGGGCAAGACTTTGGCCAGAATTTCGATGCTGTTTTGGCTGGCTTTGCGGGTGGCGATTTTCTCGGCTTTGGCGCACACTTCTTTCAAGGCCGTCTGAACGTATTGTTCGAAGTTTTCCGGCAGTTCGCGGTTCATGCGGCGCACGAATTCGGCTGCTTCGGCCGGAAATTTGGCCCGGTATTGTGCAAATAATTCATTCCAACCGGCTTCGAGTTTTCCGCCTTTTTCTTTGGCATTCCAAGCGTCGTAGATGTCTTGCGGTACTTCAAATGCGCCGTAATTCCAGCCCAAATGTTTTCGGGTGGCTTCGATTTCTTCCGCGCCCAAAGGTGCGCCGTGGGTTTTGTGGCTGCCTTCTTTGGTGGCCGCGCCTTTGCCGATTAAGGTTTTGCAGCAGATGATGGAAGGTTTGCCGGTTTCGGCTTTAGCCGCTTCGATGGCGGCGGCGATGGCGGCGGTGTCGTGGCCGTTGACATCGGGCACAACGTGCCAGCCGTAGCTTTCAAAGCGTTGCGGGATATTTTCGGTAAACCAGCCGTCTACTTTACCGTCGATAGAGATGTTGTTGTCGTCATACAAAACAATCAGTTTGCCCAAGCCCAGCGTGCCCGCCAGCGAGCAGGCTTCGTGTGACACGCCTTCCATCAGGCAGCCGTCGCCCATGAAAACGTAGGTGTGGTGGTCAACGATATTCAGGCCGTCTTTGTTGAATTCGGCAGCGAGGATTTTTTCGGCCAATGCCATGCCCACCGCATTGGCAATGCCTTGTCCCAAGGGACCGGTGGTGGTTTCTACGCCGTCGGTGTAGCCGTATTCGGGGTGGCCGGGGGTTTTGCTGTGCAACTGGCGGAAGTTTTTCAAATCGTCAATCGAAACGTTGTAGCCGGTCAGGTGCAGCAGGCTGTAGAGAATCATAGAGGCGTGGCCGTTGGACAAAACGAAACGGTCGCGGTTGTAGAATTTCGGATTGGCGGGGTTGTGGTTGAGAAACTGCGTCCACAATACTTCGGCCATTTCGGCCATGCCCATCGGTGCGCCCGGGTGGCCGGAATTGGCTTTTTGAACGGCATCGACGGAGAGGAAGCGGATAGCATTTGCCAGTTGAGACATGGGAAACCTTTCTGAATCGTGTGAAACGGTGGTTTGATGTAGGGAAAACTGCCTGATTATCGCCGTATTTGCATAGGCATTCAAGGCATCAGGGCATAAAATGAAGAGATAAGCGATAATTTCTTTCTTATTGATAAAAATAACGGCAGTCTCCGCCCGATTTGCAAAGCGGCCGGTAGGGAATATTTGCCGGATTCGTTTTTTTCTCCTGCGGTCACAACTTAAAAATGATATGATATTGCCCATAAAAGTTAAGGCCGTCTGCAAAATGAAAGACGGCAGCCAGTTTGTATGAAGGAACACGCCATGTCCGATATTCCGCAACCGCAACCTTCCGAAAAAACACAAAACAACCCATCTGCGGCAAACACCCCGAAAACCGCGCCCAAATCAGGCAAACCGCGTACCAGCAGTGTGATTCAGATTCACCCTGCCGGCGAGCGTATCCACCCGAAAAAAGCAGACGGCCGTTTTGCCAAGCTGAGGATTGCTGCGGTATTGGCAACCCAGTTTGTGTTTTATGTGATTCCGTGGTTCAACTGGAACGGCCGTCAGGCAGTATTGTTCGATATTCCCGAACGCCATTTCTTTATCTTCGGCCTGTCTCTCGGCATGGGCGATTTGATTTATATGGCTCTGCTGCTGATGATTTGCGCCTTCGGCCTGTTTTGGTGGACGACCATCGCGGGGCGGCTGTGGTGCGGTTACTCCTGCCCGCAAACGGTTTATACCGAAATCATGTTGTGGATTGACCATTTGGTAGAAGGCGACCGCAACAAGCGTTTGAAATTGGAAAAATCACCGTGGAATTTCACCAAAATCCGCATTAAAGCCACCAAATACCTGCTGATTTTCCTGTTTGTCGCTTGGACGGGCATCACGTTTGCAGGCTGGTTCAACCCGATTCGCGAATTTGTTCCCGCACTTTTCAACGGTACGGCCGGCGGCGGAGCAATTTTTGCCGCTGCATTCTACGGCTTTATGACCTTCCTGCTGGCACACATCATGCGTGAAAAAGTATGTCTGCATATGTGTCCTTACGCACGCTTCCAAAGCGCGATGTTCGACCACGATACGCTGATTATTTCTTATGATGCCGAACGCGGCGAACCTCGGGGTGCGCGCAAGAAAACCGCCAACAAAGAAGAAGAGAAGCTGGGCGACTGTATCAACTGCGCGATGTGCGTACAGGTATGCCCTGTCGGTATCGACATCCGCGACGGTTTGCAATACCAATGTATCGGTTGTGCCGCCTGTATCGATGCCTGCGATGAAATCATGGATAAGATGAACTATCCGCGCGGCCTGATTCGCTACACCACCGAAGGCGCACTGAAACACGATTATGCTGAAAAAGACATCAAAAAACGCCTGCTCCGCCCCCGTGTAGCCGGATATGGTGCGGTACTTGCCGTAGTCGTTACCGCTTTCTTGGTCGGCATTTCCCAACGCGAATCCATGGAAGTGGACATCTTGAAAGACCGCGGCGTGATGGTGCGGGAAAACAACAAAGGCTGGCTGGAAAATTCCTACAACCTGCGCGTACTCAATTACAGCGAAAATGAACAAATCCTTACCGCCACCGTTAAAGGCTTTGAAGAAATCGAGCTGACCGGCCTGCCTGAAGGAGGATTGCGCGTCCCTGCGCGTGAAACCGTAACCATTCCGGTTCAGGTATCCACCATTCCCGAATACGCCGACAAAGGCAGCCACCCGATTGAATTTGAATTTACCTATCATGAAGTGACCGACGGCGAGCCTTCGCCAAGCGTTTTAGTCGAAGAATCAACCTTTATTGGAGAATAACGTGGCAGAGCAAAACCGTGCCAAACCGTGGTACAAACAATTTTGGCCGTGGATGCTGATGGCCGGCCCGATTTTTGTCGTACTGGCAAGCGTATCGATGTTTTTCGTTGCCAAAGCCAGCATGACCGACTTGGTCAGCGACGATTACTACAAAGACGGCAAGCACATCGAAATCCAACTGCACCGCGATGAAGAAGCATTCAAGCGGCATATCAAAGCCCAAGTTCTGATCAGCCCAGATATGAATGCGGCCAAAGTATTTGTCAGCGGCAATTTTGACACCACCCAGCCGCTCAACCTGCAAATGATGCACCCGGCCAAAAAAGCCGATGACCAAACCATCGCGCTCAAAGCAACCACGCCCGAAGGCAGCGAGCAAATGGTTTACGAAGCCGACTTCAAGCCACTTGCCGAAGCCAATCACTGGTATGTCCGGCTTGAAGACGCCGCAGGCGTATGGAGGGTAGAAAACAAATGGTTTGTCAGCCAAGGCAACGCCATCAACCTAACCCCGCCGGATAAGCTGCTCGACACTCCTGCCGCCGCACAATAACCGTCACGCAACAAAAAGCCGTCTGCAAAATTTCAGCAAGAAATTCAAAACTCCTGCAAAATATTTGCAGACGGCCTTTATATTCAACAAAGCCTGCCCCATTTCCGTCCTGACTATTTTCTCCCCATCTTCCCCAACCCATGCAGCCGCCACGCCCCAAACGCACCGCCTTACGCCGCAAACTGCCCAAACGTGAACAAATCTTTGCCTCACGCTGGACAAAGCCGTTTGCCCCATTGTTTGACAAACCGTATTTTTGGACACTCAACCGCCGTCAAGCAGCCGTATCCGTTGCCGTGGGAATGTTTTGCGGCCTGATGCCCGGTCCGACACAAATGATGAGCGCATTGATTGCCGCCTACTTTCTCAGAACCAACCTGCCCGTTGCCGCATTCACCACTCTCTACACCAACCCGATTACTTATATGCCGCTTTACTACGCCGCCTACAAAATCGGCTCATGGCTGTTGGGCACAGAAGCCGCCGACACCCTGTCATTCCCCGACTGGTCGGACGCAAACTTTTTCAGCGAATTATGGGCATGGCTGATGGGCGCAGGCAAACCGCTGCTCATCGGCGTACCCGTATTAGGAAGCATCTTGGCCGTAGCCGGTTATATTGCCGTTTTGCTCGGCTGGCGGCTGCGTACCCTGCACCACTGGAAAAAACGGAAGGAATCCCGTGCCTGAACGCTGGCGGTATCTGACTGCTGCCGAAACCGAAGCCGCAAAACACATTTTTGCAGACGGCCTCGACTACGGCAAAATCAAAATTTACGCAGGCATACCCTACCTTCCCCCCATCCGTACCGCCATCGCGCCCAACGGCAACATCTATTTCCCGCGCCGCCACTGTCCGCCCGATTTCATACTGGCCGGCAGCACTTACACCATGTGGCTGATACACGAATTAACCCACGTCTGGCAACATCAGCAAGGCTTCCGACCGTGGCTGGGCGGCTTGTGCTTGTCATGTACGGGCGCTTACTTCCGCCGCCGCGCCTACGTCTATCCCCCTCCCGAACACATCACCGATTTCAGCCGTCTGAACATGGAACAGCAAGCAGACCTGATTGCCCACTACTACGCCGCCCGCTACCTGCCGCTCAACGCCCACACACCCCAATTACCCCGTTTGCAGACTGCATTGGCGGAATTTTTAAGCAATCCCAAGCAGAAAAAACTGCTGCCGCGCTATGCTTTCGCCTGAATCATTGCAAAAGGCCGTCTGCAATCCGCGCACACAGCGCGGTAAAACAAATGGTTTTCAAGTATAATAAACCCCTTGCACAGTTTGTCCGTTTTATTTTGAGTGAGTAACGCAATGAGTAACGATAAAACTTGGTCGGGCCGCTTTAACGAGCCGGTTTCCGAGTTGGTCAAAAAATACACCGGTTCGATTGATTTCGACAAACGTCTGGCAAAATGGGACATTCAAGGCTCGCTGGCCCACGCCCAAATGCTGCAACAGGCAGGAGTCCTGAGTGCCGAGGACTTGGCGGCGATCCGTCAGGGTATGGCGGAAATCATCGCCGAAATCGAAAACGGCAAGATTGAATGGTCGCTGGATTTGGAAGACGTGCACATGAACATCGAACGCCGTCTGACCGACAAAATCGGTGATGCGGGCAAGCGTCTGCATACCGGCCGCAGCCGCAACGACCAAGTGGCCACCGACATCCGCCTGTGGCTGCGCGACCAGATTACCGACATTCAGAACCTGATTCAAAATTTGCAGACGGCCTTGGTGGATTTGGCGGACGAAAATGCGGAAATCGTGATGCCCGGATTTACCCATCTGCAAGTGGCGCAGCCCGTATCGTTCGGCCACCATATGCTGGCCTATGTGGAAATGCTCGGCCGCGATTTCGAGCGCATGGCCGACTGCCGCAAACGTGTCAACCGTATGCCTTTGGGTGCGGCCGCGCTGGCGGGGACGACTTATCCGATCCGACGCGAAACCACCGCCGGGCTGCTGGGCTTCGAGCAAATCTGCCAAAACTCTTTGGATGCAGTATCCGACCGTGATTTCGCCATTGAGTTTACCGCCGCTGCCGCGCTGATTATGGTGCATTTGAGCCGCTTGAGCGAGGAGTTGATTTTGTGGATGAGCCCGCGCTTCGGCTTTATCGACATCGCCGACCGTTTCTGCACCGGCTCGTCCATCATGCCGCAGAAGAAAAATCCCGACGTGCCGGAGCTGGTACGCGGCAAGTCCGGCCGGGTCATCGGCCATCTGACCGGCCTGATTATGCTGATGAAATCCCAGCCTTTGGCCTACAACAAAGACAATCAGGAAGACAAAGAGCCGCTGTTCGACACCGTGGACACTTTGATTGACACCCTGCGTATTTACGCCGACATGATGCGCGGTGTTACGGTCAAGCCGGAAAACATGCGCGCCGCCGTGATGCAGGGTTTTGCCACCGCCACCGATTTGGCCGACTATCTGGTGAAAAAAGGCATGCCGTTCCGCGATTCGCACGAAGTTGTGGCACAAGCAGTACGCTATGCCGATGAACAAGGCGTGGATTTGAGCGAATTGCCGTTGGAAGTGCTGCAAGGTTTCAGCGATTTGATTGTGGAAGATGTGTTTGAAGTACTGACCCCGGAAGGCAGCCTGAATGCCCGCAATCATTTGGGCGGTACTGCTCCGGAGCAGGTGCGCCTGCAGGCAAAACGCTGGCGTGAATTACTCGCCTAAACTTCCCTCTTTAACTGCTTAAGGCCGTCTGCAAAACAGCAAGTATTTTGCAGACGGCCTTTTATCATTATTGGACACCGAATAATACGGCGTTGCTGCACTTTGCTTAAAGAAAGGGCTTGCCCAAGCTGCCGAAACCGCAATTCCTTACTCCATACAGCCTGTGCAGCTTGGTCTTATAGTCGAATAAAATAAGAATGAGACAAGGCAGAGAAGCCGCAGACAGTACACATAGTACGGCAAGGCAAAGCAACGCTGTATCATTCTTATTTTATAGTCATTTAAAATAAGAATGATACAGCGTTACCAATGTTCTTATGTACCGTATGTACACGGCGAGCATTGTCACCTTGTCTCATTTTTATTTTAATCCACTATAAATGACTATATTTTGCGCGATTCGACCCTATGGGTTTTAAACCAAACAACTCTTAACAAATGTAAAAATATTATAAATTCAATTTAAATTAACATCTTCATAGCTTTCATCTGCGCTTTTTAAATCCCTATTTTCACTCTTTTTTCCAAGAATAAAACAGCCTGCCGCCATTTGATTTAGCGCATTTTTCCGTTGCTTTCTAATCCTTTCGTCTAGTTTCCGCGCTTTTTTTCCTTTACAATTTGAGCATTCGGTATGCGTCCTTCACATTGCGAAACCGCACCAAATGCCGTTGCGCTTCCTGTTTTGCCGCATAGCCGCCCGCGCAGTGTCGTACGTTTTCAGACGGCTCTGATTTTCCACGATAAGAAAAAAGGAAGCATATGCGCCATCTCCCTCTGTCAGCCCTGCTCTTTGCACCGGCCTTGGTACATGCCGCCGATTTCGACGGCGCGTCCCTCAGTCTTCTTTGGGGACTGCCTTTCGCCCTAATCTTGCTCTCCATTGCACTGTGTCCACTGCTGGTACCAAATTTTTGGCACCACCACTTCGGTAAAATTACCGCATTTTGGACCATCTTATTCCTGATTCCTTTCACCATGAGTTTCGGCACAAATGCCGCCGTACACACCGTGGCACACGCTTTGGTGGAAGAATATATCCCCTTTATCCTGCTCCTGCTCGCGCTCTACACCATTTCGGGCGGCATTTTGGTTTGGGGCAACCTGCACGGTTCGGCCAAGCTGAATACCGGCATGCTTGCCATCGGTACGGCTCTTGCTTCTATTATGGGAACCACCGGTGCGGCCATGTTGATGATCCGCCCGCTTCTGAAAGCCAATGACAACCGCCGCCACAATGTTCATGTTGTCGTATTCTTCATCTTTCTGGTGGCCAATATCGGCGGCGGTCTGACACCGCTGGGCGACCCTCCGCTGTTTCTCGGCTTTTTGAAAGGTGTCGATTTCATGTGGACGGTACAGCACATGATGATTCCGGTATTAATCAGCTCAATCATTCTGCTGACCGTTTTCTATTTTCTCGACAGCTATCTTTTCCGTAAAGAAGGCGAAATCAAACCTAAAGACCCTACGCCGGACAGCAAGCTGCAAGTGTACGGCAAATTTAATTTTCTGTTGTTGGCGGGGGTTGTCGGTGCGGTTTTGCTGTCCGGCATTTGGAAACCCGAACATCCGGGCTTTGAAATCTTCGGCAGCCGCTATGCCCTGCAAAATCTGGTGCGCGACGGTATCCTGCTGGCGCTGACCGCAGTATCGCTGCTGCTGACGCCCAAACCTGTACGCGCAGGGAATGAGTTCAACTTCTTCCCGATTGCCGAAGTGGGCAAACTCTTTCTCGGTATCTTTATTACCATTGCGCCGGTTTTGGCGATTCTGAAAGCAGGAGAAAGCGGCGCACTCAGCAGCGTGGTTTCCTTGGTACACGACTCGTCCGGCAACCCGATTAATGCCATGTATTTCTGGATGACCGGCCTGCTCTCCGCATTCTTGGACAACGCCCCGACCTACCTCGTATTCTTCAATATGGCTGGTGGCGAAGCGCAAGCGCTGATGACCGGTAAATTGTTCCATACCCTGCTGGCCATTTCCATGGGTTCGGTATTTATGGGTGCGCTCTCTTATATCGGTAACGCCCCGAACTTTATGGTTAAAGCCATCGCCGAGCAGCGCGGTGTCAAAATGCCCAGCTTCTTCGGATACATGGTTTGGTCATTCGGCATTCTGGTGCCGCTGTTTATCCTACACACTTTGATTTTCTTCGTGTGGGAACTGTTCTAAAATCCGATAAGCTGATAAAAAGCCGTCTGCAAATCTGATTTGCAGACGGCTTTACTGTGTATGATTGTTTGAAAAATAAAAAACAGCAAGGCTGAAAGCAACGGTGCAAACCATACAGCCGGCGGATTTATTATTTCAACAGTTTATTTCAGCCCGCTTCAGTTCAGCCGTTCCAAGCACATCAGCGGACAAAGGCCGTCTGCAAATCGGATTTTGCAGACGGCCTTGCTGTGTATGTTTGTTTGAAATCACACCATCCGACTATAAAAATAATGGTGAGATTCCCTATGCCGGCCATTGCTATTTGGCAGATACCTTCAAATCCACCAATCGTGTTCCGGCAAGAAAATCATATAAAAATTGGCGGTCAGGGTTCAATAAAGCAAAACCCCAAGGCAGAATCAACCAGATTAACGCGGCAGGAAACGCGGTCATGGGCGGAATGCCGAGCAGATGGCGCAGTGCCGCATAAGCCAGCAGCGGTATGAAAACGATAAAAATACACGCCCAAATAAAGCGCAGCCGCAGTTGGTAAAGAGGCGGATGCACGCCATATTCGTTGGCCAAGCCGATTTTCCATGTCTGCATGGCAAGGGTTTGCCCTTTGAGCAGCCAATTTGCGCGGAAGTAATACCACCAAAACGCCAAGACCAGCAAACAAGTGACCAATGTCGACAAATAGGTGGAAACAGGGTTCAATACAATCGCAACGATACCGGAAAGCAAAGCCGCCAGTGCAGTAACCGCACCCACCAGCAGCAATTCGTACAACATTGCAGCAAAACGGCGTTTGAGGGAAGCGGGAGGAAACGGGGTCATGACAACACAATCCAATATGCTAAACAAATAAAGCCTGATGATCGGAAACCGGCAGAAGATTGCGGCATTCGGCGGCATCAAGCCTGACAAAAAGCCGTCTGCAAAATGATTTTAAGATTTTTGCAGACGGCTTAAACGGATATTCAGCGGTGCGGACGCTTTTGTCCTCTCGCCTGTGCAGCCGCCATTTGATTGATTTCCTGACGGGTCGGGCGTTTTTTAAACATGGCGTGCGCTTCATCAACCGAGCATTTTTGCGACAGGCAAATCAGCGTAATGGCATCTTTCTGCGCCTGACCACCGCTGTGATACATACGGCGGAGGTTGGCTTCATTGATACGGCCTTTTTCCGGATCGATGTCAAATTTTTTCAGGCGTTCGATAAACTTACGCTGCTGGCGTTGCGAAGTCCAATAAAAGCCGCCTGCCGCCGCAGCCATAATCACGATTGCCAAAATAATGGCCACCGGCCAAGAATCAACAATCAGCACCAAAAGCAGGCTCAAAACGGCAGTAGCCAGCAAAAGCAAACCGCCCAAACGGATTTTTGTTTTATTATCCATGTAGTTGTATTTCCTTAAAACAGATTAAAGGCCGTCTGCATTCTGCATCAAGAATATCAATGTGCAGAGGCAATATCCGCGGCGTTCTATCCGCATACCCGCAAATTGCAGACGGCTTCATGAAAGATTTACGGCATTTTACAGTATTTGGCGTATCGGTGGAAACAGTATTACGCCCTATCCGTATACCTCAAAGCAGGAAGTTCTCCTATACGGCCAATCCTGTTACCAACTGCTTGAACTCCGCCCAAGCGTTTCCATCTTCCGCACCTTTGATTATCCGGTCGATTTTCGCGCAAGTTTGCAAGGCTTCAAGCAGGCGCGGAACACCAATCCGCCTGACCGCAGCCGGTGCAAGCGTTTGTTTGTCGCCCCACAAACGCAGGCTGTTGCGTATCGCCTGCACACTCTGACCCTGTTTCAATGCCGCGGCAAGACGGATTAAAGTGCGAATATCTTCGGCAACAGCCCACAGCAGCAATACCGGCTCTTCCCCCTCTTCTTCCAAACCGTCCAACAAACGTGAAACACGCAGGGGATCTCCCTTCATCCACGCGCCGGCAAGTTGGAACACATCAAAACGGGCGACATTGGCAACGGCCGCTTCCGCATCCGCCATGTCCAATATATGCCCTTTCGGGTGCAGCAGTGCCAATTTGTCGACTTCCTGCCGCGCGGCAAGCAGATTGCCCTCCACGCGCTCGGCAAACAGAGCCAGCGCATCGTTTTCGATTTCCAAGCCTGATTTTTGCAGACGGCCTCTTATCCATTGCGGCAGCGCGGCAGCTCCAATCGCTTTGGCTTCCAGCATAACGGCTTTTGCCGCCAGCGCGGAAAACCATTTTGCCTGCGTTTGCGCCTTTTCCAACTTGGGCAGCATGATGACCGTAACCGTATCTTCGGGCAGATTGGCGGCAAACGCCTGTAATGCGTCGCCGCCGTTTTTGCCCGGCTTGCCGTTAGGAATATGGATTTCCAGCAGTTTCAAATCGGCAAACAAACCCACGCTGCCTGCCGATTGCAACAGTTCATTCCAATCGAAACTGCTTTCTGCGGTATAGACTTCCCGATTGAGATAGCCTTGCTGCTTAGCCGCCGCACGCAGCGTATCCAATGCCTCAATCCGCAGTAAGTCTTCCTCGCCGTGTACGACATAAAGCGGAGCAAGAGACATATCCGGCGTAAGCTGCTCGATATTTGCCGCCGCCATTTATTTGCCTTGGATAAACGTCAGGCGGCGGACGATTTGTTCTGCCGCATCCGCGCGCATTTCCGACCATACTGTCTGACCTTCTTCGGCTTTGCCCAACACTTCGCTGTCGGCATAATCCATCGTGCGCTCGATCACGACATCAATCGGTTCTCCGATGGCCTCGCCCAAACGCACGGCCTGAGCCTGTACGCGCAAAGTCAGCAGATATTCGTTGATTACCGCTGCCCGGGTAACCGTATAGACATCACGGCGTTCTTCCACGCCGGTAACCACTAATTGCGCTTGTGCGCCGCCGCCCTGCACTACCTTGCCATCTGCACGCTGCAAAGCATTCTCCAATGCCGTCTGCATATTCCCGCCGCTCACCTGCCAAGACTGATACGGCAGCGGTTTGGAAATGCCTTGCGTTCCTTTGAGGTGGAAACCGCAGGCAGAAAGCAGCAGCACAGCGGCAGTCAGTAAAATTTTGTTCATGGAAAGGTTCTCGTTATATCGTGTTTTCAAAAGGATTATAGCGAATTTGGCGGAGAGGCGGAAAACCGCTGTTTCAGGCCGTCTTCAAAATACTTGTGTTGTAAAAGTACCGCCATCTGTTGCAGTTTGATGGCCGACGTTATGCGGACAAACTTCAAACAATCAGGCGGAACAGCAATCGCAGCGTGATGTTTGGTTTGTCTGCTGCTTCCGAGCTACCCCGCCACAGCAAACTACTGCTGTTACCGGCATATCTTATCCCGTTTTTCGATGTCGGGCACAGCGTTTGCTGCGTTTATCAGACGGCCTCTTGTGTTTTGTCCAACCAAATCAGGCTGACCATGCGCCCGGTTTGCTTGTCCCGGCGGTAGGAAAAAAAGGTATCGCGTTCCAATACCGTACAATGTTCTCCTCCGTAAATCATGTTGACCCCTTCATGCTGCAAGACCAGCCGCGCCAGCGCATAAATATCCGCCAGATATTTTCCACTGCCGATGTGCTCAAACGCCCGCTCCGCTTCCGGATATTGCTTGCAGAACACATCAACCACATCTTGCCCGACTTCAAACGCATCGGGGCCGATTGCCGGCCCGAAATAGGCCATGATTTCCAAGGGGGCAACGCCCATGGCTTTTACGGTATTCTGTAATACTCCGCCTGCCAAGCCGCGCCAGCCTGCATGAGCAGCCGCAACCACCGTACCGGCCTTATCGCAAAACAGTACCGGCAGGCAGTCTGCCGTCATCGCGGCACACGCGGCTTTTCCGCTGCGGTCCACGCTTGCATCGGCATCGCGAAGTGTCTCCAGCGCATCTTCTGCCCGAACCACCGTGCTGCTGTGGATTTGATTCAAATAGGCAACGGGAACGCCTGCTTCTTCCTGAATAATTTGCCGGTTTCGTTTCACGTCATCGGAATGGTCGCCAACGTGCGCCCCGACATTCAGGCTGTGGTAAGGAGGTTTACTGGCACCGCCGTTGCGCGTACTGATTAATGTTTTGACATTTGCCGGAGCCGGCCAGTCGGCTTGCAGGAAGTTTTTTCCATTATGCGTCAAGCCAAGGCTGTCAGATAAGGTTTTCATGTTTTTCCTTTATTTTGCAGACGGCTGTTCGGGCGTATTGGGGGCAAAAACAGCTTGTTCCGCCGAAAAACGGATATTCGGATCATAAATAGCGCGGGCGGCATAAAGCTCGGCATAATTATTCGTTCCTTTCACACCGAGTTTTACCAAATCTCCGCCAACATTACCGGGCTTGTGCAGCGCCAGCAGCGTACCGTTGTCCAATACAAAGCCTCTGTTTTTATTCGGATAGCCGGGAGTCAATTCCATAAAAACGCCTGTGTGGACGTTCAATCTATCCGAGTGTTTCGCCACATTTTTGCCCAAACACAAGGGGCCTGTCGGCGCAAGCGAGTTTTTACCGTAATTTTCCGCTGCGATATTGGCCAACACATCATGTATGGTATCTTCCAAGATAGGCGAACCTGCCTTGGCATACATCACGGCATTATTGCAGGCATACGATACTTTGGAATAAAACGGCATATCGAAAAAAGTAATGAAATCAATTTGCTCGCCAACATTCACGCCATTCAGCGCGCGCACGGAAATATCGAAATACCAGCCTCCAAGCCGATACAGCAACAGATAGCGTGCCAAGTCCGCCTTAAAAGCGTAAGGGACTAATTTATTAAAGGCATCAAGAATACCCCCCCCATAGCTTTCCTCAATCCACTCCCGCAGCTCCTCATGAAAATACACCGTATGCCGACTGTGCGGTGTATGCTTCTTTACCGACTCGACTGCCATTTCCAAATAAGGCGATAATTCTTTGGAATCATTGTCCGAAATAAAAATTTGCGAAATATTCATCATCATTCCTTCACTCGGATTTGCAGCTAAGATTGGAACAAATCCACATCAAACAAATCCGCTTCACCCTTATGAACCCTGCAATCGAGTGTAATATCTTCCACTACCTTGCAGCAGCAGGGCAAAACTTCTCCCGGCGCAACAAATGCCAGCGGCAATTCATCATAATCCACGCGGCCTTGCAGGATTTTCACCCGGCAAGAGCCGCAATAACCGCTGCGGCATTGGTATTCCACCTCATGCCCCGTGCGCTCCAAACCTTCCAGCAAGGTTTCGCCCGTTTGCAACTGAAAAATTTTATGATGTGTAGTGATATGAGGCATGGGCAACCCAACAAAATATGCCAATCATTGTTTCAAACTCTGCAAAACGCCGACCCGCAGCAAACCGCCGCGCTGCATAGAAACCGGCTTTACTTATCCGCTTCACCGGTTTGCGCTTGCCTTGCTGTTGCGGCTCGGCGTACATCGTCTCCGGCAATCTGCCAAGCCGAAACCGTCTGCTCTGTCAAAAGGCAAAAGGCCGTCTGAAAAAATCATGTCGGTTTTCAGACGGCCTCGTTCCCGCTCAATAAATATCCTTACAGCTCGAAATCGCCCAAATCCTCGGCATTGACTTCCGAATCAATCTGCCCGATCAGATAAGACGAAATTTCCACTTCCTGCGGCGCAACCTGTACGTTGTCGGATGACAGCCAGGCATTAATCCACGGAATCGGGTTTTGTGCCGCTTTTTCAAAAGCCGGCTGCAAGCCGACCGCCTGCATACGCAAGTTGGTGATGTATTCGACGTATTGGCCCAAAATTTCCTTGTTCAAACCAATCATCGAGCCGTCTTTAAACAGATAAGCCGCCCATTCTTTTTCCTGCTGCGCCGCTTTTTTAAACAATTCGAAACATTCGTTTTCCAGCTCGGCTGCAATTTCCGCCATTTCCGGATCGTCCGCACCCGCACGCATCAGGTTGAGCATGTGCTGGGTGCTGGTCAGATGCAGGGCTTCGTCGCGCGCAATCAATTTGATGATTTTGGCATTGCCTTCCATCAGTTCGCGCTCGGCAAAGGCAAACGAGCAGGCAAACGACACATAAAAACGGATGGCTTCCAAGACGTTCACGCACATCAGGCACAGATACAGCTTTTTCTTCAATTCGCGCAGGCTGACGGTAACGGTTTTGCCGCCAACCGTGTGCGAACCTTCGCCCAACAGGTTGTAATACTGCGTATATTCAATCAAATCATCGTAGTAGCAGGCAATATCTTCGGCGCGGGCGATGATGTATTCGTTGTCGACGATGTCTTCAAACACAATGCTCGGGTCATTGACGATATTGCGGATGATGTGGGTATAGCTGCGCGAGTGGATGGTTTCGGAAAACGACCAAGTCTCAATCCACGTTTCCAATTCAGGAATCGACACCAGCGGCAGCAAGGCCACGTTCGGGCTGCGCCCCTGAATCGAATCGAGCAGGGTTTGGTATTTCAAGTTACTGATGAAAATATGTTTTTCATGCTCGGGCAGGTTGGAATAATCGATACGGTCGCGCGACACGTCAATCTCTTCCGGCCGCCAGAAAAACGATAACTGTTTCTCAATCAGTTTTTCAAAAATTTCGTATTTTTGCTGGTCGTAACGCGCCACATTCACCGGCTGGCCGAAAAACATCGGCTCCAAAAGCGCGTTGTTTTTCTGTTTGCTGAAGGTGCTGTATTGCATGGACAGGTTGCTGGGCATGGCTTTACTCTTTACTGATTTAGGTTGGAGGCCGTCTGCATATTTCAGACGACCTAATCACTTTTCAATGAAACGGTTGAAAACCAATCGAATCGGACACCTCTTAACTATACGATTAAAACAAATGCACCAAAGCACATCCTATTCGGGCTTGTTTGATTTCCTAGCGTTTTACAATCTTGAAAGTCGGTTTTGCAGACGGCCTTCATTCCTAAAAGCCGTCTGCAAAACATCCGGTATCCGTTAAACACCGAGATGTTGGGTTACGCCCGCTTGAGGCAGGCTAACCCAACCTACTTTACTTAGATTTTACACGCCCCGCCCGCGCAGCCGTCGTCCTGCAAGTCGGTTTGGGTATCGTCGGCACCGTCTCGGGTGTTGTGGTAATACAGGGTTTTCACGCCGTATTTGTAGGCGGTGAGCAGGTCTTTGAGCATTTGTTTCATGGAAACTTTGTTGCCTTCGAACTTGCCCGGGTCGTAGCTGGTATTGGCGGAAATGGCCTGATCGACAAATTTCTGCATGATGCCGACGAGTTTCAGATAGCCGTCGTTGCCCGGCATTTGCCACAGCAGTTCGTATTGGTCTTTCAAGGTCTCGAACTCGGGTACGACTTGTTTCAAGATGCCGTCTTTCGAGGCTTTTACCGACACCAGGCCGCGCGGCGGCTCGATGCCGTTGGTGGCGTTGGCGATTTGCGAGCTGGTTTCAGACGGCATCAAAGCGGTCAGGGTGGAATTACGTAGGCCGTATTTGACGATGTCGGCGCGCAGTGCTTCCCAGTCGTAATGCAGCGGCTCTTGGCAGACGGCATCGAGGTCTTTTTTATAGGTATCGATCGGCAGCTTGCCTTGCGAATACACGGTTTCGCCAAACAGCGGGCAGGCTCCGTATTCTTTGGCCAGATTCACGGAAGCTTTCAGGAGGTAATACTGCATGGCTTCGAAGGTGCGGTGTGTCAGGCCGATGGCGGATTCGTCGCTGTATTTCACGCCGTTTTTCGCCAGATAGTAGGCATAGTTGATGACACCGATGCCGAGGGTGCGGCGGTTCATGGTGGCAATACGGGCGGCAGGCACGGGATAGTCTTGGTAATCCAGCAGTGCGTCCAAGGCGCGGACGGTCAAATCCGCCAATTCTTCCAATTCGTCCAAACTCTCCAATGCGCCCAAATTGAACGCCGACAAGGTGCACAAGGCGATTTCGCCGTTTTCGTCGTTGATGTTGTCCAGCGGCTTGGTCGGCAGGGCGATTTCCAAACACAGATTGGATTGGCGCACCGGCGCGACGCGCGGGTCAAACGGGCTGTGCGTGTTGCAATGATCGACGTTTTGGATGTAGATGCGGCCCGTACCGGCGCGCTCCTGCATCAGTGAGGAAAACAGCTCGGTTGCCGGAATCGTGCGCTTGCGGATGGATTCGTCTTGCTCGTATTGCGTGTATAAACGCTCGAACTCGTCTTGGTCGGCAAAAAACGCTTCATACAAACCGGGCACTTCGTTCGGCGAAAACAGGGTAATGTTGCCGCCTTTAATCAGACGGGTGTAGAGCAGGCGGTTGATTTGCACGCCGTAATCCAACTGGCGCACGCGGTTTTCTTCCACGCCGCGGTTGTTTTTCAACACCAGCAGACTTTCGGCCTCGATGTGCCACATCGGGTAAAACAAAGTTGCCGCACCGCCGCGCACGCCGCCTTGCGAGCAGGATTTGACTGCGGCTTGGAACATTTTGAAAAACGGGATGCAGCCGGTATGCTGCGCTTCGCCCCCGCGGATTTCGCTGCCCAAACCGCGGATGCGGCCGGCGTTGATACCGATGCCGGCGCGTTGGGAAACGTATTTCACAATCGCGCTGGTGGTGGCATTGATGGAATCCAGGCTGTCGTCGCACTCAATCAACACGCAGCTTGAAAACTGGCGTGTCGGCGTACGCACACCGCTCATAATCGGCGTAGGCAGCGATACTTTGAAAGTGGATACCGCGTCATAGAAACGTTTCACATAATCCAGACGGGTAGCTTTCGGATATTTGCCAAACAGACACATCGCCACCAAAATATACAGAAACTGGGGAGTCTCGTAGATTTGGCGGGTAACGCGGTTTTGCACCAGATATTTGCCTTCCAGCTGCTTCACGGCGGCATAAGAGAAGGTCATGTCGCGGCTGTGGTCGATGTAGGCATTGAGTTCGTCAAACTCTTCGCGGGTGTAGTCTTCAATCAGGTGCTTGTCGTATTTGCCCGCTGCCGTCAGTTTTTGGACATGATCGAAAAGATGGGGAGGGGTAAATTCACCGTAAGCGATTTTACGCAAATGGAAAATCGCCAAACGCGCTGCCAAATATTGGTAATCCGGCGTCTCCGGAGAAATCAGGTCGGCCGCCGCTTTAATGATGGTTTCGTGAATGTCGTCGGTACGGATACCGTTGTAAAACTGAATGTGTGATTTCAGCTCGACTTGGGAAACGGATACATTGTCCAACCCTTCAGCTGCCCAAGTAACGACGCGGTGGATTTTATCCAGGTTAATCGGTTCCAAACGCCCGTCACGCTTGGTTACTTTCAAATCGTTTGCAGCATTCATTTAGTGGCTTCCCAATTTCAAAAACACAAGATACAGTATTCGGTAAGATTAGACAGCACAATATAAAGGATTTCGATATGCTTTTCCAGTACTTGACAATCCGATATTTTCAGGCATTTTTGCAGACGGCCTCAAACAATAAAAATTACCCTGTTTGCTCTTGACACGCGCTGTTCCTGATTATTCAAGCCTTACAGCCTGAAGTGCTTTGCATCTGCCTTTCAGATGTATTTGCTTCTCTATCCCTTACCTCCCTATCAAATAAGGCAAATTTCCCTACTGCACCTTATTTCCCCCTGCTCACGGCCCCGGCGCTTTCTACCGCCGTCCGGTTGCTTTTTAGCGAGGTTAATTTATGTAAACATTTTTACAAAAAAACAACACAAAAAACTGCTGAAAACAGTTATCTTTATTATCAGCTACTTACCAAAAAATTAATCTGTACAAAGTCGGAAGATGAGTGTATGCTTCGCTTTTCAATACATTCATTAAAAATGTATCTTTTTTGAAAAACATTCTTTCATCACAAACCAAAATTGATACATAAGGATAGCCATCATGACCGACTTGACCGTTTGGGAAACCGCTCCTTTCAACACCACCATCGACCATATCCTGCAACGCTATCACGATGTCCACCACGCCCAGCTGGAAGAGTTGGTTCCACTTGCCCGAAAAGTTGCCACCGTACATGCCGATACCTTTCCTGCCGAAGTGGCCGATTTGCTGGCAGGAATACAAAACGAGCTGCTGTCGCATATGATGAAGGAAGAGCGTATGCTGTTTCCCATGATCAAACAAGGTATCGGACGCGGTGCCGCCATGCCCATCAGCGTGATGATGCACGAACATGAAGAACACGACCAAGCCATTGCCCGTTTGCGCGAGCTGACCGACAATTTTACCCTTCCTGCCCATGCCTGCGGAAGCTGGACCCGCCTCTACCGCTTGGCGGAAGAAATGGTTAATGATTTGACCGATCACATCCGTTTGGAAAACGATATTCTCTTCGCACGGGTTCTTGCCTCATAAGACACAAAGGCCGTCTGAACATCCGAAATTTTCATCAAGACCACATTCAGACGGCTTTCTGCTAGAATATGCCGTTTTTTCTATTCTCTCCCTCATTACCATGGCACAACACCCCTACCGTCGGCTGCGTACATCCAAGTCACACCTGCCCGAAGTCGGTATTTCTGAAGAAGGCAATATCCGCTCGCTCCATTTGGGCAGTGCTACCATACAAAGCTCGATGAATCTCGATCACCCCGCCGAACTGGTATTGTCATACAGTCGCGCCATGATGGGTTGGCTGCTGTTTACCGAACAACAACCGCAGCACATTACCCAAATCGGTTTGGGAGGCGGTTCGTTTGCCCGCTGGATCGATGCCTACCTGCCCGATACCAAGCAAACCGCCGTTGACATCAACCCACAGGTGATTGCTGTTGCCCGCAGTCTGTTCGAGCTGCCTTTTGAAGACGAACGCTTTGAAATTGTAGAGGCAGATGGGGCGGAATACATCAAAATTTTCCGGCACAATACCGATGTCATTCTGGTTGACGGTTTCGACGGCGAGCAAATCATCGATGCGTTGGTGGGCGAAACATTTTTCCAAAACTGCCGCAATGCCCTTTCCGACAACGGCATTTTTGTTACAAACTGGTGGAGTGGCGACAAACGCTATCAAACTTTTGTCGAACGCCTGCTCAATGTCTTCGAGGGGCGCGTATTGGAGCTGCCGGCAGAAAGCCATGGCAATATTGCCGTAATGGCATTCCAAAGCAGCCCAAAAGAACAAAACCTCGACAATTTGAAAAAACGCGCCGAAAAGCTGGAAATGCTGTACGGATTGAATTTCAAACGTATGCTGGCCGATTTGAAAGCAAACAATCCGCAAAACGGCAAGCATTTTTATCTATAAATGGCTTGCATTGCCATGGTGCCGGCGTAACTTTCCGTATTATTCGAGAAAAAATAGTCGAATAAAATAAGAATGAGACAAGGCAAAGCAACGCTGTATCATTCTTATTTTAAATGACTATACCTTAAGAAAATATTTTAAGGCCGTCTGCAAATTTACGATTTTGCAGACGGCCTTTCAACTTATCCGAATTTTCCAAACCGGTTAATCGTTTTCCGATGCCAAGCGCTGCGACAAGGCAACAAAGGCTTCCTGCTTGGCTTTCGCTTTTCCCGAATCAATCGCTTCCCGTGCGGCGGCAACGCCTGCTTCAA
The DNA here is from genome assembly GCF_900636515.1 of Neisseria animalis. NCBI lineage: Bacteria > Pseudomonadati > Pseudomonadota > Betaproteobacteria > Neisseriales > Neisseriaceae > Neisseria > Neisseria animalis. The sequence goes on from NZ_LR134287.1 coordinate 1,410,953, forward strand.
GCGAGTCGGTAACATTGCCGGCATACAGGCAGGCCGCCGCATTGAGCAGCACAATATCCCGCGCCGCGCCCTGCTCTCCATTCAATACCGACTGCATCATCGCCAAAGATTCCGAGCTGCCGGAAACTTTAATTTCATCAAGATTGCGGCGCACTTCAATCCCGAAGTCTTCAGGCGTGATGTCGTATTCCAAAATCTGCCCGTTTTTCAATTCCGCAACATGGGTTGCACCGGTCAGCGTAATTTCATCTAAGCCGTCCGAACCATTGACCACCAAGACATGCTTTGAGCCCAGTTGCTGCAATACGCGCGACAAAATGCCGCACAAATCGACATGAAACACACCCAAAAGCTGGTTTGGCGCGCCGGCGGGGTTGGTCAGCGGGCCTAAAATGTTGAAGATACTGCGGAAACCCAGTGAGCGGCGCACCGGCGCAACATAACGCATGGCACTGTGGTGGTTTTGTGCAAACATAAAACCGATGCCTTCTTCGTCAATGCTGCGGCCTACTTGCGAAGCAGACAAATTCATTGCCGCACCCATCTGCTCGATCACATCTGCCGCACCGCTTGAAGAAGATACGGAACGTCCGCCGTGCTTGGCTACTTTTGCCCCGGCCGCCGCCGCAACAAACATTGCCGTTGTGGAAATATTGAATGTTTTCGCGCCGTCGCCGCCCGTACCGACAATATCGACCAATGAGGATTTGTCTGCCACGGGAACCGGCGTTGCAAATTCGCGCATGACGGCCGCCGCAGCGGTAATCTCCGATACGGTTTCCACCTTAATCCTCAAGCCGGTAATAATCGCCGCAATCTGCTCCGGCGCGACCTGCCCGCTCATAATCTGGCGCATCAGATCGGTCATTTCATCGTAAAACAATTCGTTATTGCTAATCAGCCGTTCGATTGCCTGCTGGGGTGTAATCATTTCATGCTCATTTCGTTGGATAACAATCTGTCTCTGTCAGACCACGCTCTTGCCGAACAGCCCGACCGGTACGGCATTCCGCTTTTTGCAGACGGCCTTTCATGCTTTTTGCTTTAAAAACCGGTAAGGATTTCCACGGCAAAGCGGTGATGGCTCACGCCATGCCGTCTGTATTTTATACCTTTGCCGGAAAATCTTTAAACTCTTCCAAAAAGTTCCGCAGCATATCGTGTCCGTGTTCGGTTAATAATGCCTCGGGGTGGAATTGTACGCCCTCAACCGCATAATCTTTATGCCGCACCCCCATAATTTCCCCATCATCAGTCCAAGCCGTGATTTCCAAACAATCCGGCAAGATCTTTCTGTCAATCACCAAGCTGTGGTAGCGCGTACAAACCACCGGATTCGGCAAATCTTTAAACATTCCTTTGCCACAATGGGAAACCGGCGATACTTTTCCGTGCATCAAAGTTTGCGCGCGTACAATATCGCCGCCAAATGCCTCACCAATCGTCTGATGCCCCAAGCACACCCCCATAATGGGCAACTTGCCTGCAAAATGCTTCATCGCGGCCACAGAAATTCCGGCTTCCTTCGGAGAACAGGGACCCGGCCCGATAACCAGATATTGCGGCTTGAGCGCGGCAATTTCTTCCAAGGTAATGTCATCGTTTCGGCGTACCGAAACTTCCTGACCCAGCTCGGCGAAGTATTGGACGATGTTGTAGGTAAAACTGTCGTAGTTGTCGATAAAGAGTAGCATTTAATTATTAACCATTCGATGATTCAATGTGCTCGGGATAACTGCTCCGTCTCTTTGAAACCCTGCTTGATCGGGCTGGAAGATGCGTTTTTTTCCACCTGCCAATCATGCCCGTTTCCATAAAGCTTCCGTAAACTGACGGAGCAGACAGATTTTATCATGGCACAGATTATTATTTTTTTCCAGACGGCTTTTTCATCAGGCGGTACGCGGTATCTCATGCAGAAAACGCTCGTACCTATTCTCCCGACAAAACGGCTGCAAAAAAGCCGGAAATTCCGTTATTTTTTCAGCAATGCCCGTTTTAAAATAATCAACCAGTCTTTTTTATCCAACACAGGCCGTCTGCTAAAAACATCATAATCGCAACCGTCCAGCTTCTGTAAAATCAACTGTCCGCCGACCACAATCATTCTCAGCTCGAAACCGATGCGCCCTTTCAAGGTTTTACCGAGCGGAGAGCCTGCCTTGAGCATTTTGAATGCGCGTTCGCACTCGTGCGCCATCAGTTGCCGGAAAGCAAAGTCTGCCCTGCCTTCGCCGATTTGCGCCTCCGTCACATGAAAACGCTGCAAATCTTCCTGAGGAATGTAAACACGTCCTTTGCGCCAATCCAAGGCAACGTCCTGCCAAAAATTAATCAGTTGCGATGCCGTACAGATGCCGTCGCTGCGGGCAAGGCTGACTTCATCGGTTTCGCCGTACAAATGCAGCATAATCCTGCCGACCGGATTGGCTGAACGGCGGCAATAATCAATCAGTTCACCAAAATCCTGATACCGTTTCTTGACAACATCTTGCTTAAATGCGGAAAGCAGGTCATAAAAAGGCTCAAGCGGCAGATTGAACGGCTTGACGGCTTCACCGTACAAGCGTCCGATCAGCGGCGTTTCAGGCAGTAATCCGCTTGCGATACGGTTCAACTCCCGCTCCAATGCCTCCAACTTTTGCAAACGCACTTCATCAGCTTCGCAGCCTTCATCGGCAATATCATCAGCAGTACGCGCAAAAGCATAAACGGCATGAACCGGTTTCCGCAAACGGCGCGGCAGCACCAGCGAACCGACAGGGAAATTTTCGTAATGGTTGACTGACATGGCGTATGTTTCTCATTTACAGACGGCTTAACTACAAAAAATCAATCCGCTCAACAACTTTCAGACGTTTTGCAAACAATATGCCGTCTGAAAAATGCCAAACGATTATCAAAATCCGTTTTCCATCATGATTTGCCCGGGAAGACGGTTGCGGTGCATGGTAAAGCCCAAATCCAGTAAGGTTTGGAAGGTGTCTTTCACCATGGCAGGGTTGCCGCAAATCATAAAGCGGGTATCGGCTTGGTTGAAAGTACAGCCTAAATGTGCAGCCAAACTGCCGTTTGCCAGCAGCTCCGGAATACGCTTCATGCTCAAAGCGCCTTCCGTTTCCGCCCGTGTGGTAACGGGAATAAAGCGGAATTTATCGAGATATTCGCCAATCAGCGGATGGTCTTTCAAATCGGCCAGCCGTTGGTTGAAAATCAGCTCTTGCGGATAGGAAACGGAATGCACCAAAGCCAGCCGTTCAAACCGCTGCCAGATTTCGGGTTGCTCCAAAATGGATAAAAACGGCGCAATTCCGGAGCCGGTGCAGAGCATGACCAAATCTTTGCCGTCGGGGAAACGCTCAGGCAGCAAAAAACCGGTTGCGGTTTTGTCCAACAAAATGGTATCCCCCGCCTTCATTTCGGCAAATTTTGCCGACATCGGCCCGTCTTCAATCAAGACGGCAAAATATTCCAATGTGTCGGCATATTCGGCGGAAACAACGGAATAGGCGCGCCAGATAAAGCCTTCTCCGTCCCTAAAACCCAAACGGGAAAACTGTCCTGCGGAGAAACGGTAGGATTCGGGGCGGCTGATGGCGAAGGTGATCAGTTTCGGCGTATGCTGTTTCACCCATAAAACGTGTTCTTCGGTAAATTTGGCTTCGGGCGCTGCTGCCATGCGTTTTCCTTTTGCTGAAGGTAGGTTTGGACGGCATACATTATAGGATAATGCCGTCTGAAAACGGAAATTTTATCTTTCTTATGCGGCTTCTTTACTCGATTTCAAACGTTTTTGCCCGATTTGTAATGATTTTCTGTTAGATTTAATCCGCTGCTGTTTCTTCTTGATTCGGCAGTCCGATTGCTAAGATTTTTAACAGGAGATAAGACGATGAACGTAAATGTAAAACTGATTCTGCCTGCTTTGGTTGCTGCGGCAGCATTGTCGGCGTGCAGCAGTACAAGCCCCGCCAAGCCTGCTCAAAAAGCCGCCGGCCAAGCTGCCCATCAGGTTGATCGTGCCGAAGTACCGCCTACGTTGAATGTTACCTCCATCGATTCCACCAAAGAAGTTGCCTACCGCTGCGGCAATGAAAAATTGAACGTGATGTACGGCATTAAAGGCAACGATGTCGTGGTGGCACAAGTCAAATATCAAAACGAGCTGACCCCGAACTTGAACCGTGTCAGCAATGTTTCCGATTTCAACGCTTTCTGGGGCAACGGTATTTCTTGGTCAACCGATGCTGCCGATGCCGCCAACATCACTAAAGTCAACGGCAATATGCTGACCGAACTGACGGTTACCACCGTAAACGGCAAGCAGGTGGAAACCAACGGTATTTTATTTAAAGAATGCGTACTGGATAAAGCGGCTACCGCCAAGCTGAACATGAAAAAATAACGTTCCCGTAACGCAAAGGCCGTCTGTAAAACCGCACCTTGCAAATACTTTGCTGTTGTGCGGTTTTACAGACGGCCTTTTATTTGCCTAAGCGGTTATTTATCGTATTTTACCGAATCATTTCCGCTGTTTTTCTGGATAAATTCGATTTTGTAGCCGTCGGGATCTTCGACAAACGCAATAACGGTTGTACCGTGCATCATCGGGCCGGCTTCACGGGTAACTTTACCGCCTTTTTGTTTCACCAACTCGCAGGCATGGTAAGCATCATCAACTTCGATGGCGATATGTCCGTAGCCTGTACCCAAGTCATAGTGATCGGTATCCCAGTTGTAAGTCAGCTCGATAACCGTATGCTCGGTTTCCTCTCCGTAGCCGACAAATGCCAGCGAGAACTTACCTTCCGGATAATCGTGCTGGCGCAAGAGTTTCATGCCCAAAACATTTTGATAGAAATCGAGTGATTTTTCCAAATTGCCGACGCGCAGCATGGTGTGCAGCATTCGCATGGCGGTATCCTTTCTTTATTTGATGCGTACCTGCTGATTCTAACATAAATCCGCCCCGCTTCCGCATACCGGCCGGCTGAGCAGGCACGAAAGCCGGCGGGATTTTAGCGGAATTGAAAGATAAGGCCGTCTGCAAATCTTGGCGAACTTTATCTGAAAAAACCGCTTGCAATCCAATTTGCAGACGGCTTCCCGCATACCGGCACTGTGCAGACGCGAAATCGGTGGGATTTGGGCAGAGTTGAAAAATAAGGCTGTCTGCAAATCTTGGCAAACTTTACCCGAAAAAGCCGTCTGCAACGTAATTTGCAGACGGCTTTTCCGATGCGATACTAAGCCAAAAACAAGCGGTAGGCCGTATTTTCGGTTTCTTCCTGATAAGGATAACCCAAACCGTCCAAAAATTCGACAAACGCAGCATCATCACTCGGCGGTACATCAATGCCGACCAAAATGCGCCCGTAGTCCGCACCATGATTGCGGTAGTGGAACAAAGTCATGTTCCAATCGCTCTGCATGGCGTTTAAGAACCTTGCCAATGCGCCCGGACGTTCGGGAAATTCGCAACTGATCAAACGCTCGTTCCGAACCTTGTCGGTACGGCCTCCCACCATATAGCGGATATGGATTTTGGCGATTTCGTTGTGGGTTAAGTCTTGGTTGGGCAGACCCGCGGCAGTCAGTTGCTTGCCGATAACCGCCAAGTCGTGCGAACCGGCCGTCTGCATACCGACAAAAATATGTGCTTTTTTGTCGTCGCCGTAGCGGTAGTTAAATTCGGTGATGTTTCGGTTGCCCAAGATATTGATAAACTCGCGGAAGCTGCCCGGCTGCTCGGGAATGGTTACGGCAAAAATCCCCTCGTTGCCTTCGCCCAACTCGCTGCGTTCGGAAACGTGGCGCAGGCGGTGGAAATTCATGTTTGCCCCGCTGGTAACCGCCACCAGCGTTTTGCCTTCCAAACGGTTGCGTGCGGCATAAGTTTTCAGACCGGCCAGCGCCAGCGCACCGGCAGGCTCAGTAATGCTGCGGGTGTCGTCAAAAATATCTTTGATGGCACCGCAAATCGCATCTGTATCGACAATGATGATGTCGTCCAGCAAATCGCGGCACAAACGGAATGTTTCTTCGCCGACCACCTTCACCGCCGTGCCGTCCGAAAACAGCCCGACATCTTTCAAATGCACCACTTTCCCGGCTTCAACCGATTGCTTCATGCAGTTTGAATCATCGGTTTGTACGCCGATGACTTTGATTTCGGGGCGCACTTGCTTGATAAACGCCGCCACGCCCGCCGCCAGACCGCCCCCGCCGATGGGCAGGAAAACGGCATCGATGGTTTCGGGATATTGGCGCACAATTTCCAAGCCGACCGTCCCTTGTCCGGCAATCACGTCTGGATCGTCAAACGGCGCGATATAGGTCAGCCCGTGTTGCCGAACCAGCTCCATCGCATGATCGAAAGCATCATTGTACGACACGCCTTTCAAAACCACTTCTGCGCCACGGTTTTTCACCGCATCGATTTTAATCTGCGGCGTGGTTTCCGGCATCACGATGATGGCGCGGCAGCCCAAACGCTGCGCCGACAATGCCACGCCTTGGGCATGGTTGCCCGCGCTGGCGGCAATCACGCCGTTTGCCAGCGCCTCTTTGGGCAGCTTGGCCATTTTATTGTACGCACCTCGGATTTTGAAAGAAAACACGGGCTGCAAGTCTTCCCGCTTGAGCAAAACATTATTTTTCAGACGGCCTGACAAACTGCGCGCCTGCTCCAGCGGCGTTTCCACGGCAACATCATACACAGAAGCGGTCAGAATGCGGATTAGGTAATCGGAATAAGACGGGCGTACATTCATGGTATTTTCAAATCAATCGTTTATCGTTCAATCAAAGCGGCAAACTGCCGGTTTCGGTTAAGATACATCAATAATCCGGCAGAAAGGTAAAACCATACCCTCGAGGCCGTCCGAACGCAAGAAAAATCTTAGCAAGGCGGGGCTGAAACGGTATAATGGCGGCCTTTTATACGCTCAGCAAACCCAAAGCGATTTTCTGCCTTATGCACAAAACATTCATCAGTATCGCCCTGTCTGCCCTGATTTTTTCCGCTCCGCTCGCCGCCGCGCCGCAACAGGCAGCCTCCGATCTGCCTGCTTCTGCCGTACCGGCCGATCATGCGGCTTCCGCGCCGGAGATACTGCCGCCGGGCATCAACAGCCCGGCCACTCCGCCCGACATTGCGGCCACGGCATATTTGGTGCGCGACCTGCAAAGCGGACAGACGCTGGCGTCGCAAAACGCCGACACCCCCATCGAGCCGGCCTCGCTGACCAAAATCATGACGGCTTATTTGGTATTCAAAGCATTAGACGAAGGCCGTCTGCAAAAAGAGCAAATGTTGAACGTTTCCGAAAATGCTTGGAAAGTTGCCGGCTCCAGAATGTTTCTCAATCCGAATACGCCGGTCAGCGCAGACGACTTGATTAAAGGCATGGTGGTACAGTCTGCCAACGATGCCGCCATGACGCTCGCCGAAACGCTGGGGCAAGGTTCGGTTGATGAATTTGTCAAACAGATGAACGCCGAAGCGCAGCGTTTGGGCATGGGCAAAACCGTGTTCAAAAACCCGACCGGTCTGCCCGAAGAAGGCCATCTTTCAACCGCCGCCGATTTAATCACCCTTGCCGGGGCGCTGATACGGGATTATCCCCAATATTATCCTGTCTATTCGCTCAAATCATTTGCCTACAACCACATCGAGCAGCCGAACCGCAACCTGCTGCTTTACCGCGACAGCAGCGTAGACGGTATGCAGATCGGTTTTTCGGAAACCGCAGGCTATCATCAGCTTGCCTCCAGCAAACGCAACGGCCGCCGTATCTTATCGGCCGTTATCGGAGCAGACTCGACCGAAGCACGCGCCGCCCAAAGCAGCAAACTGCTCAACTGGGCCTTGCAGGCATTCGATACGCCGCGCCTGTACCGCGCCGGCTCCGCCGTTTCACAGGTAAAAGTGTATAAAGGCAGCAGCAAAACCGTCAGCATAGGCTTTTTAAGCGATGCCTACATGACACTGCCGCGCGACAGTATCCAAAACATGAAACCGATTTTGGAAACTTTCCAACCGGTACTGGCACCGATTCAAAAAGGGCAGATGCTGGGTACGCTGAAAATGGTACAAGACGGCAAAGTGATTGCGGAAAAAGAAGTTGTCGCGCTGGACGGCGTACAGGAAGCCAACTGGTTCTGGCGCACATGGGACAGCATCGTATTATGGTTTAAAAACCTGTTTGGCGGATAAGCAAAAACTTTCCCGATATGCCGCACCGCCGCATACTCTTTGGTTTGCAGTGATTTGAAATCACAATGATACGGCGGCGCGGGGGCTTTACTGCCCGTTCTCATTCTGCCTTACCCGACGATATTCCGACAATCAAAACAAACCGTTTCGGCGGCAAAAGGCCGTCTGCAAAATGCCGTTTGGACACTTTTGCAGACGGCCTTGTCATACCGACATTGTGATGATTAGCCTTCAGGCTACGGTAAATTCTGCGCGGATTTTGTCTTCCAGCGCCAACACCAAGCGGTCGCCGGCGGATAACTTCCCTACTCCCTGCGGCGTGCCGGTAAAGATAATATCGCCGCGCTGCAAACCATAGGTTTCCGCCAATTCCGCCACCATTTTGCCTAAAGGGTGAATCATCAGGCCGGTCTGTCCGTGCTGACGCAATGCGCCGTTGATGTACAGCGTAAATTCGCAATCGTCGGGATTAGGCAACTCCGCCGACGGGATAAAATCGGACACACAGGCAGATTGTTTGAAACCTTTGGCTTTAAACCACGGCAAACCCTTGTCTTTCAAACGGCTCTGTATATCCCGTGCGGTCAAATCCAATCCTACGCCATAGCCCGAAATATAATCGCGCCAATCGTCTTCGGCGGTCAGGCCGTCTGTATTTTTGCCTACCAGCAGCAAAAGTTCGCATTCGAAATGCACGTCCGAGCTGAACGGCGGCAGCTTGATGATACTGCCGTTGCCCGCCAAGCTGCCGGTCGGTTTGCCGAATACCACCATTTCAGACGGCATTTCATTTTTCAATTCTTCAATATGCGCCACATAATTGCGCCCAATACAGAAAATATTGCCTGCCGCAACCGCCTCTCCGTTCAAACAAACCGTTATCATCATCTTTCTCCTGATTATTGTGCCGATATTGCAGCATACGATACGCGATTGAGTACCGTTTGACAACCGCACCCGCCGCCGCACTCCCCCAACCGCATTCTGCTGTAAAAAAATTCGGTTCTGCCTGCGCCAGCGTGATGAAAATACGGTAAAATACTTTTTTACTGTCAAACTTTTCCCCGATACAAGGAATAACCCGAATGAGCACTTCTTTAAGCTACCGCGACGCAGGTGTCGACATCGATGCCGGCGACCAATTGGTCGAAAACATCAAACCTTTTGCCAAACGCACCATGCGCCCCGAAGTGCTGGGCGATTTGGGCGGCTTCGGCGCGCTGGTGGAAATCAGCAAAAAATACCAAAACCCCGTCCTCGTATCGGGTACAGACGGTGTCGGCACCAAGCTGAAACTGGCTTTCGACTGGGACAAACACGACACCGTAGGCATCGACTTGGTGGCGATGAGCGTGAACGATATTCTGGTTCAGGGCGCGGAGCCGCTGTTTTTCCTCGATTACTTCGCCTGCGGCAAATTGGACGTTGCCCGCGCCACCGATGTGATTAAAGGCATCGCACAAGGCTGCGAAGAGTCCGGCTGCGCCCTCATCGGCGGTGAAACTGCCGAAATGCCCGGCATGTATCCGGTTGGCGAATACGACTTGGCGGGCTTTGCCGTCGGCGTGGTGGAAAAAGACCGCGTCATCAACGGCCGCAGCATCGTGGCCGGCGACGTGGTGTTGGGCTTGGCCTCCAACGGCGCGCATTCCAACGGCTATTCGCTGGTGCGCAAAATCATCGAGCGCGACAACCCTGATTTGGATGCCGAGTTCGACAACGGCAAAACCCTGCGCGAAGCCATTATCGCCCCTACCCGCCTGTATGTAAAACCGATTCTGGCGGCTTTGGAAAAATTCACCATCAAAGGCATGGCGCACATTACCGGCGGCGGCATTACCGAAAACGTGCCGCGCGTACTGCCTGAAAACACAGTCGCGCAAATCGATGCCAAAGCGTGGAAACTGCCCAAGCTGTTCCAATGGCTGCAAAAAGCGGGCAATGTCGAACAGCAGGAAATGTACCGCACGTTCAACTGCGGCATCGGCATGGTGGTCATCATTGCCAAAGAAGATGCCGAAGCGGTACAGGCATTCTTGGCCGGACAAGGCGAAACCGTTTACCGCTTGGGCGAAATCCGCACCCGCAACGGCGACGAACACCAAACCCAAGTTGCCTAACCGTTTTCCCTGTTTGTATTTTCATAAAAAGGCCGTCTGCAAAAACACAATATGTATTTTGCAGACGGCCTTTTTATGCCCGAATCACTCAAAATATAGTCAAATAAAATAAGAATGAGACAAGGCAGCGAAGCCGCAGACAGTACACATAGTACGGCAAGGCAAAGCAACGATGTATCATTCTTATTTTAAATGACTATAAGACAAAGAAGCAAAACCGCATACCATACAGGCATGCGGGATTGCTGCTTGAACAGCTTAATTAAGCCCTCTCTTCGGGTAACGCTGCATCATGCTGTGTGAAATAACTGTTTTTATGCCAATTCCGCCAACCAGTCTCGCGGTTGCAAAAATTCATTCAGCCTTGCTTCCGCGCTGCCTGCCTGCGGCTCATACCGGTATTCAAAACGCACCAGCGGCGGCATGGACATCAAAATACTTTCGGTACGACCGCCGCTTTGCAGCCCGAACAGCGTTCCCCTGTCCCAAACCAGATTAAATTCGACATAGCGGCCACGGCGGTAAAGCTGGAAATCCCGCTCACGCTCCCCGTAAACCGTATGCTTGCGCTTGGCGACAATGGGCAGGTAAGCCTGCGTATAGCCTTCGCCCACTGCCCGAATAAAGTTCAGGCAGGTCTCAAAATCCCAATCATTTAAATCATCAAAAAACAAGCCGCCCACGCCGCGCGTTTCATTACGGTGTTTCAAGTAAAAATAGTCATCGCACCATTTTTTGTAACGCGGATACACTTCTTCTCCAAACGGCAGGCACAAATCGCGTGCAGCGGTATGCCAATGGACAATATCTTCTTCAAACGGATAAAACGGCGTTAAATCAAAACCGCCGCCAAACCACCAAACGGGATTGCCCTCTTCGGGATAAGCGATGAAAAAACGGACGTTGGCATGGCTGGTCGGCACATAAGGGTTTCTCGGGTGGATAACCAGCGATACGCCCATTGCTTCAAAGCGCGCTCCGGCCAGTTCCGGGCGGTGTGCGGTAGCCGATGCAGGCATTTCCTCACCTTTTACATGGGAAAAATTCACGCCGGCCTGCTCGAATACTGCTCCGTTTTTCAACACCCTGCTAACCCCGCTGCCCAATTTGCTCTGCCAGCGATCTTCTTCAAACACCGAACGGCCGTCTTCGGCCTGCAAAGCGTTACAGATTTGATTTTGAAGCGATTGTAGAAAACTGATTACGGATTCGGTGTACATGGTTTACCTTTGAAATACGGACTGATGGGTTTGGAATGCAAAGTTGTCGATACGCTGTACGAATCAGCATACCGGCCGTCTGCACAGTGATTACGGCGATATACCCGATAAGACAAAAGCCGAACTGGGCAAGTTCGGCTTTCAGGCTGTACAGTTTTAGATTACAGCGCGTCTTTCAATGCTTTACCGGCACGGAATTTCGGGGTTTTCGCTGCCGGAATGGTCAGAGACTCACCGGTTTGCGGGTTACGGCCTTGACGCTCGGCACGCTCGCCAACGTAGAAAGTACCGAAACCAACCAAAGTAACGGTGTCGCCTTTTTTCAGAGCTTCGGTTACGGCATTGGTAGTCGCATCCAGCGCTTTTTGGGCGGCGGCTTTAGAGATACCGGCTTCTTGAGCAATTGCTTCGATTAATTCAGACTTGTTCACAATCAGTCCCTTCTATCGTTAAAAATAATGATTACCCCGAGTACTCGGGATTTTCCGTACTTTGAAGAACCTGTATTCATAAGCTGCATATCTTGCCCGGCGGTACTGCACTCCCAAGCTCAAAACGGTTGCAAGGCTTATGGATACAGGCTCTGTGTACCTGTTGTGCTTTATAGCAATTCTGAAATTACCATGTCAAGTGAAAAATGCGGAATTCCCTTGTTTTAAGGGCTTTCAGGGAAATTCCGCATTTTTTGCAACACATTTTGACAAAACTTAATGTTTTGTTGCCTTGGCTCTTGACGTTTTGTTTTTTGGGCTTTCAAGCGTATTTGCAGACGGCATCAGCGGTGCTTGGTAAGGTTCCGGCTGCGTTTCCAAACCCAATGCCAAGACTTCGTCTATCCATTTTACGGGGTGGATGGTCAAGCCGGTTTTTACGTTTTCCGGAATTTCCTCCAAATCCTTCACGTTGTCTTTCGGAATCAACACATGCTTGATACCGCCACGCAATGCTGCCAGCAGTTTTTCTTTCAAACCTCCGATAGGCAGCACTTCGCCGCGCAGGGTAATTTCCCCCGTCATGGCAACATCCGCACGCACCGGAATTTTGGTAAACGCTGACACCATAGCCAAAGTCATGGCAATACCCGCACTCGGGCCGTCTTTTGGTGTAGCGCCTTCAGGCACATGGACATGAATGTCTTTTTTCTCATAGAAATCCGGCGCAAGCCCCACAGATACCGCACGGGAGCGCACAACCGACCAAGCAGCCGATACGGATTCCTTCATCACGTCGCCAAGCTGCCCCGTACTTTGAATCACGCCTTTACCCGGCAAAGACACGGCCTCTACCGTCAGCAGCTCGCCGCCAACTTCCGTCCATGCCAAGCCGGTAACCTGACCGATACGGTTTTCACTTTCGGCAACACCGTAGTCAAAACGGCGCACGCCCAAAAATTCATGCAAATTTGCAGAATCGACTTGCAGCGCTTCAGCCTTTCCACCCTTGGCAGCTTTTGCCTTGGAAGACTTTTTCTTGTCTTCCGCCAAAGTCAGTTTCATGACCACTTTCCGGCAGATTTTCGCTACTTCGCGATCCAGCGAGCGGACACCGGCCTCTCTGGTGTAGTAACGGATAATATCCCGTACCGCACTTTCTTCGATGTTCAATTCGCCTTCTTTTACCCCGTTGCGCTTCATTTGCTTCGGCACGAGATACTGCATGGCGATATTGACTTTTTCATCTTCGGTATATCCCGACAAGCGGATGATTTCCATGCGGTCAAGCAATGCCGAAGGAATATTCAGACTGTTGGAAGTGGCGATAAACATCACGTCGCTCAAGTCATAATCTACTTCTGCATAATGGTCGGCAAACTTATTATTTTGCTCGGGATCAAGCACTTCCAACAAAGCCGCTGCGGGATCTCCACGGAAATCGTTGCCCAACTTGTCGATTTCATCAAGCAGGAACAATGGATTTTTAACCCCTGCCTTAGCCATGTTTTGCAGAATCTTGCCCGGCATAGAGCCGATATAGGTACGGCGGTGCCCACGGATTTCGCTTTCATCGCGCACGCCGCCCAATGCCATACGGACATACCGGCGGCCGGTGGCTTTGGCAATAGATTCTCCCAACGAAGTTTTACCCACGCCCGGAGGGCCTACCAGACACAAAATCGGCCCTTTGAGCTTATCCATGCGTTTTTGCACGGCAAGATATTCCAAAATACGCTCTTTGACTTTTTCCAAGCCGTAATGATCGGCATTCAGCACCAAATCTGCTTTGGCAATATCTTTGCTGACGCGGGATTTTTTCTTCCATGGCAGTTCCAGCAGCGTATCGATATAGTTGCGGACCACCGTCGATTCTGCCGACATCGGCGGCATCATTTTCAGTTTTTTCAACTCAGACAGGCATTTTTCTTCCGCTTCTTTCGTCATGCTTGCTTCTTTAATTTTCTTCTCCAGCGCTTCCAACTCGCCGCGCTCGTCTTCCTCACCCAGCTCTTTTTGAATCGCCTTGACCTGCTCGTTCAAATAATATTCGCGCTGTGATTTTTCCATTTGGCGTTTCACGCGCCCGCGGATACGCTTCTCCACCTGCATGATGTCCAGTTCGGCTTCAAGCTGGCCGAGCAGCAACTCCATGCGCGCTGCCACGCTCGCGGTTTCCAAAATTTCCTGACGTTGCGGCAGTTTCAGTTGCAAATGGGCGGCAACGGTATCAACCAAACGGCTGTTTTCGTTGATGGCATTGATGGTATTGACGATTTCGGCCGGAATTTTTTTGTTCAGTTTGGCATACTGGTCAAACTGCGACAGCAAAGTACGGCGCAACGCTTCCATGTCCGGCGCATTCTCGTCCTCATTTTCATCGACCGCTTCGATATGCGACAAAAATATGTCTCCAACATCTTCCACGGTTAACGCCTTGGCGCGGCGAAGCCCCTCCACCAATACCTTAACCGTACCGTCCGGCAGCTTCAAAACCTGCAACACCTTCGCCACCGTACCGGTTTTGTGCAAATCTTTCGGAGCAGGCTCTTCCGTATTGGGATCGAGCTGCGCCAGCAAAAACACAGGCTCATCGTTGCCCATTGCCATTTCCAGCGCGGCAATCGATTTCGGCCGGCCGACAAACAGCGGCAGCACCATATACGGATAAACCACCACATCACGCAACGGCAGGGTTGCCAATGCGCTGTATTCCTCAAAATGTTGCTCTTGTGACATATTTTTATATCTCTATTGTTGTTTGAACAGAACTTCAACGTTAAGTTGGGCTGACAGGGATAATTTCAAGACTTGAAAAAAGTTTTTATGCGCCTATTTAAGCAACAACGTTTTTCAATGGATTATGCCGTATTTTTTGCGGTAAAATAATGCCCGTCCGAAAAAAGGCCGTCTGCAAAAAGCTGCCCTATCCATTTGGATTTTACAGCCGCCGGCACGACTCGGGCAATTTGCAGACGGCATTCAAAAGGAACCATCACACATGACTACCGAAAAAACCACTCTGCTTGAGTTTCCGTGTACCTTCCCGCTGAAAGTCATGGGAGCGGTTCACCCCGAATTTGAAAACGCTGTTTTGGAAACCGTGCGCCGGTACGCGCCCGATACCGAAGCACACCACATCACCAGCCGCCCGAGCAGCAAAGGCAATTACACCGGCGTAACCGTACAGGTTTATGTAACCGGCCAAGAACAGCTCGACAACATCTACCACGCCCTCACTTCGCACGAAATGGTCAAAGTGGTGCTGTAATGAAAATCATACATAAAGGTCTGGCGGATTACGCGCCGACATTTGAAGCCATGAAAGCCTTCAATGCCGCACGCGACGAAAATACCGAAGACGAATTGTGGGTAGTCGAACACCCGCCCGTTTTTACGCAAGGCTTGGCAGGCAAACCCGAGCATCTGCTGTTCGGCAGCGACATTCCCGTGGTGCAGATTGACCGCGGCGGGCAAATCACTTATCACGGCCCCGGCCAGCTTGTCGTATACACCATGATAGACTTCAAACGCCGCAAAAAATCCGTGCGCCATATCGTTTCCGCCTTGGAAAACAGCATCATTGCCACACTGGCCGAATACGGCATTACCGCCGCCGCCGACCCCAAACGCCCCGGCGTATATATAGGCGAACAAAAAATCGCCTCATTGGGGCTACGGATTAAAAACGGCTCGGTCTATCACGGCCTCGCGCTGAACGTAAATATGGACTTGACTCCCTTCCACCAAATCAACCCCTGCGGCTATGCAGGCATGGAAATGACCCAAATCGCCGATTGGGTACAACCCTGCCCCACCTTGGACGAAGTAGCCGGCAAACTGACCGCACATCTCAGCACGCAACTCACACCGAAAGAAACAGAATCATGAGCGACATCAAAGCAGACGACCCCAAACGCGGCATCAAACTCAGAGGCGCAGACAAAACCGCGCGTATCCCGATTAAAGTTGTTCCCCTGCAAGAAAAGCTGAAGAAGCCCGAATGGATCCGCGCCAAGCTCCCTACTAAAAAATTCTTTGAAATCAAAGATATTTTACGCAATCAAAAAATGCACACCGTGTGCGAAGAAGCCTCTTGCCCGAACATTGGCGAATGCTTCAGCAAAGGCACCGCCACCTTTATGATTATGGGTGACATCTGCACCCGTCGCTGCCCGTTCTGCGATGTGGGACACGGCCGTCCGAACATGCTCGATCCCGACGAACCAAAAAATCTGGCAGAATCCGTTGCCGCCATGAATCTGCGTTACGTCGTGATTACCTCGGTTGACCGCGACGACTTGCGCGACGGCGGCGCACAACATTTCGCCGACTGCATCAAAGCCATCCGCGAACGCAGCCCGCACACCAAAATCGAAATCCTCGTCCCCGATTTCCGCGGCCGCTTGGACATTGCCCTGCAAATTCTCGCGGAAACACCGCCCGATGTGATGAACCATAATCTGGAAACCCACCCCAGCCTGTATAAAAAAGCACGCCCCGGAGCGGATTACCAGCACTCGCTGAACCTGCTGCGCCGTTATAAAGAAATGATGCCGCATATTCCGACCAAATCCGGCATCATGGTCGGACTGGGCGAAAGCGACGACGACGTACGCGAAATCATGCGCGATATGCGGGCGCACAATATCGAGATGATTACCATCGGTCAATATCTGCAACCTTCAGACGGCCATTTGCCGGTATTGCGCTACGTTACGCCCGAGCAATTTAAAATCTTTGAAAAAGAAGCCTATGAAATGGGTTTCAGCAATGCCGCCATCGGCGCAATGGTGCGCTCCAGCTACCATGCCGACGAGCAGGCCGCCGAAACGCTGCGCGAAAGCCACGGACAAGGCGCGTGCAGCCATTAACCGCTTGTTTGATACAATTTGCAGACGGCATTCCGCCCATGTTTTCTTATGCCGTCTGCAAATAAATTAAAAAATAACTATACTTTTTCTTATTTTGTGCGATAATAGCTAAATAAATTCTTAGCTAACCCGTTTTTTGCGAAAGACACACTATGGCGACCGACAAAAGCAAATTAGATGACAAAAACAAACCGGAAGACAAAAGCAAAGCCCTTGCTGCCGCCTTAGCCCAAATCGAAAAAAGTTTCGGTAAAGGCTCCATCATGAAAATGGACGGCAGCCACAAGCAGGAAGATCTCGAAGTTATCTCCACCGGCTCGCTCGGCTTGGATTTGGCCTTGGGTGTCGGCGGTCTGCCGCGCGGTCGTGTCGTTGAAATTTTCGGCCCGGAATCATCAGGTAAAACCACCTTATGTTTGGAATCCATCGCCCAATGCCAAAAAAACGGCGGTGTGTGTGCCTTTATTGATGCGGAACACGCTTTCGATCCGATTTACGCACGCAAACTGGGCGTAAAAGTAGAAGAACTTTACCTTTCCCAGCCGGATACCGGCGAGCAGGCACTGGAAATCTGCGATACCTTGGTACGCTCCGGCGGCGTGGACATGGTGGTAGTGGACTCCGTTGCCGCCTTGGTACCGAAAGCCGAAATCGAAGGCGAAATGGGTGACAGCCACGTCGGCCTGCAAGCGCGCCTGATGAGCCAAGCCCTGCGAAAATTAACCGGCCACATCAAGCGTACCAACACGCTGGTGGTATTCATCAACCAAATCCGCATGAAAATCGGTGTGGTATATGGCAGCCCGGAAACCACTACCGGCGGTAACGCATTGAAATTCTATGCTTCCGTTCGCCTCGATATCCGCCGTGCGGGGCAAATCAAAAAAGGTGATGAGATTTTAGGCAATGAAACCAAAGTCAAAGTCATCAAAAACAAAGTTGCGCCGCCGTTCCGCCAAGCAGAATTTGATATTCTTTACGGTGAAGGCATCAGCTGGGAGGGCGAGCTGATCGACATCGGTGTGAAACACGACATCATCGACAAATCAGGCGCATGGTACAGCTACAACGATACAAAAATCGGTCAAGGTAAAGACAACGTGCGCCTGTGGCTGAAAGAAAATCCGGAGATTGCCGAAGAAATCAGTAACAAAATCCGTGAAGTCATCGGCGTAAACATCGAAATTACCGAAGGCAGACTGGACGAAACCGACGGCGAACAGCCTGAAGAATAATTCTCCGATTTTGAGCAACGATAAAGGCCGTCTGCAAATTCAACATTTTGCAGACGGCCTTTTCACATATTATCCGTTTAGCGCAATAGCGGCTTATTCGGTTTGTTCATGCTCTTTGAGCAAACGCCGTTCATAAACTGCCTGCGCCAATGTTCCCGCATCGACATATTCCAACTCTCCGCCCAGCGGAATGCCTTTTGCCAGCCGGCTGACGCGATAAGGCAGTGTTTTAAACAACTCCGCCAACACATAAGCAGTCGCATCGCCTTCCGCCGTATGGTTGGTGGCGATGATAATTTCTTCCACTTCACTCTGTTGCAGACGACCAACCAATTTATCCAGCGCAATGGCAGAAATATCCATTCCTTGTGCCGGATTGATTTGCCCCATGAGGACAAAATACAATCCGTCATGGCAGTTTGCCGTTTCCATATTCGACACATCGGCAGGCATATGCACAACCATCAAACGGCGGGCATCGCGTGTACTGTCGCTGCAAATGCTGCACAATTCTCCCTCGCAAAAAGTATTGCATTGCGCGCAATGGCTCACCTGCTTTAAAGCATGTTGCAGCGCATCGACCAACTCTTGCGCCTCCTTGCGCTTATGCTGCAGCAAATGGTGTGCCATACGCTGTGCGGATTTCGGACCGACATTCGGCAATACCTTCAAAGCATTGGTCAAGCGTGCAAAGGCATCGGGTTGTTTGTTCATCATTTCAGGCGGCATGTTTCTCGAAACCGCCATTATAACAGCCCTTCAGCCCTTTGCTGCGTTTCTTTCCACCCCAAAAAAACGTATAATGACGTTTATCCGAACATCTCACCATTAGGACGTAAAATGAACGTTACCGTTATCAATCATCCGCTTGTCCGCCACAAACTGACCCTGATGCGCGAAGCCGATTGCAGCACGTACAAATTCCGCACCCTGACAACCGAACTCGCCCGCCTGATGGCTTACGAAGCCAGCCGCGATTTCGATGTGGAAAAATACATCATCGACGGCTGGTGCGGCCCGATTGAGGGCGACCGTATCAAAGGCAAAACCCTGACTGTCGTACCGATTCTGCGTGCTGGTTTGGGTATGCTGGACGGTGTGCTGGACTTGATTCCTACCGCCAAAATCAGCGTGGTGGGCCTCCAGCGTGATGAAGAAACGTTAAAGCCGGTTTCCTATTTCGAAAAATTCGTGGACAGTATGGACGAGCGTCCCGCCCTGATTATCGATCCCATGCTGGCAACCGGCGGATCAATGGTGGCCACCATCGACCTGCTTAAAGCCAAAGGCTGCAAGCAAATCAAAGCATTGGTACTCGTTGCCGCGCCGGAAGGGGTCAAACTGGTCAACGAAGCGCACCCCGATGTTACCATTTACACCGCCGCCCTCGACAGCCATCTGAACGAACAAGGCTATATTATTCCGGGCTTGGGCGATGCCGGCGATAAAATTTTCGGCACACGCTAACCCCTGCCAAGCTGCTCGATACTGCCTTACCCCAACGATTTACCACAAAGGATACCCATGAGCTTCCAAGATAATCTTGCCACCCTGCCCGCCATCGACCACCTCAGCGGCCTAGATGTTTGCGATACCACCGGCGCGGTTCTGCACCACATTCCTGCCGCACCGGGCAAACTCGGGTCGTTAAAACTTTATCATGCGCTGGCACAAGAGTTTGACGGCAAACTCGACAGTGCGGCAGCCGAGCGCGGGCTGGAACTGTTTGCCGAGCATGTTGCCGATGCGGAAGCCAATCCCGGCAAACACCCGAACATTGATTTGCTGTTCAAAGTACGCAGCGAACACTTGGTGCTGACCTTAAAGCCGTTAACTGCCTAAACAACCTCAATCAGCTTACAAACACCTGCCGGAGAATCCTTCCCGCAGGTGTTTTTATCGTTGTAGCGCACAGCATGAAGCCGAATCTTCGGAACAACAGATTGATTCTTCAACTGCTCGTTCGTTCCCCTTTGAGCAAAGCGCAGCGATATGTTTTAAGCAGCATGGTTTATATAGTCGAATAAAATAAGAATGAGACAAGGCAGCGAAGCCGCAGACAGTACACATAGTACGGCAAGGCAAAGCAACGCTGTATCATTCTTATTTTAAATGACTATAACTATGTTTTACCCTATTTGCACTCCCCCAAGATGCGTCTGAACACATCGCAAAATACAGACGGCAAGTTATCAGGCAAACGGTGCAGGAAACGCCAAAAACTTTAAATATCCAGCCGTTGCCGCTCAAAGCGGTTTAAAGCGATACAGCGTTTCCGCTCCCTGCTCAAAAAAACGTGCTTGAGCAAACTGCTGCAACAAACCCGCCGCCCGTGCTCTTTATACACTCTGCGGCTTGCCGCCTTATCCCAATCCAAATCGAAACAGCTACGATTCAAACAACCTGTTTGTTAACCGTTGTCCCCGGCGCTCATGACAAAACACTTTACCGTTTCAACTTATTCGTGTCGTCAAACATCATTTCCAAACAATATTTCGTTATAGCATAACAAAAAATTTACTCAATCTAAAAAATGTTATATCATAACAAACATATTTCCAAACAACCGCGAGATTATCTGATGAAAAAAACCACCTTACTGCTCACTTGCGCCCTGCTGTTTTCTGCCACAGCCCAAGCCCACCGTGTTTGGGTAGAAACCGCCCATACCCACGGCGGCGAAATCCTCAAAGCCGAATTGGGTTACGGCGAATTTCCTGATTTGGAACCGATTGCCAAAGAAAGGGAATCTTTATTCAAACCCATGCAGCTGATTACCGAACGGGGCAAAGAAAACCTGATCCGCCAACGCAGAGGCGCGAATTATCAGTTTCAAAGCAAAAGCGCGGTTAAAGACGGCAGCTATATCGTAACAGCCGAATATGTGCCGACGTTTTGGTCGAAAAATGCCGGCGGCTGGAAGCGTGTCAGCATGAAAGAAATGCCGGATGCCACTTATTGCGAACAATCGGCAATGTATGGCAAACACATCGTCAATGTCGGACACGAAAGCGCGGATACTGCCGTCATCACCCGTCCGGTCGGACACCGCTTGGAAATTGTTCCCTTGGATAATCCTGCCAATATCCATGTTAACGACCGCTTCAAGGTACGCATATTGCTCAACGGCGAACCCCTGCCAAACGCAACGGTAACGGCAACTTTCGACGGCTTCGACACCAGCGATCGCAGTAAAACCCACAAAACCGAAGCACAAGCATTTTCGGATACAACCGATGACAAAGGCGAAGTCGCCATCATTCCGTTACGGCAAGGTTTTTGGAAAGCCAGTGTCGAACATAAAGCAGATTATCCCGATCAAAGCGTATGCCAAAAGCAGACGGCATATACCACGCTGACTTTCCAAATCGGGCATTCCCACCATTAAAACACCCTGACAATCTTTGAAATATAGTCGAATAAAATAAGAATGAGACAAGGCAGCGAAGCCGCAGACAGTACACATAGTACGGCAAGGCAAAGCAACGCTGTATCATTCTTATTTTAAATGACTATACACTCGGACAATTCAGGGAAATACGGCATAAACCCTCCCTATTTTCCTGTTTCCGGTATCATTTTCCCAATGATGTCATCAAAAGGCCGTCTGCAAATCCGATTTTGCAGACGGCCTTTATTCAACAAACCTGTTTCAATCATTGGGGTGAAAGCGGGCTGCCTCGCGCTCACGGGCAACAACTTCCTTATCTTTTAATTTCGCCCCCAAGCCCAACATCTTTTCATACTCGGACTGCGGCGTACCGTCCTCTTCCATGCCGAACGCGCTGGCATTTACCCACAAAGCCAGCAGGGAAACGATAACGGCGCAAAAACCCACCACATACCAAAACATTTTATTCCTCCGTCAAACGCACAGCCGCGCAACTTTATCCATTCCGGCAATGTACCATAACCGCCACCCGGGATAAACCGCCCTTACCTATTACTGCATTGGTATGTTAAGCCGTGCAAAGAAGCGTGGAAACAGACGGCTGTTTTCCTCCATTTAAGCGTTGCCGTTTTGCCGAGATGATTCCGCAAGCAGCAGGTATTTTTGCAGACGGCTTTATTTCAACATCGGATTTGCCAAACTGATTCTTTTATCAAATTCGTCCCGATATTCAGGCAATAGATACGGGCGCAGCAGGCTCAAAGTCCGATAAATGCCGCGTGTTTTGGAATCTTGGGTCAGCTTGGTACGGCCGCGCAGCGAGCTGTCGAAGTCAAACCAATATTTGGTCACCATCCACATATTGACCGCCAAATCATTCATGGCAGTCCGGTCGGCATGGATAATGCCCAAACCGTTGAGCTGCGTCAGCAGGTTCACCAACAGTGGCGACACTTTGGCTTGGGTAAAATTATTATGCTCGCCCAAAAGCTCCGCACTGCGCGCCAGCAGGGTATTGACATCGCTGAACAAGAAGCGGTATTCCCACATTACATCATAAATCCCCGCCATATAATTGATGGAATCTTCAACGCTGGCAGGCAATACCGCCTCTTGAAGATAATTCAGCAAGGCTTCGCTGTAGCGCTTGAATAATTGAATGATGATTTCATCTTTATTGCGAAAGTGATAATAAAGATTACCCGGACTGATGCCCAAATGCGCGGCGATATGGTTGGTACTGATGTTGCGCTCGCCCTCCTCGTTAAACAAAACCAGGCTGGCATTAATGATACGGGTATAAGTATTGATTTTGGATTCTCGTGCCACTGCACACTCCTTGATATTAACCGCAGTTGCCGTCTGCAAAACGGGCAACCGCAGCTCAAACCGACGGCAGCCAATTCGGTTCGCTATGTAATTCTACTTGGAATCTGTCCGCTACGGCGCGGCAGATATAATCGGCCAACTGCCTCACATCTTTCGGCGAAGCCCTGTCTTTATTGACCAACACCAAAGCCTGCTTCTCGTGCACCGCCGCACCGCCGATTTGAAAACCTTTCAGACGGCATTGGTCGATTAACCAGCCGGCTGCCAGTTTGACGCTGCCGTCTGCCTGCGGGTAAACCGGCATATCGGGATACTCCTGCCGCAAACGCTCTGCATCGGCGGCGGCAACCACAGGGTTTTTAAAAAAGCTGCCGACATTGCCCAAAACCTTCGGATCGGGCAACTTGCTCATCCGTATGGCGCATACCGCTTGTGAAACATCTTTCGCCGTCGGCTCCCTGTCCGCGCAGATAGCGGCCACCGCAGCGGTCAAATCACCGTATTTCAAATTGGCCCGGAATTGCTCGTGCAACGCAAAGACCACGGCAGTAATCACATAGCGGCCTTTCCCTTCCTGCTTAAACAATGATTCGCGGTAGGCAAAGCGACAATCGGCATTGGAAAGCTCGACAAATTCCCCTTTTTCCAAATCAAAGCAGCGCACGGAATGAATCACATCTTTCACTTCCACGCCGTACGCACCGATATTCTGCACGGGAGATGCACCAACCATACCGGGAATCAGACTGAGGTTTTCCAAGCCCGACAAACCCAGCTCCAAAGTATGCAGTACAAAATCGTGCCAAACCTCTCCTGCCTGAGCTTCAATACGGACAACACCGTTTTCACGCGACAGCTCGCGTATCCCCTTGTTCTCCATATGAACCACCAAGCCCGGGTAATCCGCCGTCAATACAATATTGCTGCCGCCGCCCAACCACAAAACCGTTTGGCGGTCAAACTCGGGCAGGCGCACAATATCGTAAATATCTTCCTCCTGCTTCAAAGCAGTAAAAGCGGCTGCACGGGCCGTCAGGCCGAAAGTATTGTAAGGGGTCAAATCGGTTCGGTATTGCACTTGCATAGGATTAACCTTGGCTTATGGATTTGCAGACGGCAAATGCCGTCTGCATTTTGTTATTCATACTGCTTTTGTTTCCCGCCTGTTTGTCAGACGGCCTTAAACGATTGCGCCACGGATTTGCTGCATATCTCCAAACACCAAACCAAGGCAACGGCGGCAATCGTCAACGAAACCACCAGCGCCGTCCAAAAGCCGTTCAGCCCCATACCGAAATAGTAAGCCAGCCAATAGCCGGGCAGCAGGCCGCAACCCCAAAAAGCCACCGCGTGTATCACCATCGGGACTTTGGTAATTTTATAGCCGCGCAGCGAATAAGACGCGATACACTGGGTTGCATCGGCAAGCTGGAACAAAGCAGCCAGCAACAACACCCCTGCTGCGATATTCAAAACCGCCGCATCATCGGTGTACATTCCGGCCAGCGGAAAACGCAATGATACCAAAGCCAAAGCAGTAATAACAGCCAAAATCAAGCCCAACACCACCGCCACGCCGGAAATATAACGCGCCCGGACAAACTCGCGCCTGCCCAATGAAAAACCCACGCGCACCGTTGCCGCCGAACCGACACTTTGCGGAATCATATAAATAATACCCGTCAAGCTGATAACAACCTGTTGCGCCGCCACATAATCTTCCCCCAGCCGCGCCACCAAAAACACGATAAACGAAAATGCGCTGGCTTCCAAAAAATACGACAAACCAATCGGCGCACCGAGTTTCCAAAGCTGCCCGAACGCTGCCTTATCCGGCTTGCTGAAACGCTCCGTTAAGCCGAACGGACGGAAATAACGCTGTTTGGCCACATACAGCCACAACGCCGCCGCGCTGAACCAAAACACCAGCGCAGTGGCCACACCGCACCCTGCGCCGCCCAATTCAGGAAAACCGAACTTACCGTATACAAACGCATAATTAAGCGGAATATTCAGCAAAAATGCCGCAAAGCTCACCAACATAATCACACGCGGCCGGTTGAGGCTGGAAGCATAACCGTGCAACGCCCGGTGTATCATCGCGGCAGGCATGGCAAGACTGGTAAAAATCATGTAGTCCGCCATCATGCTTTCTACTTTGTCGCTCAAATCCAGCCAATACTGAAACGGTACGATAACCGCCCACATCAGCAGCATTCCGAACACGCCCAAACACAGCCCGAACCAAATGCCCTGCCGCCCCATTTCACCCACTTCCGCGTACTTTCCCGCCCCATTGGACTGGGCGATCAGCGGATTGAGTGCCGTCATGATACCGATAAACGTGATATAAATCGTTGCAAACGCGCTGCCGCCCAAAGCAACCGCCGCCAAATCTTCCTTGCCCGCACCGCCTGCCATCACCGTATCGACAAAACCGATACCCACTTGGGCAACCTGCGCCAACAAAATCGGCAGGGCAAGCGCAGACAGCCGTTGGATTTCTTTACGGAAAACAGGAAAGGAAAAGCGGTTGAATTCAAGCAGCATAAACAGAAAAATTACATCAAAATCAAAAGGAAAAAGCCGTACCGCAGGCAGGCTTTAAATCAAACAGTACGATATAGTCGAATAAAATAAGAATGAGACAAGGCAGCGAAGCCGCAGACAGTACACATAGTACGGCAAGGCAAAGCAACGCTGTATCATTCTTATTTTAAATGACTATAAAATACAGACGACATCAAAATACAGACGGCATAACCGCCCGACAAACCGCCTGCCTTAACGCGCAGCAGCTTCCGCCAGCAGCAGGCGGACAATAATTTCATCTTGCGGCAAAGTCAGTTTCAAATTGCGCGTATCGCCCGATACCAAGCGCGGCCTGATACCCAGCATTTCCACCGCCGAAGCCTCGTCTGTTACCGCACTCAAATCCTCTGCCGACAAAGCACGCTGCAACAATGCTGCCTGAAAAAGCTGCGGAGTTTGCGCCTGCCACAAATCCGAACGGTCAACCGTTGCACCGATTTGGCGGCAGCCATCGGCACGCTTGAGCGTATCGGCAACCGGTACGGCGAGAATACCGCCCTCACTGCACGCACCGGCCTCGTCAATCAAGCGCGTTACGGCTTCCGTCGGCAGACAGCAGCGTGCCGCATCATGTACCAAAATATTGTCGTCCGGCGCGGCAATGCCTTGTTGCAGCAGAGTATCGACACCGTTTCGCACCGTTTCCGCCCGCGTACTGCCTCCGACTTTAAACACGCCGACATTCGGCAGCGCGGTATCCCATGCCGTCTGCAACAGATTATCCTGAGGAGAGACAACGACCGCGGTAAAGTCAATCTGCGGATGTGCGGCGAATACCGCCACCGTATGCTGCAATACCGTTTTTCCGTGAATGCGGACATATTGCTTGGGCATACCCGCGCCAAATCTTGCTCCCACGCCGGCAGCGGGAATCAAAGCGACATTGCGCCTCATGCTCTTTCCCCTGCAGAGGTGGATTTGCGCCAAAGGCACTCTTCGCCCAAAGCATCGAGATATTGCTCATGTTCGGCGGCTTCGGCTTCATTTGCCCTGATCACTTTCAGACGGCCTGTACGCTGTGTGGGAGAGGCAACAAAAGTCTTTTCCTGCTGCGTTTCTTCTTCCGCACCACCCATTAAATCAAACTGCCGGCGGGTCATGTTCAGGTACACTTCGCCCAACAGCTCGCAGTCAATCAACGCACCATGCAATACACGCTTGCTGCGGTCCACGCCCAAGCGCGTACACAAAGCGTCCAAGCTGTTTTTCTGTCCCGGATATGCCTCTTTCGCCATCGCCAGCGTATCCGTAATTTTGCAGCCCAACTCCTCCACACTAGGCAGCCCCATGCGGGCAAACTCCATGTTCAAGAAGCCCACGTCGAAACGCGCGTTGTGGATAATCAGCTCCGCCCCGCGGATAAACTCGGCAATCTCCCTGCCCACCGCAGCAAACGGCGGCGCATTTTTTTCTTCCAAAACCTCAATCGTCAGACCGTGTACCTTCGCCGCTTCCTCCGGCATATCCCGCTCGGGGTGTACATAAAGGTGCAAGCTGCGTTCGGTCATCTGGCGGTTAATCATTTCCAAACCGGCAAATTCAACCAAACGGTCCCCGCTGTCGGGGTAAAGGCCGGTGGTTTCCGTATCGAGAATAATCTGGCGTTGGCTCATAAAACAATCCTTGTCTGACAGCCCCGAATCATACTAAATAGAGGCGCAAAAGTATAGCCGGGCAAGCGCGGCAACTTGCCCCTGCAAGGCGAAACCGCTATCATCACTTTCTTTTTCATTTCCTGTTTTTTACCCGTTTCCGCTTATGCCTAAGCCATCTGCCCGCACTGCGCTTTCCTTGATTGCCGCCCTTGTCCTTTCCGCCTGTTCGCTGGTCAAATACCAGCCGGTGGAAACCATTTCGACAATCAATACTTCCCAAGGCTACCGCTTCGGCAACCAACACGCCGACTGGAGCAAAGACGATACGTTGGTGGTATTGATGTTTTCCGGCGGCGGTACGCGCGCGGCGGCTTTGGGCTACGGCGTACTGGAACAGCTCAACCGGCACAAAGTCCATATCGGCGGCAAACAAAAATCCCTGCTGGAGCATATCGATATTGTCGTCGGCGTATCCGGCGGCTCGGTACTGGCGGCTTACTACTCGCTGCACGGCACCGATACGATTCCATCGTTTTACAAACGCTTCCTGCGGCAGAACTTCCAGCGCATGGTCATCAAACAGGCTTTTTCCGCCGCCAACATACCGCGTTTGGCATCTCCCGAATACGGGCGCGGCGACTTGCTGCAAGAGCAGTTTGAAAACCAGCTTTTCGGCAATGCCACTTTTGAAGTATTGGAAAAGCACCGCAAAGGGCCGTTTGCCATCATCACCGCCACTGACATGGGCATTTCCGAACAGTTGAAATTTACCCAAGAAGATTTCGACGTGATGTGCATCAACTTAAACGATGTCTCCATTGCGCGTGCCGTTGCTTCCTCCAGCGCGGTACCGCTGGTCTTCGCACCGCTGACTTTCAACAACAACGGCGGCAACTGCGGCTATACCCTGCCTCCGGAGATTGCCGAATCGCTCTCCGGCAGCGCGGACAACAAACAACAAAGCAAAACCCACCGCGAAATCATCAAACGCTACGAACAATACAACGACAGCCGAAAACGCCCCTATATCCATCTGCTTGACGGCGGTCTGACCGACAACCTCGGCATGCGCGTCCTGCTGGACATCGCCGACATCGATTCCGGCATCATGCTGGACAAACTGCGGCAGAACGGTGTACGCCATATCGTTGCCATCAACGTCAACGCCCAAAACGAAATCAGCAAAGACATCGACCAAAGTGCCGCCGTACCCGGCTTCAGCAGCGTCATGAGTGCAGTTGTCGATATTCCCATCGACCGTTTTTCGCAACACACCCTGCGCGGCTTCCGCTCCTTTGCCGACAAATGGAACGAAGAACAAAACCGCCTGCCGCCAAACGAGCGCATCAACCTTTCCTTCGTCAGCCTGAACCTGCGGGATCTGCCGAAAAGCGAGTTGCGCGATAAAGTATTGAATATCCCCACCAGCTTCTACCTGCCGCCGCAAGACGTGGACAATCTCCGCACCGCCGCTGCCGAGCTGCTGAAACATTCCAAAGAATACCAAACCATTCTGAAAAAACTGTCTGCCCGCCCGAATACCGAGGCACGGTTTGCAGAATTTGCAGACGGCAATGATGATGAAATGCTGTCTGCAAAACCGGAAACAACTGAACAATAACTGTTTTTGCAAACACGCCGTCCGCATATTGCATATTATAGTTATTGGAAATAAGAATAATACGGTGTGGCTGCGCCTGCCCGAATAGGGTGCTTGACCAAGCTCCCGAACAGCAAGTCCGCCGACCAGTACTGTCTGTATTGTTTGCGGGCTTGCTGCCTTATCCCATTCTGTGTTATTCGAC
Organism: Neisseria animalis; assembly: GCF_900636515.1. Taxonomy (NCBI): domain Bacteria; kingdom Pseudomonadati; phylum Pseudomonadota; class Betaproteobacteria; order Neisseriales; family Neisseriaceae; genus Neisseria; species Neisseria animalis. Next base: position 1,439,763 of record NZ_LR134287.1, read on the forward strand.
CATATTCTGCTAAAATACACATTTTCATTTTTGCAGACGGCATACTGTTATGCCGCCAGCACACAAACCTTCCGCACCCGATACGCCATGAACCCGAACACACCCGAAGTTACCCTTATCGACCGCCCCGTACTCGTCCCGCCCGGCGGACATAAAAAAGTATTGCTGCATTCCTGCTGCGCGCCCTGTTCCGGCGAAGTCATGGAGGCCATGCTCGCCAGCGGCATCGACTACACCATCTACTTTTACAACCCCAACATCCATCCGCACAAAGAATACATGTTGCGCAAAGAAGAAAACATGCGCTTTGCAGAGAAATTCGGCATTCCCTTCATCGACAAAGACGACGATTACGAAAACGACCGCAAAGAATGGTTTGAAAAAGCCAAAGGCATGGAGTTTGAGCCGGAACGCGGCATCCGCTGCACCATGTGTTTCGACATGCGCTTTGAAAAAGCCGCACAATACGCCCATGAACACGGTTTTCCCGTCTTCACCAGCTCGCTCGGCATTTCTCGCTGGAAAGACATGAAACAAATCAACGGCTGCGGCCACCGCGCCGCCGAACCGTACGACGACGTGGTTTACTGGGATTTCAACTGGCGTAAAGGCGGCGGCAGCGCACGCATGATTGAAATCAGCAAACGCGAACATTTCTACCAACAGGAATACTGCGGCTGCGCCTATTCACTGCGCGACTCCAACGCCCACCGCAAATCGCAAGGCCGCATTCCGATTAAATTGGGACGGCTGTATTACGGCGACGAATCCACTGTTTACGAGCCGCAGCCGATTAAAGTCGACAAATAACACACAGGCCGTCTGCAAAATGGTTCACAGAAATCACCGATTTCACCGGAAGCATTTTACAGACGGCCTTTTCCATTATTCCACTGACACCGCCGACCACCATGACCACCGCCCAGCCTTTCCACCCTCTGCTCGTTCCCATCAGCGGCACCAACCTGATTGAAGCCTCCGCCGGCACAGGCAAAACATACGGCATTGCCGCGCTGTTTACCCGGCTGGTGGTACTGGAACAAATGCCGGTAGAAAACATTTTAGTCGTTACCTTCACCAAAGCAGCAACCGCCGAATTGAAAACCCGTCTGCGTAACCGGCTGGACAACGTCTTGCAGATTTTAGAAGCCGTTGAAAACGCAAACGAAAATACAGACGGCCTTACCATGTACTGCCATCAGGAATATGCCGGAGACACCTTTCTGCCCGAGCTGCTGCAAAAAGCCTTGGCACAAGAAACCCAAGCGCGGCTGGTGGTACGCCTGAAAGCCGCCATCGGACAATTCGACAACGCTGCCATTTACACCATACACGGCTTCTGCCAACGCATCTTGCGCGACTACGCTTTTCTCTGCCAAACGCAATTCGACGTAGAATTAAGCGAAGAGCAGCACGACCGCCTGCTTGTTCCCGCACAAGACTTCTGGCGCAAACGGGTCAGCCACGACCCCGTTACCGCCCGTCTGGTCTTCAAGCACAACCAAACCCCGCAGAAAATCCTGCAGGGGATACAACGTTTCATCAACCGCCCCTATCTGGTTTGCAGACGGCCTGAAAACGATTTGCCGCAAGCGCAGCATCAGGCTGCCGAAACATGGCAGAGCATCCGCCTGAAACTGGCGGATTTGGAAGAAACATTCTGGCGCGTCCACCCCGCCCTAAACGGCAACAGCTACAAGAAAAACACCTTTGCCAACCTGTTTGCCGTGCTCAAAACCGCAGACGGCCAAAACCGGCTGCCGGAACACAGCGACAAACCGCTCGACAAGCTGCCGATGTTTGCCGCCGACATACTGGAAGCAAAAATCAAAAAAGGCCAAACTCCCGACCTTGCCGCCTTTGCCGACTTGCAGGCTCTGGCAAACTTAGGACGCGACTTGGAGCGTCTTGCCGCAGCAGAACAACACGCCCTGACCCTGTTACAGCTCGACCTGCTCGAACACCTGAACAGCGCGCTGGCGCAACAGAAAAAAACGCGCCGCGAACGCGGTTTCGATGATCTGCTGCTGGATGTTTACACCGCCCTGACCGACAATCCCCACCGCCACACACTTGCCGAAACCGTGGCGCAAAACTGGCGCGTCGCACTGATCGACGAATTTCAGGATACCGATCCCTTACAGTACGAAATCTTCCGAAAAATATTCATCAACCAAGAACGCCCGTTGTTTTTAGTCGGCGACCCCAAGCAGGCCATTTACAGCTTTCGCGGTGCAGATATTTATGCCTACCTGCAAGCTGCCGCCGATGCCCGCTCCCATTACACGCTGACCGTCAACTACCGCAGCCATGCCAAACTGGTCAACAGCATCGGCGCGCTGTTCCGCCAAAAAGACCGCCCGTTTGTGTTAGCAAACATCGACTATGCAGAAGTCGGCGCCGCACGCGAACACAGCCGCCTGAATCCGCCACGCCCCGCCGTAAGCGTCCGCTGGCTGAACCAAAACACCGGCAAAAGCGAAAACAAAGACCTGCTCCGCAAACAAGCAGCGGAATATTGTGCCGATGAAATTGCCTATGCGCTTTTTGAGGCCGCCAAAGGCCGTCTGCATTTTAAAGACCGCCCGTTGCAGTCAGGCGACATTGCTGTCTTGGTTCGGACGCACAACGAAGGCAGCCTTATTGCCAAGTCTCTGAAAAAAAGAAAAATCCAAAGCGTACTGCTGCACCGCGAATCGGTATTTGCCACAGCCGAAGCCGCCGCGCTGGCCGCCCTTATCGGTTTTTGGCTTACCCGCCGCACCGCAGATTTACGTTTCGTTTTGGGCAGCGTTCTGTTTCATTACACCGCAGAGCAGTTGTACGCACTCAACCAAGACGATGCCGCCTTGCTTGCATGGACAGACTCCGCCCGCGAAGCCGCAACATTATGGAAACAGCACGGTTTTTACGCCGCCATGCAAGGCTTTGCCGCCCGGCACCATATCGAAACCCGCCTGCTTGCAGACGGCATGGAGCGCAGCCTGACCAACTACCAGCAATTATTAGAGCTGCTTGCGGCCGAAGACGAGCAAAGCCGCACGCCCGCGTCCCTGCACAAATGGCTGCTGGAACAAATTCATGCCGCCACCGAAGACAAAGCCGCAGGCGAACACCACACCGTGCGTTTGGAAAGCGACGAAGCCTTGGTCAAAATCGTAACCATGCATGCTTCCAAAGGTTTGCAGTATCCCTTGGTGTACTGCCCGTTTGTTTGGGACGCCGCCGCCATCAAACCCAACGATTGGCAGATTCTGCACCGCCGAGACGGTTCTTCCGAGCTGTTGGCCAAACAGCAGCTTGACGAAGCCGATCAAATCCAGCTTGGCGATGAAACCGCCTCCGAAAACCTGCGCTTGCTGTATGTTGCCCTAACCCGTGCCGAAGAACAGCTGAACATCTATGCCGGACATTGTTCCAATACTGCCGACAATACGTTTGCCTACCTGCTCGAAGGCGGCGCAGCGGCAGAACGTCAAAATGTGCATCAAACTTATAAAAACGAAAAAAATGCAGCGGCACAGGCGCAGATGTTGAAAAATAATTGGCTCAGGTTTATCGAAGCCCAACAGCATAATCCTGATGTTGAATTTGCTTTCACGGAAGAAGCACCTTATACTGCTTTTATTGCCAACCGCAGTGAAAACGCTGCCTGCCGTTTTCAAGCAGCCGAAATTCCGGCACGCCGGTTTGAGTTTGTCCGCCACACCAGTTTTACCGGTCTCAGCCGCCATGTGAAAACCGTTGAAAGCGAACGCGAAGAATTGCAGCCGGCCGTTGATGCCGCCGAAAGCGCAATACTGCCTGAAATGCCGTCTGCAAATCCGCATACGGACGATGTGTGCCACACTATCCACCACTTCCCGCGCGGCGTGAAAGCCGGGGTGTGCCTGCATGAAATACTGGAGCGGCTCGATTTTTCCGCACCCGCCATCGAACAAAGCACGCAAACCGCCGAAATTCTTGCGCGATACGGGTTTGAAGACATCTGGCTGCCGGCGGTCAACGCCATGATTGATTACTGCCGTACCACGCCGCTTACCGGAAACCATGCGCTCGGGAACATCAAAGCCGCCTGCCGTCTGCCGGAAATGGGCTTTACCCTGTATATGCGAGATTTCAACCTGACTGCCTTACGCGCATGGTTTGCCCGCCCCGACAGCGGTTTGCCGCCCGAATGCATTCAAGCCTCGGAACACTTGGACTTTCAAGATTTGCAAGGGTTTCTTAACGGCTTTATCGATATGGTCTGTCAAGATGCAGACGGCAATGTTTGCGTCATCGACTACAAGTCTAACCATTTGGGGAATGACGAAACCGCCTATACCACCGCCGCCATGAACGAAGCGATGGCACACCATCATTACTATCTGCAAGCATTGATTTACGCCATTGCCGTTGCCCGCCATTTCAAGCTGCGCGGACAAACTTTAGAGAAAATCTCCGCCCGCTACCTGTTTTTGCGCGGCATGGACGGTTCGCAAAACGGTATCTGGAGCTGGGACATTCCTACCGCAGATTTGACAGAATGGTTATCATGACCCGATTTTCCGCTATAATGCAGCCTTAATATTGCGGCAGAAAACCATACTGCCCCCACCCATGCCGTCTGCAAACCGCAACCTTGTTTTTGCAGACGGCATAATAAGGACAAAACCATGAGAAAACCGCAACGCGGCTACGCCCGCCAAGACCGTGTCAAAGAACAAATCATGCGCGAGCTGGCCGAGCTGGTCCGCACCGGCCTGAAAGACCCGCGCGCAGGCTTCATCACCATCAACGAAGTCGAAGTCACCCGTGATTACAGTCACGCCACCGTGTTTTACACCGTGTTGGACGACAGCACCCGCGAGATTACGGCAGACGCGCTCGATCACGCCAAAGGCCACTTGCGCAGCGAATTGGCCAAGCGCATCAAACTTTTCAAAACGCCCGAGCTGCATTTCAAATACGACGAATCGCTGGAACGCGGTATGAGCATTTCCAGCCTCATCGACCAAGTAGCGGCAGAAAAACCGGTGGAAGACTGATCCGAGCCCTCTTTGAAGGCCGTCTGAAAATTTTCTGCTCCCTGATTTTCCGGACTTAAACTTTTCAGACGGCCTTGTCGTCATTTCCGGCCTTCCTGTTTCATCGTCATGTAACACAGAAAACCACAGCATTGCCGCGCCTTGCTTAAAAGAGGCTTGACCAAGCTGCCGAAGCCGCAACACCGTTGGCCGGCCCGTACTGTCCGTACTGCGGCTTTAGTGCCTTGTTTCATTCTGTGTTATCCGGCCATATGCCCGAAATACGGCACAACCCGTCCCTTCCCGACAGCCTTAACGGCTGCTTTTGTTGCAAACCCCGTTTCAATTTCCAAAGGATACGAATGGCACACAAACACGCTATGCTTCCCATCTGGTCTGTCGCGCTGCCGCTGGCGGCGTGGGCAGGCTATTTTTTCGGTATCGACGGCACGCTGATGCAGCTTGCCGGAGGCGCATTATTGATAGGCAGCGTTTTATCTGCCGTGCACCATGCCGAAGTGGTGGCGCATAAAGTCGGCGAACCCTTCGGTACCATTATTCTGGCACTGGCGATTACGGTGCTGGAAGTCGGCCTGATTGTGTCGCTGATGGTTGCGTCCGACGGCAACGCGCCTACGCTGGCGCGGGATACCGTATTTGCAGCGATTATGCTGATTCTCACCGGCCTGCTCGGCGGCAGCCTGCTGCTGGGCGGTTTCCGCCATCACGAACAGTTTTTCGGACAAAAATCGGTCAGTACCGCGCTGGTCACGCTGATTTCCATTTTGGTGCTGACGCTGGTTCTGCCGAATTTCACCACTTCGACGGTGGAAGGCACTTACAGCAACAGCCAGCTGGTTTTTGTCGCCGTTGCCTCGCTGGTATTGTATTTTTCGTTTATTGCCATGCAGACCGTGCGCCACCGCGATTATTTCCTGTCTGACGACGACGATGAAAGCCGCCATGCCGAGCCGCCTTCCCTTGCGGTCGCCGCCGCCTCCCTGCTGCTGCTGGTCGTGTGTCTGGGCATCGTGATTCTGCTGGCCAAAGCCCTCTCTCCCGCCATCGAAGGCATGGTTGCCGCCGTCGGCGCGCCGCCTTCTTTGGTCGGCGTGATTATCGCTGCCGTGGTACTGATGCCCGAAGGCTTGGCCGCGCTCACCGCCGCCCACCGCAACCGCCTCCAAACCAGCGTCAACCTCGCACTCGGATCCGCCTTGGCCAGTATCGGCCTGACCATTCCCGCCGTGGCCATCGTCTGCCTGATTTACGACATCGACGTTGTGCTGGGCTTGGATACGAAATCCATGATTTTATTGGGCTTGAGTACTTTTACCGTGATGCTCTCGCTCAATCAGGGCCGTAGCAATATGCTTTACGGCATCGTTTTGCTGGTTAACTTGGCCGCTTATATTTTTACCATTATCGTCCCATAATCACAGGCAGGCCGTCTGAAAAACGTTTGTAAAAACAAGGTAGTGAAAACAAGGTGTAGGATGTACGCCGGCGCACCAGCCCGTGATAAATGGTGCGGCAGGCCGCAACCCTATGCCGTTTCAGAATGATTTGACATCTTTCAGACGGCATTGAGGCCGTCTGAAAAAACACTGACCCAAGTTACCCAAGAAATACCGCCATGACCAAACCGACCAAACGCGCCGTTAACGGCGTGCTGCTGCTCGACAAACCCTTAAACCTCTCCAGCAATACCGCGCTGCAAAAAGCCCGCCGCCTCTACCGCGCCGAAAAAGCGGGACACACCGGCGTACTCGACCCGCTGGCAACCGGCCTGCTGCCCGTCTGCTTCGGCGAAGCCGCCAAATTCGCGCAATACCTGCTGGATGCCGACAAAGCCTACACTGCCACCCTGCAACTCGGCGCAGCCAGCAGCACCGGTGACGCTGAAGGCGAAATCATCGCCACCGCCCGCACCGACATCAGCCGGGAAGAATTTCAGACGGCCTGCACCGCGCTGACCGGCAACATCCGCCAAGTACCGCCGATGTTTTCCGCCTTGAAACACGAAGGCAAACCGCTGTACGAATATGCGCGCCAAGGCATCGTTATCGAACGCAAACCGCGCGACATCACCATTTATTCGATAGAAATTACCGATTTTGCCGCACCGAAAGCCGTGATTGACGTGCGTTGCAGCAAGGGTACCTACATCCGCACCCTCAGCGAAGACATCGCAAAACAGATGCATACTTTCGCCCACCTCACCGCCCTGCGCCGCACCGAAACCGCCGGTTTCCATATCGGCCAAACACATACCTTGGAAGCAATCGAAGCCTTGGACGAGGCCGGACGCGACGCGCTCTTGCTGCCCTGCGATGTTTTGGTGCGGCATCTGCCGAAAATCGAATTAAACGACAAAGCCGTGGAAATGCTCAAATTCGGCCAACGCCCGCAGTTTCATGAAAACATTTCCGCCGCTTCTCCGATTCGCGTTTACACGAAAAACGGCGGGTTTGTCGGACTTGTCGAATACCGGCAAGAGATAGGCCGTCTGCAAGCCCTGCGGCTGATGAACACGGCAAAGGGTTAACTCCCTGCCATACAATTTTTGCCGGCAGCCAACGGCATACTTTTCAGAATATCTTCAATTATGGAATAATGCCCCGATGAAAAAACTCACTCCGCAAAACCTGCACTCGGTGTTGAGCGAACGTATCGGCGATGCTGATTTTGTTTCCGTACTCAACGCCCTCATTCAATTTTTACGCAGCGGCGGCAAAAAAAATGCTGCCGCCCGTTTCGACCAAATCCTGATTACCTTCAGACAGGACGAAGCACTTTGCCGTCAGTTTGGCGATTGTTTCTATCTTTGGCTGGCAAAAATCCATGTTTATCCCGCCCTGATCAAGCTGGGTATTTTCTCCCGCAACAGCTTCGCCCGCGAGATGATAGATCGCATTTACGAGCGCTTCAGCCCTTCGTATAAAGACTTGAACAACCTTTTAGAAGTATTCCTTTATCTTTTCCAATCGGAAAACGATGACCGCTGGCTTTCCACCATCAGCCTGCGCCAATGGTTGAATTTATACGAACTGATTCAACGTCATGCCGCCGATTCAATTTTGCAGACGACTTCACGCCAGTTGAGCGAAGCACGCATCCGCGCCATTGAGATGCTGGCTATCTGGGTAGCCTCCGAAGCACTGCAACCGGAGTTTGTCCGCCTCGCACCACGCTTGCTGGCTGCGGATTCTGCGTTTGTCGGATTACAGCGGGAAACCGCCTTATTGGTAGAACATTACCGCCACAACAGCAGCAGCTACGACACCGCTCATTTGGAAGTGATGTTCGACCAATGCCAAACCCAAGTGATTTATCTCCGTCGGCGGGGAACGGGCGCAGGTTCCGGTTCCTCAATACAAGTAGCCCACCTGCTGGAGCGTTTGCAACAAACTTTGGACCGCCTAAAACTTCTCATCAATATCCAAACCCAAGAACAACGCAACCGCTTGGTCATCAGCCTGATGAACTCTATGATTTATGCGGCAGTCGAGCAATACAGTACCCGTCATCTGCGTAAGAGCAGCGTACGCATGCTGACACGCAGCATTACTGAAAACACCAGCAACAGAGGCGAACACTACATCACGCGCAACCGCAAAGAATACTTGAATATGCTGTATTCCGCAGCAGGTGGCGGCGTTATCATCGCATTGATGGCTTTACACAAAATCCATATCGCCGGCTTGGGATTCGGCGAATTTACCACGGCTTTTCTTTCCGGCCTGAACTACGGCTTGGGATTTATGCTGATTCACGTCCTTCACTGTACTGTGGCCACCAAGCAGCCCGCCATGACAGCTGCCAGCTTCGCCGAACAAGTCGAATTAAACGAACGTGGGCGTGCCGTTGACAACAAACTTGCCAAACTGCTCATCGACGTATGCCGTTCGCAAAGCGTAGCCGTCTTCGGTAATGTCGGTGTTGCCGTATTGCTGGCCGGACTGATTTCTACTTTCTATGCGCTGCAAACCGGCAACACGCTGCTGAGTGCCGAAGATACTGCCTATCAATTCAAGTCGATTGATGTGTTTACCCAACCGACTTTATGGTATGCGGCGATTGCCGGCGTATGGCTGTTTTGTTCGGGCATTATTGCCGGCTTCTTCGACAACCGTGCCGACTATCTCGACCTGCGCCGCCGCCTGACCATCAACCCGCTGTTGCGCCGCATTATGCCTGCCAAACTCCGCAGCAGATTTGCCGTCTATATCCACAAACATTACGGCTCGCTGATGGGTAATTTCATCTTCGGCATGCTGTTGGGCTTAACCGGCTTTTTCGGACACCTTCTCGGCCTGCCTCTCGATATCCGTCATGTTGCCTTTTCCTCTGCAAACTTAGGCTATGCAGCCATCAGCGGAGAAGTCGGCGTTATCGCATTTATGTACGGAATGTTCGGCGTACTGGCAATCGGTACGGTAAACCTGATGGTCAGCTTTACCCTTGCCCTGTTTGTCGCCTTACGCTCGCGCGGTACCCAACTCGGCAGTCTTCGCAATATCCTCAAAAGTGTATGGCTGCAAGTAAAAAATAATCCCTTGCAACTAGTTTATCCTCAAACCGAACCAAAATCCGAGGGTAAAACAGACAACAAACCTTAAATTAAAAAATACCGAAAATATGTTGGGAGTAGGGTTTTCTCACCGTCAGTATGAAAAAGATACAACCGGAAAAACAGCAACTGCCACAGAGTCTGTTTACCCTGCGGCGGCTGTTTCTCCGGCCGTATAGTCATTGAACACAAAACAATACACAGCGTTGCTGCGTCTTGCTCAAAAAAATATTTGGCCAAACTGCTGAAACAGAAGTCCGCCGCTCCGCACTATCCTTACAGCCTGCAGCCTTATCCCGTTCTGTGTCTTTCGATGATATAGTCATTTAAAATAAGAATGATACAGCGTTGCTTTGCCTTGCCGTACTATGTGTACTGTCTGCGGCTTCGCTGCCTTGTCTCATTCTTATTTTATTCGACTATAAAACTCCTTAACGCATAGTCATTTTTCCCGATATTTCCTTTTGCCTGCCCATGCCTAAATCCGTACCGTAGCAATAAAAAGGCCGTCTGCAAAATCCATTTTTGCAGACGGCCTTTATAAGCTCTTAGATTACAGTGAGCGCGCCACTTCAACAATATCGAAACATTCGATCTGGTCGCCTTCCATGATTTCGTTGTAGCCTTTAATCATCAAGCCGCACTCGAAGCCCATTTTGACTTCTTTCACATCGTCTTTGTAGCGTTTGAGCGATGACAACTCGCCGGTATGGATGACCACGTTGTTGCGGATCAGACGGATATGAGAATCGCGTTTGACCACGCCGTCGGTCACCATACAGCCCGCAATATTGCCGACTTTGGATACGCTGATGACTTGGCGGATTTCCACGGTACCGGTAATCTGCTCTTTTTCTTCCGGAGAGAGCATGCCGCTCATGGCCGCCTTCACATCGTCGATGGCATCGTAAATGATGTTGTAGTAGCGGATTTCCACGTTTTCATTTTCGGCCAGCTTGCGTGCGGAAGCGTCTGCGCGCACGTTAAACCCGATGATAAACGCGCCGGAAGCAATCGCCAGATTGACATCGCTCTCTGTAATGCCGCCGACACCGCTGTGCAATACGTTGACTTTCACCTCGTCGGTGGAAAGTTTTTTCAGACTGCCTGACAATGCTTCGTAAGAACCCTGTACGTCGGCTTTGATGATAACCGACAAGGATTGTGCTTGGTTTTCGCCCATGTTGCTGAACATGTTTTCCAGCTTGGCGGCCTGTTGTTTGGCCAAACGCACATCGCGGTATTTGCCCTGACGGAACAGGGCGATTTCACGCGCTTTTTTCTCATCGGCCAACACCATGGCGTCTTCACCCGCATTCGGCACATCAGACAAACCCAAAATCTCCACCGGAATCGACGGACCCGCTTCGCTAATCGGCTTGCCGTTTTCATCGTTCATGGCACGGATTTTACCGAATGCCGTACCCGCCAGCAGCATGTCGCCTTTGCGCAATGTGCCGCTTTGCACCAGCAAAGTCGCCACCGCGCCGCGGCCTTTGTCCAAGCGGGCTTCGACGATGATGCCTTTGGCCGGAGCATCCGCAGGTGCCGTCAGCTCCAACACCTCGGCTTCGAGCAATACCGCTTCCAGCAAAGCATCGATATTGATACCTTGTTTGGCGGACACATCGACAAACTGGGTCGAACCGCCCCAATCATCGGGAATCACTTCGTGCGCGGTCAATTCTTGACGGATGCGCTCCGGATTGGCGGAATCTTTATCGATTTTATTGACGGCAACCACAATCGGCACGCCCGCCGCTTTGGCATGGGCAATCGCTTCGATGGTTTGCGGCATCACACCGTCGTCGGCAGCCACCACCAGAATCACGATATCGGTTGCTTTCGCACCGCGCGCGCGCATGGCGGTAAACGCTTCGTGACCCGGCGTATCCAAAAAGGTAATCACGCCGCGCGGGGTTTTCACGTGATACGCACCGATGTGCTGGGTAATGCCGCCTGCTTCGCCCTGTACCACTTTGGCACGGCGGATGTAGTCGAGCAGCGAGGTTTTACCGTGGTCAACGTGACCCATAACGGTTACCACCGGCGGACGCGGCAGCTGTTCGGCCTGATCGTGTTCACTGTCGTCACCCAAAAATGCTTCGGGATCATCGGCGGCGGCAGGCTTGCCGATATGGCCCAGCTCTTCCACCACAATCAGAGCCGTATCTTGGTCGATGGATTGGTTGATGGTTACCATCATACCCATCTTCATCAGGGCTTTGACCACTTCCACGCCCTTAACGGCCATTTTATGCGCCAAGTCGGCAACAGTAATGGTTTCAGGCACCAGAACCTCATGTACTACCGGTTCGGTAGGTGCTTGGAAAGCGTGTTGGTTCGGCTCCAGTTTGAGCTGTTTTTTGCCTTTTTTGCCGCTGCGCACGCGCTCGTCCTGACCCGCATGCTGGTTACGTCCGCCTTTGGCATTTTTACCGCCGCGCGGACGGCTGTCCTCATCACGGCTGTGACGGTCGTCTTTTTTACCCCGTCCTGAAGCAGGCGTACCTTTGGCAGCCTCCTGTGTTGCAGATGCAGACGGCTTGGAAGGTTTGGCCGTACGCAATTCTGCCGCTTTGGCTTCTTTCGCAGTTTTTGCTTCGGCCGCAGCTTGAATTTTGGCAGCTTCGCGACGCGCCTGACGCTCTTGTTTCTCTTTCAACAAGGCTTCCTGATGTGCGCGCAAAGCAGCAGCACGCCGCTCTTCTTCCGCACGCCGCTCGGCTTCTTCCGCATTAACCACCGGCTGGGGAGCAGCCGGAGCAGCAGATGCTTTTTTTGCTTCCTTCTCTTTGGACGGCTTCTCCTGCTTGGCTTTATTGGCGGCTTTAGGTTTGTCTTCAGCCTTTTCGGTTTTGACCGTTTGCTCTTGCTGTGTTTTTTCTTCGGCTGCATGTTCTTGTGCAGCCGATTTTGCCTCTTTGGCTGCTTTCAGTTTTGCAGCTTCCGCTTCGGCTTCAGCTTTTGCTTTCGCTCTTTCTGCCGCAGCGCGTTCCTGCTCCGCAGCAGCCTCTGCTTTCGCTGCCGCAGCCGCTTCTGCTTCTTGGGCAGCCTTTTGAGCCTCTGCTTTTGCTTTGGCTTTGGCTTCCGCGGCCAATTCTTCCGCCGAAGGAATGGTTACCGAACGTCCGCGACGGCGGGTTTCCACTTTCACGCCGTCAACGGTGCTGACCTCGGTTTTGGTGCGGCGGATACTGATGGTTGCATTATCGCTGCCGTTTTGCTTTTTCAAGTATTGGGCCAACAGCTGTTTGTCTTCAAAAGTCAAAGAGTCTCCGCCGCTGCTTTTGTTCACACCTGCATCTTGCAGTTGCTTCAATAATACGTCGACGGATTTATTCATTTCGGCGGCAAATTGTTCTACGGTTGTGTTACTCATCTGTTACCCCCTCAGTTGTTTTCTTCGGTAAACCAGTGTTCGCGCGCCGCCAAAATTACTTTTTTGGCTTCTTCTTCGGTTACACCCGTAATTTCAATCAGTTCGTCCACCGCCAGTTCGGCCAAATCATCGCGGGTTGCGATACCGGCCTGTGCCAAATCGCGCAGCATGTCCGAATCCAAACCTTCCAGATTGCGCATATCTTCCGATACGTCGGCCAGTTTTTCTTCGGAGGCAATAGCCAAGGTTAGAATGGCATCGCGGGCACGGTTACGCAGCATTTCAACGATTTCTTCGTCAAAGCCGTCGATTTCCAGCATTTCTGCAGCCGGAACGTAAGCAACTTCCTCCAAAGTGGCAAAACCTTCCTGAACCAACACATCTGCCGTGTCTTCATCGACATTCAGATGGGTAACGAACAGGTTGCGGATTTCCGCATCTTCCGCCGCATTGCGCTCGTCTGCTTCGGCTACAGTCATGATGTTCAACTGCCAGCCGGTCAAATCCGAAGCCAAACGTACGTTTTGACCGCCGCGGCCAATCGCCAATGCCAACTGGTCTTCCGCCACAATTACATCCACCGCACGTTTTTCCTCATCAATCAGAATACGGCTGACTTCCGCAGGAGACAATGCGTTGATGACGAACTGTGCGGTTTCCGGAGACCACAGCACCACATCGATGCGCTCGCCCGACAATTCATTGCTTACCGCATTGACGCGCGAACCGCGCACGCCGATACAGGTGCCTTGCGGGTCGATACGCTGGTCATTGGCTTTTACCGCTACTTTGGCACGCTGACCGGGGTCGCGGGCAACCTCGCGGATTTCCAACAGGCCGTCTGCAATTTCCGGCACTTCCTGTTCATACAGCTTGGTCAGAAAATCACCGGAAGTCCGGCTCAAAATCACTTGTTTGCGGCCGGTATTGCCGATTTCGTCCACACGGAGAAACAACGCACGAACTCGGTCACCGTTACGGAAATTCTCGCGCGGAATCATCTGATCGCGAGGCAGCAGCGCGTCCAAACGGCCGATTTCGATAATCGTACCATGACGCTCCACACGCTTAACCGTACCCATGATAATATCTTCACAGTTTGCCAAAAACTCATTTAAAATCTGCTCGCGCTCCGCATCACGGATACGCTGCAAAATAATCTGCTTCGCAGTTTGTGCCGCCTGACGGCCGAAACCTTCGTTTTCCAACTGCTCTTCATAATATTCGCCGATTTGGATTTCGATACCCGGGACTTCCTCTTGGATTTCCTCAATGGTTTTCTCCACATCGGGATAAGTGTAATCCTCGTCTGCCACAATCAACCAACGGCGGAATGTACGGTACGCTCCGGTATCGCGGTCGATTTCCACGCGCACATCCATATGCTCGCGGTCGGCTTTTTTCTTGGCTGCCGTAGAAAGCGCAAACTCCAAAGCCTGAAATACGACTTCTGCCTCTACATTTTTCTCACTGGCCAATGCCTCGGCCAACTGTAACATTTCGCGACTCATTGCAGAATCTCCATACTTATGATTTTTAAAATTTAAACTCGGGACGCAGGCGTGCTTTGTCGATATTGCCGATTTCGATATCGGCGGTTTTACCATCGAAAGAAACCGTTACCACTTCATTTTCACACTTCTCAATCCGGCCGATAAAATTCTTCTGTCCGTCAATCGGAAGGCGTGTTTTGATTTTTGCCTGCTGCCCGGCAAAACGCACAAAATCAGCAGCTTTTTTCAACGGACGGTCCAACCCCGGACTGGAAATTTCCAAGCGTTTGTAATCAACATCTTCAACCATAAACACACGGCTCAAATGGTTGCTGACCGTTGCACAGTCTTCAACCGTAATACCGCCTTCTTTATCGATAAACACACGCAAATCCCCTTGCGCCGTCAGCTCGAAATCCACCAGCTCGTAACCCAAGCCCGGCAGGGTTTTATCCAGAATATTTTGAATATCCATGCTGCTCCAAAGTACAAAAACAAAAAAATGGCCCCATGGCCATTTTTCCTGAAATCTGAAAAATTGGTTTATTATAACTCTTTTAAACCAAAAAGAAAAGTTTTGATTTAAAATATATTTTTGAAACGCACCAATACTTTTCACTCAAGACAAAAGCGCCCGCCCGCGCTATCCGAAATAATCGGCAAATCATTATCTTAAATAAAATCATAGCGATACCGTCCGCAAGCGAGGAAGCGCAATGAAAACCGCGATATTCCGAAACCCTTGATACACTTTCAACAACCCGATTACCCGCTTGCTCTCTTTCTTATATTTTGCAGACGGCCTGATGAGGCTTAATTTCGTGAATGGTGTTCTTTTACCGTTTGTTGCAGCCTTTGATTGGCAACATGGGTATAAATCTGCGTGGTACTCAAATCGGCATGACCGAGCATGGCCTGCACGGAACGCAAATCTGCCTGCCCGTTTACCAGATGTGTGGCGAACGCATGGCGCAAACCGTGCGGACTAAGCTCCTGAATACCGGCTGCCGCTGCGTATTCTTTAACAATCATCCACGCAAGCTGGCGCGTCATGCCGCTGCGCTTCTGGCTGACGAAAAATGCATCGCACAGTCTGCCTTTCAATAATTGGGGACGCGCTTCACGCTGGTAACGCTCCAGCCATTCCACAGCATCTTCGTTCATCGGGATTTCCCGCTGCTTACCCCCTTTGCCGATAAGGTTGACACGTCCTCGCTGGAAATCCAAATTATCGGGAGTGAGTTTTACTGCTTCGGACACCCGTAATCCTGTGGCATACAGCAGTTCCAAAAAGGCTTTGTCCCGCATGCCGTGTACCGTGCCGGTATCGGGAGCGGCCAGCATGGCATCGATTTGCGCTTCACTGATGAGCTTGGGCAGTTTTTGCGCCAGTTTGGGCGCGCGCAGCTCTTTGGTCGGATTTTCGCTGCGGCGGCCGATTTCTTCCAGCCATGCGTACAGCCGCTTGCAAGCAGACAAAGCCCGCGCCTGCGAACTGGTTTTTTCTTGTGGGGCGTAAACGGCTTCTGCCAATACTAAACTGTCGGCACTCAGCCAGTCGTGTCCGCTCTCGTTCAGCCGCGCGGCAATCTTCTCCAAATCGCGGCGGTAACCATTCAGGGTATTGTCACTCAAACGCCCCATCAGCCAGAGATGTTCGAGGAAGACATCAGTTAAATCGTTCATACTGATATGCCGTCTGCATTTTACAGACGGCCTTTTCCTCCTCAACGGCTTAAAGTATCCAATACTTCCTGTGCATGACCCGCTACTTTGACTTTGCGCCATTCGTGGCTGATTTCGCCTTTTTCATTGAGCACAAAAGTGCTGCGTTCGATTCCCAACGATTCTTTGCCGTAAAGTTTTTTCAGCTTGATGACATCAAACTGTTTGCAGACAACCTCATCTTTATCACTCAACAACTCAAATTGGAACCCTTGTTTGGCACAAAAATTCTGATGAGCTTTCACCCCATCGCGCGAAATACCGACCACCGTATAGCCGAGTGCTTTAAATTGTTCCAAACGGGCATTAAAGTCCAAACCTTCGGTCGTGCAGCCCGGGGTACTGTCTTTAGGATAGAAGTACACCACCAGCGGCAGATGGTCGGCCGCCCGAAAATCGCTGCCGCTGCTGGAAGGAAGGGTAAAATCGTAAGTTTGCATGGTTTTATCCTTATTGAGTTGCTGTTTTTTTGAAAAAGCCGTCTGCAATTCAGACGGCTTGATGCGGATTCAATCAGAATTTCACGCCCTTATGCAGCGCAACAATGCCCGCGCTCATATTGTGGTAATCCACGCTGTCGAAACCGGCATCCAGCATCATTTGTTTCAGCGTTTCCTGATCGGGGTGCATACGGATAGATTCAGCCAGATACTGATAGCTGTCGGCATCTTTGGCAATCAGCTTGCCCATCACCGGCAAAAGTTTGAAAGAATACAGATCGTAAACGCCTTCAAGCGGTTTGTAGACTTTGGAAAACTCCAACACCAGCAGCGTACCGCCCGGTTTCAATACGCGGTGCATTTCTTTCAATGCACGGTCTTTGTGCGTCATGTTGCGCAAACCGAAGGCAACGGAAACGAGGTTGAAATAATTGTCGGGAAACGGCAGCTTTTCCGCATCCGCCAGCGATACCGGCAGAATCACGCCCTCGTTCAACAGACGGTCGCGACCGACGGTGAGCATGGAGGAGTTGATGTCGGTCAGCCACACTTCGCCTTCTTTGCCCACGCGCTTGGCCCAGCCGCGCGACAAATCGCCCGTACCACCGGCGATGTCCAGCACTTTGTCGCCTTTTTTCAGGCGGGCGGTATTGATGGTGAAATGTTTCCAAACGCGGTGCAGACCGCCGGACATCACATCATTCATGATGTCGTAGTTTTTCGCTACCGAGTGGAACACTTCGGCGACTTTGCCGGCTTTTTCACTTTCATCAACAGTACTGAAACCGAAGTGGGTTTTTTGGTCACTCATAATTTCTGCTTTCTTTTAGGGTCTTAGCCCGCAATAATATCCAATCAGATAAAATAAAAAGGCATTTTGCAGACGGCCTGCCATCATCGGGCCATCTGCAAAACGGTATCGCTGTCATTTCGATGTTCAACGGCTTCCGCATCCGCCGCCGCAGGCATGAACACCTGCCGTCTGTTCGGCATGATTGTCCGGCAGACGCGATGCTCCTGATTCCTGCAAGCGTTTCAGGTAATCCGCCCACATTTCGTCATATCCGTAAGCCAAACGGTGCAGATAAGGCCAATCGTACAAACCGCTGTTGTGGCCGTCTGAAAAAGTGATTTTCAGCGCGTACCGGCCAACCGGTTCCAAGTCCGTAACGGTAACTTCCGACTTGCCCGTCTGCAACACTTCCTGCCCCGGCCCGTGCCCCCGCACTTCGGCGCTGGGCGAGTACACGCGCAAAAATTCGGCTGGGAGGATTTTTTGCTCGCCGCCGTAAACCAATACCAATACGGCACGGTTTTGCTGCAAACGGATTTCTTCCGGGATAGCTGTCTGCATCATGATGATTTCTCAAATTGTTTGCGGAGTATGGCCACACGCAGGGAAAATGCGCCGCCCAGCACGGCAAACAACACCAGCGCATACAGCGATATACGTATGACTGCCAACTGCTGCGCCGCTGTTATACCGAACGGAATGATGCTGACTGCCGCAAACACCAAAAATGCCGACAACATCAATCCGATACAGGCAAAGGCATAATAGGTATTCGCCTTGACTTTTGCTTGCAACGCCATTATCCGTACCGTTTTTCAAAACGCCATTTTAACAGCTTTGTCTGCGAATTTCGACAAGCAGATGAATGATTGCGGCAAACACCGCCGGCCAATGCCGTCTGCATTTCGGAAAGTTATTCGGACGGCATTCCGTCCAACCAGCCGCCGCCGCGCATGGAGCAGCTTTCGTTTGCGGTAATAATAAAATGATCGAGCAGATCGATTTCCACCAAATCCAATGCCCGCTGCAAACGGCGGGTAAACAATATATCGTTTTCAGACGGCATGGCCGTGCCGCCCGGGTGGTTGTGGGCAATAATCACCGCACTGGCATACTCCTCCAAGGCCAGCTTCACCACCTCACGAATATAAACGGTATTTTCCGCAACCGTCCCGCGCGACAATTCCTTCGCACCAATCAACTGATTCTGGCTGTTGAGCAACAGCGCGGTACTGACTTCGACTTTCTCATGCCCCAAATGCAGCCGCAGATAATCGGCAACCGCACGGGGATTGTTCAACACCACGCCCTGCTGCAACTCTTCGCTGAGTATCCTCCGGCCGATTTCCTTCACCACGGCAAACTGGGTAAAGCTCGCCGTTCCCATGCCTTTATATCGGGAAAGCACCCGCGCCTCGGCACTCATCAGCCTGCCCAAACTGCCAAACTCATTCAACAGATAACGCGCCAAATCTACCGCACTCATGCCGCGCGTACCCACCCGCAACAAAATCGCCAGCAGCTCGGCATCACTTAACACCCCCGCCCCACGTTCCAACAATTTCTCACGCGGCCGCTCCCCTTCAGGCCAATGTTTGATACTCATCACATCTCCTTTTTTATGCTTTTGTTATGATTGACTTACAGCCTGCTAGATACCAAACACCACCCTACCGATGCAAGCCGGAAAGGTATTTGGAAACAAAAGCGTTGTATTCCTGCCATCATTTGAAAAAAACAAGTTTTCACGGCAAGTTTGTTATTGCCCTGATACGGCATAGACTAATATAATCGCGGGTTTGTTTGAAAAGGTTTGAAACAGCCTCTTCCGGCACCCGTTCGGGATTTATTCTGCCTGATCATTCACAAACTTACTCAACTTTCGGGCTGCTTTCGAAATCCGTTTCAGAAACGCCCAAAAACCGTGCTGACCGTGCGCTTCACAAGGTTTTGCAGACGGCCTTTTCCCGAACATTGCCGTCTGCAAAACCTCCAGCAATCAAACAGCTTTTTATCACCCTTTCGAAAATCCGTTTTGCCGGTACTCGTTATAAATTTTGGAGTATTGCCATTATGACCGCACATACTGCGTCTTCCGCCAAACCTTATCTGCAAATCCAAGGTCTGGTGAAAAAGTTTGGTGACAATTACGCTGTCGATAACATCGACTTGGACATCTACAAACATGAAATCTTTGCGCTTTTGGGCAGTTCCGGCAGCGGCAAATCCACGCTGTTGCGTATGTTGGCCGGCATGGAGATTCCCAATCAGGGCAAAATTATTCTGGACGGACAAGACATTACCAAACTTGCTCCGTACGACCGCCCCATCAATATGATGTTCCAAAGCTACGCGCTGTTTCCGCACATGACGGTGGAGCAAAACATTGCTTTCGGCCTGAAACAGGACAAAATGCCAAAAGGGGAAATCGACGCGCGCGTGGAAGAAATGCTGCGCTTGGTGCAAATGACCAAATTTGCCAAACGCAAACCGCACCAACTGTCCGGCGGCCAGCAGCAGCGTATCGCTTTGGCACGCAGCTTGGCCAAACGTCCGAAAATCCTGTTGCTTGACGAACCTTTGGGCGCGTTGGATAAAAAACTGCGCCAGCAAACCCAATTCGAGCTGGTGAATACGCTGGAGCAAGTGGGCGTAACCTGCATCATGGTCACACACGACCAAGAAGAAGCCATGACCATGGCCACCCGAATCGCCATTATGTCCGAAGGCCAGCTGCAACAAGTCGGTACGCCTGCCGATGTCTATGACTACCCGAACAGCCGCTTTACTGCCGAATTTATTGGCGAAACCAATATTTTCGAGGGTGTGGTTGTTGAGGATCACGCCGATTATGCGGTTATCGAGTGCGATGGCTTGGAAAACCATGTCCGCATCGATCATGGTTTGGGCGGCCCTGCCGAACAGGATTTGTGGGTCAGCATCCGTCCCGAAGACATTGATTTGTACAAGGAAAAGCCCGAACATTTGGGCGACTTCAACTGGGCGAAAGGTACGGTAAAAGAAATTGCCTACTTGGGCAGTTTCGCCATCTACCACATCAAACTTGCCAACGGCCGGGTGGTGAAAAGCCAAGTTCCCGCACCTTATTGGTATGTGCAGAACCTTACTCCGCCCACTTGGGACGAAACCGTGTACATGAGCTGGCCGGAAAACCAGCCGACTCCGTTGTTCCGCTGATCGGAGGGCGATGAAATGAACTTCCTGAAAAAACTCAAAAACAAACCGCCGCGCCAAAAAGGGCAGCGTGCCGTCATCGCCGTACCGTATATCTGGCTGCTGGTGTTTTTCCTGATTCCGTTTGCGATTGTGCTGAAAATCAGTTTTGCCGAACAGGAAATCGCCATTCCGCCGTTTACACCGTTGACAACAGTTGATGAAGATTTAGGCCGTCTGAATATTGCCATCAGTTATCAGAATTATGCCGACATCTTCCAAAACTTTTGGGCAACGCTGGGGCAGATGCTCAATCCGTTCAGCGGCAGCAACGGCGACAACATTTATTTGCTGACTTACTGGTCTTCGATTAAAACCGCTTTGACCACTACCGTCATCTGCCTGCTGATTGGCTATCCGACCGCTTATGCCATCTCCCGCGCCAATCCGTCTATCCGCAACGGACTGCTGCTGGCCATCATGCTGCCGTTTTGGACATCTTTCCTGCTGCGCGTTTACGCGTGGATGGGGCTGCTCGGCCACAACGGCATCATCAATAACTTCCTGCTGAAATACGGCATTATCAGTGAACCGCTCGACCTTTTTTACAACGCATTTTCCCTGAATCTGGTCATGGTGTACGCTTACCTGCCGTTTATGATTCTGCCGCTGTACACCCAACTGGTGAAACTGGACAGCCGCCTGCTCGAAGCCGCTTCGGATTTGGGCGCCGGTCCGATCAAATCGTTTTTCACCATTACCCTGCCGCTGTCGAAAACCGGCATTATTGCAGGTTCGATGTTGGTGTTTATTCCTGCCGTCGGCGAGTTTGTGATTCCCGAACTGGTCGGAGGCTCGGAAAACTTGATGATCGGTAAAGTATTGTGGCAGGCATTCTTCGATCAGAACAACTGGCCGCTGGCTTCTGCCGTTGCTGTGGTGATGGTGATACTGCTGGTGATTCCGATTGCGCTGAACCACCGCCAAAATAACCGTGAAATCAAAGAAGGAGGCAGATAATGCAGAAAAACAAACTTTCTTGGTTTCTGAAGCTGATGCTGTTACTGTCGATAGCATTTCTGTATATACCGCTGTTCGTTCTCGTGATTTATTCGTTCAACGAATCCAAGCTGGTAACCGTTTGGGGCGGTTTCTCAACCAAATGGTATGCCGCACTGGTTCAAAACGATACCATTCTCGAAGCGGCATGGCTGTCGCTGCGGATTGCGCTGGTTTCCTCGCTGGCTGCCGTCATACTCGGCACGCTGGCAGGTTATGCCATGGCGCGTATCAAACGCTTCCGCGGCAGCACCCTGTTTGCCGGTATGATTTCCGCACCGATGGTTATGCCTGATGTGATTACCGGCTTGTCGATGCTGCTGCTGATTATCCAAGTACAAATGTTCCTGCAAAACAGCGAACTGCTGTCTTGGCTCTATTTCGACCGCGGCTTTTTCACCATCTTCCTCGGCCATACCACATTCTGTATGGCATACATTACCGTGGTTATCCGTTCGCGCCTGATCGAACTGGATCAATCCTTGGAAGAAGCCGCGATGGATTTGGGCGCACGTCCGTTAAAAATCTTTTTTGTGATTACCCTGCCGCTGATTGCTCCGGCCATTGCTTCGGGTTTCCTGCTGGGCATTACGCTGTCGCTTGACGACTTGGTCATTACCTCATTCCTGTCCGGCCCGGGTTCGTCCACGCTCCCTCAAGTGATTTTCTCGAAAATCAAACTTGGTCTCGACCCGCAGATGAACGTATTGGCCACCATTTTAATCGGCGTTATCGGTACGCTGGTTATCGTCGTCAACTACTGGATGATGCGCCAAGCCACCAAACGCGAACGCGAAGCGGCTGAAGCCTACCGTCAGGAAAAACTTGCCGTAGAAAAAGCCGCACAATCCTAATCTTTGCCCATCTCAAGGCTGCCCGAACCGGCAGCCTTTTTTCTATCCGTTATCTATCTTCCCATTCTATTATATAATCCTGCTTTATTTTCAGACGGCATCTACCTATGCTCAGCTACCGCCATGCTTTCCATGCCGGCAACCATGCCGATATGCTCAAACATTTCACCCTATACTTGGTTCTGAATTATTTCAACCGCAAAGACAAACCCTATTGGTATATCGATACGCACAGCGGCGCAGGCTTATACGACCTGAACAGCACCGAAGCACAAAAAGTCGGCGAATACCGTCAGGGCATCGGCCGTCTGCAACAAGCAGCAAACCTGCCGCAAGAATTGCAGGCATTCTTAAGCCGTCTGCAAACCATATTGCCGCAATCCGGCCTCTATTGCGGCTCTCCGTGGCTGGCACAGGCGGAAATCCGGGAAAGCGACAAAATGCGGATGTTCGAGTTGCACCCTGCCGATTTCCAACATCTGCAAAACAATATGCGCGAAGCCCGATTAGGAAAACGCTGCCTGCTTGCCCAAGCAGACGGCTATCAAGGGCTGATTTCCTTACTGCCGCCGCCATCTCGCCGTGCCGTAATCCTCATCGATCCGCCTTATGAAGAAAAACAAGATTACCAGCGGGTTATCCAAACGCTGAAAGAAGCCCAAAAACGCTTTGATTCGGGCTGCTACCTGATTTGGTATCCCTGCCTGAGCCGTGAAGAGAGCCGCAAACTCCCCGAACAACTGAAAAAATTATCACCGCAAAACTATCTGCACACCGAACTGCACGTCCACAGCCCGCGTGCAGACGGCTTCGGTATGCACGGCAGCGGTATGTTTGTCATCAATCCGCCCTATCTGCTCGCGGAACAGCTCAAACAAAACCTGCCCGCGCTTAGCGAAACACTGGCTCAAGACCAGGGCGCGCATTTCGTTTTGGATCATCAAATCAAATAATCCTGCCACACAAAACACAAACGCCCCTCACCCCCAATTTTCCCTCTATGGCCGTCTGCAAAACGATAACAAGAATTTGCAGACGGCCTTATAGCTTCCAAAACTTCCCAAGCATAAC
Source organism: Neisseria animalis (assembly GCF_900636515.1). Classification (NCBI taxonomy): domain Bacteria; kingdom Pseudomonadati; phylum Pseudomonadota; class Betaproteobacteria; order Neisseriales; family Neisseriaceae; genus Neisseria; species Neisseria animalis. Next base: position 1,463,336 of record NZ_LR134287.1, read on the forward strand.
CAATTAAAACTGCTACACTTTTTCCAATCAAACCGATTATTTTAGATTTTTACTCTAAAATTTTTGTATCTTTACTCTAATCTTAGAAAAAATAGAGTATAATGCCTAAAATTTTAAAGCATGATTCATATACCGCACATCCATCATTGAAAATCTACAAGGAAAAACATATGCAGCATCCGTTCGAGCCTCTGGTTATCCGTGGCAAATCCCTGATTCCCATCGTACAAGGCGGCATGGGCGTCGGCGTCTCCGCGTCCGGACTTTCCAGTGCGGTTGCCCGCGAAAACGGCATCGGCACGATTGCCAGCGTGGACTTGCGCCATCTGCATGAAGATTTGCTGGCCGAGTCCAAAACCAATCCCAGTGAAGAAAAATATACCCGTCTGAACAAGATCGCACTCGATCGGGAAATCCAGAAAGCCAAAGCTGCTTCCGGAGGCAAAGGCATGATTGCCGTCAATGTCATGAAAGCCGTTAAAGACCACGCCGCCTATGTCCGCCAAGCCTGCGAATCCGGCGCGAATGCGGTGGTCATGGGCGCGGGATTGCCGCTGGATTTACCGGAAATGACCGAAGGCTACCATAAAGATGTTGCCCTGTTTCCCATCTTGTCCGAATCGCGCGGCATCAACATCGTTTTGAAACGCTGGATGAAAAAAGGCATTCTGCCTGATGCCATCGTTATCGAACACCCTGCCCATGCTGCCGGACACTTGGGCGCGGCAACCGTAGCCGGAGTCAATGATGCCAAATTTGATTTCAAACGCGTTATCGAAGAAACTTTTGAAGTTTTCAAAAATTTAGGTTTGGAAAACGAGAAAATCCCGCTGGTTTTGGCCGGCGGCATGGCAAATTTTGAAAAAATCACCACCGCACTGAAAACTTGGGGCGCAAATGCCGTACAAATCGGTACTGCTTTCGCCGTTACCCACGAAGGCGATGCCCATCTGAATTTCAAGAAAACCCTTGCCGGAGCGGAAACGGAAAAAGTTGTAGAATTTATGTCGGTAGCAGGTTTGCCCGCACGCGGTGTCCGCACTCGTTTTTTAGACAGCTACATCAAGCGTGAAGACAAACTGCAAGCTGCGGCCAAAGCCGACCCGCGCCGCTGCACCCAAGGGCTGAACTGCCTGACCACCTGCGGCTTGCGCGACGGTTTGGACAAAGCCGGCCAATTCTGTATCGATATCCAGCTTGCTGCCGCATGGCGTGGAGAAGTCGATAAAGGGTTGTTTTTCCGAGGAAAAGATCCCCTGCCTTTCGGTAATGCTATCCGCAGTGTCCGTGAAACCATTCACTATCTGCTGCATGGCACACAACCACTGCCAAACGTCTGAACCTAATACAAAAGGCCGTCTGTAAATTTGTAAGCATCATGCTTGCAAATTTATAGTCGAATAAAATGAGAATGAGACAAGGCAGCGAAGCCGCAGACAGTACAGATAGTACGACAAGGCAAAGCAACGCAGTATCATTCTTATTTTAAAAGACTATACAGACGGCCTTTTCATAGCCGAAACACACAAATAAGACAGGCAGCAAAACCGCAGGCACACAAACGGTACAAAAAGCGTAGCAACGCCATATCAGCCTGACAAAACAGCTATACCACGCCCGAAAGCCCTGCTTGCAATCCCCGCCAATGTGTCTATGTGTTTGATGACGGTAGGCCGTACACCCGAGTAAAATGCTCCTTCAGCCGTTCTCCGTCTAAAAACCAATGGCAAATTTCCGTTTCCCCATCTAACAATACGGGCACCAGTTCATCATATTTCTGCTCCAAAACCGGATCTTCGTCCACATCAACGACTTCCAACTCAAATCCGTACTCTGCCTGATAAGGCATAAGCTGCTCGCGCATATTGTGGCACAAACTGCAATATTCCCGAAACATCAATGTCAGCTTCATCATTACCCTTTCTTCTCACTCAATGCGCCATCAATAACAATACCAAAGAAATCGGCACAATGGATAATACCGTTGCTAAAAGCATTGCCCCCGATGTCTCTTTGGCAAAACCGTTCAATCCGCCAAAAAGCGCATACAGACTTGCCATCGGCGTGGTTGCAAACAATACGCCGGCAAACAGCATTTCATCATTCGCTCCGGCCAGCCACAAGCACAACCCCACCAGCAGCGGGCACATCAGCAGCTTTCCTGCCGCCACCACCATCATATCGCCGACATTGCCGCGTATGCTCAAGCCATAAAGATTACCGCCAATCATAAACAGCGCCAGCGGCGTTGTGGCGGCCGCCAGCATGGACGATAATTTTTCAACAAAAAGAGGCAGCGGCAACCAGCCCAATGCAAACACCATGGCAACTGGCATGGCAACAATAATCGGATTGCCTGACAGGTTTTTCACAATTTTCAGCAGCAAGGTGCGCGCATTCGTTCCCCTGCCCTTACTCCAATCCAAAAACGCAAACAGCAACGGAAAAATCAACAGACTCTCCGTCAAAACATTCATCGCAAAATACACCGCCGCCGAAGGACCGATGGCCATCAGCAGCAACGGATACCCGATGAATCCGGAGTTGGACATCCCCACCGCGAAACCATTCAGCACCGCCAAAGTCGGCGGCAGCTTCCGCCAACGGCTCACCTGCCAACCGATAAAAAACGCCAATACCGAAGCAGCCGAATAGCCGTAAAAATATTCCGGCTTGAACACTTCTGCCATCGGCCGCGTGGCAATCGCATTAAATACCAGCATAGGCATACCGATACGCACGACAAACTTACCCAAACCGTTGAGCTGTTCTTGGGTAAAAAACTGCCGCCGCATGGCAGCATAGCCGACAAAAATCGCCAGAAAAACCGGAGCGATGATATGGAAAATAGCCGTCATATCCAGTCCGAAAAAAGAAAAAGCCGTCTGAAAACCGGAAAAGCAAACTTCCGGTATTTTCAGACGGCTTTCACACCATGTTTACGCTTTCTTTTTCAGTGCCGCATTTAAAATACAGCCCAACACAAAACCGGCAACCGCAGGCAACGCCCAGCCCAAACCGAGGCTGTAGCCCGGCAGCGCGCTGTTGATGGCGGCGGCAGTCTCTTCGCTGAAACCAAATGCCGTTTTATAAGCGTCCAGCAGGCCGACAATCAACGTCGCAAACATCGTGCAGATATACACAATGCGGCTGCCACCGAAGAACTTGTCCAAAAACGCCAGCAGGATAATGACCACAGTCAGCGGATACAGCAGCATCAATACCGGAATCGAAAAGCTGATGATGCCCGCCAAACCTTTGTTTGCCAAGCCCATAGACACCAAAGTGAAAATAACCACGAAGGCTTTGTATGAAATGCCCGGGCATAAGCGGTTGAAATATTCTGAACAGGAAGTAATCAGACCGACTGCGGTACTCAAACACGCCAAGAACACAATAATGCTCAACAGGATATTGCCGCCCGTACCGAAATACGCCTGCGCTGTTTTCGACAATACCGCCGCACCGTTTTCCTGCATACCCAAACCGGCAACGCTGGTTGCGCCCATATAACCGATCAGCAGATACACAATGGCCAAACAAGAAGCAGCCACCACACCGGCAATCGTTGTGGTACGCAACAGCTCGGCTCGGTTGTCCACGCCCATCGCGCGCACCGCATCAATCACGATAATGGCAAACACCAGCGAGGCCAGCGCGTCCATCGTACCGTAACCTTCCAAAATACCTTTGGCCAACGGCTGGGTGGCAAACTCTCCCTCAGCAGGAGTCAGCGCGCCCATAGGATTAAACGCCGCATAGCCCACCAGAATGGCAATCGTCACCAACAGAGCGGGCGTCAGGATTTTACCGATACGCTCCACCAGCTTGCCCGGAGAAAGCGACAGCCAAAATGCCACACCGAAGAAAAACAGGCTGAACAAAGCCAAGCCCAAAGTTTTGTTTCCCTCACCGATAAACGGCACCACACCAATTTCAAAGGAAACCGTAGCCGTACGCGGCGTGGCAAACAACGGGCCGATAGACAAATACAGCGCGGCGGCAAAAGCAATGCCGTACCACGGCGTGACACGCGAAGCCAAAGCCTGCACATCGCGCGAGTTGGAATAACCGATGGCAATCACGCCCAAAAGCGGCAAACCCGCACCGGTCAGCAAAAAGCCCAGCATGGCGGAAAACCAGTTTTCACCTGCCTGCTGGCCTAAAAAAGCGGGGAAAATCAAATTACCCGCGCCAAAAAACAACGCAAACAGCATCAGGCCTACCGCCCACAATGATGCTTTTTGGTTTCCCATTGACGAATTCATATGACACCTGTTTTTCTTATTAAATTGCTCATGCTACATTGGCAGCCTGTTGCCTGCAAAATGTAAACCTATGACAAGAATAGTCAAAAAATCGATAATATTCAACCGATTTCTTGCTCCAAGTTTCGATTTTCCAATCAAAGGCCGTCTGCAAAACGATATATTCTTTTATTTTCAAACAACTATCACAAACCTCCCCAACAAGAAAACCACAGCTTTCCGCAACGGGCTTCCGCCGCAAACTCCCCCTATTGCAACAATTCCGGCCAAAAAAACAACCGGACGGCCAAAGCCGTCCGGCAAATATCATCGAATAACACAGAACAAGACCGCACAGCCTCAAACAATACGGACAGTACGGCAAGGCTCGGCAACGCGGTATCACTCGGTGTCAAATAACTGTGGTCATGAATTGCCGCTCAACAGATTCAAGGCTTCCCGATATTTTTCTACCGTTTTTTCCACCACATCTGCCGGTACGCGGGGCGCCGGTGCCTGTTTGTTCCAGCCGCTCTGTTCCAGCCAATCGCGGATAAACTGCTTGTCGAAAGACGGCGGGTTGCTGCCTACCTGATATTGGTCGGCCGGCCAAAAACGGCTGGAATCCGGCGTTAACACTTCGTCCATCAGGGTCAACGTACCGTTTTCGTCCAAACCGAATTCAAATTTGGTATCACAAATAATAATACCGCGCGATTTGGCGTATTCCGCCGCTTCGGTATAAAGCTGAATCGCTTTGTCGCGCACTTGTGCGGCCAGCTCTTTGCCGATAATGGCTTCGCACTGCTCGAAACTGATGTTTTCATCATGATCGCCGACTTCCGCTTTGGTTGACGGTGTGAAAATCACTTCGGGAAGCTGCTGCGCCTCCTGCATACCTTCCGGCAGCTTGATGCCGCAAACCGAGCCGGTTTTCTGATAATCTTTCCAGCCGCTGCCTGCAAGATAGCCGCGCACGATGGCCTCGACTTTTACCGGCTCGAGCCGCTTCACCACCACGGCACGTTTTTCCAGCTTTTCCGCTTCCTCCTGCGGCAAAACGTCGTAAACGCTGTCGCCGGTAAAATGATTCGGCATAATGTGGCTGAGTTTGCCAAACCAGAAATTGGAAATCTGCGTCAGGATTTCGCCCTTACCCGGAATCGGGTCGTCCAAAATTACGTCAAACGCCGATAAGCGGTCGGAGGCAACCATCAGCATACGTTTGTCATCAATGGCATACAAATCGCGGACCTTGCCGGAATAGATATTTTTCAAGCTGATTGCAGACATTTCAAATCTCTTGTTTGGTCGGAAAAGACCTTATTTTAGCCGAATTCGGTGAAACCGTGGCGGATTGTTTGCAAAATGCCGTCTGCAAAATTCGCCCATCAAGTCTTTACCGCTACACCGCATTTTGCAGACGGCCTTTGCACCAAGCTGTCGCAGTATTATAGTCGAATAAAATGAGAATGAGACAAGGCAGCGAAGCCGCAGACAGTACAGATAGTACGACAAGGCAAAGCAACGCAGTATCACTCTTATTTTAAAAGACTATACATTGAATATTGCCGTTTTGCGCTCATGGGGAAGGGAATGTTCCGTTTTGTGTTGTGATGAAACAGAAACTGCCTGCACCCGTCAGGCCGTCAAACCAATACCACATCGTCAGCCAAATTATCCGACTGACTCCGATGCGGAAAATGCTCGCGCAACAAAGCGTCCACCTGCCGCAAGCCTTCTTCCAAACCTGCGGTATAACGCCCTTCACGGAACGCCTGCCCCATGGTGCTGCAAATATGCTGCCAACACTCGTGCGGCACTTTGCGGCTGATGCCCCTGTCGGCAACAATCTCTACTACACGGTCGGCAAACGATACATACACCAGCACGCCGCTGTTATGCTCCGTATCCCATACTCCCAATTCCCCAAACCATTGCAAGGCGCGGGTATGCGGCTCGATACCGGCCAGAATGTCGCTACTGCGGTAACGAGACTCCACCACAAAACGTATCTGCCCGCCGTGATTTTGTTCGGAGCGGGCAATTTCTCCGCTTATACGCTGCAAAACATCGGTGGGAAACAGTTTCTCTACCCGCATACGCGGATATTGCCAATGCTGCCACAAGCGTTTGAATGTATTGCTTTCCATTACCAACCTCCCGAGGCACCGCCGCCGCCGAAACTTCCGCCCCCGCCGCGAAAACCGCCGCCCATGCTTCTGCCGCCGACACGACCGCCGTACGAACCGCCGCCGAAGCCGCCGTTGCCCCAACCGCCTCTACCGCCTCCGCCCGATACAAACGCGCTGCTGCCGACCACAAAGGTAATCACAGCACCGCCCGCACCGGCCAAGACTGCCGCCCACCAAGCCCAGCCGAACAGCAAAGCCAGTCCGAATAATATACCTCCGGCCACACCACTGCCCAATACTCTGCCAAACAGCGATTTGAGCAGGCTGCCGAAGAATACCGGTATGATGAGCATGAGCGTCCACACATCAACTTCTTCCTCATGCTCTGCCGTCTGCACCGGCGGCAGGCTTTCTCCTGCGATCAGTTTCTCAATCTGCACCACCGCCGCTGCGATGCCCTCATCGGTACGGCCTTGTTGGAGATACGGGCGCAAAACATCTTCCAAAATCCGTTTGGCATAAACATCGGGAACAGCGCCCTCCAAGCCGCGCCCAACGGCCAGATGCGTTTTGCGTTCGTCGCGCACCAGTAGCAGCAACACGCCGTCGTTGATGTCTTTTCTGCCCAACTGCCAGCTTTCCATGACCCTGAATGCGTAGTCAAACGGCGTTTCCGGTGCGATGTTCGCTACGGTCAACACTGCAATCTGACTGCCATTTTCCCGACTGTACGCCCGCAAATGTTCGTCCAGCTCGGCACGCGCTTGTTCGCTCATCATGCGCGCGGTATCCGTTACCGGCGCAACCAGCGGCGGCACTGCTGCCAAGTCTGCGGCAAACAGCGTGATGCTGCACAAAAGCGCAGCCAATGCCGCCGCTGCTTTCTGCCAAACTGTCTGCATGATTTCCTGTCTCCCTCCACCTATTTGCAGACGGCCTTGTCTGTCTCGAAGGCCGTCTGCAAAACCAAACATCAGGCTTGTCTCTTCCACGCCGCGCCGATACCGAACTTTAGCCGGCCATATCGGATATTGTCTTTTCAAAACAAAATACTACCCGATAGATTTCTTTGCGGAAAACGGTTTAAAATTCCACTTTGGGCGCATCGGAAACGGCTTTTTCATTTTCAACGCTGAAATTGGCGCGGGTTTCCATACCGAAAATTTTTGCGGTGATGTTTTGCGGAAATTGGCGCAAAGTCGTGTTATATGTCTGCACGGCTTTGATATAGCCATTTCGCGCCACGGCGATACGGTTTTCCGTTCCTTCCAACTGCGCCTGCAAATCGCGGAAATTCTGGTCGGCTTTCAACTGCGGATAGTTTTCCGATACCACCAGCAGGCGGGATAAAGCTCCGCTCAATTCGCCCTGCACTTCCTGAAACTGCTTCAGCTTTTCAGGGTTCGCCGCGTCCTCCGCGCTCAACTGCACGCTGCCTACCCTGCTGCGCGCTTCGGTTACTTTGGTCAGCACCTCTTCTTCATGCGTGGCATAGCCTTTTACCGTATTCACCAGATTCGGAATCAAATCCGCACGGCGTTGGTACTGGTTCAATACTTCCGACCATGCCGCATTTGCCGCTTCGTCCTGCGCCTGCATGGTATTGTATCCGCAACCGCTCAAGCCGGTCAGGGAAGTCATCACGGCGATTGCCGCCAGCCATTTTTTCAACATTGTGTTACTCCGTAATCTGTTTATGTTCCGTATCATCATATTTGCAGACGGCATTTTATGGCTCAAGCCGCCTGAAATTCCGACAAAGTATAGCGCAAATGCCGACAAACAGGTAAAGCAGACAAAAAAATGCCGTCAAAGCCCGCTGCCGTCTGCAAATTGCTCTATAATGAAACCGAACACTTTCGCGTTGACACCAAACTTTTAGGAGAAGCCTGAATGCGTATTCTATTAACCGGCTCCAAAGGCCAACTCGCCCGCTGCTTCCGCGACCGTCTCCCCGAAAACTGGGAATTAATCGCCACCGATTCCTCCTCTTTGGACATTACCGATGTTGAAGCAGTCCAACAAATGGTACAAAGTTTCCAGCCTGATGCCATTGTGAATGCCGCCGCCTATACCGCAGTCGATAAAGCCGAAAGCGAGAGCGGCAGCGCGTTTGCCGTCAATGCCGCCGCCGTACACAACCTTGCCGCCGCCGCCCGTGCGGTACACGCCCGCTTTATCCATGTTTCTACGGATTATGTGTTCGACGGCAACGGCAAAGTGCCCTACCGCGAATGCGACTGCCCGAATCCGCAAAGTGCCTACGGCCGCTCCAAACTGGCCGGCGAGCTGCTGGCACTGAACGCCAATCCCGACAGCGTCATCGTCCGCACCTCATGGCTGTTCAGCGAATACGGCAACAATTTCATGAAAACCATGCTGCGCTTGGCGAGCGAACGGGACAAGCTGTCGGTAGTCGGCGACCAATACGGCTGCCCGACCTACGCGGGCGATTTGGCCTCCGCGCTGATTGCCTTGCTGCACCAGTCTTCCGCACGCGGTATTTTCCACTATGGGGGCAATAAATCGGTAAGTTGGTTTGAGTTTTCCCAAGCCATTTTCCAAACCGCGTCCGAAAAAATCGAAGGCTTCAAAATCCCCGATGTCAAAGCCGTTGCCAGCAGCGAGTATCCTACGCCCACCCCGCGCCCCGCATACAGCGTATTAGACTGCCGTCGTATCGAAAGCGAGGTTGGCGTTAAAGCCTCCGACTGGCGCAAGGCATTGGCCGAAATCATCGGCAAGCCGGAATAATCCTACGGGTTGGCAGCAGCACATCGCCGATACCTTATTCTCCTCAGGCTTCGCTGCCTGCCGTCTCCAACCCATCGCAAAAAGCCGGCAAAAAGCCGTCTGCAAATCAGCATACCGAATCTCCAAGTTTCTGATACGCTGTTTTGCAGACGGCTTTTTTATGCTCGAAATACCTGTTTTGTCATCAAACCGTCATCTTAGCGGTTTATATTACGCCCACCGCAAACCACAAATGTTTGCATTCGTGCATACAGAAAACAACCGCAATTTACCTTTTCCGCCTTTTCATGACCGCCAAAACCCCGTATGATAGCCAACATAACATCTCACAATAGACAGCGAAAAAACCATTTAAAAAAGCAATTTTCGCCATTCTACATTGATTGCAACAGCGAACAGCAATCTTCCCCGGGCAGGCTCTGCCAATCTTCCGAATATTCAGATAAACGCGCAACCGCCGCCCTCCGATAACCTGTTCGTGCAAATTAGAAAGGAAACCTTATGCAACACCGCAGACGTTTAGCCATTTTTCAAGCCGCCAAACGCGCGCCGTTTACCGGCAAACCCGTTGAAACGCCGGCAAAACCGGCCGTCCGATAACCTTTTTGCAGCATGGTCTGCATACCCCATCATGCAAAAAAAGCCGTCTGAAAATGTCAGACGGCTTTTTTGCAAATCCTGAATGTACGCGGCATACGGCAAATTGAAAAACGGAAAGCCCGTGTCGGCAACACCGACAGCAACGGTATGAATAAATGATATTTTTATTGGTGATTATCCGTGCACAAACGGCGGCAAACCCAATCAGCGTTGTACGTTGATGACTGCGGTAATGGTTGTCTGCACTTGATTTGCTGCCAAGAAAGATGAAGCCAGTTCGCTACAGCAGCCGCAACAAGTCGCCACCCCCAACTGCGCCTGCAAATCGCTCATGGTCGAAGCACCCGCAGCGATGGTTTCTTTGATTTCTCGATCGGTTACGGCATTACAGATACATACAAACATGATGTGCTCCAATTCATTTATATAAAACAAATGAGATTCAGTTTTATTCTTTTATAGAAATATAAATAAAAACTGTTTGCATTGCAACCGCACAATACCGCTTTTTTATTGGATTTTTTCTATTGTTTTTTTCGTTTCGATAAAGTTATTTAAAATTAAAATAATGCTTCCAAATCTGATGCTTGCTTGTTCTCTGTCGGCATCAGGTTCGGCATATAAACCCAACCTTCGACAATATTGTTTACTGCCCACTCCCGACAGCCGCTGCCGCGCAGATAATATTGCGGATAGCAGACATCGCCGTGAAACTCGGCATAAATCCAATTTTTCTTCGTCTGCGTACCGAATTGCACAGCAATCGGGGATTGCGCGGGCAGCACTGCGATAACTTCGCAATCTGTAGAAGGACACGTTCTCATATTGACATCTTCCAAAGCCGACATTTCCGAGATTTCAGTCCGCCCCACCAACTCTCCGTTCGGACGCTCCGACGCATAACGGAACACGACCCACACCACCAACAATAATGCTGCCGATACGATTGTACCCCACAAGAAATGCCGTTTTTGCAGACGGCCTGACGGCGGTGGAGAAAGCATTTGTCGGCTGCCCGACAAGCCCGAACGCAAATCCTGCGCTTCAATCAAATATTTTCCAGCACAATAATTCAGCACTTCGGCCGCTTCATCAACGGTACAGGCAAAAAATTCCCGCCCGCCGTTTACCCGCCGCCCGGATAAGGCATCATGAGCGGCCTTTTCCACTTCGCGATACCGGTAACAGCGTAATTGATACGCCACTTCAAACGGATAGGCCACGCCTGTGCCGTACAGTTCCTTCGCCCGTTGCGAGGGCCGGTTTTTGGTAAATCCGATTTTCACCAAGCCGGGCATACCCCGATTGGTCAAAATATAGACCCAACCTTGTTTCACGATTTTTCCTTTGTGGTGTTTCCGGCAGTCAAAACGTCCGAATTGTTGCGTCCGTCAACATACCGCGTGTCCGTTTCTATTCCGACTGCCGCCATGATGATCGGACATCACTTGATTCCATATTCAACCTTGACTTCTGACTCATAAAACCAAATATCGAAGTAGCAAACAATATGCGCCAAACCGCTTTTTGCTGATGAAAAAGCCGTCTGAAAAATGGATTTTCAGACGGCTTTTTGTATCATACCGGCAATTGTGGTGCAAGAAGCTGCCCACATACCGGGGGTTTGGCATTAAGCGCGTTTGCGGAATTCGCCGGTACGGGTATCGATTTCGATTTTGTCGCCGTTTTCGATGTATGCCATCACTTGGATTTCTGCGCCGCCTACCAAACGTGCGGTTTTCATCACTTTGCCTGAGGTATCGCCTTTAACAGCAGGCTCGGTGTATTCCACTTCGCGGACGATGATGGTCGGCAGCTCTACGGAAATCGGGTTGCCTTCGTAGAAGGTAACTTCGCATTGGTCTTCCATGCCGTCTACGATGAATTTCAGCGCGTCGCCGATGTTTTCGGCTTCAATTTCGTATTGGTTGAATTCTTCGTCCATGAAGACGTACATCGGATCGGCAAAGTAGCTGTAAGTACAGTTTTTGCGCGACAGTACGACTACGTCGAATTTGTCGTCGGCTTTTACGATGGTTTCGCTGGCTGCGCCGGTCAGCAGGTTTTTCAGTTTCATGCTGACTTTGGCAGAGCTGCGGCCGCCTTTGATGTATTCGGTTTTTTGTACGACCATCGGGTCGCTGCCGATCATGAACACGTTGCCGGCGCGCAGTTCTTGTGCTGTTTTCATAATGTGTATTCCGTTTGTTTGAATGAAAAATAAACGCGTTATTTTATCTTATCTTCTGTGAATTTGGCTAGCTTTTCTAATGCGCTGTGCTGCCCGAACAGAAACCGCCGCCATGCTTCCGCGCCGTGCTGCCATGCCTGATGGTGTTCGTGCAGGATTTGCCAATTTTGCAGACGGCCTTCGGCGCTCAGGGGCATACCACCGTTTAATTCGTCCGACAAGGCTTGGTGGGCAAGGAAAAGTTCGGGGGGATAAACGCTTGCCGTCCGCTGCCAAAAAGCGTGCAGTTTTTCCAAATGGATATTTTCGTTTTGCGGGTAGATGTGCCAGAGAAAAGGCTTACCGGCAAACTGTGCGCGGACAAAACTGTCTTCGCCGCGTATGATCATGCCGTCTGTAAAATGCAGCAGTTGGTCGAAATCCTGCTGCGGTACAAACGGTATCTTAATCAGGCGCAAGCATTCTGTTTGGTAAACATCGCCATCATTCTGCAGTGCATGTTCGGGCAGGATACCTTCCGCTTTCAGGCTGTCGGCGATTTGATGTCCGGCCAGCAGCAGGGCCATCGGCTTGCCGTATTGTCGCCAAGTTTCCAGCCATTTCGCCCATATCGGGCTGTGGTAGCCGAACAGCAGCCATTCCCTGCCGCTTTTTTCCGGTAATCCGAGCTGCACACGGAAATCACGGCTTCCGAGCACAGTATCCGCATAATTACGCTCCCGTATCAGGCCGCCGCTTTTTTCGGAGAAGCCCATAAACCAGAAATATTTGCGGCTGCCGTCTCCCAACAGCGATGGCATAAGGTGCAGCCGCTCGTTGCTTTCTTCCGCACTCAAATATTCCCAGTTCAGCCACAGCGGTTGCTTCTCGCGGATAACCGACAATACGTTCGGCGGCAAATCGCAGGCAAAGGTCTCAATCACAATCTTCGGGGCAGGCAATACATCAATATCTTCGGCGGATTCGGGCTGCCAGCGGTGTATCTCGATTTGCCGATAACGACATGGCGCGGGCGGCAAATCCGGGCAGATGGTCTGTAATGCCGCCATCTCGTCAACCCAAAGATGTACCTGCCAGCCCAACTCGCGGCAAAGTGCTTGCGCCAGCCGCCACGATACGCCGATGTCGCCGTAGTTATCGATAACATTGCAAAACAGCCAGCAAGCCGGTTTGTTTTCAGACGGCATATTCATCTCCGTTGCACCGTACCAGTAATAGGGCTACTCACATTGATTTTGAATAGAAAAAGCCGTCTGCAAAATCAATACAGACGGCACAGACAGCCAAACGCTTAACGCAAGCTGCCCGATACGCTCCAAATTGCCGACAATACCGCTTCGCCCAAGCGCAACGAGCGTTGTCCGTTCCAACCGAAATCATCATCGGGCAGATTGTTGTTGTCTTTAAACGGCATTTCCAAAGTATAGGCCAAACAGCCGAAGCGTTCGCCCACCCAGTTGGTTGCCAGTCTCAAATCAGCCTTGCCCGGCTCGTCTTTCGGATAGCCGTATTCGTCTTGAAAATCAGGGCTTGCCGCTTCCAGCGCGGCTTTAAACTGCCGCTCCAACTCCGCAATGCGCTCATCATAAGACGGCACGCCTTCCGTACCTGCTGCAAAGATAAACGGAATACTTTCATCGCCATGAATATCAAGAAACAAATCCACACCGGTTTCCAGCATTTTTTCGCGCACCCGATACACTTCGGGGCTGCGCTCCAAAGTCGGATTTTCCCATTCACGGTTCAAATCCACACCGGCCGCGTTGGTACGCAGATTGCCCAAAACAGAGCCGTCCGGATTCATGTTCGGCACAATATAAAATGTCGCACGGTCAAGCAAAGCACGGGCTGTTGAGTCTTGCGGATCCAGCAGGCGGGACAGCAAACCTTCCACAAACCACTCCGCCATCGTTTCCCCCGGATGCTGGCGCGCAATAATCCATACTTTCAAATCGCTTGCCACTTGGTTGCCGATGGTCAGCAAATTGATGTCGCGCCCCTGAACGGTACTGCCCAAATCATCAATCTGGCACAAACCGCTGCCTTGCGCCTCACCCAAAAGATTAAGGTGCTGCTCGTTGGAATACGGCTCAAAATAAGCATAATAAATACTGTTGGCCAGCGGCGTATGATTAATGGTCAAAACCCCGTTTTCATATTCCGTCGGCACACGAAACCAATTCTGCCTGTCGTAAGAAGCGCAGGCCTGATAACCCTCCCAACCTTCAGGATACGCGGCCTCCGCAGCATTTTCAAAATGCATGACACAATTTTGATATGCCGCCCCCTGCAAACGGAAATAAAACCATTGCGCGAAATCCGCCGCATGATCAGCGCGCAGGGCGAGACGGATGTCTGCAGGATTACTCAAATCTTTCACAACCACAGAACCGGCATCGAATTGGGTACTGATTTTCATAAACAGCCTTCAGGTGCGGATAAACAAACCCTATTTTAAAACATTTCCCACCGCCGATAAAAGATTTTCCACACAATCCCCAACACTCCCGACACAAAAATCTCCGGAACTGCTAAACTGGAAACCGTACCGACCACAACCCAAAGCAACATACCGATTTTACAGACGGCATATCACGCACCCCGCTTCCCGTCTGCTACAAAAGGAGAAACATCATGCTGGCCATCATCGGCGGCAGCGGCCTCACCCGCCTGCCCGAACTGCACATCACCCAACGCCGTATCGTCCGTACCCCATACGGCATTACCAGCAGCCCGATTGTCAGCGGACGCTTGGGCAGCCATGAAATCGTTTTCCTTGCCCGACACGGTTTCGGCCACACCATCGCCCCGCACGAAATCAACTACCGCGCCAACATTTGGGCATTGCATTCCATCGGCGTACAGGACATCATTTCCGTTTCCGCCGTCATCAGCCTGAACAGCAGCTTGGCAAACGGCTCGCTGGTATTGCCCCACGACTTGATTGACTATACCCACAGCCGTTCCGCCACCTTTTTTGAAGGACAGGAACAACCCGTTACCCATACCGATTTCCTGACGCCCTATTCCGAAACCTTACGCCACGCCCTGCTGCAACACGCCGAAAAACAGCAAACGCCCATCTGCGACCACGCTGTTTACGGCTGCCTGCAAGGACCGCGCTGGCCGACCCATGCCGAAATCTGCCGCTATCGGAACGATGGCACAGACATTCTCGGCATGACCGGAATGCCCGAAGCCGTGCTGGCGCGCGAACTCAACATCAACTACGCCCATCTTTGCGGCATCATCGGTATGCGCTGCCTCACCGGCAACAACCAAACCGCCTGCCAAGCGGATAACGAGCAAACCATACACACCATCCGCCGCCTGTTGGCAGATTTATAACGG
This sequence comes from Neisseria animalis, assembly GCF_900636515.1. Taxonomy (NCBI): domain Bacteria; kingdom Pseudomonadati; phylum Pseudomonadota; class Betaproteobacteria; order Neisseriales; family Neisseriaceae; genus Neisseria; species Neisseria animalis. Next base: position 1,478,614 of record NZ_LR134287.1, read on the forward strand.
CCTTTTGCGCCCATACGACAAAACTGCCGAATATTGGAAACAAACTATTCAATCTGTTTCTACTGTTCGGCAGTTTCCACACCGCATTCTGCACAAAATACCCGCCACACCGCCCCGCCGCATTGTGCAGATGATTGCTCCACGCAACAAACTCGGCAAATATGATCATGAAAAAATGAGACAACCTTGCTTTGCCCCCCAAAAAGGGATTTTGACCAAGCCGCCGAAGCAGCAAATCCACCAATCCGTATTGTCAATCCGTATCGTCTGAATCTTTATTGACCTGTTATAGTCGAATAAAATAAGAATGAGACAAGGCAGCGAAGCCGCAGACAGTACACATAGTACGGCAAGGCAAAGCAACGCTGTATCATTTTTATTTTAAATGACTATAATTCTGCATCGTTCGACAACAGCATCTTTCCCATAGCGATAAATCCCCCTATCCGCACCTCCTGCACTAAAGGCCGTCTGCAAAACAGGCTGTTCCCCATTTTGCAGACGGCCTTGAATACCCATCCTGCCCGACATTTGCCGGATCACCGTTCCCATCAGCCAAACTTCATCTGCCGACAATTGCCCGAAAAATTACCCTTCCGCTTCTTCGTCCAACTGTTTCAGCCAAGCCAGTTTTTCACCGATTTTGATTTCCAAACCGCGCGGCACCGGCCGGTAAAACTCCGGCTCGTCCAAGCCGTCGGGCATGTAGGTTTCACCGGCGGCATAAGCGTGCGGCTCGTCGTGGGCGTAGCGGTATTCGCGGCCGTAGCCCAGCTCTTTCATCAGCTTGGTCGGCGCGTTACGCAGATGGACGGGTACTTCGTCGCTGGCGTGGGCTTTGACGAATTGGCGCATTTGCTTGTAGGCGTTGTATCCGGCGTTGGACTTGGCGGCGGCGGCCAGATACAGCACGGCCTGCGCCAAGGCCAATTCGCCTTCGGGAGAACCCAGCCGCTCGTAAGTGGCGGCGGCATCGTTGGCAATCTGCATGGCGCGAGGGTCGGCCAGGCCGATGTCTTCCCAAGCCATGCGCACAATGCGGCGGGCGAGGTAGCGCGGGTCTGCGCCGCCATCGAGCATACGCCCGAACCAATACAGTGCGGCATTCGGGTGGGAACCGCGAACGGATTTGTGCAGTGCGGAAATCTGGTTGTAAAAACTTTCGCCGCCTTTATCGAAGCGGCGGATTTGCGCCCCCAAACTTTCCGCCAAAAAGGCAGCGTCCAAGGTTTGCAGACGGCGTGCGGCGGCGGCGCGCAACAGTTGTTCCAATAAGTTCAACATCCGCCGCGCATCGCCGTCGGCGGTTTGGATGAGCAGCTCATGCGCATCGCCGTCGATGGCAAAGTCCCGGTATTCGGGCAGAGCCAGCACTTTGGCAATCAGCTGCTGCATGTTTTCTGCCGATAAGGGTTGCAGTACATACACTTGCGCGCGGCTCAACAGGGCGGGGTTGACTTCAAACGACGGGTTTTCGGTCGTTGCGCCGATAAAGGTCAGCAGCCCGCTTTCCACGTGCGGCAGAAACGCATCTTGCTGCGCCTTGTTGAAACGGTGCACTTCATCGACGAACAGAATGGTGGGCCGGCCGTGTTGCAGCGCGATTCCGGCTTTTTCGATGGCTTCGCGGATGTCTTTCACACCGGAAAATACTGCGGATACGGGCAGAAACTGGGCGTGGAAACTCTGCGCCAAAATCCGTGCCAACGTGGTTTTCCCCACGCCCGGCGGCCCCCACAGCAGCATGGAATGAGGCTTGCCGCCTTCCACCGCCACACGCAGCGGCTTGCCTTGGCCGATTAAATGCTGTTGGCCGATGACATCGTCGAGCGTGTGCGGGCGCAGGCGTTCGGCAAGGGGGGCTTCGGGTTGGCGGGCGAATAAATCGGTCATTTTCAGACTTTCAACTGTTTCGAAGATGCCTTGTCTGCCATGGAAACACTTTTAAGCAATCAACCGTTATCGATGTATGGAATTTTTGTTTGGCTGAATCGGCTTGGGCACTACATTCCCATCATGTCTGATTTTGCAGACGGCATTTGGCAGACGGCTGCTTAACACTTTATATTATATCCGAATCATTCCCACTATTTCAGAGCCTTGCGGTATAATAAGAAAATTTTCCATTCTGCGCCTGAAAGCCGGTATGCATAAAACATTATCGCTCATGCTGTTTTCCATGCTGCTGTGCGCGTGTACCGCCGATTCCGCGCCGACAGGCAGCAAGTTTGTCCGATTCGCAATCGAGAAACAATGCCTCGCCAAGTTGGACAACGACACCGGCCGGCTCTTTGTAGCCATTGCTTCAGAAACCGGAGAGCAGACAGAATGGCCGAACAAAATCTGCGGCTGCGTCGGTGAGGAAGCTGCCAAACAGATAACGGCAAACGATCTGGTGCAGATACTCTCTCCCAACTCACGCAACCATGCCTTGACCGCATTGGGAATCCAAGCCGTCGCCGCCTGTACGCAACGCCTGTATCAATAGAAGATTTCCGTGATGAAGAAAATCCTTACATTCGCTTTAGCCGCCGTCTTACTGGGCGCATGCAGCCATTATTCTCCCGTCAACCGCCCGTGCGAAACCCAAGCCTGCAAAAAACACGGCACTTGGGACGCCTGCATTGGCAACGGCTGCGGCAAAGATTTGGGTTACGACAGTCTCAGCAACCCCTCGGGCAGATAATACCTGCAACCATTTACCGCTTTAAGCAATCAGGGCATTTTGCAGACGGCATGATTAAGACAAAATGCCGTCTGCAAATACAAACCGCCCAAACAGACGCAATCTCCGTCCTTTGGCAGGACACCCAACCAGCAAGGAAGATTTGATGAAATACATCAGTACGCGCGGACAAACCGCGCACAAACCTTTCAGCGAAGTATTACTGATGGGCTTGGCCCCCGACGGCGGCCTGATGCTGCCCGAAGCCTATCCGCAAATCAGCGGGGAAACGTTACAAAAATGGCGCGGCTTGAGCTATCCTGATTTGGCTTTTGAAATCATGAGCCTGTTTGTTACCGACATTCCTGCCGACGACCTGCGCGGCATTATCGAGCGCACTTATACAGAAGCCGCGTTCGGCAGCAAAGCCGTCACACCCGTCCGTACACTTTCAGACGGCATCAAAATCCAAGCGCTTTCCAACGGTCCGACATTGGCATTCAAAGATATGGCGATGCAGTTTTTGGGCAATGCGTTTGAATATGTGCTGAACAAAGAAGGCAAACAGCTCAATATCTTGGGTGCAACCAGCGGCGATACCGGATCTGCGGCGGAATATGCCCTGCGCGGCAAAAAAGGCGTGCATGTTTTTATGCTGTCTCCCGAAGGCAAAATGAGCAGTTTCCAGCGTGCCCAGATGTTCAGCCTGCAAGACGAAAACATTCACAATATCGCCGTCGAAGGCATGTTTGACGATTGCCAGGATATTGTGAAAGCGGTGCAGAACGATGCCGGATTTAAAGAACAATACAAAATCGGTACGGTAAATTCCATCAACTGGGGACGCATCGTCGCCCAAGTAGTGTATTACTTCGCCGGTTACTTCAATGCCACCACAAGTAACGAACAAAAAGTCAGCTTTTGCGTGCCGAGCGGCAACTTCGGCAACATCTGTGCCGGACATATCGCCCGCCAAATGGGTCTGCCTATCCACCGTTTGATTGTGGCAACCAACGAAAACGACGTATTGGACGAATTTTTCAAAACCGGCCGTTATCTGCCGCGCGGCAGCGAGCATACCTACGTTACCTCCAGCCCGTCGATGGACATTTCCAAGGCTTCCAACTTCGAGCGTTTCATCTTCGATCTGATGGACAGAGATGCAGCGGAAATCGAAACCTTATGGGCGGAAGTTGCCGCAGGCAAAGGTTTCGACTTGGGTTTCACGTTGGAAAAGGCGCGCAGGCAATACGGCTTCGCATCAGGAAAATCCACGCATGCCGACCGCTTGGCAACCATCAAAGCAGTTTACGAGCAGGACGGCGAGTTGCTTGACCCGCATACCGCAGACGGCATCAAAGTCGCCCGTGAAATACGCGAACCGGGCGAAACCATCGTATGCTTGGAAACCGCGCTGGCGGCAAAATTCGAGGCAACCATCCACGAAGCCGTCGGCAATATCGCCGTACCGCGTCCCGCCCGTTTGGAAAATCTGGAAACCTTGCCGCAACGCGTACAGGTTGTGCCGAACAATGCCGAAAACGTGAAAAACATCATTCGGAAAACATTGGGGGCATAATACGTCTGCCGTTTCGGACGGCAGCAATCCTTATGCCGCGCAACCGGCACGGCCTGCCGCCCTCCCGAAAATCAGCAGGTCGGATACGCAAAGCCGCAGACAGTACGGCAAGGCGCGGCAAGGCTGTGCCATTCTGTATCAAATAACGATACATTCGGCCGCTTCCGATACAATGTCCGCATTATTGAAAGACAAACCGGCATTGATACCGGCAGTTGTAGCAGGAATTTTTTTTGTTTAGAATACCGCATCCGGCGGTTTCGGCCGTCTGTATTTTGCAGACGGCATACCCTATCAATACAGGAATCATAATGGCAGCATTCAACACCCAAAAAGTCTTGTCCGTACACCATTGGACGGAAGACTACTTCTCCTTTACCTGCACGCGCGACGAATCCCTGCGCTTTGAAAACGGCCAATTCGTCATGATCGGCCTGATGGTGGACGGCAAACCGCTGATGCGCGCATACAGCGTTGCATCGGCCAACTGGGAAGAAGATTTGGAATTTTTCTCCATCAAAGTGCAAAACGGCCCGCTGACCAGCCGTCTGCAACATTTGAAAGAAGGCGATGAAATCCTCATCAGCAAAAAACCTACCGGCACGCTGATTTTGGGCGATCTCAATCCCGGCAAACACCTCTACCTGCTCTCAACGGGAACCGGTCTGGCGCCGTTTTTGAGCGTGACCAAAGATCCCGAAGTGTACGAACAGTTTGAAAAAGTCATTTTGGTACACGGCGTACGCTACAAAAAAGACCTCGCCTACTACGACCACTTCACCAAAGAACTTCCCGAACACGAGTATTTGGGCGAAATGATTCGTGAGAAACTGATTTACTATCCCGTTGTATCGCGTGAAGAATTTGCCCACCAAGGCCGCCTGACCGATTTGATGAAAAGCGGCAAACTCTTTGAAGACATCGGCCTGCCCCCCATCAATCCGCAAGACGACCGCGCCATGATTTGCGGCAGCACGGCAATGAACAAAGATACCTCTGCCGTTTTGGACAGCTTCGGCCTGACCGCTTCACCCAAAATGGGCCAGCGCGGCGATTACTTGATCGAACGTGCGTTTGTCGACCAATAAATCCGAATATACCGCTATATGCAAAACCGTCCGTATGATTTCAAATCAACCACATTTTGAAATCATACGGACGGTTTTTTACAGCCGGATAACACAGCATAAAACAAGGCAGCAGAGCCGCAAGCGCCCAGACCATATAGGGCGGACTTGCTGATTTAACCCCTTCTTTGGACAAAACACAGCAACGCCGTATTATTCCGCATTAAATAGCGATATTTTGCAGACGGCCTTTCCGCATCGTAGAGCTTTGCAGGCAAATGAAAAAGCCACTCAGTAAGGCTCCCGCATACAGTTCGGGCTGCACCACTTACACGCGCTCATTGCAAAGCAAAGGCTACGGCTGGGAGATTATCACCGTGTTTTGAGTGGCTCTTTGCAGTGTTAAGGCAAATCAGACAAAAGTCAAATACAGCATAAAAACTGCATACAAATTGACACCACACATAAATCGAAACTGCAAAACGGAGCAACGCCGCAGTTTCGTTATTTATAGTCGAATAAAATGAGAATGAGACAAGGCAGCGAAGCTGCAGACAGTACAGATAGTACGACAAGGCAAAGCAACGCAGTATCATTCTTATTTTAAAAGACTATACCTTACCATAACGGCGCAATCATGCCGTCTGCAAAACAAGCACTTCAAGCCGTCAAACAATCTTATCAATCCGACTACACCACCGCTCTTTTTCTTCATCGCTTAAAAACGAAGCCGCAAACGAATTTTTGCACAATGTACGGATTTCCCCGGCAGTCAAATCCAAAGCATCGGCCAGTTCGGTAAAATTGTGGTTCACATAACCGCCGAAATAAGCCGGATCGTCGGAATTTACCGTAACCAAAACCCCACGTTTCAGCATACGGCGCAAATTGTGCTGCGCCAACTGCCCAACCACCTTCAGTTTCAAATTACTCAGCGGGCAGACCGTCAGTGGCATTTGCAGGTCAACCAACCTTTCCATCAACTCTTCGTCTTCTTCCGAACGTACGCCGTGGTCGATGCGTGCAACCTCCAACAAATCCAATGCTTCGCGAACATATTGCGGCGGCCCCTCTTCGCCCGCGTGCGCCACCGTTAAAAAGCCTGCTTCACGCGCTCTGGCAAAGACACGCTCAAACTTGGACGGCGGATGGCCAACTTCGCTCGAATCCAAGCCCACGCCAATGATGTTCTCTTTGAAAGGCAACGCCTGCTCCAAGGTTTCAAAAGCCGACTCTTCCGACAAATGACGCAGGAAACACATAATCAGCAGGCTGGAAATGCCCCACTCTTTGCGCGCGGCTTCGCAGGCACGGAGCATACCGCCGATTACCGTTTCAAACGCCACGCCCCGCGCCGTATGCGTTTGCGGATCAAAAAAGATTTCCGTATGCACCACATTATCGGCTTTACAGCGCAGCAGATAGGCATAAGTCAGGTCGAAGAAGTCCTGTTCGTGCAGCAACACCGCCGCGCCGGCATAATAAATGTCCAAAAACGACTGCAAATTGTGAAATTCATACGCCGCGCGAATCTCTTCCACATTGCGGTAAGGGATTTCAACACCGTTGCGCTGTGCAATTTCAAACATCAGCTCCGGCTCCAACGTACCTTCGATATGCACATGAAGCTCTGCTTTCGGCAAAGCGGCAATCAGGGAATGTAGCGACATATCTGCTCCTTAATATACGGCAAAAGGCCGTCTGTAAATTCCGGCGGAAGGCACAGCCCGTTTTGCAGACGGCCTTTTCAATCCGCCATACCGCAACCGGCTTGCTATCCAAACCCGCCATGATGTATTTACCCTGCACACTGTTTCATCAACAATCTGCTTCACACTTCAAACACCAGACAAGCACATGGTGCTTTCAAATATCCGCATTTCCCCGCTGAACGGATCGGCAAATTCAATACGCTTGGCCAGTAATTGCAACGGCTTGCTGTAATCTTCGCTGCCTGCCTCATGCGCTACCGGATACAGCGTATCATTCAGCAGCGGCATACCCAAACGCATCATGTGTACGCGCAACTGGTGCTTTTTGCCGGTATGCGGATACAGACGGTACAAACTGTTCACCCCACAGTTTTCCAACAACTCGATGGTGGTCAACGCATTCGGCTCTCCCTCCACCTCGCGGGTGAGATAAAACTGCTCGCCGCGCACCATGCGCGACTGCACCGAATAAGGATAAACCAAATCCGTGCGTGTCGGCGCAACCGCCTCATACACCTTCTTAACGGTTTTCTCCTGAAACATCTTCTGATAAGCATGGCGTGATGACGGATTGTGCGACAGCAATATCACACCCGCCGTATCCTTGTCCAAGCGGTGCAGCGGCGAAATATCCGCCACATTCAAATGCTGGAGTTCGGGGCGCAGCCGCAATCTTGTCAGCAAAGTTTCGCGCAAAAACCGTCCGCTGGGGATAACCGGCAGAAAATGAGGCTTGTCGGCCACAATCAAATGTTCGTCAACATACAGAATTTTTTCATCAAACGGTATGCGCGGCTCGCTCTCCCGACTGGTTTCCCGATAATAATAAACCGTTTCGCCTGCTGCAAACGGCGCATACTCGTCTAAAGGTCTGCTGTCGCTTCCGACCACAAAACCGCTGTTTAGCCGCGCCCGCCAGCCTTCCCGTCCGACAAAAGGAAAGCGGATGCAGAGAAAATCCAACAGCGGCAGATGATAAAACCGCTTGTCATGCGGCAGAACCAAATAGCTGGGTTTTACGCCGTCCAAAAGCGGCAAAGGATTGGTACGTTTGCTCATAAAGCAGAATTGTACCTGAAGACGCCCACAACAGTTTGCCTCACCTGAACTTTATTTGCATTTTTGCAGACGGCCTCCCCCCCGCAAACAGCCTTCCGAACATCACAAATCATGAAAAATCAGCTATAATCCCCTACTATTTGATAAAAATATCCACTCCGAAATGGCACAAAAAATCCAATCGGTAAAAGGCATGAACGACCTTTTACCCGTCGAACAGAAAGACTTCAAACTCACCGCCGCATTCTGGCAGGCTTTTGAAGATACGGTAAACCGATGGGCACGCGCCTACGGCTACCGCCAAATCCGCACACCGATTGTCGAACAAACCGGTTTGTTTGTCCGCTCAATCGGTGAAGAAACCGATGTCGTTGGCAAAGAAATGTACACTTTTTCCGATTCCAACGACTCCCTGAGCCTGAGCCTGCGTCCGGAAGGCACAGCTTCCTGCCTGCGCGCCGTAGTCGAGCACAACCTGCTGTACAACAGCCCGCAAAAATTATGGTACATGGGACCGATGTTCCGCCGCGAACGCCCTCAAAAAGGCCGTTACCGCCAATTCCACCAAGTCGGTATCGAAGCCTTGGGCTTTGAAGGTCCCGATATTGATGCGGAAATCATCGCCATGTCTGCCGACTTATGGGACAAACTGGGCATCAGCAACTACCTGACCTTGGAAATCAACAGCTTGGGCAACCGTGAAGAACGTGCCGCCCACCGCGCCGCCTTGGTTGCCTACCTTTCCGAACACGAAGCGGAGTTGGACGAAGACAGCAAACGCCGTCTGCACACCAACCCCTTGCGCGTACTCGACAGCAAAAACCCCGATTTGCAGGAAATCTGCAACGCCGCGCCGCGCCTGATCGACTATTTGGGCGAAGCCTCCCAAGCACACTATGCCCGTTTCAAAGCCATGCTCGACGGCTTGGGCATCCGCTATGTCGAAAACCCCCGCTTGGTACGCGGTTTGGATTACTACAACCAAACCGTATTCGAATGGACCACCGACAAACTCGGCGCGCAAGCCACCGTATGCGGCGGCGGACGTTACGACGGCCTGATTGAAGAATTGGGCGGCAAACCGGCGGCCTCCATCGGTTTTGCCATGGGTATCGAACGCCTGCTGCTGCTGGTGCACGAATACGGCTCTTTAACCGCCAATGCCGCACCGGACGTGTATGCCGTACATCAAGGCGAAGACAGCGATTTGCAGGTCATGAAATACGCCCAACTCCTGCGAGCCGAAGGCTTCGACGTTTTACAACACTCCGGCTACCAAAGCCTCAAGGCACAGATGAAAAAAGCAGACGGCAGCGGCGCACGCTTTGCCCTGATTGTCGCCCAAGACGAGCTGGCCAAAAACACCGTTACCCTGAAAGACCTGCAAGGCACACAAGGCCAGCAGACCATCGCCGCCGCCGATTTGATTAACACTTTACACACATGGAAGAATGCATAAATGGCAGCCCATTTGGAAGAACAACAAGAGTTAGACAACTTCAAATATTTTTGGAAGCGTACCGGCCGTTGGATATTCGCCCTGCTGGTTATCGCCGCATTAGGCTACTTGGGCTACACCATGTACCAGCGCCATCTGGTTACCCAAAACCAAGAAGCCGCAGCCGTATTGGAGCAGTTGGTTGAAAAAGCGCAGCAAAACGCCGACCAGCAGCAGCTGAACGCCGATTTGCAAACACTCCAAGAAAACTACCCCAAAACCATTTCCGCCGCCCAAGCCACGCTGATGGCTGCTGCCGCCGAGTTTGATGCAGGCCGCTACGATGTTGCCGCCGGTCACCTGAACTGGGTGTTGAAAAACCAGCAAACCCCGCTGATTCAGGCTTTGGCGGCGCAACGTCTGGCTGTGGTCAACCTTCAGCAGAAAAAATACGATGAAGCACTCGCCGCGTTGAACACCAAAGTAGAAAGCGACTTCGAGCCGCTGCTGCTGGAAACCAAAGGCGATGTTTACGCCGCGCAAAACAAAAAACAAGAAGCCCTGCAAAACTACGAACAGGCTTTGGCCAAGCTGCCCAAAGAAGCGGCCGGACGCGAATTGCTGCAAATGAAAATCGACGCGCAAAAATAAGCCGTCTGCAAATACCGCAGTTTCAGCATTGCCATAACACCGCCGTCATTCCCGCACCCTCGGAGTACATACTGATTTCAAACAACGCATTCCCGCGTAAAGTTGTCGAAACAGGCTGTGAATTCCGACCTTGCGGCAATGGCGGCTTAACCGCTTGATTGTATTTGACAAACATTCAAGCAAACCCCAAACCCTTAAATACCGGATACCCCTATTTGCAGACGGCCTTTACCCTTTATGCCGTCTGCAAATACCGCACCACCGAAAGCATATTAAGAAAATGAAACCCACCATTGCCCTTGTCGGCCGTCCCAATGTCGGTAAATCCACCCTGTTCAACCGCCTGACCCGTACCAAAGACGCGCTGGTACACGACTTACCCGGCCTGACCCGCGACCGCCACTACGGGCACGGCAAAGTGGGCAGCAAGCCCTATCTCGTTATCGACACCGGCGGCTTCGAACCTGTCGTCGACAGCGGCATTCTGCACGAAATGGCAAAGCAAACCCTGCAAGCCGTCGATGAAGCCGATGCCGTTGTTTTCTTGGTGGATGCGCGTACCGGTCTGACCCCGCAAGACAAAATCATCGCCGACAGACTGCGCCAAAGCCCCCGACCCGTCTATCTCGCCGTCAACAAAGGCGAAGGCGGCAACAAAGCCGTTTTATCCGCCGAATTTTACGAACTCGCACTCGGAGAACCCCACGTCATCTCCGGCGCGCACGGTGATGGCGTGTACTATCTGATTGAAGAAATTTTGGAAAACTTCCCCGAGCCGGAAGAAGAAGCCAAAGAGCCGAAACACCCCGTATTTGCCGTAATCGGCAGACCCAATGTCGGCAAATCCACACTGGTTAACGCCATTCTCGGAGAAGAGCGTGTCATCGCTTTCGACATGGCAGGAACCACCCGCGACAGTATCCATATTGATTTTGAGCGTGACGGCAAACCGTTTACCATCATCGACACCGCCGGCGTACGCCGGCGCGGAAAAGTCGAAGAAGCCGTAGAAAAATTCTCAGTCATCAAAGCCATGCAGGCCGTAGAAGCCTCCAATGTCGCCGTCTTGGTACTGGACGCGCAGCAAGACATCGCCGACCAAGATGCCACCATCGCCGGTTTTGCCCTCGAAGCCGGACGCGCACTGGTAGTGGCCGTCAACAAATGGGACGGAATCAGCGAAGAACGCCGGGAACAAGTCAAGCGCGACATCAACCGCAAACTGTATTTCCTCGACTTTGCCAAATTCCACTTCATTTCCGCCCTCAAAGAACGCGGCATAGACGGCCTGTTTGAAAGCATACAATCCGCCTACAACGCCGCCATGATCAAAATGCCGACGCCGAAAATTACCCGTGTACTGCAAAGCGCTATCGAACGCCAACAACCGCCGCGTTCAGGATTGGTGCGCCCGAAAATGCGCTATGCCCACCAAGGCGGCATGAATCCGCCCGTTATCGTTATCCACGGCAACTCGCTGCAAGCCATTTCCGACAGCTACACCCGCTACCTCACACAAACCTTCCGCAAAGCCTTCAACCTGCAAGGCACACCGTTGCGTATCCAATACAACGTATCGGAAAACCCCTACGAAGAAGCCGCCGACAAACCAAAGAAAAAACCACTACGCCGCGTATCTTTAAGCAACCGCATTGAAAAACGCGAAAACCGCAAAGAAGAAAAATCCCGCAACAGCGGCGGCAAATCTAAAAAACGTCAAGTGAGCATAAAGAAACAGCACAGTAAATAAAACCATTCTGTATAATCAATCCGTACTACCATCAGCAAACAATGGCCGGGTTATTTGTATTCACATATAATACATACCTTCCAGCCCTAAAAAGCCGTCTGAAATTCAAACTTCAGACGGCTTTTTATCTACCATGCTATGATATAAGTGAACAAACATTATGCATCAATCTCGACATCACAAAGATATTAATAGGAAGTTTACAATCCATTACAACAAACTTGTTTATAGAAGTTTAATGCTTCAACTCTCTTAAACCAGCCTCAACCAAAAATTGATAAGTGTCATCATAAAAACATTTCGCTCGCGTTGGGTCGTCATCACTGCCTTCGGGAAGCCAGATTACCATGCCTTGTCTAGCGCGCGTTAAGAGAACGCGATACGCATTTTTTAAGTAATTTTGTGCGCTGGCTTGACACACGTTTTGCCATCTACTGCCTTTAAACGCGCGATAATTCCATTGCTGCGTAGTTGAATCGTAATAAAAATTACTGTCCCAGCCTACGCAAACCCAGTCCAGCTCAAGACCTTGCACGTCAAATTCCGTCGCAACATCTTCTAAATAATAAGACGATCGCACGTCATCATCGGTATTTAAAAACCAATGATTGACGTCTATTTCGTTTTTTACGTTCACACCAAGCGCTTTGAGGCGTCGCCCACCTGATGAAGCGATTAAGCCAAACCGCTCGCTGCCTTTAGCGCGCTGTTTTAACCACTGTTTGGCCGTCTGCAAATCGCGCGTAAGTACAATGGGATAATCTTGTTTAATTTGCTGATAAAGTGCTTGCGCAGCTTGAATGTCAGCGTCCAGCAGCGCATGAACAAATTCGGAGAGTTTTTCACAGCGAAAAGAGCGCACAGAAGTTGCCAAATGCAAAGCGGTTTTTTCGTGTCCGGTGCCAATCAGCCAGTCGGTCAGCTCTGGATTATTTAGATAATGTGCCTCTTTAATGATTTGTTCTGAAAAATAAACTTGCCATTTTGGGTAATCATTTTTTAATGCTGCCACCCATTCGCTAAGCCCCGCCTCACCTGTGTTAATTTCTTGCCCGCCGCCAATCAGGCAAACAATCACGCACCAGTCTTGGTGTCTGTCCATCACGTTGATTAAAAAGTGAGGTTCTGATTGTGAAAAATCGAGAAGTCCGCGTTTGCGCTGCATAAAGCTGCTGGTTTGCTCTTGATTCCATGCACGCTGCGCTTCGTCAAATACCACAACTTTTTCAGTGGGTACCGATGGATTTTTAAGGTATTCATCGCGAAAATGATGAATGTTTTGCACAAAAGCCTTGACGTGGCGCTCTGCCTCGCTCTTTTTGATGTTTTGATTTACAGCGGCATTACGGGTTAATGCTTCACGAAGTACCGAAACCAGCGGCCCATTGCCAGACAAAAACACGGCGTGTTCATTTTCGTCGGTTTTCAGTCGTTCGTTGGCGATGTTTAGCCCGGCCAGCGTTTTGCCTGCGCCCGGCACACCGGTGATAAAACAAATCGCTTTTTGCTTGTACGTTTTGGCCTGTTCAATAATCTGGCTGATACATTTTGCCGTCGTGGAAAGGTTTTCCGCCCCGGCGTCCGAGCGGGTGATTTCATGCACATCATGCCCGTGATATAAGGCTTGCGCGGCTTCTACAATCGTTGGCGTCGGCTTATAGCTGGCTTACTCCCACTGGCTAGGATTGATGGCCGGCTTGGTGTCAAAAGTGCGGATAAATTGGGCAAAATTATCTTTATTTAGACAGACCGCCGTTTTTAAATCCAGTGCTTCGGGGAAATTCAAACGAGCGTTTGGCGCATGCTCGGCCAGCAAAACCGGAATCAATGTTTTATCATGGCTGCCTGCATGAAAGTTTTTTAAATCCAAGGCATAATCAACAACTTGGGTAATGCCTTGGCGGTGGAAACTTTCGCTACCGATTTTAAATTCCAATACAATGATTTTATCGCCAATGATCAAAATATTATCCACTCGGCGCCCCATGCGTGGAATGCTAAATTCAAAATAAATATGCCCATCGATGCCCGCCAAGCCATTTTTTAATAGCTCAATTTGCGTACACCACGCATTACGCTGCGTGTCCTCCAAACTACGATTTTGGTGGTGCATGGACAATTTTCCCAGAATGTTTTCTGGCGATTCTTGGATAAAATTAGCAATGGTGTTTTGGTAATATGCGCGCATAATATCTTCAAAAATCAGGATATCTGGTTATCTTGGCGATAAAACCTAATATCAATGATGACACCGGCAATCATCAGCATGATGATGTTCTTGACAAGACGTTGCTGCTTCGCGCCAAGCATCGTCATCGCCTTCAAACTCTTCTACTGCATCAAATTCACCATTTTCTACCATTTCCACCAACTCTTCCAAAGAGTGCGCCCCTTCTACCCAAAAACACGGGATATCCGGTGGGGTATTCGGAGCAAGCAATGCGGCGATTCCATTATGCCAAGCTACCCAGTATCCGTTGGCAGTCTCGATAAAATGTGCTTCAGGGTGGATGGTTTCGTTTTCAGTATTGACCAGCATACGTTCAGCAACTGCTTTTTGATATGGCAGAATATTCATTTTCTTTCCTTAAAATCAAACCGGTTCATATTGTATCAGGCTGCCAGCGTAAAAGTAAAAATATGCGGTGTAAAGTATGTGCTTAATCTAAAACGGTAATCCTGCTTGCTGGGAAATCGGATACATGTGCAAATTTTTCATTGCATTTTTATTTTTCATGCAATGGGTTTAACGGTTTATTTTGTTCTGCTTTCAGCTTTTCGAAAAACTGCTCTATTCCATCAAATAAAACAGCGTTTACCCGACCTTGTTTAAGGTTTTTGTAAACGCTGTTTCAATCTTTGTTTTGTTTTTATTTATGCAAACCACATTCTTTGCTGTCTTTGCTTTCCCACCACCAGCGGCCGGAGCGGATGTTCTCTCCCTGCTTGACCGGACGGGTACAGGGTTCGCAGCCGATACTGGGATAACCTTGCCGGTACAAATCATTTAAAGGTACATCGTTTGCTTGTGCGTATGCCCAAACATCGGTTTCTTCCCAATCAAAAATCGGGTTGAACTTGGCAATATCGCGCGCATGGTCGTGTTCTTCAAAGGCCAGCTCGCTGCGTGTGTCGGACTGGCTGCGCCGCTGTCCTGTCAGCCATGCGGGAGCGGTTGCCAATGCGCGGTTGAGTGGTTCGATTTTTCTGATATGGCAGCAACGGCGGCGCAGTTCTACTCTGTCATACATGGCGGTTGCGCCGAATTGCTGCTCGAATTCGGCTGCATCGTCTGCTATCGGGTGGAATACTTCCAGTTTGATTGGGTAACGCGTATTGGTAGCGGCAATCAGTGCTTCGGTTTCGGCATTGAGTTTGCCGGTATGCAGGGTAATGATGCGGATTGGCAGTTGCAGACGGCATATCATG